>DATLSR010000018.1:0-94883 GCA_035533995.1 Acidimicrobiales bacterium | reverse complement strand
CTTTTGTTGAGTGTGCGGTTCATCAGTTTCTATTGCGGTGAGGGGGCGAGACGAATGAATAACGGAACAACAGGAGAGATTGTTCCTGTTCTGGCGCGCAGCCTGCGCCGCAAGAGGCGCTTCCTCACGGTGGGCGTTGCGGGGCTTGCGGTGTTCGGGGTCACGCAGGGTGTGTCGTTCTTGGACAACAGTGGCACGTCGTCGATCGCCATCTCCGCCGCGCCGAGTGCGATCGTCTGGCCTCTTAGTAGCCTCTCGAAGAGTTTGCCTGTTGGCTTCGGCGGGACTAACCCGCTTACTACGACGGCGTTCAGCGGTTTGGCGACGAATACTCCTTGTACGGGTGCTTACACGGCCTGCACTAGTCCTTCGGTTGGTTCCGTCGTTTCGCCTTCGTGGAGCCCGGTTGCGGGTTCGGCGGGCGCGGTCACTACCGCCGGCGACCTTGCGATCGTCGACGCTACCTCGGCGACGAACTACGTCACGGTTAGCGTCTACGTCACGAACCTAGCGGCGATGCTCGTCGACTACTCATCGTTCGCGTTTCCGATCAACGTCTACACGACCATGAACGAGACCGGGACTGCGAACACGTGTAGCGGGACGTGCACTTGGATTGCTGCGCCGGCGGTGTCGCAGTCGAACTTCGGCTCGTACCTCACCGACACCCAGCCCCAACTCACCTTTTCACTGCCCAAAGGAGCTTATTACGACATCGTGATGGAAGGGACGAACCATTACGGTACGGGTAATCCGACCGGGGCGCCAGCGACAACGCTTGGTACGTCGACCACGGGACTCGGGGGCGCGTTCTCGGTCACTCAGACGAGCGGTACGAACGGATCGCTCAGCCCGACCTTCTTCTTCACCGCGTCATCGTCATAGCGATGTCGGACGTGCGAACGCTCGCGATCGACTTCACGGGGATCGCACGACGCCGCAGACGGCGACGAGCGATCATCGCGGTCGCCGTCGGCGTGACATTCTTGGCTTCTTCGGGATACTGGCTGGACAACAGCGGTGTGCTCGGCACGACGATCACCCCGCTTGCCGGTGCCTCTCCAACAGGAAGCGTGGCGACCGTCAGTTGGAGCTCGCTGACCGGTCAAGTCACAAGCGGCGGCGTCCTGACTGTCGGCGTTCCCGTGTCTCGGATCGTCGTGGCGAAGAGTTACCTCAACAATACGACGACCGGCCAGAACATCAGAATCGACCTCGCGTGGACGAATGCCAGCACGTCCGTCTTGCACGGAAATGACATCGTGGCGCTCGGGCTTTGGTATCCCGTGTCGACGACTACCAGTTCGGGTTCGTGCGGCGCCACTGGAGCGTTGTTCGTGGCTGACACTGACACCCAGGCCACAACCACAGTTGGAGCAGGTGGCGGGGTGTGCGCGTTGCCAGACACCGCGGCGACCGGCGGCCTCAACGTCGACACTTCTACAGTTACCAGTGACCTCCAACGGGGCATGTTGATCCTCTCGAAGGCCAGCATTGGAGGATACCTCATGCCGGGAAAGGCCCCGCCCTCAACGATCGGTGTTTGCCTCCCCGATGCGGGCCAGAGCACTTGGGCTTGGTGTCAGCCACCCGGCGTCGGTGACCAGGGCACCGCCACCATCCCCATCACGAACGCAACTTTGTACGTGCTCGCACAGGTCGTCAACAACGGCGGCCAGGTTCCGCCCGGCCAGCAGGTGGTCCCCGGCACATTCAACTTCTTCACGAGCGTGAAGGCCATCAGTTAAGCAAGAGCCGACCGCACATGTCTCGCGTGTGGGATGACTGAGAGAAGAATAAGCCGGGCGTATATGTGAGTATCTGTCCGCTGCGGTCCATGGGTCACGCAGGGAGGAAGGGTCAGTCGAATGCCAGGAGTACCGCTCTCCCGAGCAGGGAGAGATTCATGAGAGTACGGCGGCGTGTAGCAAATTTCTTAAGAAGATTGCTCTGGTGGGTTCTGCCTGGACTCGTCATTGTTGCGGTGTTGGCGTACGTCCTGGGGGCGGTGGTCGGTCACGTCAATCCGCCAGTAGTCCCGGTTCAGGGCCTCTCGATGCGTCCGGCGATCCAGGGCGGGGATCTCGTCTTCCTCGAAAGCGTGAACCCTCAGACGTTGCATAAGGGCGACATCATCGCGGTGAATGTCCCCGCGAGTGACCAGAAGCAGTATGGCCTGCCCGCGCACATCGTGCACCGTATCTACAAGGTCAATCACAATCCCGTGACGGGATTATCCTTTGTCACCAAGGGCGATGCCAACGCCGGTCCCGACGTGTTTACGACCCAGCCCAATGATGTAATCGGCAAGTTGCGCTTCGTGATTCCCGGTGCAGGGTACCCCTTTCTTTTTCTCCACAGTCGCCAAGGTGTGATATTCCTCGGCGCCGCGGGGCTCCTCCTCCTCCTCTACTTCGGTCTCGGCTTGGTGGAGGACCGACGTGTCATTGTCGAGGGCACCGCCGCGACGATGCAGAGCGTGCTCGCCGAGACCCATGAACTCCGCGAGGCGGTCGAAGTGGCCAAGCAGTTCGCGGCGAAGGGCGCCTCCGCAGTCCCCTGGTCCGGGACGACTGGCCGTCACGACACGGATGAGCTGACCGACGAGGTCCGCCTGACCCGCGATCAATCGGAGGAGACGAAAGAAACGATGCGCGAGCTCGTCAGCGCGATCGGCGAGTACGGGATACACCTTCGCTCACACACGGCCGTGATGCAGAATCTCGCGGTGGTGACCGGCGAACTCCAACGCGCCACCGTAAGCCTCCAGGTGGCGAACGAGGAATCTCCTCGTGGCAAGGACGAGCAGAAGGATCCCTCCGCCACGCGTCCACGAGGAGTGCTGCCGTTGTCTTTCGCCGCGCCCGACGTGTCTGTCGTCGATCCGTCGTCCCTCCCGCCCGAACTGCTGGTACAGCGGGACTCTCTTGCGGTAACGACGGCCCGAATTGACGGGCTCTTGCACGAACTTTCGACGAGGCTAGGCTCGGCGAATGTCGTCTGATTTGTCGAGCGCAGAACTACCGCTGTCGCGAGCCTCCGACGCGCTGCGAAGTCTTGTGTTGCCGCGAGCGCTGCGTGGCTACGATCGTGATGTCGTCGATCAGTTCTTCGCGAATGTTGTCGCGATGCTCGACGGACTCGAAGATGAAGCGCATCAGCGGGAAAGCGATTACGTAGCAGCACGCGAACAGCTTGCGCGTGTGGTGGCGGAATCCACCAGTGAGCGCGGGAATTTCGAGTCCGCGCATCGCGAGCTCGAGGCACGGCTGAGTCGGTCAATTGAGGAACGCGAGGAGCTCGAAGGCGTCGTGGCCCGAGCCACCCGCGAGCGCGAGGAGTTCGTCGGGGTAATCGAGCAGATCAAGGCCGAGCGTGAGGAACGGACCGCCTACACCGATCAACTTGAGCGAGAGATCGCAAGTCATCGGGAACTCGAAAGTTCGTTAAAGCACATGGTCGTGGCAGCCGAGCGCATCGGCAATGATCTCCGCGCCCTCACCGAGCGGGAAGCGACCGCCCTCTTAGAAGAGGCGCGCACAGAGGCGCGTAAACTTCTCACTGAGGCATCGAGCGAACGCGCCCTGATTCTCTCGGACGTGCGGAGAATTCGCGCCATGCTACAAGCCGCGCAAGGATCGTTGGACGAGCGCGCGCTGTTCGCCCAGTGGACTCCCGACGTGAAGGAAACGCGCGACAAGGACCGCTAACTTCGCGTTTAGTGCGGTGTCTCGTGAATAGGTGGTGGTTGTGTCATGGACTATATCTTCACTGATTCCTTCACTAAATTCGGGCATGGGGCAACGAATGATCCTGGAGAGACTCGCCAAATTCCCCATGGTGCCGCGTCGAAAAGTAGCTCGCGCCAACGCGTCATTCTTCGCGCTTGGAGATGAGGTAAATGCAGCGATCGTCGCGTGGCAGCTCTCGCTCTCGTTGCTCGTCGAATCCGAGCCGGTGTTGTTGTCAAAGTTGATGCTGTAGATATTGATCGACGACTGGGCATAAAGCGTGAAGTTTGAGGAGAGGGCTGATGGTCGCGGTGTCGGCGCCATCGGCGGGGAGTCGCTCCGATTGTGGCAACTTTCGTATCAACTGCTCGGGCGTGTGCTTGTGGCGCTTCTTGATCAATATCGTGGACTAAAGGACGCTCAATGATTGCCTACTTCTAATCGGGGTCAGGTCGACACCGGTATATCTTCCAGAAGTCGAACTCTTTTACGTTTAGTTGGAGTCAGCCGCGGCACTTCGCGCTGCGTGGTCCAAGGTCGACCAGCGTATACCGGAAGGAACTTCGATGTTCGACATTGCTTCAAAGTGTGTGGTGATGGCGGCCATCGCATCAGCAAGACAGAGACGACTTCGAAATTTTAGTGAAAAGTAATGTGCCTGTTCGAAGGAGCTTTCTTGGAAATGGAGGTCAAAGTGGCGTAAATCTTGCCAGCGGGCGGATTTGGTGTGTAAGTTTTACCGAAAGAGTACGGCGAGGGAGCATCCGTGAGCGAAGAGACCGTAGTGGACGTGGCCGCGCCGCATTTCACGCCGTTCGACCGTCCGAAGATTCAAGTCGTACCCCTGCGCGGTCTGCCAATCGTGGGGCTCGCCGTAATCTTCGTTGCGCTCTCGATTGGCTTTAACTGGCAGTGGGGACTCGTGTTCAACCACGTGGTCGGTGGGGGACTCTGGACGGGGATCGACCTCTTTGTCGGCCTGGTGATTGGGCCAATTCTCGGCCGCCTCTCCATACCCGCTCGCGCGGAGTTCTCGGCCCGCTTCATGCCCAAAATGGTCATCATCATGCCCACGGTGGTGATGATGACGCTCGCCACGGGTTTTCAAGTGGCGCGCGCGCAAGGCAATCTCCTCGCCTCGAGTCCGAATCACGTATGGCTCATAGTGTCGTTCTGCGTCGTGGGCGTCATGGCGACCGTAGCGCTGGGGATATTAGAGCCGGCCAATATCGCGGTGTTGTACGAGATGAATAAACCCATACCGAACGGCCAACTGATCCATCAGTTGATGCAACGATTCGTCTACACCTCCGGGATCCTCGGCATTATGCAGGTGGCTACGCTCATTATCATGACGAGACTGGGGTCGCGATGAGTACACGTGGCGTGTCGGCGCCCGCGCACGAAGTTGATCGACCCTTTCCGCCAATTGGTTACCTCGCCACCGCCGCACTGGGCCTCGTCGTCGTCGGTGGCATACTCCTCGCCTCCTACGCGCCACGCGTCGCGCCACTGGGCTTCGCGACGGGTCTCTTGATCGTGGCGGCGATTTTGCTCGTGACGGCGGGGGTTCTCTTGGCCCGTCTGAAGGATTTCGCGTGGGGGACATTCTCCACGGTCTTTAAGTGGGCACTCCTGGCCTACGTCATTACTTCGGGCATGATCGAATTCGCTTTCGTACACGACCACACCCGAGGATCGTCGCTCGTGATCGTGACCTTCATGCTGGTGATCTTCGCGCTGAGCGTCCCGACGATCATCGCCTTCACGACGGCTCGCTACGCTGATCCGCGTTAAGGCGCGAACGAGAAACTCGATCGTCGCCGACGCCCGTTGACTTCCCTGGGTGAGACCGTAGGATGCCTGGAGAATCTTCTAGAAGGAGTCAACGATGCCAACGCGCAAAGCCCGCACGACGTGGACGGGCGGACTGCAAGATGGAGCCGGCAAGGTAGAGCTACTGAGTAGTGGTCTCGCCACCTTCGACGTCTCCTTTCCCAAGCGAACCGCTGAAGAAGCCCACGGCACGACCAGTCCCGAAGAGTTGATCGCCGCGGCGCACGCCGCTTGTTACTCCATGGCCCTTAGCGCGGGCGTCGCCGCGGCCGGTGGAACGCCGGAGTCGCTCGTCGTCGACGTTGAGGTCCGCCTCGGACCAGACCCCGCGGGAGGCTTTCGAATCCCCGAGATCGCCATTACCGTGCGCGGCAAAGTCAGTGGTCTCGACGAGGCGGGTTTCGTCGCGGCGGCGACCGCCGCGAAGTTGGGTTGCCCCGTCAGTAAGGCCCTTACTGGAACGACCATCACTTTGGACGCCGCGCTCGCGTCGTGACACGCGGCGAGTTTCCAGCTCGCTAGTTGTCGCGGGCCATTTTTTCTAATGCCGGTAGCGCCGATTCGATCACGAGGCGTTCGTTAGGCGTCAGTCGTTCGAGTCGTGAACTGAGCCCGATGGTTCGTTCGCTCCAGAGTTCGTCCAGCGCCCTGCGGCCAACGTCACTGAGATCAATCAGGCACGCTCGCTTGTCCTCGGGGTCGTCGTGGCGTTCGGTGAGTCCTTGAGTTTCCAGGCTCGCGACGACGCGCGTCGCCACTGAAGGGTCGATGGATTCGTGCGTGGCGAGTGCGCTGATACGCACGGGACCGAACTCTTCCAGCGTCGCGAGGGCGGAGATTTGAGACGGTGAAAGCTTGGAGTGGCCCTCACGGCGCAAGGTTCGGGTCATGCGTACGAGCACGTAGCGCAACCGCGCCGCGACCTGGCTGTCGTCAACCGTTGCCTGGCGTGCCGTCATCGAACGACCTCCGATTCAATGGCAATCTCACCGGGGACCGCGCCCGAACTCTCGGCCAGTTCGCCGGCGTGGGCTCGAAGCGACGTTTGCTCGTGGACGAATTTGTCACCGCGCAGGGCCGAGAAGAGAGCGCCCACGACCGACATTGCGATCGCGGCGGAGAAGACGATGATCAAACCGTGGTGAAAGGGACTTTCAATGAGACTCGGGAAGAAGTGCTTGCCCTTCAGCGTGGTCCACTGAATGTGCGTGACGTGGGCGAGCGTTTGGCTCTTGAGGAGACTCTTTAAGGGATTGAAGCCGAGAAATGAGGAGAAGAGGCTGCCGACCGCGGGCAGGTTCGCCACGGCGTGCGCCTGACTGGCGGCCACACCGTGGGTGCTCAGACCTTTGAACATTGCCTTGGGTAACGTTTTGGTCAGGCCAACAATCATCAGCGAGAAGAAGATGCCGATGGAGAGCACCACGCCGGTGTTCATCAAGGCCGCTTGAATACCGGCGGCGCCGCCACGTTGATCGGCGGGCACCGAGTTCATCACGGCGGCTGCGTTGGGCGCGGAGAACATTCCTCCCCCGACGCCGTTTAAGAACACCAGGAGCGCGAAGATCTCGTACGCGAAGTTCGTGGGAATGAAGAGGAGGCCCACGAAGCTGAGCGCGAAGACGCTGAGTCCGGTCGTGGAAAGTGTGCGCGCACCGTGTCGGTCCGAGAGGTAGCCCGAGATCGGGCCGGCGATCAAGAAGCCCACCGTGAGGGGCAACAAGAAAATTCCGGCCCACAGTGGAGTGTCGGCGTAGTTGTAGCCGTGTAGCGGCAGCCAGATGCCCTGGAGCCAGATAATGAGCATGAACTGGAGACCGCCGCGCGCGATCGCCGCGAGGAGACCAGCGGCGCTTCCCATGAAGAAGGCACGAATCTTGAAGAGTCGAAGATTGAACATCGGCGCCTTGGCTTTGGCCTCAATGACGAAGAAGGCGACGAGAAAGACGACCGCTATGGCAAATGAACTCAACACCAGTGGCGAAGTCCACCCCATGGAGCTACGTCCGTAGGGTTCGATGCCATAGACGATGCCCACCAACAGAGCGGTGAGTCCTACGGCGAAGGTGAAGTTTCCCGACCAGTCGATCTTCGCTTTGGTGCGAATACCGTTGTCGCGAAGACTCATGTAGCTCCAGACGGTGCCAATGATGCCAAAGGGGACCGAGACCCAAAAGACGAGGCGCCAGTCGATGATGGAGAGAAGTCCGCCCGCGATAAGACCGACGAAGGAGCCACCAATCGCCGCGACTTGGTTGACACCCATGGCGAGGCCGCGCTGGTCGGAGGGAAAGGCGTCGACGAGAATTGCGGCTGAGTTCGCAAAGAGCATCGCGCCCCCGACGCCCTGGACGAGGCGCCAGAGCACGAGCCACAGTGCGCCCGAGGAGCCGCGGTAGGGATCGATGGCGAGCAGTACCGACGCGACCGTGAAGACGGCGAAGCCAAGGTTGAAAATTCGTACGCGCCCAACGATGTCCCCGAGACGCCCGAGACTAATGACCAGAACGGCGGTGACGAGGAGGTAGCCCATGAGGAGCCACAAGAGGTAGCCAACGTTGCCCGGGGACAACGGATTGATGCCGATACCCCGGAAGATGGCCGGGAGCGAGATCAAGATGATTGACGAGTTGATCACCGCCATAAAGACACCTAAGGTCGTGTTCGTCAGGGCGATCCATTTGTAGCGATCGGGGTGCGTCTCTTTCAACATCGACATCGGCAACCGCGCCTTCCGGGGGATTTAATTGCTTGACTACATGCAAGTATATGCTCGGGGATCGTCCCGCTACGTGTCCTTCTGCGCCGAGCACTGAGGCTGCGTCGAGCGTTGCCGGCTTTGACGAGTGGATTATCGACGGTTAGCCTCACCTAAATGGAAGCCCCGAGCAGAGATTGGCTGACGGCCGATTGGGTCGAGGTCTAAATGGCCAGCACCCACACGGCGACCGTCGATAAGTATCTCGAGGCGATCTACTGCATTGCGGCTGAGGGCGAAGTAGTGCGTCCCAGTCGGTTGGCCTACTGGCTCGCGGTCAGCGCCCCCACCGTCTCTGACGCCTTGCAGCGGCTGAAGCGTGATGGCTGGGTCGAGCTCGGAAAAGATCGAAGTGTCACGCTCACCGAGAGTGGTGAGCGCACCGCGACGGCCTTGGTGCGACGTCACCGCATCTTGGAGCGCTGGCTCACTGACGTCCTGGGTTTCGACTGGGCCGCGGCCGACGTCGAGGCCGATCGGATCTCCTCGGCGATGTCCGACGCCGTGGTCGACCAACTCGACGTATCGATGGGTTCACCTTCCACCTGTCCTCACGGCAACGTCGTGCCTGGGCGGACCGCTCCCTACGGCGTGCTCGTCGCACTCGCCGATCTCGAACCCGGTACTCCCGCCACGGTGCGGCGCATCTCCGAAGTTGCCGAACACGAGGCGCCCGCCTTGTTGTCGATGCTGACTGAACACTCGATCAAAGAGGGCAGTGAAGTGAAGATGACCGACTCAGCGCCCAAACCCCACGAGATTGCCATAACGGTGGCGGGCGAACCACTCATCCTTTCGATGGAAGCGGCGCAACTCATTTGGGTAGAAAACCTCTAGAACCCGGGAGAACCTTTCTCAATGGCCAATGACTTTCCGAGCCCGACCAATCCACTGGCATCGAGAACTGAGGTATTTACGACGTACCTCGATTTTTTTCGCACCTCCGTCGTCGAACGTGTTAAGAGTCTCTCTGAGCGTGAGCAGCGCCAAAGTCGCCTCGCGACCGGTTGGACGCCTCTCGAGCTCGTCAAGCATCTGAACTTCGTCGAACGACGCTGGCTGGAGTGGGGCTTTGAAGGGCTCGACGTCGCCGATCCGTGGGGTGACCGTCGCGACGAACGCTGGTACGTCGATGCGAGCGAGTCCAGTGAGGAGGTGCTCGCCACTTTGCTCGGCCAGGGCGTTCGAAGTAGAGAGATCATTGAAAGCAGCGCACTTGAGGACGTCGGCCAACCCAGCGAACGGTGGGACGGGGCGAGTCCGCCCACGCTCGAGCGAGTCTTGTTTCACCTACTTCAGGAGTACGCGCGTCACCTCGGTCATCTCGACATTGTGGTGGAGATCGCGGATGGTGGAACCGGTGAATAGGTGACGCCACTCGCTCGCGGACGTCACGACGCCGAATACTTGGGACGTCGCAGTTTTCGACTGTGCCAACAAGAAAGTGATGTAGGCACCGCTCGTCGCTCGACATCAGCAGCGAACGGCGTCATCACGAGTGCCGGGGGCGCAATTTGTTCGCTGCTAGACGCGCTAAGGGTTGACGACGCCCTCGCCAACGTCGTCGAAAGGTTCGAAGATCACAGTTCAGCGTGTCGTGGTGAACAGTTCGTGCTGAGGTTGTCCGACTGGCAATCGGCGCAAAGGAGTATGAGTTTTCGACAGGCCAGATTTGCGCAGTTGTAAAACTTGCTCGTGGGTCCATCGCAGCGTTCGCATCGACCCAACGTGACGGTTTCGTCGCTGAACTCGTGGTTCATGCGGTTGTCGAATATGTAGAGCGAACCCTCCCAGAGTCCTCGGTCGCCGAACTCTTCGCCGTAACGAACAATCCCGCCTTCGATCTGGTAGACCTCGTTGAAGCCGCGATTCTTCATCACCGACGAGAGAACTTCGCAGCGAACGCCCCCGGTGCAGTACGTGACGATGGGCCGATCCTTTAGATAGTCGTACTTGCCGCTGTCGAACTCGTGAACAAAATCGCGCGTCGCCTTGACGTCGGGGACGATGGCGTTCTTGAATCTGCCAATCTTGGCTTCGAAGGCGCTGCGAGCGTCGAAGAAGACCACCTCGTCGCCGCGCTCCGCGACTAACTGGTTCACTTCGGCGGGCTTAAGACGATGTCCGGCGCCAATGACGCCGCGCGCGTCGACCTTGAGTTCACCGGGAGCACCGAACGTCACGATCTCGTCGCGCACCCGAATTCGCAGACGAGGAAAGTCCTCGCCGGTTCCCTCGGACCACTTGAAGTCAATCCTCCTGAATCCCGGGTACTCCTTGGTCTGATTGACGTACGTCTTTATCTGGGACATCGCACCGCCGAGCGTGCCGTTGATGCCGTGTGGAGAGAGGAGAATGCGGCCCCTCAGCTGAAGGCTCTCGCACAGCGAGCGTTGCCAGAGACGTACCGCCTCGGTATCATCGAGCGGCGTAAAGCAGTAGAAGAGAATGACCTTTTGGGGTTCCACGGGCCAATTTTAATCGCCGCCACGCAAGGGCCATCGAGTCAGCTGCACGCTTTCCATGCTTGGAGGGACCACAGGTCCTAGGTGAACATTTCGCCCTCGCCACGGGTATTCATTAGTACGGCTTCACTTTCGCTGCCGTCGTTGAAGACTCGAGGAGAGACCGGATGGTGAGCGTTCATGCACCGGTCTCTCATCGAGGAACGCTGGTCTCAGCGTGGTCGCGAGCGCGGCGTCGGCGTCGGCCGCGATGCCTGATGCAGGCGTCGGGCACGAACTCACCAGCCCCTAAGTCCGTGAAGGTCAAGGGTTACGCCAGCGCACCGGCGACAGTTTCCTCGAGGTCGCTCTACCCGTTGACTTGCCTGCAAGGCGCAAAGATCAAGGGCGCCGGTGCGTGCCGTAGAACATGGCTACCCGTGTTGGTGAGGGATTCAGTAACGAGGATTACGCTTGAACAGACGTCAAGGGAAACGTTGGCTTCGTCGCGAGAGGTACGTTAATGAAGCAGGTCACGTCTAACTCGTTTCCCCTTTACACGTACTCGGGTGAAACTCGATCTCTTCAACACTACGGCGAAGGCCTAGCCGGTAACGCGGGCACCGGGTATCTCGTAGTGGCTGACGCGGCGACGTCTGGTGAGAGCGACCTCAAGAGTTCAACTTCCAATGCGTCCAAGCCCTCGCCGACCACGACGACAACCGTCGGGGGCGGAGTTGCGTACTAACCATGGCAGCGAGATACGAACTTTCGGTGCTAACTGATGGAGCCACGCGGATTCCCCGTTCTTCGACGCGAAGTGTCGCTACGTCCATGAAGCCAACGAACGCTAATCGACCCGTGAAGGAGACTCTGGAAGAACGAAAGAGTTCGGAGGCCGCCGACGAAACGGGGTTGCGTGAGGCGTTTCTGTCCCACGGTGGCGAGCTCTTTGGTTTTGCGCGCAGGTCGCTCAACTCAACTGAACGAGCGGAAGACGCGGTCCAAGAGACGTTTGCTCGGGCGTGGCGTTCGCGGGCGCGCTTCGACTCCTCACTGGGGTCGCTTCGAACGTGGTTGTTCGCCATTGAACGTCGTGTAATTCTCGACCTCAATTCTCAACAGATCAAACATCAGACACTGCCTCTCGAGCCGGGGAGCGAACCCGTCACGGACGACCACGTCGAGAAGGCAATGTTGGGATGGCAGATGGAGTCCGCGCTCTCCCGTCTGAGTCCGGAACACCGACTGGTGGTCGTCGAGATGTACTTCAATGGTCGCAGCGGTCGTGAGGTCGCCGAGCTCTACGCGATACCTGAAGGCACCGTGCGCAGCCGGGCCTTCTACGCTCTTCGGATGCTCCGACTTCTCTTAGAAGAGGGGGGTTGGGACCAGTGAGTGAACGTCCATGCGAACAGTGGAACGAAGCGATCGCCATGCACGTCTTTGGCGGCCTCCCCACTAACGAGGAAGTCGCGTTGGTCGCGCACCTCGAGGGCTGTGACGACTGTCGAGCGCTCGCGAGTGAGATGACCGAGACGTTCACACTGCTGGAGCACGTTGACGCTGGTGCGATTGCGGCATCGGCCCTGGTGTCTCCGGGACTTTCGGAAAAGGTGTTGCGAGATTTGCACCGCGCGGGTGCTCGCCAGCGTCGAACTCGTATCGTCGCCGTTGCCGGCGTAGGCGCAATCGCGGCGTCGCTTCTTCTTGTCGGACTCTTCACCGGTTCGTCGACGCCGGCGCCCCTTCAGCGTACGGTTGCTCTTAGTGGGGCCCCGTCGGTGAGGGCCAGTGCCGTGTTGATTGCCCAACCTTGGGGCACGACGGTGAAACTAAGAGAACGTGGACTGCCGAGCGGCACGCTCTACACCGTGTCGATGGAGTCCGCTAATGGCACGTGGTGGACGGCGGGAACCTACCGATCAGTGTCGGGAAAGACCGTCAACGCCACGATGGCCTGTGCCGTGGCTTTGCAGAGGATCACCAACGTCGAGGTCGTTAACGGCGCCGGTGTGATGGTGTTGAGTAACTACGAATAAGTGGACTGCTTGGCTCGATAGAACCGTCAATGCTCGCGACGCCAAACGACGCGTGTCTCGAGGGAAAAGAACGTCACCACGTCGCTTCAGGCGAAGCGAGCAACGAGAAGCCGTAAAGCGTGTATGAGCACTTCACTACTCGGTCGTAGAGCGGTTATCTCTCCGTCGCCAGATCTTGACGGCACCAATCGTTGGTGGGCGCCGTTTCTCGGAATCGATTCTTACTCCGTGAACCGTTCTACGTTGGCTTTAGTCTCGGCGGCTACGAACTCGGGTCGTCGCCCGACAGTTTTAAGCTATTGGCGCCATCGCAACTCCATTGCCTTGATACTTAAAAGATAAGAATCGATTCACAGCACTCGGGACTATCCGCCGTTCTCCGAAAGGATCAAAATCCCAAGAAAGTTCATCTTCTTTTTCGTGACGGTCGCGTCGATGGGTACCTTGGCGGGACTCTTCCCTACGCCAGTAATGGCCGGTCAAGCGCCGGGCCAAGTCATTACGGTCCAGACGGCAACGACACGATCGGTTGTGGCGGTGGTTCGAGCATGGAAACTAGAGAGTAATGGAAAGTACGGCGAGGTCTTTGGTCCCGTCCTCGCCTACGTCGGCGTCCATGGCGTTGGCCCTACGAGGGAAGGGCTCGGTCGCACGCCCGCGGGCGTCTTCACCCTGACCCAAGCCTTTGGCAACGAGGCCAACAACGGCACGAAGTTGCCGTACTTTCGAGCAGGGCCCGACGATTGGTGGGATGAGAGTCCCGCGTCGAGGCTGTACAACCATCACGTACACAGCCCCGTCTCGCCCGGTGGCGCCTCTGAAAATCTGTACTACTCGGGTGACGCCTACGCGCACGCCGTGGTCATCAACTACAACACCAATCCCGTCATCAAGGGTGCGGGCTCGGGCTTCTTCCTTCACGTCAGCTTTTCTCAACCCACCGAGGGGTGCGTCGCGGTGCCGGCGGGCGATCTCAATTGGCTCATGCGATGGCTGACGCCGTCACTGCACCCCGTCATCAGCATCGGCGTCGGTGCGAACGCGCGTGCCGTCCTCGGCGCGTCGAGTTAGTTTCACAAGCTCGAACCTTCGACGCCCGCCCTTTCGACAGCGGCCACACGCGCACGCAGCGTTCGTGCATTTAAAAATCGCCCGATTTAGGGCGTAGCGTCGCCCGGCACTTGACCTCCGCGTTCGATGACCGAACTTGTGATAACCAAGAGTCCCGTGAGTAAAATAGTGTCTCGAACAATGCTCACGGTTCCGCAGTACGCGAGCGACGTCATCGACGAACTATCGGGCGTTCTCGCTGTTTGCGGCCACGAAGCTGGTCAGTATTCGGTGTTGGGACCCGATCCCTGGCGAGTGGTGTGGAACGCGGAGCGAAGCGGGTTCGTCTCGTTTCTCGAAGGTCGTCGAGCCCTACTCATGTGGCGCTCTCCCGTGGCCCGCGCGCACGATCAGTCGGAACTCTTAACTCGTGTCAACGAGTACGCCGAAAGTGTCGACAAGCCACTCTTCGCCATTGAGGTGAATGACGCCGCGCGCGAAGCGGGTGTCGCGCTCGGGATGACGTCAATTTGGATCGGCACGGAGAGTTTTCTTGACTTGGCCTCGTGGTCTATCGCGGGAGGTCGGCGTCAGAAAGTGCGCTGGGCTCGTAATCACGCGCTCAAGATGGGCCTGTCGTGGCGCGAAGCGTTCCCCCTGGGTCGTGCTGACGATCACGACTCACTTCGACACGTCGAAAATCTGTGGCGCGACGAGAGGACCGAGCGCACAACTGACTCGTTCTTGCGCACCGACTTTTTGGAACTGGCGTCGCTTCGTCGCTACTTCGCCTGCGAAGGGCCGAGTGGCGTCATCGCCTTTGTTTCGTGCACGCCGGTTAGTAGCGAGGGCTGGTACCTCCAGGACATCGTCCGAGAGCCCGACGCGCCACGCGGTGCGCTCGAGGGCGCGATGGCGCTGGCGCTCGATACCTTTCGCGACGAAGGCTTCACGTTCGTCTCGAACGGTCAACTACCGTTCTGGCGCCCGCACGAGTTCTGGAGCGACCCGGATCAACTCGGCGCGATTGGCAACCGCGTGCTCAAGTTCTTCGACCGTCAGTACCGCTTTCACGGCATTAACCAGTTCCGATCGAAGTTCGAACCCGACCGCTTGAGCCCCTTCTACGTCCTTCGCACCCGCCGCCTCGTTACGCCAGGCGTCGCGCGATCCCTGACCAAGATGCTCAACACGCGTCTGCGCTGAGTTTCCTCTGTCGCTACTGCTTAGTTGTGAAAAGATGCAGGTATTCGAGTAAGGGGACTTGCGTGCCACTGGGAACCTTTCAATTGACGCTGCTGCGCCAATCGCTAAGCGGTCCGACCTGCGACGACGCGACGCTGGAGAAGTCAGATCGAGCATGAAACGTTCTTCGAGCGACTTTCTAACGATTGAGGACTCGTGACACGGAGCGAGGAGACCAACGACATGGATGAACGCCCTACGATCTACGAGTTTGCCGGAGGTCACGAGGCTTTCGTGGCCCTCGCCGCGGCTCTGCACGAACGTTGCGTCGATGATCCGGTCTTGAGTCACCCGTTTTCTCACGCGCAAGATCCCAACCACCTCGATCACCTCGCGTGTTACTTGGCCGAGGTTTTCGGCGGTCCTGCTTCTTACACGGACACGGTGGGTGGACACTCCTCGATGTTGGCCATTCACGCGGGGACGGGCGCTGACGAGGAGTACGCCTCGCGGTTCCTTGCCTGCTTCGACCTCGCCGTGGGTGACGCCGCGCTGCCCGATGACGAAGAGTTTCGCCGGGTGTTGCACGACTACATGATGTGGGCGACCAGTGACGTCAGATCGATATCCCCACTGGGATCGACGGTCGCCGACAGCTTGGCGTTCCCGCAATGGTCGTGGGACGGCGCGCGATCCTAGGTGCTTCGGTGACGTCGATCCTTTGGTAGTAGGTCGTGGTTAAACGTCCCACGCTCGAGTTCAGCGCCGCGATAGAGATCGTCGGCGCTAACCCCTACGTGTTGGTCGACGACGAACGAGCGAGGAAGTTACGACCGGGCTGGCGTCGACCGATGCCGGTGCTCGTAAGAATAAACGGACGACCGGATAGTCCGTGGCGCACCAACATGATGCCCGTGGGTAACGGTGAGTTCTACCTGTATCTTCACGGCGGAATGCGTAAATCTGCTGACGCGAAGGTGAAGGACGTCGTGGCGATCTCCCTGAGTTTTGATGACTCCTATCGAAATGGTCCCTTACACGAGACACCCGACTGGTTTGAGTCAGCGCTCGGTAGCGACGCGAAGATTATGGCTAACTGGGAGGGTCTCGCGCCCAGTCGACAGAAGGAGGTCCTTCGCTACTTTGCGGGACTAAAGACCGACGACTCGAAGAAACGAAATCTCGTCCAGGTCCTTCGCGTTCTTTCGGGAGCTCGGGAACGCTTTATGGGCCGTGACTGGATCGACGGCCAGTAAACCGCTTCGAATCAGTGTTCCCGGGGTCATTGGTACTGTGTCGGTTGGCCGCATCGCGGCGAACAAACGGAGGAATTCGTGACCACTGCACCTCATAGATCCGACATCTTCGCCTTGGCTAGCCAAGTCATCGAGCGCGACGCGAAGAGTAATCCACTTTTCGCGACGGAAGCGGGAATTACCAGCTACGACCACCTCCTTCCCGACTTCTCCCCAGCAAGAAATGTCGAGGAGATTGCCAACACCAAGGAGTTCCTCGCTGGACTCAGCGCACTGAGGCCCGTCGACGACAACGACCGAATTGCCGTTGCCGTCTTGGACGAGCGACTGAACAATCGTTTGCGTTTGATGGAAGCGGGGGAGTTCGCTCGTGTCTTTTCGGTGATTGACTCGCCCGCCTCATTGATTCGTCAAGTTTTTGAGCTCATGGACTGCGGTACCGATGACCAGCGAAGTGTCATCGCCCAACGATTGCGACAGATTCGTCCCGCTTATGAGAGTTGGCGTCACACGCTGGAAGAGCTAGCGACGAACGCGCAGCTCCCTTCGCGCCGTCACCTCGTGGGTATCGCTGAGCAGTTAGCCACCTACGCGTCGGGCGGCTACCTCGCCTTCGCACAACGCGTCGAGCCGGACGCCGAGAGACAGAGTGAACTCGTAGGCGCCGCCAACGACGCTGACGCAGCCTGCGGGGAACTATCGGCGTGGATAACCGAAACACTTGTACCTCAGTCGATTGAGAAGGACGCGGTCGGCGTCGAGCGCTACCGGGCTTGGTCCCAGTACTGGAACGGCGCGACGCTCGATCTCGAGGAGCTCTACGCTTGGGGTTACGCCGATCTTCGCCGTATCAATCACCGTATGTGGGAGATCGCTCGTGAACTCGTGCCCGACGCTGGGTCCCTAGTTGAAGTGGCCAACTACCTCGACGCCGACCCCGCACGCGCCATCGTCGGCACCGACGAGTTGCTGAGACGCCTTATCTCGTTCACCAACGAGGCAATTGAGGCACTCGATGGCGTGCACTTCGACATTGACGAGCGCATTCGCTTTTGTGACGCGCGTTTGGCGCCCGAAGGATCGGCCGGCGCGCCCTACTACCAACAGCCGAGCGAGGACCTGTCGCGTCCCGGCACGACGTGGTTTCCCACTTTGGGCTTGACGACGTTCTCGTGGTGGCGCAACGCGTCGACCTGGTATCACGAGGGCGTCCCGGGTCACCATCTCCAAGTCGCGACGTCCATCATCGAAGCCGACCGCCAATGTCGCTTCCAACGACTCGAGGGCATGGTCAGTGGGCACTGCGAGGGGTGGGCGCTCTACGCCGAACGACTGATGGACGAGTTGGGTTTCTTTAGCGATCTCGGCGACGAAATGGGGTACCTGGCGAACCAGGCGCTTCGCGCGGCGCGCGTGGTGGTCGATATTGGACTTCACCTCGAATTGAAGGCGCCCGACGACCTGGGCCAACTCGCGGATCTCGGTGACTGTTCGGGCCAGGTGTGGAACGCGGCGATGGCGGTCGCGGTACTCGAGGAGTTCGCGCTCCAGAGTCACGACATGTCGGCCTCGGAGGTCGATCGCTATCTCGGCGTACCGGCCCAAGCCATCTCGTACAAAGCGGGAGAGCGAGTGTGGATGAGGTCGAGGGAAGAGGCGAAGTCCCGGCTGGGGGCCGACTTTTCATTGAAGAAGTTCCACGCGTACGCACTGGCGTTGGGGCCGATGGGACTCGATCCCTTCGAAGCAGAACTTGCGAAGTGGACGGGCGCGTAGGCCTACGTCGTGCGAGCGAACCAGGGCACGACGGGTGACGTTGTTCGTTGGTAGGTCGCGTAGTTCGGATATTTTCCGAGGGTGATGCTCTCGGTAAAGCGAGTAGAACCTATGAAGAGCAGCGTCAAGAGGACGACGCCCACCACTGTCCACTGCCAAAGAGAGCCCGCCGCGACAACGCCCAGGAAGAACAGAATCCACCACTGGGCGAGTTCGAAGAAGTAGTTGGGGTGGCGCGAGTAGCGAAAAAGTCCGGACTGGAGGAATTCGCCCTCGGGCGTTTTGCCGCTAGCGATGGCCCCGTACTTACTTGACTGAAACGTCCACTGTTGCTCGTCGGCGATGGTCTCGCCGATCGTGCAGGCGAGGAACGCGACGACGAGGAGAACGTCGAGCACCCCAAAGGTTGTTCTCGCGCGGTCCTCGTAGGCGGTGTAGGCGGGCAGCGTGATGAGCACGAGGATGACGTTCTGGTACAGCACGATAAAAAAGACGTTGAAGAGTTGAAACTGCCAGGGGCTCATGCGAGCGCGCAGTACGGGCCATCGATAGTCCTCGACTCCGGTGTAGCCACCCTTGCGCGCGAAATTGAACGTGAGACGCGCCCCCCAGATTGTCACGACGATGGCCATGAAGTCGAGACGCGCGTTGGACAGATGCGCGGTCGTGGCGAAGACCCACAGGTAGACAACGGGCACGATTGACCAACCGCGGTCCACCCACGACGTGTCACCCGAGACGAGTGAGGCGATCCACGCAAAGAGACAGAACGCACCGGCGATGAAAATAACGATGAGCAGCGGTCTCATACGAGAATCAGGACTGCTCCTCGTCGTGTTCTAGCTCAGGATGCTTGGATCGTCGCCCGAGCAACCAAAGAAACGTTCGGCCAAACTTGCCGATGTCTTCGCTTCGACCGTGCGCTTTATCGTGGTCGACCCGGTGGCCCGGCTCGGCGCCGCTGTCGTTGGAGAGTCCCGCGAGATGAATATTGCTCGCTTCGGCGCCTCGAGGCACCTTCGCCAGATGGCGACGCGGTTTTCTTGGCTTGTCCGAAGAAGATCCCATGGAACCATCCTCGCACACGACTTACGAAGAGAGTGAGTCGCGGCATTCGAACGCGACCGGCTCGGTTGAAAGGGCGCCCTTTAGTGCTCCCGCCGCGCGGTTGATCTTTCCTTCAACCGTTAGAGACTGTCGGGAGGAGAAGCTGGCGCGTTGTTTGCCGCCGGCGTTGACGCCGCCTTTCGCCCGGGCGACGACACTCGCTCGAAGGTCTCTAAAGAGTCGCACGAACTCTGGTCCGCGGAAGAAGCCGCTATCAACTAGGAAGCTCCCCGGGCTGAACTCCGGATCACTTGGCACGGCCCAGATCACGACGTCGAAGCCCTCGAGAAGCTACGCGTCGCGCAGCGGCGTTTGAATCCAGTGCCCAATAGTGGAGTTTCTAGCGCTCGACGCACCATTGAGGACAGTGACGCGACGACTCGGACGCTCACTTAAGAAGAAGAAACGTCCCAAAGGTGATGAATAGGGTCATGGAGCCCGTAGGAGCCTAGCGACGCCACGCTGAAGCGGCTGCCGTTTGAACGAGTACCCGCCCGCGACCACTGCGATTCCTCTACTTTCTCGAAACTCTCAGCCAGGGCGTTCGCGGCGCTGAGCAGCTCGTTAGATACCAACGCCGGGTCTTGCAGGTCGTAGCGATCGTTGAGCGCCGTTTCGTCTTGGTCCCAATTTAAAAAAATTGGATTGTCGTCGCTCAGCATCAAGTTCAGTCGATCGTTGAAGATTCGATAAACGTCACGAACGTGACAGGCGTACTCGAGGGTGGACCACTTGTCAGCGTTGCGTCGCGTGCGCGCGTCGTCACGATTCAAGAAGGGAATCCACGAAACCGCGTTCTCTCGAATGGTCGACGCGAACACCGAGGTGGGGTAGTCCTCGGCGTTGAATCCACACTCGTCGCAGGGTCGCTCGAGAACCCAAGTCCAATCTTTGGTGTCGGGCGTTATGGCCATGGGCTGAATCTATCGTTTTAGTCGCTAGAGCGACATCAAACGGGCACCTGCCAGAGCAACCGTGTGCCGCCGCCGCTAACCGGTTCTACGGCGAACGCCCCGCCCAACTTCTCGGCTCGATGACGGAGATTGGCGAGTCCCATGCCCTGCGTGTTCACGAGTGAGGGATCAATGCCGACCCCGTTATCGAAAACGTCGAGGATCACGAAGTCGCTCGCGCTGAGTGTCACGCGGTAGAGCGAGGCCCGCGCGTGTTTGCCGGCGTTGGTGAGCGCTTCGCGTAGCACGGCCAAGAGATTGTCCGCGATTTGCTGACTCACGGCGTCGTCGAGCGGGCCGACGAAGTTGACCTCGGGGCGAGCGCCGAGCATGGGGGAGAGTTCGCCAACGAGTTTGAGCACGCCCTGTCGGAGACCACCGGGAACCGCGTCGCTGCCGAGTTCGAAGATGGCCGTTCGAATTTCGGTGATGGTCGCGTCGAGGTGGTCCACCGCCTCGTTGACCGTCTCAACCATTTCTTCTAAGTCACTCAGACGAGTCGCTCGCTGGAGGTTCAGCCCCACGGCGAAGACGCGCTGGATCACCCGGTCGTGAAGGTCATTGGCAATCCGCTCGCGGTCGTCCGAGACGCTCAGGAGTCGAACCTTGTTGTGGAGTCGCGTGTTCTCGATGGCGATGCCCGCCGCGAGGGCCAGAGCTTCGGCGAGGGACTCATCGTCATCACTAAAGCAGGTGGCCCCAATTTTGTCCGTGAGGTACAAGTTGCCATAGACCGCGCCCGGCGCCCTCACCGGCACGCCGAGGAATGATTTCATCGGTGGATGATGAGGAGGAAAGCCGTAACTCTCGCTATGGGCGCTCAGGTCATCAAGTCGCAGGGGCGATGGTTCAGTAATCAAAAGCCCGAGCACGCCTCGTCCCGTCGGACGTGCTCCGATCTGCTTCTCTTCCTCTTCGCTGAGACCAAAGGTTACGAACTGCTCGAGGCCGGTGCGAGACTCATTGAGCACACCCAGTGCGCCGTAACGCGCGCCTACTAAGTGACACGCCTCTTCAACGAAGTGGCGAAGTAAGACCTCTATGTCCACGTCGGCTTCGATCATGAGAACGGCGTCGAGCAGTCGGCGCAGTTTCACTGAGTCGTCAATATTCGCGTAAGGCATCGTTCCGATGGTACTCATCACCTAATTCCAGCCCCCAGGCACTTTTGGACCCCTGGTTATGGCGAGAGGTGAAGACTGCCACAATGGGAGTCATGGCCATTCGCGTGTTCCTTCTCGACGACCACGAGATGGTGCGTGAGGGAATTCGGAGTCTTCTCGAAAGCGACGATGACATTGAGGTCGTCGGTCAGGCGGCGACCGTAGCCGAGGCGCTCTGGCGCATTCCCCAAGACCAGCCCGACGTGGCGATACTGGACGTTCGTCTCGAAGACGGCAGTGGCATTGAAGTCTGTCGCGAGGTGCGCTCGACTAACCCCAGCATCGTCTGTTTGATGTTGACGAGCTTCGCGGACGACGAAGCGCTCTACGCCAGCGTGATGGCCGGGGCCGCCGGTTACGTGCTCAAACAGATTCGAGCCCGCGACCTCATTGAAGACGTGAAGAAAGTAGCGGGCGGCGGATCACTCATGGATCCACGAGCCGTTGCTCGCGTGGTTGAGAGAATTACGCGCCCTCCAGAGTCGTCGTCGGCACTCAGTGCACTGTCACCGCAAGAGCACCGGCTCCTGGAACTCATCGCCGAAGGAATGACGAACCGTCAGATCGCCGAAACAATGTTCCTCGCCGAAAAGACGATCAAGAACTACGTGACGGGACTGTTGAGCAAACTCAACGTGACGAACCGCACCGAGGCGGCCATCTTTGCGACCAAACTCAATACCGGCGCTAACGAAGCCGAGCAGACCTAGTATTGGCGCACTCGCGAGAGGCCGGCTAGATCGACGCCGTTCCTGGCGAGCGCTCCTTCGACGCGGAGCCGCTCCTGGTTCGGGAATGCGAAGTTCCCTACATCGCACTCAATGCTGAGAGCCTCACAGAGTTTTATCAACGCGCGGTCGTAGGCGACCTCAGCGCCGAGTAGGCGATAGATGGTGTCGCCGCGACCCGAGAAGGTGTCGAGCATCTCGTGGCGACACTTGAGAACGTGCTCGATGAGTGCCCCGCCGCTCAGTTCGTCGGTCCAGTTTTCTAGAGAGTCCGACAAAAGCCTTAAGTACATCAACTTATTTCCCCCTTCACGCGGTGTTGGCCGGTCGTCGTTCACGTCACTTGGTGAGAATCACCTTCAGCGCACCGGTGTCGGCCGCGCGTGAGAACACGTCGTAAGCCGCGATGATGTCGTCGAGTGCGAAGTGGTGCGTGGCAAAGGCGGCCGCGTCAATCTGGCGTGAGGCGACGAGCTTCAACAACGTTGGTGTCGAATAGGTGTCGACCAATCCGGTCGTGATTGTCACGTCACGCGTCCACAGAGATTCGAGGTGCAACGTGGCGGGCTTGCCGTGCACGCCAATGTTGGCCACTCGTCCACCAGGGCGAACAAGTTCCGTGCACAGCTCAAAGGTCGCTGGTACGCCCACCGCTTCGATAGCGACGTCGACACCGAGCCCGTTGGTGATGCTCTGCACGTACGCAACGGCGTCCGCTGAGGTGTTGTTGAACGTCAGGTCGGCACCAAATCGCTTGGCCGCTTCGAGACGGATGTCCGCAAGGTCGATCGCGATGATGTGGCTCGGCGAGAACAACTTCGCTCCAGTTATGGCCGAGAGGCCAATCGGGCCAGCGCCCACTACGGCGACGGTGTCGCCGGGCTGCACGTGACCGTTCAGCACACCGACTTCGTAAGCCGTGGGCAAGATGTCGGCCAGCATGAGGATCTCTTCATCACTGACACCTTTCGGTACGAGGCAGGTCGAGGTGTCCGCGAAGGGGACGCGTACGAGCTCGGCCTGGGTCCCGTCGATGTTGTGGCCGAGAATCCAACCTCCGCCGCCCACGCATTGGCCGTAACGGCCTTCGCGACAGTATCGACAGGTCCCACACGACGAGATACACGACACCAACACGCGGTCGCCCACGGAGAGATTCTTTACCCCGCTGCCCACTTGATCTACGGTGCCCACGGCCTCGTGACCGAGTACGCGTCCCGCCGTCACCTCTGGCGTGTCGCCCTTCAAAATATGCAGGTCGGTGCCACAGATGGTGGTGACCGTTACGCGATCGATGGCGTCGGTATCGGCGAGCAACGTGGGGTTAGGAACTTCCTCCCACGACTTGGACCCGGGTCCTTGGTAGACGAGTGCTTTCATGACGTAACTCTTTCTTTATTGGAAAACGCGAAGTGGATCGAATCGTGTTCGACGTGTGGTGCCGGTACTGACTCGTACTCGTCGCCCTCGTCAACCTCGTCGCTGTTGCGTTCACCGGTCACCAGGTGAAGATGGTCTTCCAGGTGCTGGTCGCGAGCAATGTAGTGACAGCCGAATTCGGGAGTAGTAGCAAGCGAATCATCGAACTTGACGACTGCGCATTCGTGGGCCTTGGTGAACATGACTCCAGTATGCGCTCCTCTCGTTGACGTTTGGTAGGGACGAAGGTCCCCATTAGTCGTGACATTCGCCCCTATCACCAGTGTTTGCACGTCGTCGACACTGGAAGGGCAGATCTAATCAAAGGAGAAATGTATGCAGCGCAAAATATTCGACACGCTCGCTAGCGCGGTTGGACTCGTCATCGTGGTGATGTTGTTGGTGTCGAGTGCCCTCTTACTCTGGGGCTACGGATTCACCACGTCGAGCGTTCACAGTCAGTTGGCCCGACAGGACATTGTGTTCCCGTCGAGGGCGCAGTTCGCCCAAGCTAAGGCCGGCACGGAAGTGACCCCCGCAATGATTCCCTACCTCGAGAAGTACGCCGGACAACCATTGACGACGGGTGCGCAGGCGCAGGCGTACGCCGATCACTTCATCGCGGTCCACCTCTCAGAGATGCCGTACGGTGGTGTGTACGCAAAAGTCAGCGCGGCGTCAATGGCCAACCCAACGAACGCGGCACTCAGCGCCGAAGTGCAGACGACGTTTCAAGGCACGACGCTCCGTGGACTTCTTCTTGAGGCCTACGCCTTTTCGGAGTTCGGACTAATCGCACTCTGGGCCGCTGTCTCAGCCTTCGTGTTGGCGGCCATCATGGCGCTCTTAGTGGGGCTTGGTTTCCGACACGCTCGACGCACGTCCGAGGACAGAGAGTTGGTCCTGCACAAGGAGCTCGAGAGGGAACTGG
Organism: Acidimicrobiales bacterium; assembly: GCA_035533995.1. Taxonomy (GTDB): domain Bacteria; phylum Actinomycetota; class Acidimicrobiia; order Acidimicrobiales; family RAAP-2; genus RAAP-2. The sequence continues at coordinate 70,504 of DATLSR010000018.1, read as the reverse complement.
TTAACGCCTAATCCCTCCTCCCGCGCAGTAGTGGCACCTCCGCCCGGCCCATGTAGGGGCCGGGCGGAGTCCTTTGTCGTTGTGGCAATGGGCGAGAACGTCGCTCGCCTACGAGGCGTTCACTCAATGACGTGGGCGCTAACGGCAATCTGTTACGTCACGAGACGCGTCGTTATAGTTGCTGAAATTGGGCGTTGGAAAGGAACTTGGTCATGGAATCGATCGACGTATGGTCACACATTCACGCTGAACAAGCTCAGTTGGCTGAGACGTGGAAGGGTCTGACGCCTAAACAGTGGGCCTCGCCGTCATGGTGCGTTGGCTGGCCCGTGCAAGAGGTCGCGGGCCACGTCGTCGCCGCGGCGGAACAGACGGTTCTTAATTTTTTTAAAGACATGGCGCTGGCGCGATTCAACTTCGACGCGTTCGCCGACAAGGACGCGAAACGTAACGCCGCCGTCGGGCCCAGTGAGCTGATTCGTCGCCTCGAGGCTCGAACGACGACAACCAATCATCCGCCGGCGCCCGTGATGGCGATGTTGGGAGAGATCGTGGTACACGGAGAAGACATTCGTCGACCACTTAGACTCACTCACGAAGTTCCTATCGCGGCCTTGGTCGCGGTCGCCGACAGTTGGAAGAACTCGAACATTCTGATTGGCGCGAAGCGGCGAATTTCGGGCTTTTCACTAAGGGCTACGGACACTCAGTGGTCTCACGGTGAAGGGCCCGAGGTATCGGGACCGATGGTCGCGTTGCTGTTGTCGATGGCTGGACGCAAAGGGGCTCACGTCGTTCTCAGCGGTAATGGGCTCGCGCTACTCGCGAGTCGACCCTAAGTCCTCTGGCGGTACGGTCGCGTCAGGTGACGACCGACGGGTGAGACGTCTCTGACGTCACCTAGAAGAATCGAACTACTTCGCTTGGGCGAGGAGGCCACTAAGGACTGCCGGTGTAATCACTGTCACGTTCGTTGGCGCGACAATGGTGTCGTTGGCGTGGGCCAGGGTTGCATTCAGCGTGACGGTCGAATTTCCCTTCGTACCGTTCGGCGCGGTGATGCCAATCGATCCTCCGGTGGCGGTTGATCCAGACATCGTGAAGGCGATTGAGTAGGAGCCCTTCACCGTGGCGGGGAGGCTCGTCGTACCGGAGAAGGACTTAATAATCGGCAGCTCCGCCTTAGCGATCGACTCGAGTGTGCCGGTCTGTGCGTACCCACCGCCGGCCAGCTTTTTGTACGGAGTCGATTCGATCACGCCGGTAAGTGCGTCGATGATCTGTTTCTCGATAGCTTGATCCTTCGCCGCCGCCGCTACCGTCGCCGAAGTCGGTAGCGCTTTCTCATTGGCCGCGTACGTCTCGAGGAGGCTCTTTGGAATCTCGAACCAACGACGACCGAGAAGCAGTTGAACCGCGGAGAGTTCAGCGGGTGACACGTTCGCTCCCGGAATATTGGACATCGCCGACGCGTTGACCAAGACGTAGACGTTCTCGCCCACGACGCGTACGTCAACGAGTTGGTGCAATCCAACGCTCACCATGAGTTCGACGTTGACTTTGTTGGTGACCTGCGAGAGTGGCGCGCCCGAAGGATTCGAGTAGTTCATTTCAAATGAGAGATGTCTGAGGATCTTTTCAACTTTGCTCGACTGCGAACCCGAGGCCTTCGCCGTGAGATGGATCTGCATATTGGACGACGCGCCCAAGGACGATACCGCTTGATTGAGCGACGCCGTCACGCCACACGAGGCGAGTCCCAGTGACGCCGCGAGCGTTGCCACAACCAAGATCTTTTTCACGCGCACTCCTGCTCTGCGCTCGAGCGACATCTGTCGAGGAGCGTCGAAGACTTCGTGGCACGGACCCGCGGAGTTCGTGGGGCAGCGCCCTATGAGAGACGCTACCAGCGGTTCTCGAAGTGCTTTCGTCGAGGAAGGGCCTTCTGTGAGGTGAGTGGCTGGTAGCGACGTCTTTACGCGCCGATGGCGGACGTTCCTCTCGCCAACCTCTAAAGTTGCAAAATGAGTGACCCCCACGCGCCGAGCGCCGAACTGGCGTTCCTATCCGTCGAAGAGATCGGCGTTCGTTTTGCGAGCGGCGAACTCACTTCATCGCAACTCGTTGACACCTACCTTTCGCGCATCACGGCGATCGACGCAGCGGGAACCGAGATCGCGCTTAACTCTATTGCCGCTCTTAGCGCTGACGCGCGCACGGTGGCCAACGAACGAGATGAAGAACGCGCGCGCGGCGTCTCTCGGGGCGCGTTGCACGGTGTGCCGATCTTGATCAAGGACAACGTCGAAGCGCTGGGTCTGCCCGGCATCGCCGGCTCGACGGCGCTCGCTGGGCGAACCAGCCGTGACGCCACGTTGGTGACACGACTGCGTGACGCTGGCGCCATCATCCTGGGCAGCACCAATCTCAGTCAGTGGGCCAACATTCGTTCACCTCGCTCGACAAGTGGCTACTCCTCGAGTGGCGGCCTCGTCGCCAACCCCTGGGCCCTTGATCGCTCGGCTGGAGGATCATCGTCGGGTTCGGGCGCGGCGCTGGCCGCGGGACTGGCGCCACTGGCCGTGGGCACCGAGACCGACGGGTCAATTATCTGTCCCACGTCGGTGAATGGTGTCGTCGGTCTAAAGCCCACGGTGGGCGTCGTGCCCACGACGTACGTCGTTCCGATCAGCGCGAGTCAAGACAGTCCCGGCCCAATGGGCAGAAGTGTTAACGACGTCGCACGGCTCTTTGGCGTACTCGCTTTAAGCACGCCGCTGAACGTGATTCCCGCGCCGAAGATGGTCGTTGCGAAGAACTGGCGAACGGGACACCCCCTCACCGACCAACTCTTTGACGACGTGGTGGTGTCGTTAATCGCGGGCGGCCTCTCCCTCATCGATCGCGACCTCGCACTGCCGGGCGAGCAAGAGTTCAAGGACGAGGGCGAAGTCCTCTTCGCGGAGTTGCTGGATGACCTCGACGCGTATCTCGCCAGTCGTCCCGGCGGTGGTGTTCGCTCGCTCGCCGAGGTCATTACCTACGAAGACGAACGTCCAGAACAAGAGTTGCGGTACTTCGGGCATGAGAACTTCATCACGGCCGTGCTGTCGGGCGGGAGAAGCGGTCCGAACTACGCCGAGGCACGAGCGAGGAATCTCACGTGGGCTATTGACACGTGTCTCACCCCAGGATTGAAAGGCGTCGACGTCATTATCTCGCCCGCCTTCGGACCGAGTTGGAAGAGCGACCTGACGGTGGGGGGACACCCGGGTCCGGCCAGCCCGGCCACGATGGCGCCGGCAATTGCCGGATGGCCCATCATGTGTCTGCCCTTGGGCGTCGTCGAAGATCTGCCCGTAGGCCTGGCCATTATTGGACGAGCGAACAGTGAGTGGACCGTCATCGAAGCCGCACGTCAGATTGAGAGAGTTCTTCGCGATGGCCAACCATGGCCATCACCCTTCTGGAAGGCGCCGCAGAGGGGCTGAGTCGCTCAATTTTCTGGTCGCTAACTGCTCGCTACGTCGCTGACTCGACCCATCATTCTTCGAGTCTCTCCAGACCGTTGGGGACGAATGATTAGGGATTTCCGTTCCGTTTCGAGTGTTTTAAGTAGGTAACTAGTTGTACTGCAAGTAGCGAGAAAGTGTGAAAATCAGCGTGAGCCTGCCTAACGATGACGTGAGTTTTTTGACTCCTGTTCAGTGTCCTAATGTTTTTCGTCGAGATCGGCCGCCATCCATAAGGCCGTCGACTGCTTCGAGCCTCGGAGCTCGGTCCGGCCTATGAAGAGGCGTGGGCCGAGTTAGCCATCGGCGGCGCAGTAGACGTTGGTTCGCGGGTCGAAGGCGTAGTACGTCAAATGCGCGAAAGACCGGTGTAGTCCGACGCGGGGAGTTGATGGTCGGCCGCGGCGTCGTCGAGAAGACTTTGACGAACCTCTATCGTCACCGAGAGATTCGTGACCGCCTTGGCCGTCGAGGTTGCCGTTGACGTTGACGTTGGCGGGTGGGCGCAAGCAGCGAGAAGAAGTATGGCGACGAAAAGTGTTAGAACGTTTGACGACCATCGTCTCATTGGCCCACCCCACAACGTCGAGCGGTCAGCGCGACGAATAACCTAACCGTAACGATGACCGCCAGGAGATACCCATGATCCTTGAACTATTCCGACTTGATGGGAAGGTGGCCATCATCACGGGCTCGGGCCGCGGCATCGGCGCCGCGAGTGCGGTGGCGCTCGCTGAGTGTGGCGCCAACGTTGTTATTGCTTCAAGAACGCAGAGCGATCTTGACATTGTGGCCGAACTCGTCGCCGGGACCGGTCAACGCGCCGTCAGCGTCGTTGGCGACGTTGGCGACCTCGACGTTGTTCGCTCACTCGTCACTATGGCTCGGCGCGAGTTTGGCCGCCTCGACGTCGTGGTGAATAACGCGGGCGGCGCAATTCCTCTTCCGTTTCTTGACACCACGCCGGAGTATCTCGAAGAAGCGTTCCACTTCAACGTCACTACAGCGCACGCGCTCAATCTGGTGGCCGTACCATTGATGCTGGAGAACGGCGGAGGATCAATCGTTAACATCTCCTCGGTGATGGGTCGCGTCGCCGGGCGCGGTTACGGCGCCTACGGTACAGTCAAGGCCGCCCTCTCGCACTACACGCGCCTTACGTCAAAGGATCTCGCGCCGCGAATTCGCGTCAACGCTATCGCCGCCGGTTCAACCGCGACCTCAGCGCTCGAAATCGTGACTACGACTCCAGAACTCAAGTCGATGATGGAAGAGCTCACGCCGTTGCACCGCATCGCCAGTCCTAACGAGATGGCCGCCGCGGTCGTGTACCTCGCCTCGCCGGCGGGAGCGTTCCTGACGGGCAAAGTACTCGAGGTCGACGGTGGCACGGACATCCCGAGCCTCGACTTCTGCCTGCCAGATCTTTAAGACCTCGCGCAACGAAGACGGTGTGGTCGTCCGTCGTTACTGCGATAAGCACGGTGCCACGTTCTTTGACCACGTGAAGCTCATCGGTGGGGCACCGGACCGGGGCAACTCGATGAGGTCCGCGAAGGAACTGTGTCCGTCCATCTCGGCGAAACCCACGCCCATCTCGCAGTTCCTGCAGTACAGTCCAACGCCGGGATCGTACGACCCGTCAAAGCCCAAGAGTTCGTTGCGGTGTCCCCAGCACGCGGGAGCGCTCGAAGAGGAACAAGCAATGTTGAAGGTCGTCGAACGCCGTCCGCTCCAGCCGTCGTTGTACATCCACTCGTAGTCTGATTCGATGGCCGAGAATCCCGTGCCCCACAGACTGCCCATGCCCGACACGTGCTCGGCGTCGAGACCAATGGGAAAGCCGGGAGCACTCGTCGGGTCACTCTGGGTGTCCGCGGCCCTTTGCGCCGAGCCACTTAAAACTTTGTTGATCCCGAGATACGGGGGCAACCCTCGTGCCGTGCGCTCTAAGTCGGCCATAACGAAGAGCTGTTCGGGCGGGGTCAACGAGTACCAGTTCGTGGGCAACACCATTGGTGGGAGGTTCTCCATTTTTCGGGCGGTGTTGACAATTTGCACCAAGTACTGCGTGCATCCGGGACTGTTGTTGTAAGCGACGAAGCCCGCGGTCTGTGTGGACACGCAAGGATTCGCGCAGCGCCACGTGCTCCCGGTTTGAGTACAGACTGCTGATTCGAGAAAGTTGGGCCGTGGCGTGATGTTAGCCGTGGGGTTGTGCACGCTCGCGCCGCCGGCCGCGCTGAGCGGTGTCGTGCTCAGCGTTACAGTAAGTGACAACAACACCAGAGTGCAGAGTCCTTGGCGACGTCGAATGTTCGTACCCCCGGCCAGACGGCGCGTCACGTCACCTCGAACTGCAACAGTAAGCACCGTTGGTACCGAAAGTTACCAACTGCGGGCCTCAAGAAGTAGGCAGTCGTCACCCGTCCAGTTTCGTGCGAACACGCCGTTCTCCCATGGTCAAAACTGACTGAACTACTGGCTCGTGAGCCCACTTTTCGCCAAGTTCGTGGGCGTTCTTGGAACGTGGGCTCTCAGATAGTTCCTCCTCATTAATTGAGAGGACGGCGTGAGAATGCCGAGGGCACGCGACCAGCGAAGAGCCAGCGTCGAATCTTCGACGGTGCCACACTTGAGCGACATCGGGCGACTGGAATACTCCTTCAACTCGTACCAGTAACTCAGGCGTGAACTGACGTGACGACCGAGCGCCGCTCGTCGTTGCCAAAGAGACGCACAATGTCGTTCGTTTTGTCGATCTTTACGCGCTACCATGAACCAATGCGTTAATTCCTGAATTTCTCGATCGAACTTTGTCCCTCGTTCTTGGAGATTTCAGATGCCCCTGTCGCACCCTTCTCACTCGTCGTCCCTCACCCTCGCGGTGCTCGCTGCGTCTCGATTGACGCACGCGCTCGGGGGCCGAACCGTCCTCGACGGCATCTCATTCAAGGTGGGACCGCACGACCACGTTGGCGTCATTGGCCCCAACGGTGTCGGAAAGTCCACGCTGCTTCAGCTACTCGCGGGGCTCCAGTTGCCCGACAGCGGCACGATTACGCTCGATCCGCCCGGGGCCAGCGTGGGCTACCTCGCCCAAGAACACGATTATCGAGACGGCGAGAGTGTCGCCGCGTCGTTAGCTCGACGAACCGGCGTGACGGAGGCGGAGATTGCTCTCGTCGACGCGGCCAGCAATCTGGCGTCGAACTCTCGAGACGCCGATCGCCGCTACGAAGAGGCGCTGCATCGTTTCGAATCACTCGGGGCAAGCACCTTTAACGCTCGGATGCAGACCGTGCTGGACGAACTCGGTGTTGCTCCAATCGTTGAGTGGGAGACGTCGACGCTCTCGGGTGGACAGGAGGCCAAGGTCGCCCTCGCGGGCATCGAACTCTCGCGTTTTGACGTCGTACTACTCGACGAGCCCACGAACGACCTGGACTTCGAGGGGTTGGCCCGACTCGAATCGTGGGTTCGACGACGCGAGGGCGCGACGGTGATCGTCTCGCACGATCGAGCGTTTCTCGAACGTACCGTGACCTCGGTGCTCGAAATCGACGAACATCACCACACGGCGAAAGAGTACGGCGGCGGGTGGACGGGCTACCAAGCGGAGAAGGCGAACGCGTTGCGCCTCGCGCGCGAGTCCTTCGACGAGTATCAACGTCGGAAAGATCAACTCACAAGTAGAGCGCAACGTCAGCGACAGTGGGCCGTTGAGGGCGTTCGCAAAGAGATCAAGAACGCGACCGACCACGACACCGCCCAGCGAGACTTTCGCATCAATCGAACCGAAAAACTGGCCTCGAAGGTTCGCCAAACTGAGAAGACGCTGGAGAAGCTCGAAGTGGTAGAGAAGCCCTTTGAAGGATGGGATCTACGTTTCTCAATCGACGAAGTGAGGCGCGCTGGTGATGTGGTGGCACGACTGCGCGGCGGCGTCGTGGATCGAGCGACCTTTCGATTGGGCCCCATTGACCTTGAGATCTCGTGGGGCGAGCGAGTCGCCTTGACGGGCCGTAACGGCTCGGGAAAGTCGACGTTGATTCAGGCGTTGCTCGGAACGATTGAGCTCACCCGCGGTGAGCGATGGTTGGGCCCGAGCGTGGTGGTTGGTCTGCTCGGTCAGGATCGCCGGGCCCTCCAGGGTGATCACGACCTCGTTCGTTATGTCTGTGAGCGCTCAGATCTCGCACAGGCCGACGCGCGCTCGGTGCTCGCAAAGTTTGGACTGAGTGCGAGTCACGTGACGCGTCCCGCGCGACTGCTCTCAGCGGGGGAGAGAACACGTGCCGAGCTGGCAATATTTCAAACCCAGGGCGTGAACTTCCTCGTGCTGGACGAGCCGACGAATCATCTCGATCTACCGGCGATTGAACAGTTAGAGAGTGCGTTGTCGACTTTTGGTGGAACGTTGTTGTTAACGACGCACGATCGCCGACTTCTCGATGCAGTGGAAGTCTCGAGGACCGTTGAAATGGACGCGGGACGAACCAAGACGGACTAGTGGGATGAATAGCTCAGTGGCCAGGACCCTTGCCGTGGCCGTTGCCGCTATTTCCGGGTGGCGTGGGGCCCGTCGGCGTCGTGGTGGTAGTGACGCTCGGAGCGCTCACACCGAGTGAACGAGCGAGTTTCGAGAGATCACTTTCTAGCAACGTACCCTCGCGCTGAGATATCTGTCCGCTTTGTGTACCGTTCGCGATGACCGTCGCTGCCTGTTGGAGATCGTTTTCTGCCGCGACCGAGTTTCCGGAAGTTTGGTCAAAAAGGGCCCGTTCAGCGTCTTGGGTGATGCTCTGCACTGAGCCCGGGTCAACGTTACCGGCCGCCTGGCCGGTCGCCAAGTCATTGAGTAGGTTGGCGATCAACGTGGAACTCGAAACGCTCGTGGTGGTCGTTGTCGACTCCGTCGTTGTCGTGGGTGGAACACTCGAGGGGAGTGACGACAACCAAAAGATGAGGACAATGACCAGCGCGGCGAGGGCGATGAGGAGACCGGGCACGAACCACTTTGGGCGAGCGAGTGGCGCGACGGCGTTACGAGCGGGTGGCGTGACGAGCGTCTCGTCGCCCGCCACCGCGGCGGGTTTAACAGCACCTGGCATGAGTACCGTGAGATCGTTTGGGCCTACGGGCGTCAATCGTTCGGTCACGTCAGCGCTCGAGGGCTGCCAAGGAGCCGCGTACGCCGACGATGAGAGAAGCGCGGCGACCTGACGGCCGTCGAGGCGTTGCTCGGGTCGGTAGTCGAGCATTCCGCTCAGCACCAGCTTCCAGGGCGCCGGTAGAGCCTCAGGCAGCGCGACCGGGCCGGCCATTCGGCGTGCCACGATCTCACTGGGCGAGCCCTCGTAGGCGCGCCGTCCCGTTAGACATTCGAGCAAGACAATGCCGAGTGACCAGATATCGGCGCTCGGGCCGACGCGCTCGCCTTCAAGTTGTTCGGGGGCCATATAGACGACGGTCCCCATCGCCGTCCCCATCGCCGTGAGCGTCGTCGCGTCGTGAAGTTGAGCGATGCCAAAGTCACCGAGCCACGCCTCACCCTGCGCCGATTGCAAGATGTTGGACGGCTTGACGTCGCGATGCACGATGCCTCGCTCGTGCACGTACGCCAGCGCGTCGGCCAACCTCGCCCCCAGCGACGCGGTTTGCGGAGCGCCGAGTGGTCCACTTTGCAGCGACGTCGAAAGGGTGGGTCCGTCGACGAACTCCATCACGAGGTACGCGTCATCACCGGTGAGTCCGGTGTCGAGCAGTGTGATGAGCCCCGGGTGCTCAAAGCTCTCAAGCGCTCGCGCTTCGAGGGTTAGTCGGCGAACGAACTCGGGGTCGCCCGAGCGGACAATCTTTACGGCAACGGGGTCGCCGCTTTGTTCGTCAATCGCCTCGTAAACGTCGGACATACCGCCTCGCCCGAGCAGTCGAACGAGGCGGTAACGACCTCCGAGGACGTCAGCGATTGAGGTCATGGGCGTTTGTCAAGGTAGCCAAGCGTATCCCCGACCTCAATTGGCTGTCGTGCGTCGACTTGATCGACTCCAGAAGCTGTTCAGCTCGCGTGGCTTCATCGTTTCCTTCACCGAGCCGTAGTGCGAAGGACCTTCGATGTGGTGAAGTTACGCGACCACCGAGACGCGTATCGAAAAAAGCTGGCTCGGTACCAGACATCCGGGATAGCAGATCGGGTTGCCCGTCGCGGTAATTTGCGCGTGACCGGAGTCTTCGGCGACGAAGATGGCAATTGACGTAGCGCCCGCTGTATTCGACGTGCGCCGTAGTATCGCCGGGTTCGAAGCGACCGCCGCGGACCATGTGTAGATAGACGGACCCGAGAGCCGCACGATGAGGCGGTCGCCACGGTGCAGCGAGTAGTTTCGTGAGTTGTCCGCTCGCGTCGCGATGAAGGTTTTCGCCGTCGAAACGAGCGTCAGTGCGAATTTCGATGAAGCGGGTTTGGTTACACCATCGAACTGGGTGGAGAAGGTGTAGGTGCCCGTGGGCACGCGCGTGAGTGGCGCGCCCGCGCGCTGGTCCCACGTCACCGTCTTCGCGTACACCTGATTTGGCGACAACTCTTTGTCCATGAGGTACTCGGGGCATTTACTGGGTTCGTCACCCGAACTGCAACCGCTCCAGACGACGACGCCGCTCGAGTTGGTGACTGTGTAGAAGGGCGACGTTCCACCGATCTCCACGCCGCACGTCGAAGATGATGTGTTTCGTATTGAGGCGGTCATTCTCACGATGCTCCCTGGCCCGTACCGCGGCAAGTTCGTAGAGGCGATCTCGCGGACTGCGGACGCAGTGCACAAGGACGTGGGTGCACTAAGGGCAGACGCCGTTGGTATAGAACCTTGCGCGGTCGCTACGCCACTCGACATACCGAGAAGTACGAGACTTAGCGCGACGCCACCAAGCACGTGAGTGCGCGAAAGCTGACGGTGCTGTTGGGGTGACCTTGGCCGATCCGTTGCCATGGAGCTCCCGACGGTCTAGGAAGTTTCGGTCGAACTTCTCTCTGACATCTTGACGGGTTTTGCTCCACACTGTGGGTCGCGTGGTTGAAACGACCTATGACTGGGTTAGAACCCAGTCATAGGAGGTCTCGCACCTCAATGGGACGTCGGACTGTCGACGATGAACGTCAAATCGGTCCACCTCGTCGAACGTGACGTCGCTGGTATGAACGACGGGCTCGCCTCAGACAGGAACTTACTTGAGGAAACAAAGACGTGAGTGCGTGGCACAGCGACGATTCGTGGCACCGCACGTCGTACTAATTCACTCGCTGGCGTGGCGCAACGCCCTAACTTGAATGACCAGCGCGAAAACGCCAAGCCCAGGTGAGAAGTGCCGCACCAATCACGAACACCACGGCGCCGAGGACCGCGTAGCCGCCGTGGCCGCTCATGCCCGAACCGTGCATGACGTTCGTTCCTTGGAGAATCCACACGATGCCAGTGAGACATGACAGCACACCAACGATTCCGCGAACCCACACAACTGACTCCTCTCTAGGAAACAAGACTGCTGCCAACAAAACCTACTGTTGAGCGTCGGAAATGGGCGGCAGCCACTTTCTCCGTACGGCTCGAGCGAGGTGTCGAGAGCGGTCCTTGCTGAGTGAGAGCCCAGTGACTCAGAGGAACTCTCGAGTGACTTAGGCCACGCCCGCGGCCGCGGTGGCTGATCGGCGAGTATCGAAAGGTTTGATTTCGTAGATTCGACCGTCTCGTACCAAGTACACGTGGTACAGGCTTCGTCGACCTGCTCCGGCGTGCTCGCGCGGCACTTGAAGATCAAATCCGCACAGGATGCCCTTGGTACCGGTGGCGAGCTCCGTGATGGTTCCACTTATCCCGTTGGCCATGGCGCGATCCATGGTGGCACGCACGTCGGAGCGACCTCGACACGTTCTGGCGTCCTTACCGTCGCCCCATTGCACGTCATCGCTGAGCAACGCAACGAAGGCGTCGAGGTCGCGCGTCGAGAGGGCCACGCGCAGCGCCTCAGCGAGCGTCGAGGTAGCGCCCGATACGTCGTCCATCACCAGATTCTGCCACGAAGGCCCCTCTGTGGTGAGCAGGGCAGTTCATAATCTCGGGGCCATCATTGGCGATTCCAACGACCCGCCCCCAACGGAGTCTGAATTCGTGCTGGCCGTCGCGTGCTCGGTAAGGATGGCCAGTTGATGGAGTGGGGGAAATGTTTTGAGAAATGACCTCACGTTTGGGTCTGCAAGCGCGTTTACAAGGTGATGGAGATGAAGCGGCCTTTCGAGAGCGTTATACGAGAACACGGGCCGACGGTGCTACGAGTGTGTCGGGTCGTACTAGGCCTTCACGATGCCGAAGACGCCTGGTCCGAGACGTTTCTCTCCGCGATGCGGGCCTATCCGGATCTCGCGGGTGACGCGAATATAGAGGCGTGGCTGGTCACGATCGCGCATCGCAAGGCTCTTGACGTCGTCCGTTCCCAAAGGCACCACGTTGTCGTGGTGGACGAACTGCCCGAGCGTGCTGCAACAATCGCTGTTTCGCTAGGGGCGCACCAGGAGCTGTGGGACGCGGTGAAAGGTCTTTCAATGAAGCAACGCCAGGCCGTTGCGTACCACTACGTCGCCGGCTTGCCGTACCGCGACGTCGCCGAAATTCTTGGCGGGACGACGGACGCGGCGCGCAGAGCGGCCGCCGACGGCATCAAGAGCCTTCGGACCACTTATCTCGACGTATATGGCAGAGGAGGACACTGATGAACGACACGATAGAAGAGAGGGCGGCAACTGCGTTGATCGCGGCCACGTCCGCGGGACCAGAGGTATTGGAGCGACTTCACGACAAGCTCGACGAGGCGGCCGCGCGTGAGAGGATTCTCGACGTTGCCTACACCATGATTGATACGCCCATTGGATCGCTGTTGCTCGCCGCGACCGAAAAGGGTTTAGTGCGGGTCGCCTTCGCTAGCGAAGATCACGACAAGGTCCTCATCGTCCTCGCGACCAAACTGAGCCCACGAATCCTGCGCGCTCCGAAGCGATTGGACGACGCCGCGCGCGAGATTGACCAATACTTGGCCGGTACCCGCAAGAACTTCGACGTCCCTCTGGACCTGTCACTCTCCAGTGGTTTCCGTCAACTGGTGCAACGTCATCTCCCCGACATCGCCTATGGGCGTACCGAGAGTTACGCGGAGGTCGCGAAGCTGGTTGGGAATCCGAAGGCAGTACGCGCGGTCGGTTCGGCCTGCGCAACCAACCCGCTTCCGGTGGTCGTTCCGTGTCACCGAGTGGTGCGAAGCGACGGCACACTCGGCGGGTACGCCGGAGGTCTCGCGGTGAAGACAGCACTACTCCAGATGGAGGCCGCTGGGAGAACTCGCACAAATCGTCATAGCCATCGACGGTAGCGATTGACGCGTGGTTTTAATAGTCCGCTGCAGCGAGTGGTTCATGATGAAGAAGTCCCCTAATGGGTAGCCTCTTCACTTTTATTTCGTGGAGCGGCGTCGCCGTGAGTTGACCTTGGGCGCAAACCTTCGTACCCGACTGTTCGTCACTCGAACGGTGGCGCTAGTGAGTTCAGCAATTCATTGCATGGGTGCAAGATCCAATGACTCTTGAACTCGCCGATGGGTGAACGTCGTGCCGTCACCAGAGCGGCTGGAACGCGCAGTCTTTACTCGACCGGGGCCGTAGGAACGAACGATGGTGGTAAACAACTCCCGCCCCTGGTGTCACCGACACCAGGGGCGGGAGAGGCTAACTAACGATCGACTGAACGACGCCGCTGGCGACGTTGTGCGCTGTGAGTTCTTGCGTGATTGTATTCCTGTCGCCAGTCGCCGAACATCACTTTGGCCTCGAAGAGCGTGTCGAACTGCTGGCCGTTCGAGAACTCGTCGCGTAGCCGGGCGTTGAACGATTCGATCCAGCCGTTCTGCCGCGGTGAACCGGGGTCAATGAAGAGTAATCCCGAGCCGTTGAATCGACACCAGTCGTTAGCAGTGCGGTTGCTTATGGTAAGGCTGACATGACTTGGGCCCTACAAAAAGGACCAACGCTCACTGGCTAGATCCGCATTCGTCAGGAATAACTTCGCATCCCACAGAGGTTGTAGTTCAAACTCCGGTTCTGGAATGGCTGACCCGGATCGAACGACGGTCGGAGTACCTGCAGGGGAGGCCAGGGACTTGATTGCTGCGTGGCCGTTGCGGACCTGCTGACCCCCGCCGGCGAGTAGAACCCCGTGCAAAGCGGGTTGTCCCGCGCCCGTGCATTGCCAAGTCGCATCTCCTACGATTCACTCATCGAGACGCTGACCTTTCTCTCCACCGATATTGAAGGTTCCACGACCATGCTGCGTCGCATTGGTGACGCCGCCTACGCACCCGCCTTGGCCGAGCACCATCGGATCATCCGAAAGTGTTTAGAGGCTTACGGAGGGCGAGAACAGGGAACGCTGGGCGACTCGTTCTTCGCGACCTTTACCTCCCCACGGGCCGGCGTTGCCTGTGGGATTGATATTCAGCGAGCTTTGGACGCATTCACGTGGCCCGGAGACGAGCATCTTCGTGTTCGAATGGGGATCCATAGCGGCGAGGCCTCCGAAGAGGAGACGGGTCTCGTCGGATACGAGGTCCACCGCGCAGCTCGAATTGCGGCGGTGGGTCATGGCGGGCAGATTCTTCTCTCGTCGGCGTCGGCGGGACTCGTCGAAGACTCCCTGCCAAGCGATTCCACGCTTCGCAGTCTGGGTTCACACCGACTCAAAGATCTGGGTCGACCCGAGACGATCTTCCAGCTCTTGTCGCCGGGACTGCAAGGGGACTTTCCGCCGCTGCGGTCACTAGACAATCCGGAGTTGCCCAATAATCTGCCGGCGTCCCTCGGTTCATTCATTGGTAGAGTGAGCGAGCTTCAAGAGGTACGCGCTCTGATCCAGGAGTCTCGCCTCGTCACCTTGACCGGAGCGGGCGGATCGGGCAAGACGCGTTTAGCGCTGCAAGCCGCGGCCGAGTTTCTCGACGGCAGCGGCGAGGGAGTCTGGCTCGTCGAGCTGGCCCCCGTCAGCGACCCCGATCGAACCGCTGACGCGATCATCGAGGCCCTCCAGATTCGCCATGAGCCAGGACTCGCTCCTGTCGACAATCTTCAGCGAGTCCTACGCGACCAGAGGTCGCTGATCATCCTGGATAACTGCGAGCATTTGATCGATTCGGTGGCCAAGCTCGCGGACCTGCTGACGCGGACGTGCCCGAAGATTCATCTGGTCGTCACGTCGCGAGAACCGCTGGGCGTCGACGGTGAGGACGTGTACCAGGTCCGCTCGCTGTCGCTCCCAGAAGGGGACGTGGAGAGCGTCTCTGATGTGGCGGGCTCGGATTCCGTTGAACTGTTCGTGGTCCGAACGCGACAGCACGACAAGAGCTTCGCCCTCTCGGATTCGAACGCTCCGCTTGTCTCGTCGACCTGTCGGCGCCTCGACGGGATCCCGCTGGCCATCGAACTCGCCGCCGCTCGTCTCTCTTCGATGTCGCTCGAGGACCTGCACGGAAGGCTTGATCAGCGATTCCGCCTTCTCTCTGGGGGAAGTCGCAGCGCCCTCCCGCGACAGCAGACTCTTGGCGCGATGGTTGCGTGGTCCTATGACCTTCTCAATCCATTCGAGCGCGCGGTTTTGCGCCGCCTCACCGTGTTCGTCAACGGTTTCGATCTGCGAGCCGCGGAGGTTGTTTGCGCCACTGAGTCAATCGAGTCGTTCGAGGTGGCCGATATCCTCGGCTCGCTCGTCACTAAGAGCCTGGTCGTGGCTGAACGAAGTGACGCGTCGCTGCGCTATCGGTTGCTCGAAACAATCCGTCAGTTCGCGGCGGACCGACTCCTGGAAGTTGATGGCGAGTCCGAAATGGGTGAAACACGCCGTGTGCACGCCGAGTACTTCCTTGGTCTGTGCGAGACGGCAGAGCCATTCCTCAGAGGCAGCCCGGACCAGGCACTGTGGCTGGACCGGTTGGAGCTGGAGTGGGACAACCTCCTAGCAGCGCTGGTACAGTTCTCGAGCGATCCGAGCGGAGCGGAGAGTGTGCTTCGCCTCGGGGTCAGCGCCCTTCCATTCATCGTGACCCGACAGCACCGCGAAGCGTCGGTGTTCATCGGTGGGGCGCTGGCGACGATGCCCGAGACCGAGCCCACCCTGAAGGCCCGCGCGCTGGTGGGCTGGGCGGATTTCTTGGCAGACCAGATACAGTCCGGTGAAGGCGCCGAGGCAAAACTTCACGAGGTACTGACCCTCTTCGATCAATCTCTCGCGTTGGCGCGCGGGGCCGGCGAGATCGACACCTTGGTCTTAGTACTCAGCCGCATGAGCGATACGACGAATGACGCGGGCGACGTCGACACGGCGCGAGTACTCGCCGAGGAGGCGGTGAGCCTGGCCCAAAGTACCGGCGACCCGGGGCTCATCGGTTTTGCGCTTTCGCTTGGGGCGATGGTGAAGCCTCTTGAAGACCGAAGGTCGTTGTTGCTCGAGGCCGCGAACTGGCTTCGGCGCGCGGGAGATTCTGTGACTTTGTGCATGACGCTGCTCGTCGCCTCGGTTCGTGGTTTCGGCACCGTCGACGAACTGTGGGAGGACCGAGCGCTCAACGCCGAGGCCCTCGAACTAGCCGAAGAGCTCGGGTACCTCGCGGTCAAGATCTTGCTCGTCGGCAATCTTGGCATCTACTGTTACTTCTTGGGTGAACGAGGAGACGCAACGGTGCACCTTCGACGCTGTCTCCAGATGCTTCGTCGTGCCGGGTGGCCGGAGTACTGGTTGGCGGGCTTCGGCGAGGTTTTGGCGTGGCTGGCCGCGGACCGAGGAGACTTCCTCGAGTCCGCGCAGATACTGGGGGCGAATGCCAGACTAATTTCCGAGGCTCCCGAATTCTTTCTTCGAAATCGCCACGTCGAGAGTCCGCTAGAACAGCCGATCAGAGATGACGTGCGCCGGCGGTCAATCGAGAGTCTCGGGGAACAGGCGTACGAGCGTGCGATCGCCACGGGAGAGAGACTCACGACAAGCCAGTTCGTGGACCTGGCACTCGGGCGAGCGAAGGAGAGGGTCTAGACAGTTGTTGCGAGAAGTCTGCCGATCTCGTTGCGCCCACCCCTTGAATTCGCCCATCTTGGATTCAACTTTTATTGACGCGGCGCGTGCGCGACGGGTGGGAAAGAAAGTACCGGCAACTCAACAGCGTTAATTAGAGTCCCCGCCATCCGTTCAGAGCATTGCCGACGCCGTAGCGTCCCCAATGTCAATTAAACGGTAAGTCGTGTCTCCTATCACGGCATTGCCTTAGATCTAGCTAGAGGGATAAACCGGTGTCGCGATCTCGCTCGTGCACTTCCGGGAACATCTCTTGGAGCAGGTATTGGACCCTGGGCAGTATTAAATGCTCCGGATAGTAAGACGTCAAAAGATCGAGACCTTGCTGGGCGGTGGTGAGTCCGCAAAGTTTGTACAACTCTCGAATGTCGTCTTGATCCCGCTCGACTCGTGACGCCATGAGTTTCATGGCCAGAAGATATTGGGGAGACGCAGCTGCAACGCTGAGGTGTTGTCCCTCGTACACACCTATTTGATTTTTGTCCTCGCCGGGAAGAAACGCTTTTGCACCGTCGTTGAGCCAGTCGGGCTCGAGATTCATTCGTTCAGCCACTCGTGCCGCCGCCGTCCGTACTTCGATTGACGGCACGAAAACGGCGTCGACGTCAGCGGTTGCTCGGCGGGTGTCGTAGGCAATCGCCATTGCTGCTCCGCCGACGATGAACACTTCGCCTCGAACGTTGAGGATTCTCAGCTCCTCGTCAAGCTCCCCGAGGGCTTCGAGAAGTTCTCGACGGCCAAGAAGAGTCACTACGCGTATTCCAATGCACCCTGTGTGACAAAGACACCCCGACGAGCGAGAGAAATTGGACTGTGCACAAGGGCGTCGGCGTGCAGCGACGTTATTCCCGAGACAAACCACCACTTGTTCAGAAAGAAAGTTTCGTCGTTCACCCACGGTGGCGCAACCACGCCGTGAGACGCGCACGCAAACTCGACAATCCCGGCTAAGAGGGCGTCGTAACGGTCGCTGCCCGTAGTCAAGGGCGACTCGCTAGTAATGCGATCGCGAGTTTCCCAATCGGATTTGTCGTAACGCTCTAGAAATCGAAAAGTCAGTCGGGTGGCCGCGTCGGAATCTCCCTTCGCGAGACACGCCGAAACTTCCTCGGCCAGCTCACGCACGGAGTCTTCTTTCCACGGCATGGCTCCATCGTAGGGCTCTCATATGGAAACGAATGGTGTCGAGACAGTGCCATGATGCTTTGTTTCATCGGATCATCTTGAAAGAATCGAACGCGAACGTAAATTAGTAGAAGTCTTAAGCACCCCCAACGGGATTCGAACCCGTGGCGCCCCTTGAAAGGGTGGAAATTAAAACGACAATAGGTGACAGTAATTCCTGATGAAATGCAATTTATCCGCGATATATTCTCCGCGAATTAGTTGGCGGGCATTGTATGGGCATGAACACCTTTCCTTGAAAATTCAAACAAGTCCCATCAAGGTTCAAGTGGATCCTTCACCACGTCATTCTGGGAGCCGGCAACATCAGGATTCGTGCGACCTCGAACTTTCGAGTCGTTACTGAATCGTGAGCTACCAGGTCTTGGCGAACTTGCCCCGTGTTAGTCGAGGAGCTGTGTTGCCAAGCAGAATGGGTGACCCGCCGGGTCCAGAAGGATTCGCCAATGCTCCGGATTAGTTTGCTCTGTCGCGACCCGAGCACCCAAACGCACAGCGTCAGTTTGCGCTGCGTCAAGGTCGTCGACTTTTAAGTGTAGATGCATCTGTTTCGGCACGGTCGGGTCCGGCCAAGTGGGCGGCTTATAGTCCTGCACCTTGACGGCGACCACCCAGTCTCCGTCCACCTCGACAGCGTGGAACTCGTCGTTGCGATGTGTGACAACACCGCCGAGGAGCGCCGCCCAGAAGTCAGCGAGGACGGAAGGGTCAGAGCAGTCCAGCGCTGTTAAACCCAGTCGCGCCGTCGCCATTCCTGAGAGCCTATGCGACACCCATGAGACGGGCATTGGCCGAGCCACGGTTTGACGCTGAATCAAACGGTGACGTGATTTGGCGCGGCATGTTGAACACCTCCCGAAAACGGTGGTCGGGATAAATTTGCTTAAACCGTTTCCCCGCAAGTGTTTCTCGGTATCT
The DNA here is from genome assembly GCA_035533995.1 of Acidimicrobiales bacterium. GTDB lineage: Bacteria > Actinomycetota > Acidimicrobiia > Acidimicrobiales > RAAP-2 > RAAP-2. The sequence continues at coordinate 51,732 of DATLSR010000018.1, read as the reverse complement.
TTCATCGAATTCGGGGTGGTTTTGGGCATTGAATGGGCATTAGCGGCCCCAATTTCTGGGAAAAAATGGCACTTTCGGCCTGTACGTCCGCTGAACCGAAATAGGTCGTCACCAGGAATTACGAAGCACCCCACAGCGGTCGTAGTTCAAACTCCTGTCCTGGAGTGGCTGAACTGGCTTATGGAACTGGCCAAGTACGTCAGAGGAGTCCCAGATCCCAGATAGCGACGAGGACAGTTGCGTCCTGTGCACCTCCCTAGCGGGATTGAAACCAGTGAGCGGCTGCACCTTCTGGAACGATTCCGAGACGTGGGCCGCTCAGCGCTGTTCGTCGACCTAGTGCCATAACAAGGGGAAGGCGGAGTGTGTGCCCGCCATACCTTTCAGGGAGAGAGGCCTTGGCTCATCGAGTGAAAACGCTCCGTCGAGATCCTCTTGAACCGCCTGGGACACCAGAATCTCCGAGCCTCTGGCCGCGCTAGCAATTCGAGCCGCCAGAACGACCGTGCGTCCGAAGAAGTCCCCACCCTCTGATTTCGCGTTGCCACGATGCAGACCGATTCGGACAGGAACCTGTACGCCTGCCCAACCTGCGCTCAGTGCTCTTTGGATGGCGACGGCGCAGGCTGTGGCAGATCCGGTGGCGGGAAAGGCGAGCATGAAACCGTCACCCTGACCCTTGACGACCTTGCCCCCAAAGATCCTCGATTGCTGGTTTACTACGCTGTCGTGCCACTCCAAAAGCTCCAGCCACTGCGGCTCACCGAGTGATTCCATCAGCGAAGTCGAACCTTCAACGTCGGTGAACATAATGGTGACCGATCCGTCACTCGAAGTGGCACCTTTGGGCATCTCTTCTTCGTGAATCGTGGTCAGAAAGTCATTAACTGACGTTGTCAGGTTCCTACCCTGCTGTTCGTTGGATACGCCAACGGACGCGTGCCACTGAACGACTCGCCAGAACGATCCTTCCTCGCGAAAGACCAACGTGATTCGTCCACCCTCGCGATAACGCGCCGAAACCCAGGCAATGGGGCCTTCCTTCCACGCGGAGAAGTCGTGCATCAATGCAACCGGGTCCACGGTCCCCAATCCACGCCCCTCTACCTCGGCCATCTCCTGGAATTGAATCTTGAAGAGAGCGGAGACCGTGTTGAAGCCCTCCCACCACTCCTCGGAATCCGTTCCAATCACCAGGCAGCCTGGTTCACGCGAGATCAGATCCGTGACAGCCGCGTCGCCAACGACCCAGTTCCTCATCAGGCGTTCGACGAGAGAGCGGAGTTCGGGTGCGCGTTCCATGGGTCGACGATACTTCTGTCAGAGCGATTACGCGCTCAAAGGACTCGGCAGTCCCAACGGCACCCCAACGGGATTCGAACCCGTGCTGCCACCTTGAAAGGGTGGAGTTGGGCCTTCCGAGACGGAGTAAAACTTCCTGATCAAATGGGATAAATCTCGACAGTTTGGCCGAGGAATATGTCAGTTGGGCGCTCTATGGGCGCCTACCATGACACTGATCAAACGGACAACAGTTGAATATCCGTAGTACATTTATTCAAGTGGAGATATTGCCCAGTGCCCTCAAACACGATGTGGCCACTGAGGACACGCTTCACGCGTTTGAAAATTGCATTGTGTGGCTGGAACTCGATGATGACCCACTTCGCTATCTATGAGCAGGCCCAGATCGAGCGGGGAATCTCCTGGAACTCGTCGTCGTCATTGCCCACGACGTTGAGGTACTTATTCACGCGATGCCACTTCGCCGAGGGACGGCGGAAGAACTATTTGGAGGTCAAATGGAATGAGCGAAAAGGTGTACGGATATACCAAGTCAGGTAAACCCATCGACGACGAAATGATCGAGCAATTCGTTGAGGAGGCCGAACAAGGATACGACGTTGGTCAGCTAATAGAACGTCGGCGCGGACGCGGACGCCCACCCCTCGGTGACACTGCCAAGGTCGTCGGGTCGTTGCGTCTCGACCCTGCGTTACGCGAGGAGGCAGAGGTAAGGGCCCTAGCTGAGGGTGTCAGCGTCTCGGAATTGGTCCGGCGCGCCCTCCGCGAATACCTGCACGTCTCGTGATTTGGTGCACGATGAGGGCGAAACACGTCACCAGAGGTTCGTAGGCTATGGGCGTGGTCGTCTCCCGTTCATCCACTCTGGGTCCAGCCTCACGACCCGTCGCGATTCCTCCGGCATTTGACACGTCGAACGACGCGAAGGCTCAAGGCGAAGTCGAACTCCCAATTCACATTTGGTGGTCGGAACCGAAGCGCGTCTTCGATCTGCGAAGTCTTAGAGATCGAATTCGGATGTACGAGCTTGTCCTTTCGGAGGGCGATGAAGACGACGTTCGCTTCTACGTCCGCTTCGATGATCTACGAACCCTGTGGCGTCAACTCTTTCTGCCCCGGCACGTTCGCGAGGCGTGGCAGCGCGAGTATCCGCAACTCCGTAGCATCGACTAGTCATGCTCACTCCACTGCAGGAGAGGATTGCCGTTTTGGTCGCGGAGTCATTGGTGGGTACAGACTTTGCACTCGCTGGCGGTGCGGCACTTATCTCGCAGGGCTTGGTTGAGCGTCGGACCAACGATTTGGATTTCTTTGGTTCCTCTGAGCAGACACTGGCTGAGCGGTTTCCCGACGTCGTTTCGTTCTTGCAACGAGAGGGATTTGAGGTCGAAGTTCGACGATCGACGCGCCAGTTTGCCCGCATCGTGGTCCGGGGATTGGATTCCGAAACTGAGGTTGATTTCGGATTAGACGGTCGTCTCTTCCCGCTCGAACAAGGCGAATTCTCCCCGGTGTTGGCGAGCAAAGAGTTGGCGGTTGACAAGGTACTGGCGGTATTTGGTCGAGCTGAGGCCCGGGATTTCGTGGATCTTTACGCCCTTGAACAGTTCTTCAAATTGGAGGATCTCTTCGCGTTTGCCGCGGAGAAGGATCGTGGGTTTGACCTCGCGGTGTTCGCGGACATGACCAAGCGTGCGGCGGTGTTGGACCCATCAGAATTCGACCTGAAGGTTTCGGAACATCAGGGACTTTTGATGGAGGTGGATCGATGGCGCGAACTCGCTCTGGGTCTCGTTAGAACGCGAGAACGTGGAAAGGGCCTTGAGCGATAAATCGCACCTTGCACCCCTTCAATGGTCGCTTATTTTTCGAGATATATCTGTCGCGGCATCGTGCACACCACCTGAGAACGCTGGTGTCAAAATATTTCAAAACCAGTGCTTTTCACCTAAGTTTGAAAGGCTCCGACGTCGCCTTCGTTGCGCGGTTGGGCGTTCCACGGGCGCTAAGGGTGCCAGTTTTTCGTCAATATGAGTCTTTTCGGCCGCTACGCACTTAGCAGAAATCCCCCTTCACCAGGAATAACCTCGCACCCCCAACGGGATTCGAACCCGTGCCGCCACCTTGAAAGGGTGGTGTCCTAGGCCGCTAGACGATGGGGGCCTATGTTGTTTCACCTGTGAACTACCTGGTGGTCGGGCTGCCGGGATTTGAACCCGGGACCTCTGCGTCCCGAACGCAGCGCGCTACCAAGCTGCGCTACAGCCCGCGGCGAGTTCCCTCGCAGCCAGATAATCCTAGTCGTTGGGCCAGAACGCTCACAAAGGCTAAAGAGTGTCCGGCAACTCGATGGCGACGGGCGGGTGGTGCTCGACGACGAGTTCGCTGATTCGTCGTTTCTCGACCGACTGCACGCGAAAGGTCCAGTCACCGAAGTCGATCGTGGAGCCGGCGGCGGGAATTTCACCCGCGAGATCAAGCACGAATCCGGCGATCGTGACGTACTCACCTTCGGGGATGAGTATGCCGAGAGCCTCTTCAACGCGGTCTACGTGGGTTTGGCCGTCGACGAGCCACCGGTTGTGACGAATGCGCACAATCGTTGGCTCTTCGTCCTCATCGAACTCATCGTTGAGATCGCCGACTAGTTGCTCCAGGATGTCGCGAATCGAGACCACGCCCGCAACGCCGCCGTGTTCGTCCAGCACGATCGCGAACGTTCGGTGCTGCCTTCGCATCTCACCGAGGCTTTCGAGGAGGTCGAACGTCTCGGGCAACATGAGGGGAGGTCGGATCTTGCGCGTAATCTCGTCGGCGCTCGGCAGTGACACGCCAACTGCTCGCTTAAGCGTTGAACTCCGAAAGAGGTCGTTGACGAAAAGCACGCCGAGTACGTCGTCGAGGTCGTCACTGACGACGGGGAAACACGAGTGACCCGTGTCGCGCACCGCTTCGGCGATCGCTTCGGGCTTGACGGGCATCGTGAGGAAGGTCACGTCAACCCGAGGGGTCATCACGTCACGCAGTTCGAGTTCGCTGAGTTGATCAACGCGAACGTGAATCTCGCGGGCCTCGGGCGAGGACGTCTTCTGTGTTTCGTGACTACGAACGCGCGCGCGTAGCCGCGCGAAGCCCGAGGGGGGAATCGTCGATTCGCCCATTAAGCGTCGGAGTTACCGACGCGGACGGTTGCGGGGCGCAACGATTCGTCCTCGTAACTCTCCCCACGAAGTAGTGCGCGTACCGCACTACGGAGTCGTTGGGGATCCAGCGGCTTCACGACGAATCCATCGGCGCCTGATCGACGAGCGAGAAAGACGTCGGGGCGTCGATCGAGCAACATCAGCACCGATACCGAGTCCGCGCCGCCGTAGGACTCGAGGTTGCGCAACTCCATCGTGATCGCCATGCCACCCATCGAGCCAATCTGAAGGTCCACGACCACGAGGTCAACGCCACCATCTTTAACGCGCTCAATGGTCTCGAGGCCGCTCGAGGCCTCTTCGATATCGATACCGGGGCCGGCCAACACTGTTTCGAGTTCACGGCGAAGGGAGGCCAGATCGCTGGCGAGAAGGACGGTAGCCACGCCGTTCAGCGTAGCGGAGCCGGGATTTGCCCCCTTTCGGGTCCTCAATTGCTCGTGAAATGTTTCCTTGTGCCGCGGGTCAACCTGTGGTTAGTGTGCGAGTCACGGCATTGGTAGGGGGACTGGAATGACGTTGACTTCGTTGGAGTGGTCGAGTGGCGCCGCTTGTCGCGGCAGTGAAGGATCGCTCTTCTACTCAGCCGATACGGCTGAGCGAAAAGAGGATCGCCTAGAGCGTGAGCAGATGGCAAAACGAATCTGCTCGGGCTGTTCGGTGCGCGACGAGTGTCTGCATTCGGCACTTGATCGCCACGAGTCCTACGGCATCTGGGGCGGACTCAATGAGTTCGAGCGACGGTCCCTAACTCGTTCGTGACTTCGTCCAACCCAACTGGGTCGGGCATACGAGGGTCAGCACGATGAGCATCGCGAAGGTCGTGACGTGAACCGCGGTGCAGTAGAGGCAGATGGCGTTGATGATGAGTAACTCGGCGTAGACCAACCACAAGACGAAACACATCGAAATAATCGCCAACACGAAGCGAGTTACGTGAACCCAGCGCGCCTTGGCGTGCCACGCCCAGGGGGAGTTGAGGACGGTCATCACGAGGTAGGTCCCGAGTCCCAAAAAGGCGACCGGTATACCGAGGAAGCGCGACTGCGCCGAGGTCGTTACTTTCGCGCAGTCCACTACGCCAGTGCCCGAGCATACGAGGAGCTGCTTGTCGAAGTGCGTGATGGAGAGATAGATCGACAGGCCTAGCCCCAACAGACTCAGCAAGAACGTCGTCACCTCGACCCATCGCGGAACACTCAGTTCCGGAGCGGTCACTTAATCTTCATCGCCTTGTCGGCGGCCTTCACTCCCGAACTCGTGCACACGCTCCTCGGCAGCTGTTTGGTGAGCGTGCAGATGGCCGCCGATTGGTCGTTCGCCGACGAAATGATGGCCTGGGTTATCGGGCTAATTGGGTTGCTGAGACCCGCGGCGATGTCACTGCGGGTTGAACCCGCGAGCGTCAGCGGCCCGTAACTCGCGCCCGCCACGAGGAATTTGTTGGCGAACGTGATGAAGGGGATCGAACCGTCTTGTTGCGTGGTGAGGCCCGGGACGTACTTTCCGGTGTCGTACTTCTTGATGAGCGCTGCCTCTTGGGTCGTGGGCTTTTGCAGGGGGTTGTAGTTGTTAATGGTCGAATTGAAAACGTTCGTGGTCTCTTCGACGCTCTTGAACACCAAGTACTTTGACACGTACTTCGCCCTCAAGAAGGTGAAGGTGGGCGTGTTCGGGGCGTAGTCAATCGATGAGCTCGTCATGTCGCCGAGTCCGCTCCACTTGCCAAAACGACTGAGCGCGATAATGGTTGTCCAACGCTGGGCGGCGCAGTAGGGACAGTACTCGGCGCCAATGTAGAGCACCTCTGGCAGTATTGCGCCGGAGGAACTCGTGCCGGTCAGTAACGGTTGGGTCTTGAGCGTGAGGGGTGCGCTGACGAGAACGGCCGGCGAGGTGACGCCGACGGTATTAAAGACGGACGCGGGAACTTTCGTGAGTTCGTTAAAGGTTGTGGGGTCGGTAGGTTGAAAGGCCGACGATCCGCCAGGTGCGGTACCTCCGCTCGCTACCTTGATGATCACGAGACCGGCGACGACCACGACGACGAGGCCAACGGCCAGCCACGTAAAGAGTCCTGCGGGGCGCCCGCCCTTCACCGGAGCCCGCGGCGGCGCGGGGCGTTTTTTTGCTTGCGATGATTTTGCCACGGTGCTCCTTTTGATGTTCCACCCCCAAACTTAGTGGACGCGTCAAGAGTGAGATAAGTCGCTCTCAACTCGGTAGTTTGACAGTTATGGCTGAAATACTGACTCCTCGCCCGGCGGCGACCGTCTTGACGCTTCGCGACTCATCGAATGGTTACGAGATTCTTATGCTCCGTAGAAACAGTCGGAGTGACTTCGCGGGCGGTGCGCACGTTTTCCCTGGGGGCGCCGTTGACGAGAGTGACGTGGACACCGAGCCGCTCGTCTTTGGACTCGGCGACGAGACGGCGTCACGACGTCTCGGTCTCGCTAACGGGGGACTCGGCTACTACGTGGCGTGTCTGCGCGAGCTTTTCGAAGAGGCGGGACTTTTGATTGCCTGTGACGAGAATGGCGCGGCGTTGAACTTGACGAACCCTGATGACGTGAAGGCCATGGCCGCGCGCCGGCGAAGCGTGAACGCGGGCCAGCTCGACTTTCTTTCGATGCTGCGCGACGAGGGACTCTTGCTCGACCTACGAGGTCTCGAGTACGTGGCGCACTGGGTAACGCCGATCGGTCTACCGCGTCGCTACGACACGCGGTTTTTTATTGCCCTCGCGCCCGACGGTCAGATTGCGACGCACGACGCCGGCGAGACCGTGGCCAACCTGTGGGTTCGGCCCCGTGACGCTCTCGGCGCCCACCAGCGAGGCGATTTCGAGATGATGGGCCCGACGATTCGCAACCTTCAAGCGATTGTCGACTTTTCGAGCGTTCGTGACGTGCTCGACTACGCCCGCTCTCTCGAAACAATTCCTCGTATCGCACCACGAATCGTCCGTCGGGGCGGTGAAGTCGTCATTCTGATGGCTGGCGACGAGGGCTATGAGGAGACTGAGACCTAAGAAGTGCGCGAAGTTGAGGTGTTCAACGAGAGATTCCTTCGCTACCATGGAAGCAAGGATTTCTTAAGGAGCTGAGTCGACCATGACCACCACCAACGTGAACTTGACCCCAAAGGTCACCGAGCCCATCATGCTGACCGAGAACGCCATCGTCAAAGTTGCCGAACTTATCGTCGCCGCTGCGGCTGAGGAGCCCTTAGCGCTTCGCGTGGCCGTGAAGTCGGGCGGCTGCTCGGGCTTTAACTACGACATGTACTTCGATTCTGAGTTCGCTGAGGACGACGTCGTGAGCGAGTTCTCTGGGGTCAAGGTCGTTGTTGACCCGGCGAGCGCGGAACTGTTGAACGGTTCGACCCTCGACTTCGCGGACGGACTCCAAGGTGCTGGCTTTCACATCACCAATCCCAACGCCACGCGCACGTGTGGCTGCGGCAACTCCTTTAGCTGAGTTCGATGAGCCCGAAGCGTCCGTACTCCCTTTGGCGACGGGCCGGCGACTTCGTCGTCATCTCGGGTCAGCTCGGAGTACTGCCCGAGAAAGAGACGGTTACCTTCGTCGACGGCGGTGCGCCCGATCAACTCCGCCAAGCTTTAGCGAACGCGAAGATCGTGCTCGAAGAAGGCGGCGCCACGCTGGGCGACGTCGTTAAGGCGACGTTGTTCGTGTTGGACATGGGGGACTTCGCCGCGCTCAACGAAGTGTGGCTCGAAGCGTTTAGTGATCCTCTGCCCACACGAAGTTCGTTCGCGGTGGCGCAACTGCCCTACGGTGCGCTGGCTGAAGTGGAGCTATGGGCGTACGCGCCCGAGCGCTAATCGCCGTACTCGTTCGACGTACCAAACTTATAGCCCACTGATCGCACCGTCTGAATTAGGTGCGCGTACTCCTCGCCCAGTTTGGCGCGAAGACGACGAACGTGCACGTCGACCGTTCGCGCGCCGCCGTAGTATTCATAACCCCACACGCGACTCAACAGGGTCGCGCGCGTAAAGACCCGATTGGGGTTGGTGGCGAGAAAGCGGAGCAGTTCGTACTCCATGTACGTCAAATCCATCACCCGACCGGCGATGGAGGCTTGGTAGGTCTCTAAGTTCATGGAGAGCTCGGCGTGCTCGATGCGCGGCGCGACGCTCTCGTTGCCCGCGCGACGAAGTCGATGGCGTAGCCGCGTCGCCAGTTCGCTCACGTCATAAGGTCCGACCACGAAGTCGTCGAAGAGATCCTCGCGAAACGTGAGATCGTCGAGTTGGTAGTGGTCGAGCAACAAGATGATCGGGCCAACGCCTCTCTCGCGTTGGCGTAGTTGGCGACAAAGGCTCATCGCTTCGCTAAAGGGTAAGGCGGCGGCGTTGATCACCGCGCCCGAGAAGCCATCGGCGGGCTCGAGCGCGGTGATTTCGTTCAGTCGAGCCGAGGTCGCGATCGCCGGCGTGACGCCCGTGACGTCAAAGGCTTTACGCACTGGCCCTTCGCACGAGGGAACGCAGAGGACGACGTCGATGTTCACAACAGTGGCAGGTATCTCTCGAGTTCAAAGGGCGTCACTTGGCCCCGGTAGTCATCCCACTCGGCGCGCTTGTTGCGTAGGAACCACTCCACGAGGTGGCTACCGAGCGTTTCGTGCATTAGGGCCGAACCTTCCATCAGGTCAACGGCCTCGGCGAGTGATTGGGGCAGCGCCGCCATACGTTCGCCCTCGGCGGGCAGCGCGTAGTTGCCCGTTACGCCGCGCAGACCCGCGGCCAAGATGACGGCAAAGGCCAGATACGGGTTGGCGGCGGAGTCCGGCGCGCGGTACTCGATTCTCGTCGAGTCAATGCGTCCAGGCTTCACCGACGGCACGCGTACGAGCGCGGCCGCGTCGTAGTGCGCCCACTCGGCGCCCACGGGCGCTTCGCCACCGGGCACGAGTCGCTTGTACGAGTTCACCCACTGGTTGGTCACGGCCGTGATCTCGGGCGCGTGTCGAACGAGTCCGGCGATGAATTTTGTCGCCAGGTCGCTCAGTCCGTACGTGTGCTCTCCGATGAACGCGTTCTTCTCGTCGCGCCACAAAGAGAGGTGCGTGTGCATGCCCGAGCCCTGCGCGTTAACGAGGGGCTTGGGCATGAAACTGGCCGCGACGTTCGACTGACGAGCGAGTTCTTTCACCACGTGACGCAGCGTCATCACCGTATCGGCCATCGTTAGCGCGTCGGTGTAGCGCAGATCGATTTCGTGCTGTCCGGGGGCGTCCTCGTGTTGGGCGTGTTCGACGCCGATGCCCATCTCTTCGAGGGTGAGGACGGTCTGGCGGCGAAGGCGACTCGGGGTGTCGTCGGCCAATAGGTCGAAGTAACTCCCACGGTCGAGGGGAACTGGACCCGTGGCGGGGTTGAGGTCGCTGAAGTAGAAGTACTCGATTTCGGGTGCGACGAAGAACGTGTACTTCTTCGCGCGAGCACTGTCGAGAACGCGGCGTAGTTGTTGACGGGGGCATCCCTCAAAGGGCGTGCCGTCGATGTTCACGATGTCACAGAAGACCCGCGCCACGCCGGCGTCCTCTTCGTACCAAGGCAGCAGTTGGAACGTGGTGAGGTCGGGCCGGGCTAGAACGTCGGACTCTTTGGTGCGAGAAAAGCCGTCAATCGCGCTGCCGTCAAAGGTCATTCCCTCTTCGAGCGCGTCTTCGAGCTCGGCGGGCGTGACGTGAAAAGCCTTGTGGCGACCGAGGACGTCGGTGAACCACAGCTGTACGAAACGCACGCCACGCTCCTCGACGGTTCGCAGCACGTACTGGGCTTGGCTTTGCATGTTGGACATTCTCGCACCTTCTTTCAAAATCCGCGATTCCGTAGAGAAATGAAAAAGCCCGCCGCCCGGAGGCGGCGGGCAGTTTTCAGTGGTTCGTTAGCGTTTGCGTGAACTCTTCTTCGCGGGAGCCTTCTTCGTCGCCTTCTTCGCGGCCTTCTTCGCTGGCGCCTTCTTCGTCGCCGTTTTCTTGGCGGGAGCCTTCTTTGCGGTCTTCTTCGCGCCACCCGACTTGCTCGCCGCACCACAGATCGTGTCGGTGATGAGCGCCGCGACGACGTACGGGTCGATGTTGGCGTTCGGTCGACGGTCTTCGAGGTAGCCCTTCTTCGCCACCGCGACGGCCGCGGGGATGCGCACGGACGCACCACGGTTCGAGATGCCGTAGGAGAACTTCGAATAGGGCGCCGTCTCGTGTTCGCCGGTCAAACGCTCTTCGATGCCCACGCCGTAGGCCGCGATGTGCTCTTCGACCTTGGTGCCCAGTGCTTCGCAACCGGCGATGATTGCCGACCAACCGCCGTTGGCGCGCATCTGCTTGGTGGAGAAGTTCGTGTGCGCGCCCGCGCCGTTCCAGTCTCCCTTGATGGGCTTGGCGTCAAAGCTCACGTCGACGTCGAACTCTTCGGCGATGCGCTCGAGCAACCAACGCGCGGTCCACAGGTGGTCGCCGACCGCGACGGTGTCGAGAATGCCGACCTGGAACTCCCACTGGCCCATCATGACTTCGGCGTTGGTACCTTCGATGCCGATACCCGCGCGCTGGCAGGCCAGCGTGTGGGCTTCGACGATGTCGCGTCCGGGCATCTTCGCGCCACCCACGCCGCAGTAGTACGGACCCTGGGGCGCGGGGAAGCCCTCCTCGGGCCACCCGTAGGGACGGCCGTCTTGGAAGAAGGTGTACTCCTGCTCGATACCGAACATCGGCGCGAAGCTCGCGTACTTCTTCAGTGCCGCTACGGCGGCCGCGCGGTTGTTCGTGACGTGCGCCGTTCCGTCGGGATTCAGTACCTCACACATCACCAACATGTCCTGGGGTCCGCGTAGGGGGTCGGGACACGTGAAGACCGGAAGTAACCCGCAGTCCGAGAAGTGTCCCGTTGCTTGGTTCGTACTCGATCCGTCAAAGCCCCAGACCGGCGGCTTCTTGCCGTCGGCAACAATTTTTGTCTTGCTCCGTAGCTTGTGAGTCGGCTCGGTCCCGTCTATCCAGATGTACTCAGCCTGATACGACAACGCAGCTCCTTACAAAGTGTCATCGCGTGCTTACGCGACCTCTCCCAGTCTCGTGGTTCGTCGCCCCCTCTACCCCCGAGTTCTGTTAAGGGCGTGTGAACCTTGGCTAGGTAGTTGGAGAACACGCGCCATTAGGCTCACATCGTGGCCACGCTTCGAATCGCCCTCGCCCAAATGAACGCGGTCGTTGGCGGTTTCAACCAGAACGTCGAGACCCTGGGCCGTTTTCGCGCCCAGGCCGCCCTGGTGGGTGCCGATCTCGTACTCACCCCGGAACTTTCGCTCCTGGGCTATCCGCCCGAAGACCTACTACTTAAGGAGGGTTTCATCGAGGCCTGCGCGCAAGCGCTCAACGACCTCGCCAAGTCCGAGGGTCTCCCGCCCATTTTGGTGGGCACCGTCGAACACGACGGTCAAAACGGCGTGCTGCTCGCACCCTCGAGTGACGGGCGCGACGTGGTGCGCCTCTTCGAAGACGAAGAGCGCCGAAGCCACATTGCTAACGCCCTCGTCGCCCTCGGCGACCACGGGGTCGTCGCCACGGCCACCAAACGGCTTCTGCCGAACTACGACGTCTTTGATGAGCGGCGCTACTTCCACCCGGGCCTCGGTCCCCAAACGATCGTCAACGTTCGCGGCGTCGCGGTGGGTCTGTTGATCTGTGAGGACGTGTGGACGAGCAACGGACCGGCCGCCGCGCTCGCGAGCGAAGGCGCGACCTTGATTGTCGTGGCGAACGCGTCGCCCTACGCGCGCGGACGTCGTGACGAACGCGAAGCGATGCTGCGCGAACGTGCCCTGGAGACGAACTGTCCGATCGCCTACGTGAACCTGGTGGGCGGGCAAGACGAACTGGTCTTTGACGGCCAGAGCATGGCGGTGAACGCGAAAGGCGACGTCGTTGCGCGCGCGAGCGCCTTTAGTGAGGATCTCTTGATCTGTGAACTTGAAGCCCGCGACTCTTTGGTCGGCGTTCCTCTCGAGTCGTTCTACCCGCGTCATGAAACGCGCGCACAGGCCATGCACGTCAATCGGATCGAAGAGCCGATGGACGAAGTTGAAGAGATCTACGGTGCGCTCGTCATGGGAACGCGCGACTACTTGCGCAAGAACGGATTTCGCGAGGCCATCGTTTCGCTGTCGGGCGGCGTGGATTCGTCGCTCGTCGCCTCCATCGCCGTCGACGCCGTGGGCGCGCGGGCGGTGCGGGGTTTCGCGATGCCGAGTCGCTACTCGTCGGATCACTCGGTCAGTGACGCCGTAGAACTCGCGACGCGTCTCGATATTGAGATCGCGACGCTACCCATTGAAGAGGAACACGAGATGTTCTCTGCGTCGTTGTACGACGTGCTCGACGGCCCACCCTTGGGGCTGACTGATGAGAATCTACAAGCTCGAATTCGCGCGGTGTTGATGATGGCGATATCGAACGCAACGGGCGCCATTGTGCTCTCGACGGGCAATAAGTCCGAGATGGCGGTCGGGTACTCAACGCTGTACGGCGACTCGGCCGGCGGCTTCGCGGTGATTAAGGACGTGCCCAAGACGCTCGTTTACGACCTCTGTCACTACCGCAACGAGGTCGCTCGTCGTGATGGTGACCCCGAGCCGATTCCTTCGTCGGTGCTCACCAAAGCCCCCTCGGCCGAGCTTCGACCCGATCAGCGCGACGATCAGTCCTTGCCGCCCTACGCGATACTCGATCCCTTGCTCGAGCTCTACGTCGAAGAAGACGCCACCGCCGAAGAGATCATCGCGCTGGGCTTTGACCGTGAGTTGGTGACACGTATTACTCGTCTCGTGGACCGCGCGGAGTACAAGCGGCGTCAGATGCCCCCAGGGGTGCGCATCACGAAGAAGGCCTTCGGGCGCGATCGACGCATGCCCATCACCAACGCCTTTCTGCCCGAGGCCTAGTGAGTTCAGCGCGCAATACCATGCAGCACCTCTTTTCGTGCTTCGACTCGATGTACGCCGCCTTGGGCGAGAGCGCCCCGATGCTGCACAACGACGCCTTCTTGATTCGCACGTACGAGATGGCCCGCGTTTGTGGTGAGGTGACGTTGACTTTTCGTGACTACCTCGGTGACGTGGCCGACGAACGAATTCTCGCTTTAGACGAGGTGCTGCTCGAGGCCGTGGAGGGCGACGAAAGTGGCGCGATGTTGCTCTTCGCGTTGGCCACGTTGATTGGCCCGAGGGTGCTGGTTTCGCTCCGCGACGCGCGCGAGGTCGCGGGACTCGACGATTCGGCCATGGAAGTCCTGAGCGCCGCCTCCCAGGTCCTCGTTCGTGAGATTCTCTTGATTGGTGAGGTCGCGAAGGCCCAGGCGCCCACGGAGGACGGGCGCTGGCAAGAGATCGCCCGGGGACTCCGCGTCACCCTCGAAGAGGCCGGAAACGTTGAAAGTTTCGGGATTTCCCGCTAGGTTGCGTACCTCCGTATAACTACTAGTGCCGGAGTATCCGGACCAATTCGCTCATCAAAAGGGGACCCATGGCCAAAGACCGTATAGATCGTGACGATGAGGACCTCGTACGTCTCTACCTCTCGGATATTGGCCAGTACACCCTTCTCACGAAGGACGACGAGGTTCACCTCGCTCAGACAATAGAAGAAGGCCGCGAGGCCAAGGCTGAGCTCGAAGCCTCAGAAAACGACAAGAAGATCAAGATCACGCCGAGCAAGAAGTTGGCGCTGAAGCGTGCCGCGCACCGTGGTGACCAGGCCGAACGCGACTTCGTGCAGTCGAACCTTCGTCTCGTCGTCTCCATTGCCAAGAAGTACCAGGCCTCTGGTCTACCCCTGCTCGACCTTATTCAAGAGGGCAACCTCGGCTTGATGCACGCCGTCGAGAAGTTCGACTGGCGCAAGGGATTTAAGTTCTCGACCTACGCCACTTGGTGGATTCGCCAAGCCATCACCCGCGGTATCGCCAATACCGGACGCACCATTCGTCTCCCGGTACACGCCGGTGACACGTTGGCGCGCGTGCAAAAGGCGCAGTCACGTCTTGAGTTGAAGTTCGGCCGTCCCCCCACCATCAAGGAACTCTGCGAAGAGTGCGAGATGCCCGAAGACAAGCTCATCGAGGCGTTGCGTTTTCGCTCCGAGCCGATTTCACTCTCCGAGCCCCTTCGTGAAGACGGTGACGCGGAACTGGGTGACGTCGTCGAAGACCGCTCGGCCGAGTCACCCTTTGACGTGGCCGCGGTAAAAATGATGCCCGCCGCGATTGAGAAGTTGCTCCAGCCACTCGATGAGCGCGAGCAGAAGATTCTTCGCATGCGTTTTGGTCTTGACGGTGCGGGAGAGATTCGCACCCTCGAAGACGTTGGCGCGGAGATGAATCTCACGCGCGAACGTATTCGCCAAATTGAAGCACGGGCGATGAGCAAGTTGCGACACCCTTCCTCGGACACGGGTGCGCGCGACCTCTTAACGCTCTAGTGGCGTTGAATCCTCGCGCCGCCTAACACCGCGGCGACGCCCACGATGAGGGCGCTCACGAGAAAGGGCGTGTGGGACTTCGACCGACTCAGTGCCGTCACGGGATGACTGAACGTCAACAGCGGCCACTGGTGTTCGTGCGCGTAGCGCGCGAGCGTGCGGTCCGCATTCACAGCAAAGGGATGACCAACGGCTTCCAACATCGGCACGTCGGTCTCTGAGTCAGAGTACGCGTAGGACTCCGAGAGATCGATCCCGCGCTGCTCGGCGATTTCGCGAATCGCCACCGCCTTGTTTTCACCCTGGGCGAAGAAGGCCATCTCGCCGGTGAACTTGCCGTGCTCGTCGATCAACGACCTGGACGAGATTGCCCCGGTGATGTCGAGAAGCTCCGCGAACGGCTCGACGATCTCAGCGGGCGCGCTGGAGACGAGAAAGACTTCGTGACCTTCGGCCAAATGATGATCGATCAGTTCGAGCGCTTCGGCGTAGAGCAGTGGCTCGATGACCTCGCTAATGGTCTCTTTGACCATCCGACGCACTTCGTCCTGGTCCCAGCCGCGGGTGATCTTGAGAACCATTTGGCGTACTTTGTGGAGCCGCTTCTCGTCGGCGCCAAAGCGTTGGAACCAGAGTTGGCTAATGCCGGCGCGAATGAGCGTTCGGCGATGAAGAAGTCCTCGAGCGTGGAGTTCGGGACCGAGAGCCACCAACGATGACTTGGCGATGACGGTTTTATCGAGATCGAAAAAGGCCGCGCGCACGACTTCATGCTAGGTCGCGACGTTGTTGAAGTTGGGCCGCGGCCTCAACCGATGAAAGCGGCGGCGCAGTCTTGTGTGGCGTCAACGCGCGCCATTAGCACGACGTGATCTTGCTCGAGGAAGTGCATGGTGGGTGACGGGATGAGGGGTTGCTCGTTGCGCACGACCGCGACGACGCGAAGTGAGTCGGGGAGTCGCAGTTCATCGAGGGTGAGATTCTCGGCCACGGCCGGTGCCTTCTCATCGAGCGTGACTTCGATGAGCCGCATGCGACCGTGCGCGAGGGTCATCAGTTGAATGATGGCGCCTACCTCAACGGCCTCGTCGACGAGTGACGTGATCAGCGCCGGCGTAGAGACCGACACGTCGACGCCCCAACTTTCGTTGAAGAGCCACTCATTGCGTGCGTTGTTGATGCGGCTTATAACGCGGGGCACACCGAACTCTTGTTTCGAGAGCCAACTGATCACGAGATTGTCCTCGTCGTCACCGGTGGCCGCGATCATGACGTCGGCGCTTCGCACGTCGGCGGCGGAGAGGTTCGCGTACTCACAGGCGTCCGCGGACATCACCGTCACGCCCGGCAACATTGCTTTTAGTTTCTCGGCCGTGGTGGCGACCTGCTCCATCAAGGTGACGTCGTGATGACGATCGACGAGGTCGAGTGCGATCGAGGTGCCCACCGAACCTCCGCCCGCGATGACGACTCTCATTGCGGTTTTCCCTGGAGCATCGCGTGAAGTTCACTTAGGCCGTCGTTGGTTACGAGAAACTCGAGAACGTCCGACTCTTGGGCGAAGAGGCCTTCGATGTCGACGCGACCCTGACCGGCGCGAACGAGACCAACGAGACGGACGTTTTCACTCACGTTCAAACTGTCGACGGGCTTTCCCGCCAACGCGTCAGGCACGACGCGCTCGACGAGATGCATCGAGTTCGTCGAATCGGTCCACTCGATCGCGTCGGCGGCGGGCAGCATCCAGCGCTTGACCTGCTGGGTTGTCCAGAGTGACGTGGCCACGGTGGGAATACCTAGTTTCATGTAGATGTCGGCCCGCGCGGGGTCGTAGATGCGCGCCACCACGTTCTTGATGTTGTAGTGATCTCGGGCAATTCGCGCGCAGAGAATATTGGTGTTGTCGCCGCTCGTCACTGCGGCCAGCGCGTCGGCGGTGCTGGCTTCGGACTGGAAGAGGACGTCGCGGTCAAAGCCCGAGCCGACGATGGTCTTGCCGTGATAGTGGGTCAGGCGGCGAAGGCTGTCGCGGTTTTTATCGATAACGACGACGGAGTGACCCTCGTCGGAGAGTTCCATGGCGAGCTCAGAGCCAACTCTTCCACAACCCACAACGATGATATGCACAGTTTCATCACTCTACACCTCGGCTTTTGTCCGCTACGCAACCGTTCGCGCGTCGTTGAACAGTTACTTATGAGGAGGAGTGGCTTAGTATCGAATGCGTGTCAGATGAGCAACAGCAGCACTCAAAACGGGCGCCGGTGCTCACCTCGCACGCCAATCTGGCGAAGTTTTACCCCGAAACCTGGAACTACCGCATCAAGCGAGTACTGCTGGGAAAGCCACTCGTCACTGAGCAGTTAAGCGGCGAACGACTCAATCGCGCGATTGCGCTGGGCGTATTGGCGCCGGACTGTATCTCCTCATCGGCCTACGGCACCGAGGAGATCTTGACCCAGATGACGCCGTTGATTGGTCTCGCGGCCTTCGCCCTCGTGGTGCCGATCATGTTCGTCATCATTGGCGTGTTGTTCTTCGTCACGACGTCCTACCTCGACGTCATCAAGTACTACACGACGGCCGGTGGATCCTACGTCGTCGCGCGCGACAACTTTGGCCCAAAGATTGCCCAAATCGCTGCGGTGGCCCTACTTATTGACTACACGGTGACCGTGGCCGTACAGTGTTCGGCCGGCACGGCCGCCCTGACGACCGCCTTTCCATCGCTGAAGACCTCGTTTCCACTGGTGGGCAATGGCACCTTGTTGATGACGGTCGTCGTCGTGTTGATCTTGATATTTGGCAACTTGCGTGGACTGCGTGAAGCGGGCAGTTACTTTGCCATTCCTACCTATTTCTACGTCGTTATGTTGTCGGCGACGATCGTCATCGGGTACTACAAGAAGATCGTCGGCACGTTGCACATGATTCCTCAGCCGCCGGTTCACTTGCTGGTGGATCACCAACTAGGCACCCAGGGCAGCGGACTGCTCATGGGCCTGGCTTTTTTGACGCTGCTTAAGGCGTACGCCAACGGCGGATCTTCTTTGACGGGTCTCGAAGCGATCTCGAACGGGGTAGGGAGCTTTCGTCGCCCCGAGTCGAAGAACGCCCGCGCCACCCTCGTCGTGATGTCGTCGGTGCTGGCGTTCTTGTTAGTCGGTACGACACTCCTAGCGCACTGGACGCACGCCTTTCCCTTCGCCGCGGGCTCACCGACGGTGGTCGGTCAAGAAGTGGGCGACGTCTTTGGTGCCCACGGCTTTGGTCACTACATCTTCTTTGTCGTACAACTAGCGACCGTGCTGATCCTCTACACCGGGGGCAATACGTCGTTCAACGGATTCCCCTTTCTCGCCAACTATGTGGCGACCGACAAGTACTTGCCGCGACAACTCACCAAGCGCGGCCACCGCCTCGCCTTCTCCAATGGCATCCTCGTACTCGGCGTGGTCTCGTTGACGCTGATCATTGTGTTCAACGCTTCGGTCAACGCCCTTATCGCCCTCTACGCCATTGGTGTCTTCACGGGCTTCACGTTGGCGGGCGCCGGGATGGTGAAACGTCATCTTCGAGAGAAGAGCGGAAAGTGGCGTCGTGGCGTGTTCGTCAACGCTCTCTCGGCCACGGTGACCTCGATCGTGGTGCTGATCTTTGTCATCGCGAAGTTCACCGAAGGTGCGTGGATCATCGTGATCGTGGGACCGATCATGTACTACGGCCTCATTCGATTTCACCGGCAGTACCTGCGCGAGGAGAAGGCCTTCGAAGCCAACAGCGCCGCGGCCACGATGCACATTCGAATGAACCGCGTCATAGTTTTCGTCGATAACTACGACCTACCAACCGAGCGCGCCCTGCTCTACTGCAACTCGCTTAACCCCTACTCCGTGCGAGCGGTGCACTTCGACATTGACCCCATTGTCACCAAGCGGCTCGAGGCCCGTTGGGGCAGCCCCGACACCGCCTCGGCGAGCATCAGCCTCGAGATAGTGGACTGCGAAGACCGACGAGTGGACCGTGCCGCGCTCGAACTCGTCGCCGACGCCGTGCGTGACCCGGACGTCTTTTGCATGGTGATCCTGCCGCGTCGCGGCTTCGTCTCTCGTCTGCAGCGTCTTTTGCACGACCGTACGGCTGACGAGATGGCGAGCGCGGTGATGCACGTGCCTCGTACCGCGGCCACGATTATTCCCTACCGCGCGCTTCGTCGACGCATCCCCGAAGGCGAGCTCACCGAAGAGCCCGTCAGTGACGAAGTGACCCGAGGGGGATTCCGTGACGACGCGCACCTCGCCGCCGACGTGAAGTTGGCCGCGCGCTCGGCCACGGCCGCGCCAATCGGTGGACTGGTGGAGCGAGAGTTCGTCGAGATCGCCGGACGCGTTCGCTCCATGGCCATCAGTCAAGAGAGCGGGGTGAACGAACTTCGTTGCGTCATCACCGACAACAGCGGTTCGGTGACGCTCGTCTTTCAGGGTCGAACGAACGTGCCGGGCATTGAGCGAGGCACCAGGCTCTTGGTTAAGGGCACCGTCACCTCACTTCGACGTGAAGCGGTCATTCTCAATCCCCAGTACGAGATAGTGGCCGCCCCCCAG
Organism: Acidimicrobiales bacterium; assembly: GCA_035533995.1. Classification (GTDB taxonomy): domain Bacteria; phylum Actinomycetota; class Acidimicrobiia; order Acidimicrobiales; family RAAP-2; genus RAAP-2. The sequence continues at coordinate 32,108 of DATLSR010000018.1, read as the reverse complement.
GGCGGCAGCTAGAAAGCTCGACCTTTATTTTTCGTGGTAACTACCCCACGATTCGTTCAACCATTGGGCTTTGGCGCCTCGCCACGACTCGCTAAGGGCGTCGAATCTGCCTAACTTGTGTAGCGGCAGTTCCAGGTGGCGATAACGTGTCACGCCGTGAGAGACCTGAGAGGTGGTGAGCATGGCTAAGGCACTCGTTATCGTCGAGTCCGTCGCGAAGGCCACCCGTATCCAGAGCATGCTCGGGCCGGACTACATCGTCAAACCCTCCATTGGCCACATCCGCGATCTACCCCAAAGCGCGGCCGATATTCCGGCCGCGGTCAAGGGCGAGAAGTGGGCGCGACTCGGTATCAACGTGAACGACCACTTCAAGCCCGTCTACGTTGTGTCCTCGGATCGCAAGAAGATTGTCGCCGAGTTGAAGGCTGCGCTGAAGGAAGTCGACGAGCTCTACCTCGCCACCGACGAAGACCGCGAAGGTGAGGCCATTGCCTGGCACCTCCAAGAAGTGCTCAACCCGAAGGTGCCCGTTAAGCGAATGGTCTTTCACGAGATCACTCCGAGCGCCATCGCCAAGGCCGTCACCGAGACCCGTGACTTGGACCTTCGCCTCGTGGACGCGCAAGAAGGTCGACGGTTCCTCGACCGACTGGTGGGTTATGAGGTCTCGCCGGTGCTGTGGCGAGCGGTGGATAAGGCGCGCTCGGCCGGGCGAGTGCAGTCGGTGGCGATTCGACTGGTCTGTGAGCGCGAGCGCGAGCGTATGGCCTTTCGCTCGGCTACCTGGTTCGACGTCACGGCGGTGCTGGGCGCCGCCGACACTACTTTTGAAGCCACCCTCGAGACGGTGAACGGCGCTTCACTCGCCACGGGCAAGAACTTCGACGCCGCGGGCGTGATGGTCGACAAGGGTTCGCTCGAGCTCTTGAGTGAAGGCGCCGCGCGCTCCATCGCCACAGCACTGCCCGGAAGGAACGTCAATGTTGAGGCCATCACCTCGACGCCGCGCACGCAACGACCCCAGCCACCCTTTATGACGTCGTCAATGCAGATTGAAGCGAGTCGAAAGTTACGCTTCGATCCCGAGCGGACCATGCGCGCCGCCCAGCGTCTCTACGAGCAGGGTTGGATTACCTACATGCGCACCGACTCAACCACGCTCTCTAACGAGGCCATTTACGCCGCGCGCTCCCAGGCGGCCTCGATGTTCGGCGATGACTACGTCTCGGATCAACCGCGTCGTTACGACCGCAAGGTAAAGAACGCGCAAGAAGCTCACGAAGCGATTCGCCCGGCCGGTGAGTCGTTCCGCACGCTCGACGAAGCTCAAGGACAGTTAAGTGGTGACGAACTCGCGCTCTACGACCTGATCTGGAAGCGCACGATCGCCTCACAGATGGTCGACGCGCGCACCACCCAAGACAAGATCCGACTCACGACAACGCTGAGCGGCATTGAGGGTTTCGCCGGTGAGGTGGCCGTTGGACTCGGCGCGACGGGTATGCGCATCGTCTTCGCCGGTTTTCGCCGGGCCTACGTCGAAGGAACCGACGATCCCGAGGCCGAACTCGCTGATCAGGAACGACTGTTGCCCGCGCTCCACGAGGGGGCGGACGTTCCCGTGGAGAGCGCCGAAGCGAAGTCCCACGACACCCAGCCACCCGATCGCTACTCCGAAGCCACGTTGATCAAGAAGCTCGAAGACCTGGGCATCGGGCGACCCTCGACCTACGCCTCGGTGATGAAGACCATCGATCGACGCGGCTACGTCTGGAAGAAGGGCAAGTCGCTCGTACCGACGTTTCGCGCGTTTGCGGTCGTGAACCTCCTCGAGTTCTACTTCGCCGACCTCGTTGACTACCAGTTCACCGCCGCCATGGAAGACCAACTCGACGAGATCGCCCAGGGTCGCCAAGACCTCGAGCCGTGGTTACAGAAGTTCTACTTCGGCGACGCGAGTGCGACCAATGAATTCGCCAAACTCGGTCTCCAACACGTCACGCACGAACAACACGAGTTCGACTTCGCGGCGATTAACTCGCTGCCCCTGGGTGTTGCGCCCGACGGCGTCGCGGTCTCGGTACGCTCGGGACGTTACGGCCCCTACCTCGTGCACGGCGACGAGCGCGTTTCGATTCCCGAAGCGACCGAACCAGATTCGCTGACGGTTGAACGCGCGCTCGAACTGTTGGCCGCACCGAGCAACGACCGCGCGCTGGGGCTCAGCGACGAGGGCGAGACCATCTTCTTAAAGGCGGGTCGCTACGGTCCCTACGTGCAGATCGGGGAGATGACCGACCCCAACGACAAGCCCAAGACGGCGTCGCTTTTTTCAACCATGACGCCCGAGACGGTCGATCTCGACGACGCGAAGAGGCTGCTCTCGCTGCCGCGCGGCGTCGGCGATCACCCCGAGGGCGGGGAGGTCGTCGCCCAAAACGGACGCTACGGTCCGTACCTCACCTGGGGTAAAGAGACTCGATCGCTGGAGAACGAAGATCAGATCTTCACCGTGGACTTGGCGGGTGCGCTCGCGCTCTTCGCGCAACCCAAGGCGCGCGGGCGCCGCGCGGCGGCACGACCCTTGGCCGAGCTCGGTGAGGATCCCATCTCCAAGCGCGAGGTCGTTGTGCGTAGCGGGCGTTTTGGGCTCTACGTCACCGACGGCGAAACGAACGCGACGCTTCGCTTGGGTGACACGCCCGAGGCGATCACCTTGGACCGAGCCTGTGAGTTACTCGCCGAACGCCGAAACGCCGAGCCGTCGACGCGCGTTCGAAAGTCCCCGAAGCGAGCCGCGAAAAAGGCGCCGGTAAAGAAAACCCCCAAGAAGACCACGAAGAAGTCAACGAAGAAGGTGCCCGCGAAGGCCACGGGGGCCACCAAGCGCGCGGCGATCGCTCAAGGAGCTGAGGCGAACGCCCAACTCTTGAAGAGCGCGCACTTAGAGGAAGAGTAGTGGCGTCACGAGGCGTCTTTCTCGCTTTTGAGGGCATCGACGTCAGTGGCAAGAGTACGCAAGCGAAGAGGGTTGCCGCGATTCACGACGCGCTGTTCACGTTCGAACCAGGTGACACCCCACTCGGCGCGCAACTGCGTCGCTGGGTCCTCGACGCCGCGACGCCCATGGCGCCCTCGACCGAAGCGCTCATGATGTTGACCGATCGGTCGCACCACGTGCGCACGCTCATCGAGCCCACGCTGGCGAACGGAGGATCCGTGGTCACCGATCGCTTTTTTGCCTCCACGCTCGCCTACCAGGGCTACGGCGGCGGCGTCGACCTCGGTCTGCTTCGCGCCGCGAGCGAACTCGCGATGGGCACGACGCGGCCGACCTTGACGGTACTGCTCGACCTGCCCGTCGAGGCCGTGAACGAACGGCGGGCCCGTGACGCGCGCGACCGTTTCGAGGCGCAAGACCTGGCGTACCACCAGCGCGTACGCGACGGCTACCTAGAACTCGCGAAGGATTCCACCTGGTTCGTGATTGACGCGTCAGCGAGCGAAGACGAGGTCGCCAGCGCGATCGACGAACGGTTGGCCGACCTACCCTGGTGAGATGACTGACGTCTTCGATCGACTGGTGGGCCAGGACCGCGCCGTGGCGTCACTGCGCCAGTACGCCCAGAGTCCCGTGCACGCGTATCTCTTCAGTGGACCGAGTGGATCAAGCGTGCGCGACTCGCTCGTGGCCTTCGCCGCGGCGCTGCAGTGCCCCGACAATGGATGCGCGACGTGCGAAGTCTGTCGTCTGGTGTTGAGCGAACAGGACCCCGACGTTCACTACGCCGAGCGCTCGGGGGTGAGCTGGCGCATGGAAGAGATTCGAGAGGCGGAGCGGGTTTCGAGGCGACGGCCGCTCGGTGCGGGCTACCAGATTGTCGTCATCGAGGACGTCGAGCTGACGACGACCGGCGCGTCGCCGAGTGCGCCCGCGCTGTTGAAGTCGCTCGAAGAGCCTCCGTCACGGACCATATTTCTCTTGAGCGCCGAAGAGCTGCCGGGCGAACTCGACACCATCATCTCGAGGTGCGTCGACGTCAAGTTGCGCTCGCTCTCCGAAGAGGACCTCGAGTCGATACTGGTGGCCGACGGCGCACCACTCGGCGCCGCCAGAGCCGCCGCTCAAGCGGCGAACGGGAACCTGCGTCGAGCGCGCGTGCTCGTGCGCGACGCCGACCTCGTCTCTCGCGTTCAGCAGTGGCGCAGCGTGCCCGAACGACTGAGTGGCACGCCGGCCGCCTCAGCCCTGGTCGCTCAAGAGATCGCGAGATCGCTCGATGAAGCGATCACGCCACTGCAACGACTTCAAGATGAAGAGATGGAGAGGCGCGCGAGTGACGCGAAGGAGATGGGCCAGAGGTCGCTCGCGAATCGCAAGGACGTCGAAGCACAGTTTCGCCGCGAGCAACGCCGGTTTCGACTCGACGAGTTGCGATTTGGCTTCAGTGCGCTGACGGGGGTGTACCGCGAGCGCCTGATCGAAAACCTCGACGACGTCGCCAACGGCGACGCACGAAGTGAGTACCGAGTGGGTGCGTCACTTCGAGCGATTGACGCCGTGGCGGTGGCGAATCGTCGCCTCACCACCAATATCGACGAGTCGTTGCTGCTCCACGACCTGATGTTCTCGTTGATGGAGTTCTAAATACCGAAGAGAGACGCCGTTGGCCATCGGCTAATCTTTCTCTCTGCGCCTGGGTAGCTCAGTCGGTAGAGCAACGCATTCGTAATGCGTAGGTCAGGAGTTCGAATCTCCTCCCAGGCTCCAATGCGCGGGTGCCCAAATGCCCTTTCGCGCAACGCTCTCGCGTCGTTCACGCCCGTCTTGAGCGCTCGTGAAATTGTAGACCCGGGTCCTTAATGAGGCGCGCCGGCCAGCACCGCAACGACGCCCAGCACACCAGAGCCAAGTAACGCCGTGACCACACCCCGTCGAAGGGCCACGAGCCATACGAGGCCAAGTCCGAGCAGAGCAAACTGCCACTCGTGCGCGAGCTCACGGGCTAAGGGAATTGACGAACCCGCGATCGCTCCGATAACGGCCGCACCGGCACCCGTGAGAAAACCTTGCAAGAGAGCGCTTGATCGCAGACGGTCAAAGTGCGACGCCCCGACGATGACAATGAGGAACGAGGGCGCGAAGGCCACGAGCGCGGCCAACAGTCCTGCCCCCAGACCACCCGCCGCGTAACCAACGACCGCCACCGTCTGCACGACGGGCCCGGGCGTGACTTGCCCCAGGGCCACCGCACTGAGAAACTGAGTGCCCGTCATCCAGTGGTACGTGACCACCGCGTCGTGCTGCATGAGCGGAACGATGACGAAACCACCGCCGTAAGAGAGAGCGCCGACTTTAAACGCCACCCACGAAACGGCCAGTAGTCCACCACTCGCCAAAGGTGTCAACGCCGTGGGGAACAGGGCGAAGGCACGATGAGAAAGTCCGCTCGATGGTTCACGACGAAGTGATAGTTCCACGAGACCACAGGTGAGGAGCACCAGCACGAGATACGAGCCGATGGTTATCGCCGCGACGGTGCCCGCGACGAAGTAGCAGACCCATCGGATTTGACGCTCGACGACCTCGTTGGTTCGCTGCCAACTCGCTCTCGTGAGTCGAAGCGCCGCGCTCAGTGCGACGACGGGCACCACGGCGCTCGCTCCAGCGGCCGCACCTTGGACCCAGAGGGGAGCGTTCTTGGCGAGAAAGAAAACCGCGAGTGCGAGGATGATCGCGAGACCCGGCACGATGAAGCAAAGGCCCCCGAGGAGAGCACCGAGTTTTCCGCGGAGACGCCACGCGCAAAAGATCGCCAGTTGGGTAGAGGCGGGTCCGGGGAGCAGATTGGCGGCGGCCACGGCGTCCTCAAACTCAACTGCGCTAAGCCACGCACGTTGGTCAACGCAGAGTTGGCGAAACAGCGCGATGTGGGCCGGTGGACCGCCAAAGCCGATAAAGCCAATTCGTCCCCACTCGCGGACAATCGTGGTGAGCGGCACGTTCGGCGGGAGATGTTCTGTCATGTTCAACTCGGTACAACCCACGACCGTAGCCGGGAAGTCGTCGCACCGAGAGTCCTGGACGGTCGAAGTTTTCGGCCTCCGACGTGAAGTACTAGCTAGGTGAACAGTTCATCGTGAGGTGTTCGTCTCGCGCAGCGTCGCTCGAAGGGGTGAACGTAGTTTCCTAGCTGCTCAAGGAGTAGATAACGGTCACGGTCACGTTGACGGACTGCTTTCCGGCTTCGATGGGAACGCTGCTCTTGGGGGCGGAGGCCGCGAAGGCCCCGTAGGAGTAGACGACGCCGGTTGAGGCTGCGTTCTCTTGGTCGACAATCTTCACGATTGACTCCACCGTGGTGCCGCCGCCCTTGGCGATCTGCACCGCCTCGGTGTGGGCGTTCTTTACGGCGCGAGCACGCGCGGAGGCCAAAAGCTTCGACTGATTCGAGATGGAAAACGTCACGCCGCTCAGTTGGATGCCGTTGCCTACGGCGTGGGCCGCCGCGTCAAGGGCGGCGCCGGCCTTCTTAAGGTCGTGCGTCGAGACGTTGAGGTTGTCATCGACGGTGTAGCCCGTGACGGTACCGTAGTTGTTGGTGTTTTGATAGATGTTCAGACCCGAGGTTTGCATGTTCTTCTTGATGACGCCGTTCTTCTCTAATGACTTTTCGAGCGCACTCACTCGGTAGTTGTTGGTATCGAGCGCTCCTTGGGCACTCGAGGCGACGGTTTGGACGCCAATCTGAAAGCTCATCGTGTTGGGCGCGCCCGAGACCGTCCCCGATCCGGTGACCGTGATGGTGGCCAAGCCGGTGGCGTGGTGATGGCCGAGAGACTCACCGGTGAAGGCAATGGCCGCGACGACGATCGCGAAGACGAGCAGAAAGAGCCCGCGCGGGCCGTAACCGCGGCGAGATCCCCGGGGGGCCCAGGGGCCGTGGTGATCGTGATCGTGGTCGTTCGTTGAACGCTCTTCAGATGAGTCGCTGTGATCGCTCACGATGTCTCCTTTGGGCCAAGCGACGTGGTCGTTGGTCGGTATCGTTACTGCTGTTTAGCGCACTGCGGAGAGTAAACACCACCGATCGTGCGTCGGTCTTCGTTTACCCCCTTACTCGGTACCTGTCGCCAGTGAGGTCAAACTTTCAGCGAACCTCGGCGCTCTTGGTTGCGAGCTGATCAGTGAGGCGAGTAGGAACGCGCGATGGCGACGAAGTCGTCGGATCGCTCTTCCCAATTTCGGTACAGGTCAAAGCTCGGCGCCGCCGGCGAGAGCAGTACGACGCCGCCGCGCTCGAGGGACGCGTGAGCGAATTCGACCGCCTCTCGCATCGTGTTCGCGCTGCGTTGATTGAGTCGAGAATCGAGCGCGCGCACGCTCGCTGCGATACGGGCCCCGGCGTTACCGAGCGTGATGAGCGTGGTTGGTTGGCTCCTCGTAGTTAGAGCAAGGGCCAGTTCCTCGTAGTTGACGCCCCGGTCGAAACCTCCAGCAATAAGCGCTACCGGTTCGTCCGCGAAGACCTCGAGCGCCGCGAGCGTTGGCAAGACCGAGGTGGCCAGACCGTCGTCGACGTAGCGAACGCTCGCTCCACTGATTTCTTCGGTGGCGACGAGGGTCAAGCGACCGCGTAGGGGTTCAAAGTCCGAGGCTCTGGCCGCGACCGTCGAACGTACGTCGTTGGCGGCGATACCCGTGAGCGCTTCGACCGCGGCGAGCGCCAACGCCACGTTGGCGTCGTTGTGCGCGCCGATAAGACCGAGGGCGGCGGCGAGAGTCGTGGGTTCACTTGGCACGAACTTCACGTCACCACCGAGTTGGTTTTGAACCTCGTGGAACGATTCGGTGTCGGCGACGAGGGTGCGATGTTCACCGGGGGCACGGGTGAGTGACAGCTTGTCGCTTCGATATCGCTCGAGCGAACCGTGCCAGTCGAGATGATCTGCGCCAAGTGACGTGACGACGACGACGCGAGGCGCGACGTCGAGATCAACGCACTGAAAACTCGAGACCTCGAGAACTAACCAACCCTTAGAGGTATCGACCGCGGGATCGTACGGAGGTTGGCCAATGTTGCCGAGACACTGCGCGACGTCGCCGAGACAGTGAAGAAAGAAGGTGACGAGCGCGGTCGTCGTTGACTTTCCTTTCGTTCCAGTGACGGCGAGCACGCGCGAAAGGTCGGTGTCGTGGAACCAAAGATTGAGCGCCGAGGTCACCGTGACACCGCCGGCCTCGAGGTCGAGGACGTCGCTACGTCGGCGGGGGATGCCGGGGCTCTTGAGAACAACGTCACAACTGCGCAGCGCGTCGAGTCCGCCCCTACTGGTGACGATGACGTCGGGACCGAGGTCGGGACTGTCGTCAACGATCACCACGTCGCTCGCCTTACCCAATCGCGCCGCCGTCGCGCGACCTTCCACGCCGTAGCCGAAAATCCCCACCCGTTTTCCGGCGAGGTCAGCGAAGCCAGTGGGGCGGAACACGGCTTGGTCCTTGTCGTTCGAGCAGTTCTTCAAAACTCCGGTCGGGGCTGACCTCGTGGGCCAACTCACTCAAGCGCTCGACGTCAGCCCACTCACTCATCTGACTTACGCGAACGAGGGCGACCGCACTTTCGTCGGGATCGCCGACGCATTCGAACGGCTTAAACGCTACGCCCTCGCCAACGAGCACGCGCAACTGGGCGTCTCGATCTGGGTCGCTCAAAGGTTCGTGAAGGAAGATCTCCTTCAGTGACGAGCGTGAAAGATAGGGCGCGAGCATCAGGTTGATAAAGAGACACTTGTCGCATTCGCCACACCAACCGTCTAGGCGTAGCTCGGGGTCTTGGTTGAAAGCTCGATTGCAACTGCGAAAGACGTGATGAAATGCTGGCAACTCACTAAATATCTTTGCGACCCACACTTCACTTCGATTACGTAACGAGCTCGCGACCACGAACGCCGGACCCACGCGCTCGGCAACGGCGTCAGCGAGTAACTGCTCGGCCTCCCAGGACTTGCTCCACTGGTGATTCACTTCCAAGTCGTGCCAACGGAGATTGGACGCCGAAGCGGAGCGTTCATTGCTCATCACGACCCCGCCGCGCCCTGAGGCCAGCGCCGCCACGCAAGCGAGGAGCGTGATCATCGCCGACACGGGAACGTGACCATTAAAGAAGGTGTCGTCCCTTCTAAGAATCTGTTCGTCGAGTGCGCGCGTAGCGCGTACGATTTCGAGTCCCGTAACGGCCGCCGTGGCTTCGAGTGGCGCGAAGTGCCCTCCTGGAGGACTGACGACGAAGAGGGATTGGTGGAGACCGGGGGCGAGCTGTGAAGTGGTGACGACCGAGTCGATGCCGCCGCCAAAGGGGACGAGGACGCGACCGGTGTCGATATCGGCCGTGACGGGCGAAGTATCCACGCCGCCGGTGATCACGACGTCGTCGAGCCAGAGATTGTTCCGGTAGGAGAACTCAGCGAGTCCGTCGCGTAGCGACGCGCGAAGGAGTGCCTCGCCCTTGTCACCCAAGGGCGTTGATCCGACGTCCACACACCGGGCGGCGCCGGCCTTGTAGTACGAAAGTCCCGCGAGAAGGAACCACAGTTGCGCCACGGACTTCACCGCGGGCGTTTGCAGCGAATCGACACCATCGAACGCGACCGTCTCGACGAAGATTCGTCCATCGAGTTCATAGGTGGCCCTTAACGTGGAGTCTGTTACCTCGAGACCGACGTAACGAAAGAGATCAGCGCGCTGCTTCGTCTCTGGGTCACGCATATCGTTCTTCATGTTACGGGACCCGTTTTGCGACAAGGGCAAAGCGGCCACACGGTCGCTGCGCACGATCGCTGAAGAACACTTCGCCGCCGTCGGTGACCTGGCGACTACGAACGATGAACTCGTCGAGGACACCCGCGTTGATGAGTTGGCGGGAGGCGACGTGGCGAAGATCAAGCCGCGATCGATCACTACCGTCAGCTAGTAGCGCGCCGTCGATGTCGACGAAGTGTCGCGCCACCTCGGGGCCGACTTGGTACGACTCAGAAGATATCGATGGTCCAAGAAACGCGTGCACGGTCGCAGCGTCGTTGAAGAGATCGAGGGCTTTCTTGATGACACCTTCGGCAAGCCCGCGCCATCCCGCGTGCACGAGCGCGAAGCGACTCGACGCTTCGTCCACGAGCAAGATCGGCACGCAGTCGGCGACGAGCATCGCCAGGGCTACGTCGTCTCGTTCAGTCACGAGTCCGTCCGCTTCGGACTCCGCTGTCGCGTTCGTGGCGTCCAGCACAGTCGCGCCGTGAACTTGGCGCACTATGACGAGGTGCGCTGAGTCAACGTTCGCCGCCTTAGCCACGCGACGGCGGTTCTCCTTGACGTCGCTCGCTTCATCGCTGACGTGGTCACCGAGATTGAGGGAGTCGTACGGTGCGACGCTGACGCCACCAAAACGATCAGTGACGAAGGCGTCGACGCCGAGTTCGACGACGCTCTGCACGGGATAGATCGTCAGTCCCCCGCGGATCTCGGCGTCGAGCGTTACGTCGATTGGCACGCGGCGCAAATTCCGTTGAGTTCGAGAACGTGGCGAAGGTCGACGTAGTCGTTGTGTTCGCCGAGTTGGCGAGCCCACGCCTCAAGTTCGGGTGCGTCCACTTCAATAGTCGCCCCACAACGTCGACAGGCGAGATGGTGATGGTGCGTGTCGACAACGCAGCGCCTATAGAGACTCTCGCCACGGTCGGTCATGACCACGTCGACTTCGTTCGCCAACGTGAGGGCTTTTAGTTGGGTGTAGACCGTCGCGAGTGCGATACGCCCCCCGTCTCGAGAGATGAGAGCGTGGAGTTCTTGGGCACTGATGAAGCCCTGGACGCGGCTCAACACGCCTACGACTTCGCGGCGCTGAGCCGTATTGCGCGTCGCACTCACGATTTCAGCGTACCTGCTCTTGACTTGATTTCTGGAACGATTCTCATTAGTGTACTTGGAATGATTCCGAAGAAGAACCCGTGATCTACCTCGACACCGCGCGGACTCGCGCCTTTGGCCGGGCGGCGGCCCTGGGGCTTGCGCTCGGCGTAGCGGGCGTCGTGCTGAGCAGTTGCGGCACTTCGCCAGCCATCACCAAGGGTGTTATTCAGGCGGTGGGAGCGGAGAATCAGTACGCCAATGTCATGAGCCAAATTGGTGGCCGCTTCGTCGAAGTGCACGCCGTCATGAGTAATCCCAACACCGATCCCCACACCTATGAGGTGAGCACCAGCGTTGCCCAAGAGATTTCCTCAGCACGGCTCGTTATTCAAAATGGCGTTGGCTACGACACGTTCATGAATCAACTCGAATCGGCCGCGCCAAGCACGTCGCGCCACGTCATCGAAGTTCAATCGCTCGTGGGACTTTCGAACGATACGAAGAACCCTCACCTTTGGTACAAGCAAAAGACAATGTCAAGGGTGGCGCGCGCGGTGCGCACCGAGCTCACCTCGCTACAGCCCGAGCACGCGAGTTATTTCACCACGCGACTTAAGGCCTTCGACACGTCGATGGCTGCCTTGGCGAGCGCGACGACGGCGTTCCGCGCCAAGTTTGCTGGTGTCAAGGTCGCCACGACCGAACCGGTTGCCGACTATCTCCTGCAGTCCCTCGGCCTGGTCAATGAGTCACCCTTTCGCTTTCAGGCGGACGTTATGAACGGGATTGATCCCTCGCCCGAAGATATTGCTTTTCAACAGAATCTCTTCACTCATCACAAAGTGAAAGTGTTGTGCTACAACGCTCAAGTCAGTAGTCCCGTCACGCAGTCGCTCCGCTCGCTCGCTCAGTCCTCGGGCGTACCCGTTGTCGCGGTGTACGAGACCATGCCCACGCCGGGCTACAACTACCAGTCGTGGATGCTCGCTGAGATAGTTGCGCTGACGAAGGCAATCACGACCTCAACCTCAACGGAGAACATCTGATGACGAACGAAACATCCTCCACGATCGAGAACGCTCTCTTGGACGTTGTCGGTGTGGACGTGTCGATTGCGGGTCGCGTGATTCTTCACGACGTGAACTTTTCGATCAACGGTGGCGAATTCACGGGACTCATTGGATCCAACGGCGCGGGTAAGACAACGTTGTTGCGAGTCATCTTGGGGCTGCAAGCGATATCCCAAGGTACCGTCACGATGCACGGACACGAGATCACCAGCACTAATCGTTCTATTGGCTACGTCCCCCAGAAGGTACTCTTCGATCCCGATATGCCCGTTCGCGTGCGCGACTTTGTGGCGATGGGCGTTGATGGGCATCGATACGGGATCGCTCGACGGTCACGAGCAACGAATGACACGGTCGAGGAGATGCTCAGCGCCGTCGAGGCCGACACCCTGGCCAATCGAAGAGTGGGAGCACTGTCGGGGGGTGAGCAGCAGCGCGTCTTAATGGCCCACGCCCTCGTGAGTCGACCCGACCTGCTCTTGTTAGACGAGCCCCTCGCCAATCTCGACCCGCGAAGCGCTTACGAGATCGTTCGTCTCTTGCACACAATCGCGACGCGACAACACGTCGCCATCTTGTTGAGTGCTCACGACATGAACCCGCTCTTGCCGGTAATGGATCGAGTGGTGTACGTCGCGAACGCGAAGGTGGCGAGTGGCACGACCGAACAGGTTGTTCGAACAGAGGTTCTCAGTGCGCTCTATGGCCATCACGTTGACGTCGTGCAAGTGCATGGTCGAATTCTCGTGGTGGGTGGTGACGACGACGAGGTCGACACACGCTTCGTTTCGGACCATCCGCCGCTGGTGGTGGAGTAGTGCACTGGATCTTCGAACCGGGCCTCTTCGCCAACGGATCAGTTCGAACGGCACTCGTTCTTGGCGCCATGGTCTCGGTGGTGTCGGCGATCGTGGGCGTGTTTACGGTCCTGCGCTCACAGTCCTTTGCCGGCCACGCGCTCACTGACGTAGCGATGGCCGGGGGCGCGGGAGCCTCATTGGCGGCCGTCGCGCCGCTCGTGGGTTTCTTGGGCGGCGGGATACTTGGCGCCGGCGCGATGGACGCCATTGGCGTGCAGCGCGTGAAGGATCGCGATATCGCCACGGGCGTGGTGCTGGGCGCGGCGACGGGGCTCGCGGCTCTGTTTTTGTATCTCGCGGCGTCGAGCAGTGGCGCAACGGGCTCGACACAACTCGTCCTTTTCGGCTCCGTCTTCACCGTGGAGTCGTCAACGCTGCCCTACGTCGCCGTCCTCAGCGCTCTGGTTCTTCTGGTGATGTACCTCATTCGTCGTCCGCTGCTCTTTAGTTCACTCAGCACCGAACTCGCCGCCGCACGCGGCGTGCGTCTTCGCCTCGTCGGATCGGCTTTTATGGTGATGCTGGCGGTGGCGGTGGGGCTTTCGTCCATCGTCATCGGTTCAATCCTTTCCACGGCGCTCTTGATTGGCCCTGCGGCGAGCGCGCTGAAAGCATCACGCTCCATCGCTCGAGCGACGTGGCTCGCCGTGCTCTTGGGTGTCGCAGCGACGTGGCTCGGTATCACTTTCGCGTACGACAGTTTCTACTGGTTCCCTTCGCGTCGTGGTCTGCCGGTGAGTTTCTTCGTGGTGATGGTCGTCGTCGTTGAGTTCATCGTCCTCACTATCGCGGGGGGACTACGCGCGAGGCGCACGACGCCATCGAGCGCGGCGTGGCGCGCAGTTGGCGGGGCGTAGCGATGTTCTCGAACTTCATGATCAACGCCTGGATCAGCGGTACGATCATCGCTCTCCTCGTGGGTTGCGTGGGGTTCTTCGTCGTGATGCGCGGCTCCGCGTTCGCCGCGCACGCAATACCCAATGGGGCCTTCGCGGGAGCTGCGGGGGCAAATCTCATCGGCGTCAATCCTCTCCTAGGGTTGGTTTCGTTCGCTCTCATCGCGGCCTTTGGTATTGGCGCGAGTTCCAGGTGGGTCAAGAGCGACGTCGCGACCGCACTCGCGCTCGTCACGATGCTGGCTCTCGGGGCCGCGTTCTTAGCAACGAGTACGGACTACGAACCCGCGATCAACGCTCTCCTCTTTGGCGAGATTCTCGGCGTTAGTAGTAGCGAGATCCTCCCGGTCATTCTTCTGGCCGTGGTGTGTGGGTTGGGACTGACGTTGCTCTTTCGACCGCTGCTCTACAGTTCGCTCTCACTCGAACTCTCGAGAGCGAACGGACTTAATACCACGGCCATTGAAGTTCTCTTTCTCGTCATCATGGCGCTCGCCTCCGCGCTCGCCGTGCCCGTCGTTGGCGCCTTGTTGACGTTCTCACTGATGATCGGTCCGCCCGCGGCCGCGCGCCTGCTCTCGAGTCGGCCGAGTCGAGCACTGATCTTGTCGATGGTGCTGTCGCTGCTGACGTTGTGGCTCGCTATCGCGAGTTCGTACACGTTGAACTTGCCCATTGGTTTCTTCGTTGGCACGTTGAGCGCGCTGACGTACCTGGTCGTGCGGTCGTGGGTCGTGGTGAACGCTCGACGCGCGCGCGTCGCAATTGCCTAACCTACGTTCGTGAAGCAAAGCGTGGAACGACTTCTTGAAGCGTGCGTCTTCCCGCTCGCCGGGAGCCAGGTAACGATCGCGGTATCGGGCGGACCGGACTCGGTCGGTCTGCTCCTCTTGGCGCTCGCGGCGACACTCGAGGTACGTGTGCACCACGTTGACCATCACGCGAGGCCCACGAGTGGCGAGGACGCGCGCTACGTGCGCGAACTCTGTGGCCAGCTGAAGGTACCGTGCGTGATTCACGACGTCGACGTGGCACCGGGCGCCAACTTTGAAGCGCGCGCCCGAGCCGAGCGGCGCCGAGTCCTGCCCGGGGGATCGATGACCGGTCACACGATGGACGATCTCGCCGAGACGGTGCTGCTCAATATGATGCGCGGCGCCGGAATTGACGGCCTGTCACCCATGGTGAACGACCCGACGAAGCCACTGCTGGGTGTTCGCCGTCGCGACCTTCACGAGTACGTAGACGGTGAGGATGTTCATCCTCGTCGCGACGAATCGAACGACGACGCGGCCTTTCTACGTAACCGGGTGCGACATGAGTTGCTGCCAATGATGTGCGAGGTGGCGAGTCGTGACGTCGTGCCACTGCTCGCGCGCCAAGCCGACGTGGTCTTTGAGGAGCGCGCCTGGCTCGATGAACTTGGCGCAACCGACGCCGATCGCGCTCTCGGAGACGTGGACTGTCGTGAGTTACGCGAGTGGCCCCGAGCTCGACTTCGCCGCTGGCTACGGGTCAAACTTCTTGACGTCGATGAACTCGTCGAGCAACATCCGCCGAGCGCCGCCGAGGTTGAACGAGCGCTCGGCGTGGTCGTGGGCGACGCCGTCGCGACCGAGCTGAGCGGGGGTCGACGCTTGGCCCGCCGTGGTCAGCACCTCGCGCTCGAAGACGGCTCCACTACGCTGACCAATCATGGATAGGCATTCGCCACACGATTTCACCTCTACCTGGGCCAAGGACGTCCTCGGTGACGTCGTCGTGTCGGCCAAAGAGGTCCACGACCGCGTCCACGAACTCGGTGTAGAGATTACGAAGGACTACGCCACTAACCCGCCGCTGCTGGTCTGCGTCTTAAAGGGCGCCGTCAACTTCATGGCCGATCTGATGCGCTCCATTGAGTTGCCCGTCGAGATCGACTTCATGGCGGTCTCGTCCTACGGCGCGGCCACCAAGACCAGTGGCGTGGTGCGGATCGTGAAGGACCTCGACGTCGATCTTCTAGACCGCGACGTCTTGATCGTCGAAGACGTCGTCGATTCGGGTCTTACGCTCAACTACTTACGTCAGTACCTCGGCGCGCGCAACCCGGCCAGTCTCGAGGTCTGCGCCCTGTTGCTCAAAGAAGGCGAACAACGCGTAGAGCAGTCGCTGAAGTACGTGGGTTTCACTATTCCGTCTGACTTCGTGGTGGGCTACGGCCTCGACGTGAACGAGCGATACCGCAACCTCGACGCGATCTATACCTACGTCGGCGAAGTGTAAACGTGGTCGACCACGAGCGGGTGCAACGTCTTATTCGTGAGTTGCTCGAGGCAATTGGTGAAGACCCCGAGCGCGAGGGACTCCTCGAGACACCACGGCGGGTGGCGGACATGTACGTCGAACTCTTTGAAGGCATCGAGAGCGACCCCGGAGAACATCTGCGGGTCACTTTCGAAGTCGGACACGACGAGATGGTCATGGTGCGCGACATCCCTTTCACTTCGTTGTGCGAACACCACCTCGTACCTTTCGTGGGCCACGCGCACGTCGCCTATCTGCCCGCGCCAGACGGCAAGATCACGGGCTTGTCGAAGTTGGCGAGGCTCGTCGAGGGCTACGCGCGTCGTCTCCAGGTCCAAGAGCGCATGACGACCCAGATCGCCGAAGCGATCGAGCGCGAACTAAAGCCCCGGGGCTCGATCGTGGTCGTGGAGGCGGAACATTTTTGTATGTCGATGCGTGGCGTGAAAAAAGAAGGCATGACCACCGTGACCTCCGCCGTTCGCGGAGCTTTTCGCGACGACGCCTCGTCGCGCGCGGAGGCTCTCGACTACATCCATCAACGAAGGTCGACGTGGCGCTAAGTCCTTCCGTGATGGGCATCGTGAACGTGACGCCCGACTCATTCTTTCCCGCGTCGCGCACGATCGCCGCTGACGAAGCGGTCGCTCGTGGCCGCGCCCACTTTCGCCACGGCGCCGACGTCGTTGACGTGGGTGGTGAGTCGACGCGTCCGGGCGCGACGAACGTTGAGGCGAACGAAGAGATTGCCCGTGTGGTTCCCGTCATTGAAGCGCTGGTGCACGATGGACCGGTCTCTATTGACACCCAAAAGGAGTCAGTGGCCCGAGCGAGCGTGGCGGCCGGCGCGAGCGTACTGAACGACGTATCGTCTTCGCTCGTTGAACTCGCGGGCGAACTCGGTGTGGGCTACGTCGCCATGCACCGCCAAGGGACGGCGGCGACGATGCAGAACCATCCGACGTATGACGACGTTGTCGCTGAGGTCAGTGAGTATCTACGCCGCGTGGCCGAGCGCGCGCGTGCCGCGGGCGTGACGAAACTATGGCTCGATCCGGGTATTGGCTTTGGCAAGACCGTGGAACACAATTGGGCATTGCTGGCGCACTGCGATCACTTCGTGGCGATGGCTCGCGAGTTCGACGCGGGCGTGCTGATTGGCACGAGTCGCAAGAGATTTCTCGAAAGCCTTGGTCAACGCTCCCTTGACGTTGATCAACGTCTCGAAGGATCTTTGGCGACGGAGGCGTGGGCGATGGTTGAAGGTGTCAGTATGGTGCGCGTGCACGATGTTCGAGAAGCGGTTCAACTAAGAGAACTCCTGACGCGCCCGCTTGACGCGGTGTCGTCGTGAGGGGTAAGTGGGCGGCCGGCATTGAACCGAGAGGCTTCACCTGGGTCTACAAGGGAATCCTCGCGGTTTCAGAACGTCCGGGCGGTTCAACCACCGTGCACCGTCAGGTGCGTCGCGACGAGGAACTTCTCTGGCTCAAGCATCAAGGTTTCGGTCGCGTCATCTCGATCTTGCCGGTAATGCAGAGCATGAGCGCCTACTTCGAGCACGGTCTTACGGCGAGTCACTACGCGTTGCGCGGTGGCCCCCAGCAGAAGGAAGTGCTCGAGGCCTGCTACCTCGACATGGCCCACTCGATGTCCTCGAACACGACCGTCTTGTTGCACAGCGACGAAGTGTCCGATCGCCTCTTGGGCGTCGTCGCGGGCTACCTGGTTTGGTCCCAAAAGGTTTCGACGGTGCCGGCGTCGATCGCACTCGTCGAGCGGCTCTTTAAGCGATCGATCGGACCCGACGGGCGCTCAGTGCTCTTTGACCTGCCCGAGGACGTACGTGAGTGACGTCATTGAACTTCGCGAACTGCGCTGCAGTGCCGTTATTGGGGTCCTGAGCGAAGAGCGCGAACGACCCCAACCGCTAGCCTTTGACATCGACATCGTCCGACCCTTCGAAGAGGCGGCGATGAACGACGACATCTCCGAGACGACGAACTACGCCCACGTGCTCTCGCTGGCGGCGAGCGTGGCCGGGGAGGGTGCTTTCTTGCTTCTCGAGACTTTGGCGTACCGGGTGGCCTACGAGGTGCTCGCTTTCGACGCCGCCATATCGTCGGTGTGCGTGGCCGTGCGAAAACTGCGCCCGCCGGTACCCGAGGACGTCGCCACGGTCGGTGTTCGCTGCACGGTACAACGCGCGTAGTGCGTCTCGCGTACCTGTCGCTTGGATCAAACGTCGGTAGTCGTTGGGACAACCTCGCCCTCGCGGTACCGATCGTCACCGGTGGTGACGCGTACCGTCTCTCCAAGGTCTACGAAACCGAGCCGGTCGGCGGCGTCGAGCAGGACAACTTTTGGAACATGGTCGTTGAGATCAACACGGACGCGACGATGCGTGAACTCCTCGAGCGCGCCAGGTTGGCCGAGGCGAGCGCCCAGCGCACGCGCGACGTTCGCTGGGGGCCACGAACACTCGACGTCGACGTGTTGCTAGTGGGCGATGAGACCAGTGACGATCCGGAGATTCTCGTGCCCCACCCCCGGCTCTACGAGCGGGCGTTTGTCGTGGTGCCGCTGCGCGCGTTAGCGCCGTGGCTGGTCAGCGACGACCAGTTGGCTGGCGGCGCCGGAATCGTCGTCGAACTGGGTACACTCGATTCGTTGCGCTAGTACCGAACGGCACCCTCGGGGCCGGAACGGAAATGGAGCCAAAGTGAACATCACCATCATTGGTACCGGTAAGGCCGGCTCGTCCTTCGCGGTCGCGTTAGCCGACGTGGGCCACCACGTGCGCCTCATCCATCACGACCAACTCGACGTCCTCGGCGAGCCCGATCTGGTGCTCGTCGCGGTGCCCGACGACGCCATCACTGTCGTGGCCGAGCAGATTCCACGAAGTGACCAGTACGTGGTCGCGCACGTCGCCGGTTCGAGGGGACTCGGGGAACTGGCTGGACACGTCCGCGTCGGCGCGATGCACCCTCTCGTCGCGCTGCCCTCGAGCGAAGTGGGCGCCGCGCGACTGCGCGGCGCACTCTATAGCGTCGCCGGCGATGATCTCGTTGATGACGTCGTGACTTCGCTGCGGGGTCGCGCGATCCATCTCTCCGACGAGCAGCGCGTGCGCTATCACGCGACGGCGAGCGTGGCGGCGAATCACCTCGTTGCGTTGATGGGTCACGTGCAACAACTGGCTGAGTCGGCGGGACTTTCGCTCGACGACTTCTTGTCCCTCGCCCAACAGGCGCTCGACGACGTGGCATCCTTCGGTGTGCACCAAGCGCTCACGGGTCCAGCGTCGCGCGCTGACATGGCGACCATCGACGCGCACCTCGCCGCGATACCCGAGTCCGAGCGCTCGACCTACGTCGCCCTGGCCAACGTCGCCTTCGAGCTCGCTGAAAAGCGACGCTCAGCCTCGCACGCGTAACGTGCTCAAACTGAGTGACGTCACGGAGTGGCGCGCGTACGCGAACGATCTTCGTTCGAAGGGTCACACGATCGGACTCGTGCCGACGATGGGGGCACTCCACCAAGGCCACGCCTCGCTCTTTCGCGAAGCGAAGTTGCGCGGCGACGTCGTGCTCGCGACCGCCTTCGTTAATCCCCGTCAGTTCCACGACGCCGAGGACCTCAAGCTCTACCCGCGCACGCCCGAACACGACCTCAGCGTCGCTCTCGAAAGTGGCGTGGACTGTCTTATTGAGCCAACGCTCGAGGCGATGTGGCCGGACTATCCCGAGGCGACGTTAACGACAGTCTCGGTGAAGGGACTGAGCGACTCGTTTGAAGGCGCTGCTCGACCCGGGCACTTTGAGGGCGTCGCGAGCGTCGTGGCGAAACTCTTCGCGATCACTGGGCCCTCGCGGGCCTACTTCGGGGAGAAGGACTATCAGCAACTCAGCATCATTCGGCGCATGTCGCGCGACCTCGCCTTCGGCGTCGAGGTCGTGGGATGTCCCATCGTTCGCGACGACGACGGTCTCGCGCTCTCGAGTCGTAACGGGCGGCTCTCGAGCGAAGGTCGCCACCGAGCGTTGGCTCTTTCCAAGGCGCTGGCGCTCGTCGCCCAGCAGAGCGCGAGCGCGAGCGAACATCGCGCCACGCTGCGCGCAACACTGGACGCCGCCGCGATCGACGTTGCCTACGCCGAGGTCGTTGATCGACTGACCTTGGTACCCTCGAGCGACGACGAGACGGGCGAACGACGTGCGCTAGTGGCCGGGGTCGTCGAGGGTGTTCGACTCATCGACAACGGACCGGTAAAGATTGCGAGGAGGTAGCGCGTGCTCTTGGCTATGGACGTAGGGAACACCGAGACGCTGATTGGTCTCTTTGGCAACGTGGGGCCCGACGCGCCCGACGCCATGGGGTTCGCCCGGGCGACGGGCGAACACGGTCTGGCTTTTCACTGGCGAATCTCGACGGTCGCAGAACGCACGCCCGACGAGCACGCCATGGTCCTCACGCAACTTCTCGACCTCGAAGGACTCGACCTTCGAACGGCCGTCACGTCGATGGCGATCTGCTCCTCCGCGCCCAGCGTGACGACGCAACTGCGTCGGATGGCTAAAAGGTGGTTCGCCGATCTCGACCTCACGGTCATTGGACCGGGTACCAAGTCGGGCATGCCAATCCTCTACGACAACCCGCGCGAAGTCGGTGCCGACCGCATCGCCGACGCGGTCGGGGCGTTCGACCTCTACCCCGGCGCGTCAATCATTGTCGACATGGGAACGGCCACCGTCTTTGACGTCATCAGCGCCAAGGGGGAGTACCTAGGTGGGGCCATCGCACCCGGCGTCGCCATCTCACTCGAAGCGCTCTACTCACACGCCAGTGCGCTGCGCAGCGTGGAGTTGGTTCGCCCGCGCTCGGTGATCGGCCGTTCGACCGTTGAGTCCATACAGAGTGGGGTCCTCTACGGCTTCGCCGCGCAGGTGGACGGGCTCGTCGAGCGGATTCTCGAAGAGCTCGGTGAGGCGACGGTCATTGGCACGGGGGGACTTGCGGGGCTCATAGCTCCCAACACCAAGCACGTGAAGATCGTCGAACCCTGGTTAACGTTGCACGGACTGCGTATTGTTCATGAACGTAATCATTTGAAAGAGACCCCGTGACTTCGCCGTACCAGTTCGCCCACGACGCTTACGCCGCTGCTCTCCAGAACACGTACGCGTACTTGAGCGACGGGGAAGAGTCGGGTCAGAACGTGCGCGTGGCGGGACGTCTGATGTTGCTGCGGCGCCAGGGCAAGTTGGCGTTCGCCACGATGCGTGACTCCTCGGGCGAGATTCAACTCTTCGTGCTCGACGGAGTGGCGGAGAACTTCGAAGACTTCGCGAAACTGCATCTCGGTGACTGGGTGGGCGTCTCGGGCGAGGTGGTACGCACCAAGCGCGGTGAGCTGTCAGTGAAAGTGGCCACGTGGCAACGACTGGCCGAAGCGCTCCACAACTTCGGCGACAAGTGGGCTGGTATCACCGACTTCGATCTCCGCTATCGCCACCGCGAAGCCGATCTGTGGGCGAACGAGACGACGCGTCGATCACTCCAACGTCGTGGCGACGTACTGCGCTCGCTGCGCGAACGCTGCTGGGCGGCTGGGTTCGTGGAGGTCGAAACCCCGATCTTGAACCCGATCCCGACTGGCTCGTCGGCGCGACCTTTCGTGACGCACCATAACGCCCTCGACAGTGACTTCTTCCTACGCGTGGCGCCTGAACTGTGGCTGAAGCGACTTGTCGTGGGCGGCTTCGAGCGCGTCTTTGAGATGGCGCGCGTCTTTCGCAACGAGGGCGTGAGTCCGCGTCACAACCCCGAGTTCACGATGCTTGAGCTCTACGCCGCGTACTGGGACTTCGAGGACATGATGTCCTTCGTCGAGGAGCTCGTGGCGGGCGTCGCGCTCGACGTGCTCGGCACCACCGAGATCGAGTACCAGGGTCGTCAACTCTCGCTCACGACACCTTGGCCGCGGCGCCCGATGGCCGAACTCGCGAGCGAGGGACTCGGTGAGGAAGTCTCGGTACACACGCCGCGCGCGGTGCTCGCGGGCCACCTCGAACGACTCGGGGTGAGCGTGCACGCGTCGTGGGGTCCCGGACGCTGTCTCGCCGAACTGTTCGAGCACCTCTGTGAAGCGTCGCTCTACGACGCCGTGTTCGTCACCGAGTACCCCGTCGAGGTCTCGCCGCTCGCGCGACGACACCGTCGCGACCCCGAACTCACGGAACGTTTTGAGTCCTACGCGGCAGGTCGCGAACTCTCCAATGGCTTTAGCGAGCTCATCGATCCGGTAGAGCAACGCGCCCGCTTCGAAGAGCAGGCCCTGCTCGCCGCCGCGGGCGAGGACGAGACGATGCCCATCGATCACGACTACCTGAAGGCCCTCGAGTGGGGTCTGCCGCCGACCGCGGGTTGGGGGATAGGCGTGGACCGCCTCGCGATGCTCATCGCCGATGAGGCGAACATTCGAGAGGTAATCGCCTTTCCTACACTCAAGCCGCTGCGCGACTAATAACTTGGTAGGTCCTCGAGCAGCGATTCGATAAGCGCGCCAAAGCCGCGGCGCAGGTCGGCGCTCGGCACCACGGCCAGCGCCTCGTGCGCCTGACGTAAGTAACTTTGTGCGGCTTGCACCGTCTTATCGACACCGTCGGTCGCAATGACTAATTTGCGAGCTCGCTCGCGGTCATCATCATCTAGGGGCTTGCCGAGTAGTTCGCGAAGTTCATCACCCACGCGTGCGTCCGCGAGGGCGTAGAGCGTGGGCAAGTTATAGATCCCTTCGGCGAGATCCTGGCCGGACGGCTTGCCGAGTTGGTTTTCGGTCGCCGTGAGGTCCAAGATGTCGTCGCGAAGTTGGTACACCATGCCAAAGCAACGTCCGAACTCGGCCAGTCCTTCGGTGACGTCGCTCGGGAGTTGGGCGGTCATGGCGCCGTAGCGACAACTCGTGGACATCAGCGAGGCGGTTTTACCCTCAATCGCCTCGAAGTACTCCGTTTCACTGCGCTCAAGGGAGTAGGCCGTACGAACCTCGCTGACCTGTCCGCGCGTGAGCCACGCGAGCGTGCGGGCCATCAAGCTGGCGAACTCGGCTCCCAACTCAGCGGCGATGCCGGCGGAGCGGGCCATCAGGTAGTCGCCAGCGACGATGGCGATGAGATTGCCGTAACGCGCGTTCACGCTGTCGACGTTGCGACGGATCTCGGCCTCGTCCATAACGTCGTCGTGATAGAGCGAGGCGAGGTGTAGTAGTTCGAGGGCCACGCCGCCGAGCAGGTCGTTTCTCGACGCCGGTTTCTCGCCGCTCGTTGCTGAAGCGACCGCGAGGATGGGGCGAAGACGCTTTCCACCTGCGTAAATGAGGTGCGTGGTGACCGAATCGAGGTACGCGTCGCCAAATATGACCGATTCGGCGAGAAGTGACTCGAGGCGTGCCAAATCGTTCTCAACCGACGCAAGGCCCAGCTGTTCGTGCGGATTCACGTCACTACCATAGATGAGTGTTCTTGAAAGTCCATAAGCCGCGACGTATTGGGCACTCGTTGACCGTTTAACTGCCATAAAGCGCCATTACACTTCTTTATAAAAGGAACAAAGGACGACCATTGTTTGAGCGATTTACAGACCGTGCCCGCCGAGTACTTGTACTCGCCCAGGAAGAGGCACGCGACCTTAACCACGCCTTTATCGGTACCGAGCACATTCTCTTGGGTCTGATTCGCGAGGGCGAAGGCGTCGCGGCCAAGGCGCTGGACGCCTTGGGGGTCACGTTTGACGTCGTACGAGAAAAGGTGGAAGAAGCCATTGGGGCCAACACCAACCCTTCACCAGGATCGCCCCCCTTTACGCCTCGCGCGAAGAAGGTTCTCGAGCTCTCTCTTCGCGAAGCCCTCCAGTTGGGCCACTCCTACATCGGTACCGAGCACATGCTGCTTGGCCTCGTGCGCGAGGGCGAAGGCGTCGCCGCCCAGGTTTTGAACGACCTCGGTGCCGACATGGCCCGTGTTCGCACCCAAGTAATCCAGATGATGTCCGGCCAAGCCGGCAAAGAGGCGGGCGCCTCTAGCACGTCGGGATCTTCTAAGAGTGACCCCGAAGCGGCCGGCGGATCCGCGGTTCTCGACCAGTTCGGTCGCAACCTCACCCAGTTCGCTCGCGAAGGCAAGCTCGACCCGCTCGTGGGACGTGAGAAGGAAGTCGAGCGCGTGATGCAGGTGCTCTCGCGACGCACCAAGAACAATCCCGTGCTGATCGGCGAGCCGGGTGTGGGTAAGACCGCCATCGTGGAAGGATTGGCCCAGCGCATCGTGGCCAACCAAGTACCGGTGACCCTGGCCGACAAGCAGCTCTACACCCTCGACCTCGGCGCGTTGGTCGCCGGTTCTCGTTACCGCGGGGACTTCGAAGAGCGCTTGAAGAAGGTCTTGAAGGAGATTCGCACCCGCGGGGACATCATTCTCTTCATTGACGAGATTCACACGCTCGTCGGTGCCGGTGCCGCTGAAGGCGCCATCGACGCAGCCTCGATCCTTAAGCCAATGCTGGCTCGTGGTGAGCTTCAGACCGTGGGCGCCACCACCATTGACGAATACCGTAAGCACATTGAAAAAGACGCCGCACTTGAGCGCCGTTTTCAGCCCGTCAAAGTGGAACAGCCTTCGGTCGCGATGACGATTGAGATTTTGAAGGGACTACGCGAGGTTTACGAAGAGTTCCACCAGGTCAAGATCACCGATCAGGCACTCATCGCTGCGGCGAACATGTCTGATCGTTACATCTCGGACCGATTCTTGCCTGACAAGGCGATCGACTTGATTGACGAGGCCGGTAGTCGTCTGCGCATTCGTCGCATGGACACCCCCCCCGCGCAGAAGAAGTTCGACGTCGACATTGCCCGCCTTCGTGCTGACAAGGAGTCGGCGATGGACAGCGGCGCAATCGAGCAGGCTAAGGCCCTCGAAGAGCAAGAGCGCGATCTCATCGCTCAAAAGGAAATCTTGGACGCGACCGTCCAGGCATCGGGTGGCGAGACCTTCGACCTCGTGGACGAGGAGACCATCGCCGAAGTGTTAGCCGTGTGGACCGGCATCCCGGTGTACCGGCTCACCGAAGAAGAGACGACGAAGTTGTTGCGCATGGAAGAAGAGCTCCACAAGCGCGTCATTGGTCAAGAAGAAGCAGTGAACTCACTGAGTCGAGCGATTCGCCGTACGCGCGCCGGTCTGAAAGACCCGAAGCGTCCCGGTGGCTCGTTCATCTTCCTGGGACCTACGGGTGTGGGTAAGACCGAACTCGCCAAGACCCTCGCGGAGTTTCTCTTTGACGACGCCGACGCGTTGATTCAACTCGACATGTCGGAGTACATGGAAAAGCACTCCGTTTCACGTCTCGTTGGTTCGCCTCCGGGCTACATCGGCTACGACGAGGGTGGTCAACTCACCGAAGCCGTACGACGCAAGCCGTTCTCCGTTGTCTTGTTCGACGAAGTGGAAAAGGCTCATCCCGATGTCTTTAACATCTTGTTGCAGATTCTCGAAGACGGACGTCTCACTGACGCTCAGGGTCGCGCCGTTGACTTTAAGAACACGATCCTCATCATGACCTCGAACCTTGGGACCTCGGACCTTCGTAAAGCCGCCATCGGCTTTGGTAAGGGCGCGGACTCCATAACGCACGAGCGCATGAAGGAGAAGGTCAACCAGGCCCTGAAGGCGCACTTTCGCCCCGAGTTCTTAAACCGTATCGACGACACCATTGTCTTCCACGAGCTCACCAAGCTTGAAGTGATGACCATCGCCGACATGTTCATCACTCGTCTGCGCGATCAGTTGGGTCTCCAGGGCCTCGGCCTGGAGCTTTCCGCCAAGGCCCAGGAGTACTTGGCCGAAAAGGGCTACGACCCTGAACTAGGGGCGCGACCGCTTCGTCGAGCGATCCAGCAGTACGTCGAGGACGTTTTGAGCGAGAAGATTCTCTTCAAGGAGTTCCACGCCGGACAGACGATCGTGGTTGACACGGCCGAAGGCGACGACGGAACATTCCTCACGTTCGACGGAGTAGAGGGACTTCCCCCGTCCGTCGACTTCGAAGACACCACCCAGGCCTGACGTCACAGCCTCGCTCTAGCCTCGCGAGCGTGAAGACCCACGCGCTCTACGTTTGTCGGCTCTGTGGCGCGAGCGCGCCGCGGTGGCAGGGACGCTGCGCGACGTGCAATGAGTGGAACACGATCGACGAGGTGAGCGGCGCGAACCGAGCGCCAGTTACTCACGTCCAAGCGACGTCGCTGCGCGACGTGCGCGAGGAAGGCGCCGCCTTGACCTCCTCGGGCGTTAGTGAATTCGACCGGGTACTCGGCGGCGGCTTCGTGGGCGGTTCGACGACGCTCCTCTACGGGGAGCCCGGCGTCGGCAAATCCACGCTCGCCCTGATGACGTTGCGAGCGCTGGCGGAGCGCGACGAAGACGTACTGCTAATCGCGGCCGAAGAGTCCGCCGCCCAGGTCGCCCAGCGGGCTCGTCGATTTGGCGAGGTGCCGCCGCGACTGCACGTCGCGACGACCACCAACGTCGACGCGGCCGAGCGCTTAGTGAACGAGCACCGGCGCGCGTTGTGCGTCGTTGACTCGATATCGGCGATGAGCGACGACGCACTTTCGAGCGTCGTTGGGTCAGTGCCCCAGATTCGCCACGTCGCGGAGCGGCTGTGCTCGGTCGCGAAGGCAACGGGTACCGCGCTCCTTCTCATCGGCCACGTCACCAAAGACGGCGAACTCGCTGGACCGCGCGCACTCGAACATCTCGTCGATACTGTTGTGCGAATTGAAGGTGATCGTCACGGCACGCTGCGACTACTTCGCGCACAGAAGCATCGATTCGGGCCCACGGGTGAAGTGGGACTCTTCGAGATGGTGGGCGAAGGTCTCAGAGAGATTGCCGACGCGTCACTGGCGCTACGCGGTCCTCAGCTCGACGTGCCGGGCGTCGTGCTCACGGTGACCAACGATGGTTCGCGGTCGTTCCTCGTCGAAATTCAAGCGCTGGTCGCGCGCTCGTCAGGCTCGGGTCGTCGCGTGGCCTACCAGCTCTCGTCTCAGCGGCTCTCTTTACTGCTCGCCGTGTTGGAGTCTCGCGGGGGCGTCGACACCAGCGATCTCGACGTCTTCGCCGCGACGGCGGGCGGTCTGAGCGCCAACGAACCGGGCGTTGACTTGGCGGTGGCGCTCGCGGTCGCTTCAGCGACGCTGGGCTTCGCGGTGCCGCCTTGGGTGGTCGCCATTGGCGAAGTGGGCCTCGCGGGGGAGCTTCGAACGGTGTCGGGACTGACCCGTCGGGTCCGAGAGGCGCAGCGATTGGGTGCCAAAGCGGTCATTGTGCCCAGTGAAGGTGAACTCGAGGACGTGGGGGGCATTGCGATCACGCGTTGTCACTCGCTCATTGAGGCAATGAGGGCCGCACAGCCCGTCACAGTCTGAGCAAAACCTGGTAAAATAGTTAATCCCCCAAGCGCCCTTTTCGTGGGCGTTTCCCCTCTGAGGAGAGTCTTTACTTATGACTGCGCGCAAGTACAAAAAGGGCGATCGTCTCGTCTACCCTCACCACGGCGCCTGCACCGTGGAAAAAATCGAGAAGATGACGGCGTTTGACGTCAAACAGGACTACCTCAAGCTCAAGGTCGCCTACACCGACCTGGTGCTGATGGTCCCCGTCGCCAACGCCGAGTCGGTGGGACTTCGTGACGTGATCAACGACGAAGAGGTCGAAGAGGTTTTCGCCGTTCTTCGTAAAAAGGAAGCGCGTATGCCCACGAACTGGTCACGTCGCTTCAAGAACCACTCTGAGAAGTTGCGTTCGGGTGACATCTATCAGGTCGCCGAAGTGGTGCGAAACCTTTCGATTCGTGACAAGGACAAGGGTCTGAGTGCGGGCGAGAAGCGCATGCTCACGCGAGCCCGACAGATTCTCGTCTCGGAGTTGACCTTCGCTCTCAACGTGGACACCGAAGCGGCTGAAGAAAAGCTCGCCTCCGTCCTTCCCTAGTCGTGTCCGTCGCGGCCGTGGTCGTGGCCGCTGGCCGAGGCAGTCGCTTCGGCGGCGCGAAGCAGTTCTCCATTCTCGAGGGTGAGAGCGTGGCGTCGAGAAGTGTTCGCGGCGCTCGCTCGGTCGCGGGCTTCGTCGTCGTGGTCGTGCCCGAGAACTACGACGGCGACGGCGAGGGAGCCGACCTCGTCGTCACCGGTGGAGCGACCCGCGCCGCCTCCGTGCGCGCTGGTCTCGCGCTCTGTGGGGACGCGGACGTCATAGTCGTGCACGACGCGGCGCGCCCCTTGGCGAGCCCGGCGCTCTTTCATTCGGTCGTCGACGCGGTACTCGCCGGCGCCGACGCCGCGATTCCCGGTCTGAAACTGACCGACACCGTTAAGCGCTTCGCGAAGAACGGCAACGAGATAGTCGTGGCCGCGACGTTGCCGCGCGAAGAGCTAGTCACCGTCCAGACCCCCCAGGCGTTTCGTCGAGAGGTACTGTTGCGCGCGCACGAAGAGAACGCCGACGCCTCTGACGACGCTGGTCTCGTGGAGGCGCTCGGTGCGCGCGTTGTCGTAGTTGACGGCGAACCCTATAACTTCAAGATCACGCACCTCAGCGATATTGATTTACTGAACGTGGTCGAGAGGAGTCGTCAGTGAGAGTTGGTCAGGGCATCGACGTTCATCGCGTCAGTGAGCGAAGCGATCGCGCGCTGTGGCTCGGGCTCGTGCACGTGCCCGACGCACCCGGACTCGACGGTCACTCCGACGCCGACGTCGCGACCCACGCGCTCTGTGACGCGCTCTTGGGCGCGGCGAATCTGGGCGACCTCGGCCGTTACTTTCCCGACAGCGATCCGGTCTTCTCTGGCGCGGCGTCGCGCATCCTCTTAGAAGGCACCGTGGCGCTGGTACTCGCCGAGGGGTACCGCGTTGTCTCGGGCGACGTCACAATCATCGCCGAACGCCCAACGCTCGCGCCCTACATGTCGGCGATGTCGCGTGAACTCTCACTGGTCGTCGGCGCGACGGTGTCGGTGAAGGCCACGACGGCCGAGGGACTGGGCGCGTTGGGCCGCGTTGAAGGTATAGGCGCGAGCGCCGTTGTACTGATTGACGATCAGGCGTGAGTCCGCGACCCGCGCCACGACGAGGCGCTCCTCAGGGTCGTCCGGCCCGCGCCAACACTCGCTACGGTTCGTCTCCTGGCGGGACCCGCCGGGCGCCCGTGCGCGAGAAAGAGGGTCTGGGCGGCGATCAGGTCGAAGGACGCCACGCGGTCCTCGAACTGCTGAAAGCACGGCGGCGCAGGGTTGACAAGATCTATATCGCCGAAGCCCAAGACGCCTCGGACGTGCTCGACGCCATCGAATTCGAGGCGCAGCGCCAACGTATTCCCGTCAACATGATCTCGATGACCCGGCTCGACCGTGAGGCGAAGACCGAGGGGCACCAGGGCGTGATGGCCTTCGCGGCCGCACTCAGCACGGTGAGTCTCGACGATCTGTTATCGGTAAAACGACCATTTTTGCTGGTCTGTGACGGTGTGACCGATCCTCGCAATCTCGGTGCCATGCTGCGCAGCGCCGACGGCGCGGGCGTGACGGGCGTGGTAGTGCCGCGCCATCGTTCAGCCCGAATCTCGCCCACGGTCACTAAAACGGCGGCCGGCGCTATTGAATACTTGACTTTCTGCGACGTCGGCGGCATCCCGTCGGCCATCGACCAGCTGAACAAAGCCGGCGTATTGACTGTCGGACTAGCTGGCGAGACCAAGAGTTCCCTTTACGAACTGGACTTGGGATCTGGTCCCGTGGCCCTGATCGTCGGCGGTGAAGAAAAAGGACTATCGCCACTCACTCGCAAACGTTGCGCGACCGTTGTGTCGATACCGCAGCTAGGTCGTATTAGCTCGTTGAATGCGGGCGTCGCGGTGTCCGTGGCGGCATTTGAAGTGGCACGGCAACGCGCCACTTCGTAAATACACGACTGCGTCACTTCGATAAAGCGTGATTGAGTCACTTCGATAGAGCACGATTGAATCACTTCTTGAGAGTTCAATCTTGTGGCGCGAGTATTAATGTTGTGGTTCGAGTGAAGCCATTTCGGATCGCCGCGGAGTGCAGATAAGTGTCGAAAGTATGACACCGTGCCCCGGTTTTAGTTCTTCAACCTTGAAGTTGAAGCCGTCGTATATGCGTCTGAAGCCCAGTCGCATTTTTTTCTCGAATTGGATGCCCTCAGTGAAACAGTTTCGTAGCCTTCTGACTTTTGCTCGCCTTGATTTCACTACATCATGAACGGTTTGACGATCTCGAGAGTACGTTTGGCTTCGCGGCAGCTCCTTTTTGGATTGATTTCTGTCTTGATTTTGTCCTCGGGGGTTCCAGCGTTTGCCGTTAGTCAGTCCTACACCGTGACTTTCGCTGAAAATGACGGTGTTTCGGATTCCGTCTCCACATATGAGATCAGCATGTCGGCTCAAGACTTGACACTGTTTTCTAATCTGAGCCCGTCGTTCTCGGATCCGGGATACGCATTCTCTGGCTGGAGTACGGAGCCAGGTGGAGGCGGCACAAGTTATGGCGATGGCGCTAGCTATTCTTTCAGCTCAGACATCGAACTTTACGCACAGTGGACAGCAATCCCTAACTACGCAGCCATTTTTTCGGCGAACGGAGGAGCAGGTAGCGTTTCTCCAATTTTTGATTTGTCCGGCACCCTGGTGTCGATGCCGTCCGGAGCGGGCTTTTCGCAATCGGATTTCACGTTTGAGGGCTGGAATACTGCCGCCAACGGAACTGGCAACTCCTACGCTGTCGGAGCGTCGCTCGCACTGACCACCAATCAGACGTTCTACGCTCAGTGGACACTAATCCCTAACTACACAGTTACCTTTTCGGCGAACGGAGGTGCGGGTTCCGTTCCGTCAATAACCAATCAGTCGGGGATCTCTGTGCCTATTCCGTCGGGAGTCGGATTCTCTAATTCTGGTTTCACGTTTGAGGGCTGGAATACTGCCGCCAACGGAACTGGCAACTCCTACGCCGTCGGAGCGTCGCTCGCACTGACCACCAATCAGACGTTCTACGCTCAGTGGACACTAATCCCCACACACACGGTCACGTTTGTGATGAATGGGGGCATTGGCTCGGTGTCTTCTATCACTGATCCAGTTGGCACGTCGGTATTGCTGCCGTCAGTTTCTGGAGTCGCCAATACCGGCTACACCTTCACCGGCTGGAATACTGCCGCCAACGGCAGTGGACTGTCCTTTGCCGATGGAGCTTCATACGCACTCAACGCCGATCAGACTTTCTATGCCCCGGAACCCGTCAGGTCGAATGAGACACTCGGTCGATTTAGATATTAGCGAGCACCTCCTTGATCGGCGGGTTGATCCACACGACTTCGGGGATGGTGGGCGCCTGCGGTGCGATCCGACGAAAGCGAATCGGGTTCGACTCGAATGCCGCGTTCAAGGTGGCTTGTCGTTGCTCGCGAATTTCGTGGTGGGTGCCGTAGTGCACTGACGCCGGGGTGTGCAGTCCAATGCCCGAGTGTCGATGAACGTGGTTGTAGTAGTTGAAGAACACGTCGGCGAACGCGCGCGCGTCTTCAATGCAGCCGAAGCGCTCGGGAAACGTCGGGCAGTACTTGAGCGTCTTGAACGCCGCCTCGGAGAACGGGTTGTCATTCGAGACGTGAGGTCGCGAGTGACTTCGAGTTATGCCCAGGTCCATCATCAGTTGACTGACCGGCTTGGAGCGCATGGACCCGCCGCGATCCGCGTGGATCGTCAACTGGTCCGGTGGAACGTCTTGGGTGACAATCGCGTCCTCCAAGAACTCCTTCGCCAACTCGGCGTCCTCGTGCGCCGCGATCAACCAGCCCGCCACGTAGCGGCTGAAGATGTCGATCACGACGTAGAGGTCGTAGAAGAGACCCCGCGTCGGACCGTGCAGTTTGGAGATATCCCAACTCCAAATCTCATTGGGCTTCGTCGCGAGCAGCTCCGGTCGTTTCTTGGCCGAGTGGGTT
>DATLSR010000017.1:0-2797 GCA_035533995.1 Acidimicrobiales bacterium | reverse complement strand
TTCTCATGCGCAAACGAACATCACTCTAGGTGCGTTGAGGTAACCGTTTCTGTGATCCATATCGCAGGCGCCTCAATTTGCATTTTCCGACGGTTGTTGTACACCCGTTCCGATTGAAGTTGTACAGCGATTCCGACGTAGTTGTACACCCGCGAAGGTCGTGACGCTGGCTTTGGCGTGAGCGAGAGGGCACCGACAACGCTCTTTGATTAGTCCAATAATCAGAGGAGTCGCCGGTGCCCCGTCCCCATCAAACCATGCGCAAGGTCCGCGAGATACTTCGACTCCGCTGGAGCGAGCACTTAAGCCTGCGTGACGTGGCGAGCGCACTCGCCATGCCCCACGCCACCGTGGCGCTCTACGAAAGGCGCGCCCCGGAAGCGGGACTCTCCTGGCCGCTGCCCGATCTCGACGACGACGCCCTCGAGGCCATGCTCTTTACGCCCACCCCCGAGAGGGAGACGCGCGTTCAACCTGACTTCGCCTACTTACAGCGCGAACTGCGCCACAAGGGCGTCACCTTGCAGTTGCTCTTCGACGAGTACCGCGAGGTCCACCCTGACGGCTACGCCTACAGCCAGTTCTGCAAGCTCTATCGTCAGTGGCGATCGCACCTCGACGTCGTCATGCGCCAAGACCACCTGGCCGGCGAGAAGCTCTTCGTCGACTTTCCCGGTCTCACCATTCCCATCTATGACGAGAAGACGCTCGCGGTCTCGTTTCGCGCCGAGCTCTTCGTCGCGGTCTTGGGAGCGTCGAACTACTTCTACGCCGAGGCGCTACGCAGTCAGGCGCTCGAGCACTGGGTGAACGCGAACGCGCACTGTTTTTCGTTTTTGGGGGGCGTGCCCGCGATTCTCGTGAGTGACAACTTACGCTCCGCCGTCACCAAGGCCTCACGCTACGAGCCCGACGTCAACGCCACGTTCCAGGAGATGGGCGCGCACTACGGCGTCGCGATCATTCCCGCGCGCCCCTACAAACCCCGCGACAAGGCGAAGGTCGAAGTGGGCGTGCAGATCGTCGAGCGCTGGATCATGGCCGCCTTACGAAAGGAACGCTTCACGAGCTTGGGGGACCTCAACGAGGCGATCGCCGCACTCGTGGAGCGCGCCAACGCAAAGCCCTTTAAGAAACTCGAGGGCTCACGCGCCAGTGTCTTCGCGGAGATCGACCAGCCCGCACTTCGACCCCTGCCCGACACCCCTTACGAGTTTGCCTCCTGGCGCCGCGCGAAGGTCAACATTGACTACCACGTCGAGGTCGAACGTCA
This sequence comes from Acidimicrobiales bacterium, assembly GCA_035533995.1. GTDB lineage: Bacteria > Actinomycetota > Acidimicrobiia > Acidimicrobiales > RAAP-2 > RAAP-2. Next base: position 1,524 of record DATLSR010000017.1, on the reverse strand, counting down.
CTACTACTCCGTGCCCTATCAGTTGGCCCGCGAGGTCGTCGACGTGCGACTCACCGCTAAGACCGTCGAGGTGTTCTTCAAGAACAGGCGCGTGGCGGCGCACCTGCGCCGTTACGACCGGGGGCACCACTCGACCGAGACGGCCCACATGCCCGATTCGCATCGTCGCTACCTCGAGTGGACGCCCGGACGCATCGTGGCCTGGGCCGAGAAGAACGGGCCGGCGACGGGTGCGTTCATTAACGAATTGCTCCTCAGCCGGCCCCACCCCGAACAGGGGTTCCGCTCGGCGCTGGGGGTCATGAGTCTGGCCAAGAAATACGGACCCGAACGTTTGGAAGCCGCGTGCGCGAGAGCGCTCGCGCTGCGCTCGTTCTCCTATTCGTCGGTCACGTCGATGTTGAAACACGGACTCGACCAGCGACCACTCGCGACGGGGTCCACTCGGGCCCACCCCGTGCACAGCAATATCCGCGGTCCGAACTACTACCACTAGGAGAACCATGCTCACCCATTCCACCATTGAGGGACTCAAGTCCCTGCGACTGCCCGCCATGGCGTCGGGCCTGCTCGAACAACGAGAGCGCCCCGACTATCACGAGCTCTCCTTCGAAGACCGCCTTGGTCTGCTCGTCGAGCGCGAGCTCCTCCAGCGACAGAATCGTCGACTGGAGCGAATCTTGAAGGCCGCCAAACTACGCAGCGGCGCGGTCGTCGAGGACCTCGACTTCTCCACGACCCGCGGACTGGATAAGACCACCTTGCACTCATTGGTGAACTCTGCGTGGGTGAGCAACCACCACCAAGTAATGATCGTGGGTCCGACCGGTGTCGGCAAGACGTTTCTCGCTTGCGCCATAGCGAACCACGCCATTCGCGACGGCGCGACCGCGCTCTACGTGCGCGTGCCGCGACTCCTCGATGATCTGAGCGTCGCACGCGCGGACGGACGCTTGGCCAAGATGATGGCGAACTTGGCGCGCGTCGACGTGCTCATACTGGACGATCTGTTGCTTCGCCCCCACTCCGACGACCAAGCCGCCGATCTCCTCGAGGTCGTCGAAGACCGTCGCGGACGCTCCGTGATCGCGACCTCGCAACTCCCCATCAGCCACTGGCACGAAGGACTCGGTGATCCAACTATCGCCGACGCCATCCTCGACCGGCTGCTCGAACGGTCTCACCGCATCGAACTCGTCGGCAACTCTCGACGTCGAAACGACACCACGGCTCGTGCCAAAAAGCAAGGGACACCGGCGGAGAAATGATTCGCTCTACGATGACTCGAGAGGAGGTGAGCTAGGGAAGAGCACTCACCAGCACAGCATCACGACGAGTGTTCAACTACGTCGGAACAACTGTGCAACTTCGCCGGAATACGCAGACAACTCGACGGGCCTCTTAAAGGTGAGCAGTTGGCCATGACAACGAGCTCCGGCCGTTCGTTGGTTGATCCGTCAGCAAGGGTCTTATGCAGACGGTCGGCCGCAATTTGGCGGCGCCGGTGAAATTTCTACATATGGG
>DATLSR010000016.1:0-143792 GCA_035533995.1 Acidimicrobiales bacterium | reverse complement strand
TGCACGACAGAACCGACAAGGGGCGACGCAAAAGTCAGTAAATATCGACAAAAGCGACCATCGACGACCTACGGCGACGGACCGGCTCCCATTTACACTCAGCAGGTCGGGGGTTCGAGTCCCTCAGCGCCCACCAAAAGTCTGTTACTAAAACTATTGACCTGATGCATGCAATTATTTGAGTCAACAGTGGATTGGCCCACTTGTAGTCGATATCACAACGGCATTCCTGATTCTGCTCTTCGGCCCCCGACGTTCAGCGCGTGCGTGACACCGGCATCACTAAGCGGACCTCTCGAACCACACCGCGGGTAATTACAAGGCGAGCTCGAAGATGTACTGTTCGCCATCAATTTCATTGCTCTCAACACCTGTGTGACGAAAACCTAGCTTCTTGACGACTCCAATCGATGCCAAGTTAAGCGGCACTACGGCGGCGTAGACAGCGGTGCTGCCTTGCTGTCGAGCCCAATCAACCAAACCTTTGACGGCCTCAGTCGCGTAGCCATTCCTTCGGTAGGACGGAAGAACGTTATAGCCAATTTCGGCACGACCAACGTCCTCAGGCGGTCCGTGGAATCCCCTGTGTCCATGACCGCGTTATCTTCATCTCGAACGATCGCCCGTATGCACCAACTTCTGCCCGAAGGTCGGGACCTAATCCTTGCCAACTGAATTGCTAGAAAATCCTCATGTAGCGATTGGAGAAATGTCATGGAAAAGGTAATCCCATGAACACTTTCCGCGCCGCGCGTGTCACCGCAGAGCAGCCGTTCGAGCGTTTCGACGACGAATGATTCCAGACGAAGCCGCGAGGTGACAATGGGAAATAATTCTGACATCGAGAGGATCCTACAATTGTCCCTCGTCGTGTTGGGCTGAGATGGAATGACTTCTCTTTGATCTCGACGTCAGTGAATGTTGTCTCCGCCGAAACCTTGACGACTGCAGCAACATGAGCCATTTTGATGTGTCGCCAAGTGAGATGACCAAATGAGTCGGATGCGACTCGGATTGCTCACCCGTTCCATTCGCAACAGTTAGCCTCGAACTCATGGGAAGCTGGACGCCGAATGCCGATGAGGCGGCCACGGGAATGCTTGCGGCATGCGAAGGCGTTTTACGAGGTCGAACTGGCTCCTGGCGTGACTCACGGCCCGGTTTGCTCGCACTTATGTCCACACTGCCGGGGCGCCCTTATAACGGGATATATGGCCTTGACGCGACCGCTTCTCCCGAGGATGCAACTGCGCTTGTAGTAAGGCTCACCGGCAGCGGAGTGTCGTGGTGCGCACGGCTCCGGCCAAGCGTGCCCGACGAAGTCGATGTATCGCTTCGAGAGGTGGGGCTCTTCGAGGAGGACGAGACGCTCTTGATGGCGACGTCACTTGTTGCCTACAACGTAACGGGCTCGGAACCGCCCGAGCTCACTTTAAGCACGCACCGCACGGAGGACGATCTCGCGATCGCCGAGGTACTCGGTGCTGCTTTCGACACGCCGCCCTCGAGCGCCGCGAAGCTGTTGGATCCCGCGCACCTTAAGTGCGAGGGAATCCAGTGGCACCTCGGCAAGGTGGATGGGGTGCCCGTTACGTGCGCGATGTCGGTGATGGCCGGCGACGCCGTGGGTGTCTTCGCGGTAGGAACGGTTCCTGAGGCACGTGGGAAGGGCTACGGCTCGGCGGTGACGTCGCGAGCCCTAACCCACGGTTTCGCCGCCGGGGCGCGATTCGGGGTGCTCACCGCGAGCCCCGAGGTCCAAGGTGTGTATGAACGCCTTGGCTTTAGCGTGGTGGAGCGCTGGCGTCGCCTCGTGCCATCACTTTGAGCAACGAATGGTGCAAGGGCACATGCCAAATCTTGCATCTCAGCGGCAGGTTCGTTCACTGACAGCACTCGTCGATGGCCTCCGCAATGAGCGGGCTTCGCGAGGTTCGAGTGGCCCCGAATGGGACGCGATTTAAGTGCGGTAGGCCTCATCTTGTTCGATTAGTCGCTGCGTTCTACCTGATAAACAGGGGTGCAAGGGGGTTCGAACATAGTCTCGTTACCCCCACCTAGTTTGAGTAGCGTCCCCCAAGGTTCTCCACACGACGACGACGAGAACAGTTGCAGGCAGCCACTTGATGTCACCTTGGACTATCGGACGTGCTCTCGTACTGTAAATACATGATTGCGGAGAAAATGACTCAATATCCCGAATTGGATGGCGTGCTACATGGCCATGCTGAACGGCTCCAGGACGCTCTCGGGGATTCCTTCATTGGTATGTATCTGCTCGGTTCACTCGCGATCGGTGACTTCGACGGAACGAGTGACATTGACTTTGTCGTTGTGACGGCCGATGAAATGTCGGAATCGCAAGTTGAGCAGGTTCAATCTGTTCACGATCAAACCTATGGTCAAGATACCCGATGGGTTAAGCATCTTGAGTACTCGTTCTTTCCATTGAACACTCTCAGGCACCCGTCGTCGCCGTTTTCAAATGATGGGCGTGTCCAAGACAAGAATCGAGAACTCTGGTACTTCGAACACGGCAACCCAAGAATTGAAAGATCGGATCACGACAACTCTCTCGTCACTCGTTGGACGCTCAGAGAAAAGGGTGTAACGGTTGTCGGTCCCGAACCCTTCTCGCTCCTTGACCCAGTGTCGCCAAACGCACTAAGGGCAGAGATTCAAGATTCACTTGTCGGATGGGGAGACGAGTTACTTGAAGATGCCGAGCCTTATCGGAATCGCTTCTTTCAAGCCTTCATAGTGCTGCACTATTGCCGAATGCTGCAAGGCCTAAATGAAGGAAGAATCACTTCGAAACGCGAGGGGGCGGAGTGGGCGAAATCGAATCTAGATCCTAAGTGGACTTCTCTGATCGAATACTGCTGGAATGACCGGCAGGATTCCGAGATTCACATAAGTCAACCTGCGGTACCTGAGATATTTAGCGAAGTATTGTCATTCGTCGAATACGTTGTAGCGCTTGGCCAAGACGTTGTCATTGCGTAGTCGCTGCTTGACCCTCCCGCAGATACTTCCGCACGGTGTTGGCGGAGTAGCCAAGTTGCCTACCGATCTCGAAGTAGGAAAGTCCTTACTGGTCGAGGGGGACGGGAGAGGAGTACGCGACCGCCGTCTGGCCAGTCCAATTGACAGTGGTGGATTGATTCCTTCCGCTCTCCAAGGATCATCAGATCCTCGGTAAATCCAAGGGCCAGCAACCAGTCACGCAACACCGACGCGCCGTTGCTGACGACGCTGGCCCAGAAGCTTGGCTCACGAACTCCGCTGTTACTTACGGCCATGGTAATAATAAATCCTAATTTGCTCGGGCATTGAGTTTCTGGTTCAAATCGTGTGACCCAAGGTCCACGTCAGCGCCCTCGTTGTTATGGTGATCGCGCAAGTCGAGCGCGCAGGTCATGGCGTCTTGCGCGGATCTCGCGACATCGAGCGTTGAAAGGTGTCATGCGTAACCTGGACTTGACTTGCGGGTTTCCGCTAGTCCCCGCCGCTCTTCGAGGCTGTAGGCCGAGAATCTTGCCAACAGAACGTTAGCAATGCTCGCTGATGGCAACTCGACCGGGTAGCGCGCCATCGATTCAAGGGCGCAAGAGTCGTTGCTCTTGGAGACGGTCGTAGTTTGCTGTTGAGACGGAGGGTCAATTGAGCGAATACTTGATTCTTCGAATCCGATAGGGTCGGGTATCTTGAACTCGCAAATGATTGGGGTTAGTCGGCCGTGGTGAGTATTTCTCCGGACTCTCGCTGGCCTTCAGGCGGTTCACTGCTGCACGCGGCGTCAACTGCGGGGCGGCGCAACATCGGACTTCTCGGAGTCTCGACTTACGTCACGTCGGTCACCCCTCGTTCGACGACCAGTACGCCAAACGCGATTCGCGTGGCGCTCGAACGATTCTCGACGTGGTCGTTCAGCGACCATTTCGATCTGGCCGACGTGGTGTGCGTGGTGGACTACGGTGACGTGGTTGAGCCCGATGGCGAGGGCGGCCACGAGCGGGTCGGTGCCGCCGTGGCGACGTTTGATGATCAACTGGAGCTGCGCATCCTTCTCGGCGGTGACAACGCCGCCACCTGGCACGCACTTTCCACGTTGGCCGGTGCGGAACTGTCGAACTACGGACTCGTCACCCTCGATGCCCACTTGGACCTTCGTGACGGCGAGTCCAACGGCTCACCGGTCCGACAACTGCTCGAAGCAGGACTTCGGGGTGAACACGTGGTCCAGATCGGCGTGGCCGACTTTTCCAATTCGTCCTTCTACGCCAAGCGCGCCCACGATGCTGGCATCACCGTGATCACGCGTGACGAGTTGCGCACTGAGCGTATCGAAGACGCCGCGCGCCGCGCGCTCGATATCGCGGGCGCTGGCGGACGACCGGTCTACGTGGATATCGATATGGACGCCGCCGACCGCTCGGTGGTGCCGGCATGTCCGGCCGCCGCACCCGGAGGCTTCAGCGCAGATGAGATGCGCCGGTTCGTGCGCGCGGTGACGTCCGACCCGAGGGTGAGCGCCATCGATTTCACCGAGATCGACGTTGATCGTGACAGCGACGATCAGCGAACGGTCCGTCTGGCAGCGTTACTAGTGCTCGAGGCGCTCGCGGGCGTTCGAAGGAGACAGCCGTGACGGTCGCAACTGGAATCGAGCCGCTGATTCGCGATCGGTTTCTTCGCGTCGCGAGGAAGTTCGAGACGTTGAGCATCAGCGAAGAGGCCCCGGCACGCCTCGAGCATCAGCGTGACGCGATCAACGCAATGGTGCAAAGCGGCGTACCGGTCTGCGGCCTCTGGACGGGGTTCGGAGCACTGTCGTGGGCCATTTCGTCACGTTGAACTAGCTCGAAGGAGGAGTGACCATGGAAGGTGCCCGTCCGGTGCGCGCGACGCGCGGAACTGAACTCACGACGCTGGGGTGGCCCCAGGAGGGAGCCCTGCGCATGCTGCAGAACAACCTTGATCCCGAGGTCGCCGAGCGCCCGGACGACCTGGTGGTCTACGGCGGTACCGGCCGCGCGGCGCGCGACTGGCGCAGTTTCGACGCGCTGGTGCGCACGCTCAAGACCCTGAAGTCAGACGAGACGATGCTGGTCCAGTCGGGACGGCCCGTGGGAGTGTTCCAGACTCACGAGTGGGCACCGAGGGTCCTCATTGCGAACTCGAATCTGGTGCCCGACTGGGCGAACTGGCCCGAGTTCCGCCGTCTCGAGGCGCTGGGCCTGACGATGTACGGCCAGATGACCGCGGGGTCGTGGATCTACATCGGCACCCAGGGCATCCTCCAAGGGACGTATGAGACATTCGCCGCCGTGGCGAAGAAGCGCTTCGGCGGAACGCTGGCCGGGACACTTACCTTGACCGGGGGAGCGGGCGGCATGGGCGGTGCCCAGCCACTCGCGGTGACGATGAACGACGGAGTCTGCCTGTGCGTCGACGTCGATCCCGAGCGCCTTCAGCGCCGGGTCGATCATCGCTACCTCGACGAGTGGACGCGCGACCTCGACGACGCCGTCGCGCGGGTGCTCGGCGCGAAGCGCGAGCGCCGGGCACTTAGTGTTGGACTGCTCGGAAACGCGGCGACCGTCTTCGCCGAGTTGTTGGCCCGCGGGGTAGAGGTCGACATCGTGACCGACCAGACCTCGGCCCACGATCCGCTCAGTTACCTGCCCGAAGGCATTGAGCTGAAGGATTGGCACGACTACGCCGACAAGAAGCCCGAGGAGTTCACCGACCGCGCTCGTCAGTCAATGGCCAAGCAGGTCGAGGCGATGGTGGGATTCATGGACGAGGGTGCCGAGGTCTTCGACTACGGCAATTCGATCCGAGGCGAGGCCAAATTGGGTGGCTACGGTCGCGCTTTCGATTTTCCAGGATTCGTGCCGGCCTACATCCGCCCGCTCTTCTGTGAGGGGAAGGGTCCGTTTCGCTGGGCCGCGCTCTCGGGAGATCCCCAGGACATCGCGCGAACCGACCAGGCCGTGCTCGATCTCTTCCCCGACAACGAGGGACTGCAGCGCTGGATAACCAAGGCTCGCGACAAGGTGGCGTTCGAGGGACTGCCAGCGCGAATCTGCTGGTTGGGCTACGGGGAACGCGATAGGGCCGGTCTGGCCTTCAACGAGCTCGTGGCTTCAGGCGAGGTGTCGGCTCCGCTGGTGATTGGACGAGACCATCTCGACAGCGGCTCAGTGGCGTCGCCCTACCGCGAGACCGAGTCGATGCTCGACGGCTCGGACGCCATCGCCGATTGGCCCCTCTTGAACGCCCTCGTGAACACCGCCTCGGGCGCGACGTGGGTCTCCATCCACCACGGCGGCGGGGTGGGCATTGGGCGCTCGATCCACGCGGGCCAAGTTTGCGTCGCCGACGGAACGGCTCTGGCGGGCCAGAAGATCGCCCGGGTGTTGAGCAACGACCCCGGCATGGGCATCATCCGCCACGTGGACGCCGGCTACGACCTGGCCGACGCCGCCGCGCGCGATCGTGGCGTGCGAGTGCCGATGCGCGAGAGCTAGATGAGTTCGCTCGTTGTGCGCAATATTGGTGAACTGCTCACTAACGATCCGACCATTGGCGAAAGTCCGATGGGACGAAGGTTCAATGCGGCTGTCGTCATTGACGGGGGAGTCGTCGCGTGGATAGGCGAAAGCGCAAAGGCCCCCGCGGCGGACAGCGTCATTGACGCCGGTGGCGGGGCAGTACTGCCGGGCTTTGTCGACAGTCACACGCACCTCATCTTCGCGGGCGAGCGTTCTGCGGAGTTTGAGGCCCGGATGGCGAGCGTTGCCTACGACGGTGGTGGAATTTGGTCAACCGTCAAAGCGACGCGGGCCGCGTCAAGTGAGTTTCTCAGGCGACGCTCGCAGAGACTCCGAGGCGAGATGTTGTGTCAAGGAACAACGACGATTGAAGTGAAGTCCGGCTACGAATTGACGGTCGCGGGCGAGCAACGGCTCGTTGAGATTGCGAGCGAATTGAGCGATGAAGTGACGTTTCTGGGGGCGCACACTGTTCCCGAAGAGTACGCGAGCGACCGCGACGGCTATATCGAACTCGTTGCCGGCGCCATGTTGGATGCCTGCTCTTCGCACGCGCGTTGGGCTGACGTGTTCTGTGAAGGCGTGGCCTTCAGCGTTGACGAGAGTCGCTACGTGCTGGGCGCCGCGGCCCAAAAAGGGCTCGGACTGCGAGTGCACGGTAATCAATTGGCGCACAGCGGAGGCATAGCCCTCGCCGTCGAGATGGAAGCGGCGAGCGTCGACCACTGCACGCACTACACGAAGGATGACGTGACCCTCTTGACTGATAGCGACGTAGTGGCGTCACTGTTGCCCGCGGCGGAGTTCTCGACTCGTTCGCCGTACCCTAACGCCAGAGAGTTGCTCGACGCGGGCGTCACGGTGGCCCTGGCCACGGACTGTAATCCGGGCACGGCGTTCGTTACTTCGATGCCCTTCGTGGTCGCGCTCGCCGTTCGCGAGATGAGCATGACAGTTGATGAGGCACTGTGGGCGGCCACGCTGGGCGGCGCACGGGCCCTTCGACGAAGCGACGTGGGTTATTTAGGACTCGGCGCCTGCGGTGATCTGATGGTCTTGGACGCACCGCGAGCGGCTCACGTGGCGTACCGTCCGGGGAGTTCGCTCGTCCAGCACGTGGTGCGAGACGGTGTTGCAACGTCGTTTGAAGAGTCAGTTTCATGGTGATTTATTTCTGAGGACGTGCTAGTCGCGTCAGAAGAAGAGCTCACCGAGAGACAATCGTCTTAGGGCCGACGGTCGCGAAAGGAACATTGACGCTCAGGAGAGCGCTTCCACCAACCAGTTGACGACGGTCTCTTCCATGTAGGCGCGATCCTTTGTTCTTCGCGGCAGGTGCCGTTCCTTCGGGAAGAGGAGGAGCGCGTAGGGGACGCGGTGCTCGATGAGCCGGTTGATCAGGCGGGCCGTGTGGCGGAAGTGGACGTTCTCGTCGATGCCACCGTGCACCAACATGAGCTTCCCTCGGATGTTGTGGGTGTGGGCGAGTACGCTCGAGCGTTCGTAGCCGTCGGGGTTGTCGGCGGGCGTGCCCATGTAGTGCTCCGTGTAGTGCGTGTCGTAACCGTCGTGGTGCGTGACCGGCGCGCCCGCCACTGCCGCCTTGAACACGTCCGGCGCTCTCGCCAGGGCGATCAGCGACATGTAGCCGCCGTAACTCCAGCCATAGATCCCCACGCGCTCAGGGTCCCCAAGCCCCTGTTCAACGGCCCAGCGGACACCGGCGATTTGATCGTCGAGTTCAACGTGACCAGAGAGGAGATGAAGCGGCGCCTCGAACATGAGACCGCGCCGCGGCGTGCCGCGATTGTCGACCACGAGGACGGTGCACCCGAGGCGAGCGAATGCCTGGGCCCGGAGCATCACCGTACTCTGCCAATTGTTCTGGACCAATTGCCCCGCCGGACCGCCGTAGACATGCACCACCAGAGGCGGCGCCCCGTTGTTCACTTCGGCGCCCTGCGCACGGAACGTCATCGCGTTGAGCTCGGTCCCGTCTGCTCCCGGGATCCTCGCGATGACCGGGAGGTCTAGATCCAGTTCAGCGACCCGGGGGTCCGCAAAGGTGTAAATCGGTCGGACAAGGTCCGCCTCTGGCAAGGACTTGAGTACGACGGCGGGAGGTCGGTCGAGGGAAGAAAAACTGTCAATGAAGAGGCTCATTCGACGGCTGACAACTACGTCGTGGAAGCCGGGCTCCGCCGTCAAACGCCGGCTGATGCCACCGTCGAGCGGGACGCAGTAGAGGTGTTTTTCCGTCGAGTCGTCCATTGCCCCGGTGAAGTAGACGAGCCCACGCTCTTCGTCCACTGCCTCCAGCTCGTCGACGGCCCACTCACCCGAGGTGAGCTGCGTGACGAGTGACCCATCGGGACCACGCACCTCGAGGTGCCGATAACCCGAGCGCTCGGAGCTCCAGAGATAGCAACCGAGAGGATCAACCGTCTTGAGCGGCTTGAAGTCGTTGTGGAGATTGATCCACGGCTCGACCTTTTCGACGTGAAGTGTCGTTGACTCGCCCGTGGCGACGTTGAGGCGCCGGAAGTCCAGGGTCTTTTGGTCCCGCGACTCGACCTGGACAGCGAGCGAGCCGTCCGGGAACCACGCAACTCGGGCAAGGTACGCGTCGCCAAGATCGGCGCCGGACTCGCCAAGGGACATCCAGACAGTCGCCCCTCCCGCGGCTGCAACGACGCCAAGGCGCAACCGAGCGTTGTCCGCACCTGCGAACGGGTAGCGATGGTCCTCGAACGTGCCGCCGTTCGGCCCGTCACTTCCCTGGTGGGCGATCCTGTAGATCGGGATATGTCGCTCATCGACCTCTGCATAGGCAATGAGACTCGAGTCGAGAGACCACCACAAACCGTGGTCGCGTCTCATCTCCTCCTGGGCGATGAACTCGGCGAGCCCGTTGAAGACACCTTCAGTGGCCGTATTCGTCAGGCGGACGAGCGGCGCCTCGCGAGCGGTCGCGTCCGCGACATAGATGTCACCGTCTCGGACGAATGCGAGTTTCGAGCCGTCCGGTGAGAGCTGGGGGTCTTCAACTGGACCGCCGTCTCCGGCGCGCACGACGAGGAGCCTCTCAAGGGCGCCGACGTCCTGCGCTTCCGTCTCCGCTGCGCCGGCGAGGCCGCGCAGGACGAAGACCCCTGTAGGCAGCGGAACCATCAGGACGTCGCCCTCTTCGGCCCAAGTGGCCGACGTGACGCCGAGGCTGACGTCGCGCGCTCGCTCACGGCGTAGTTTCTCTTCGAGAGACAGATCTTCTTCGCTGGAGGCGACGCCATCGAGACGCACCTCGACCGGCTCCGAACCGTCGCGCGCGAGATTGAGGGTATAGAGGCGTTGGTTGAGTCCGAGCTCTGGGCTGTGCAGATAGGTGAGCACACCGTCTTCTGGCCCGAACCCGAGTTGCCTCGGAACCGCAGTCCCGGGCCGTGGCAATCGTGCGATCTCTTCATAAGGAATCGGACGCTTCACAAGCGCAGACTACCGAATCCGCTCTACGTTGTGCTCGTTCGCGAGTTGACTCGCCTAAAACCTCCGCGTAGACCCCCATTCATTGACTCACCTAAAACCTCCGCATCGCGGAGGGCTCTGACGCTGCGGCGTTCTCGTGTTGATCAGACTTTCTCGGGTGGCCCGTTGACCGCGAACGTCAGGACTTCTGATGGCTAGAGTTCCAACCCGGGACTATCGCGCTCTTTCTTGCGTGAGCGTTCGAGGACTTGGCGCAGAATCGGAAGTACGGCGCGGTCCTTTTCGCGCCCAGCCGCCTCTTTGGATCGGATGACGTCGGCGAGAGAGGCAACGAAAATCGTCACCGTATCTGTTAGTTGCTCTCGAGTGGCCGAACGCCGCAGATCGTCGTAGCCACGCGTGCCATCGGGAAGAAGTGCAATGTCCAGATATCCGTGTTTTGTCACGTAGGTCCAGGTCGTGCCCTGCTCAAATGATCGCTCGTCGAGAGGCACTTCTAATGGTTCTTCCATTTCCGGAATCCGAAGTTTTGCGTCGAGTTCTCTGAGCGCGGCCGCGAGCCTTCTGAAGTTCTCACGGCTGCGAGCAGGCGTGACGTCCACGTCGCGTGTGACGTAGGGCGATCCGCGCAGCTCGGCCGCGAAGCCGCCTATCACGACGTAGAGCACCCGGTGACGTTCAAGGACTTCGAGTATCTCGTCAGGGCGATAGGGAACCATTTCAGTCATGAAGACTCGTTCCTCGGTGCTCACGCCTATCGTGGAATCTGACACGTGCCATGAGATCGGCGAATCGTTCGGCCGGTGTCATTCGAAGATGTTGATCAATGATTGTCACGTTCGAGTCATCAAATTTAGACATGTAGAACGTGAGTTCCAATCCGCACGCGCGAACAATGTCGCGCAGTGTCTCAAGACTCGGTGACACATCGTCACGTTCCCAGCGGGCTATCACGGACTGTGCTTTGCCAAGGCGTTCACCTAATTCGGCCTGTGTTAGACCGGCCCGAAGTCGAGCTTCCTTAATCAAATCTCCAGTCACCACGTCTTCATTATAGTACATATATGCTATATATGCGACTTTAGAGAACTCTTGTCGGTGCCTGAATCCCAATGGTCGTTCGACCGTCTCGTTGGGCCACATGTTTTCTTCTTTGTGCTGTTGGCAATCTAGGCATCGCGTCTCTTCGAATGGAAAACGAAGAGCGCACGGTTCTGGTTCTTTTCGTGTGCCTCAAGGTCCACTCCGGAACAGAGTACGAACCGTGACTGATGACGCAGGTCGCCGGGACTGGACGCAGAGAACTATTCCAGTTCCTTCCAGTGCTCTCGACCGAAAAGGCGTCCGAATCGTGCAGTGAGGGAGGGTCCTTCGTCGCGCGCAGTGTCAGGATGGAGAACAAGAGTGCCCTCGGGCGCCGGCAGAGCCGCGGCTTCTTCGTCGGTCAACGCACAACGTACCAATGTGGTTGTGATATTCGTAATCTGATCTCGGTCTACAAATCGCAGTCCGTGCTTTGTCGAAACGGCAATACCATCGAAAATGTCCAGTTTCGGAATCTGCAAGACATGCTCGACTGTCCCGAACTGGGTATCCGAGGAACTGAGTACGGCCGCACCAACGGGTAGCCCCTTATACGAGACTGGCTGACCGTCGTCCATGAACTTCTCTTTCTACTTTGTTTGACTTTACCCTTGGTGTTGGACCCGGTGCTTATTTCGTCTCCCAGAGTCCACTCGCGGACTAGGGGACGGGCGACGTGGACTTTCACAACGTACGCTTTCCTGATCGTAGTAGAGAGGAGATATTCAATGGCCGGCGAACCACGCGATCTTCCCGCCACGTCACTTCTGCATGGTGACGCCCAAGCTCGCAAGGGTGCCGTGGTTCCCCCAATCGTTCAAGCGGCAACGTTCGCGGCTGGTTCGAGCGAGGAGTTCCTTGACCTCGCGACGAGAAGTTTCGCTGACGAGTTCTACCTCCGCTACGGCAATCCGAATCACACCCAAGTCGCCGCAGTCGTGGCCACGCTGGAGGGTGCCGAGCGGGCCATGGTCACCGCGAGCGGCATGGGTGCGGTATCGACGATCGCCCTAGCCCTCTTGAAAGCCGGCGATCACGTGGTGGTGCAGCGTTCCGTTTATCCCGGGACGACCACCCTCACCACCGACCTACTCGCGCGTTTCGAGGTAAGCGCGGACCTAGTTGCCCAGAACGCACCCGAAGAACTTGAGTCTCTGATGCGTCCCTCGACGCGGCTCGTGTTCGTCGAAAGCCCTAGTAATCCACTCCTTGGCATCACGGACCTTCGTCGATTCGCCGATATCGCGCATCGCGCTGGGGCACTGTTGATCGCGGACAACACCGTGGCGACGCCGTTGAATCAACGCCCCGTCGAATTCGGTGCCGACCTGGTGTGGCATAGCGCGACGAAGTACCTAGCCGGTCACTCGGACGTCGCTGCCGGCATCGTGGTCGGCCCCGAAGAACTCGTCGAGCGCGTGTGGCGTACGCACCTCACCCTCGGTGCGGTGCTCGGGCCCTTCGACGCCTGGTTACTGTTGCGCGGGCTACGAACCCTGGACGTACGAATGGCCCGGCACAACGAGAACGGCGACGCCATCGCCCGCTTCCTTGTAGAACACCCCGACGTCGTCACGGTCTACTACCCCGGTCTTTCTTCGCATCCACAACACGATCTTGCCGCGAGCCAAATGACGGGATTCGGTGGTCTCGTTTCCTTCGTGGTGCGCGGTGGCGCGGAGCGCGCTGATCGATTGCTCGACGCCCTGCGCCTAACGACGCGCGCGGCCAGTCTCGGTTCGGTGCACTCATTAGCCTCGCGCCCGGCAGCTATGTGGAGTGGACGACGTCGGGGTCCGGACGAGGACATGGTGGACGACGCCCTGATACGCCTCTCGGTAGGCATCGAGGCGAAGGAGGACGTGATCGCGGACCTCGCGCGGGCCCTCGCGTTGACGTCAAAGGACTTTAACGGACGATGAAAGGTCAAGCGGAATGAACGAGTGTATTTTCTGCCAGATCGTTCGCGGCGACGCCAAGTCCTGGAAGGTGTACGAGGACAGTGCCACGTACGCCTTTCTCGACGTGAATCCTTACAGTGAGTTTCACGCGTTGGTTATCCCCAAGACTCACTACACCGACGTATTTGATCTGCCAGGCAAGAACCTGATGGACGTGATGCGTAGCGTCAAAGCGGTCGTGAGTCTCTACGAATCAAAGTTGGGTTTGTGCAACGTCCAGATATTTAATAGTTCCGGTGCTGAAGCCCAACAAGACGTCCTTCATGTCCACTTTCACGTCGTGCCGCGGTCGGCCGGCGATGGTCTCGACCTCCATCGAACGACGCACCCCGAGTATCGGGAGCGATTCGACGCCATGTTGAAACAACTTGCTACGAATAACTAGCTACGAGACCTGAGCCCGTGTCCGTGATGAGAAATGAGAGGATCCCGTTATCGTGTGATTTGCAGCGCTGACGTGCTTGCGTCGTTACTCAAAAAGGTGGATTCCCCGAACTGAGTGGACGCCAGCGGACGTGTCACATTTTTGAGAGGGACTTTCATGACATCGACGACACTTCCTGGCGGAACGTTCACCTTGGCGGAAGGATTGACGGTGACGCGCATGGGGTTCGGCGCCATGCAGTTGGCAGGCCCGCACGTCTTTGGGCCGCCCGCAGACTACGAAGGCGCGCTCGCCGTACTGAGCGAAGCGGTGGAGATAGGTATTACGCACATCGACACCAGCGACTATTACGGCCCGTACGTCACTAACGCGATTATCAAAGAAGCCTTGTCTCCTTACCCTGACTCGTTGCACATCGTCACCAAGGTCGGAGCTTTTCGAGACGCCCAGGGCGGCTGGCCGCCGGCGCTCGCACCCGAGCAACTGCGAAAGGGTGTGCTCGATAATCTCGAGCACCTCGGTCTCGACGCACTCGACGTGGTGAACCTTCGCGTCGGAGGTTTCGACAGCCCCGCTGATGCCTCGATTGGCGAGCCATTCACTGCGCTCGCGCAACTTCAGCAAGAAGGATTGATCAAGCATCTCGGCGTCAGCACGGTGACCGCCAATCAGATCGCCGAAGTGCAAGCGATCGCGCCGATTGTGTGCGTGCAGAACTTTTACAACGTCGCCCACCGAATCGACGACGAACTGATTGACTCGCTCGCCGCGCAGGGCATCGCCTACGTCCCCTACTTCCCGCTCGGTGGCTTCTCTCCTCTGCAGTCTGAAGAGTTGCGATCAGTCGCCACCCGACTCGGGTCCACGCCAATGGCCGTCGCGCTGGCGTGGCTTCTGCAGCGCTCCGCGAACATTCTGCTCATCCCCGGTACCTCATCGGTCGCGCATCTGCTCGACAACGTGGCCGGTGCGTCGTTGACCCTTAGCGAGGAAGATCTGAGCGAGCTCAATAGCATTGGCGCGTGAGCACGATTCGAAGGACGCCTACCACGACGTAGTACCTCGGTTTCAACCAACGAACTGCGAGAGTCGTTTGACTGCTCGCGCCGCGAAGATTCTTGAACCGCGATGTTTACTAGTTCAGCTTCGAGCGAACGGGGCGACCAAGGGCCAAGGACGCTCCCGCTCGGCGACGCGCGCCAGGTCCAGCAACAACGGCTCTTCATGGTGGCGACCAATGACTTGCAGTCCTACGGGCAGACCGTCAACGAGGCCCGCGGGAATAGAGATCGCGGGATTACCCGTGAGGTTGGCGGGAATGGTGAGGGCACCATTGTTACCAATAGCTCTGCCGAAGCCGTACTCGGCGACCATGTCGACCTTGCCGACGGTGGTAGCCATCGGTCCGGCCGCCGCGAAAGCCACGTCAGGATTTGTCGCGGCGAAGATGAAGTCCGTGTCTTCGAAAATATCGGCCATATGTTCATTCATGTTGATTCGAAACATCTCGGCGGCGCCAGCGCTTTGAAGATTCAGTCGTGACGTGGCCATTCTCATACTGACTTGAATCTCCGGCGTCAGGTCGTCGTGACAGGCCGGATACTTATCTCCGAGCGCTCCGGCCACGCCAATTAAGTTCGAGAGCGACCATTCGAGACCGCCGCGAGGAATATGAATCGCAAGGTCGACTCGTTGGAGTTTGGCTACGGCGATGAGTAGCTCGGCGAGCTCGATGAGCAGAGCCGTTTGCACTGGTTCGACGACCGCTGAACCCAGGTCAATGGAAATCACCGCCCGCTTGCCGGTGAGATCAAAAGTGTCGAGACCATCTTCCCAACCACTTACTCGAGGCAGGCTCAACGTATCTCGAGGGTCAAAGCCATTACAGGCGTCGAACCATCGAGCCGTATCACGCACGGAACGAGAAACGCAGCCCACGGTCACGGTCAGTGGAGGTTGCTGGGCGTGGGGGCCTCGTGGAATACGTCCGAACGTCGACTTCAAACCGAAGAGACCGGTAAAGCCCGCGGGGATTCGAATTGAGCCGCCGCCGTCACCACCCGAAGCCAATGGGAAGAGTCCCCCAGCGACCGCCGCCGCGGAGCCGCCCGACGAGCCGCCCGGTGTTCGCTCGAGGTTCCACGGGTTACGCGTGGTTCCGTGGAGTTTGGTACTCGTGCAGTTGATGCCGCCAAACTCCGACGCGGTCGTCTGTGCGGCGATGATTGCACCCGCCGCTCTAAGACGAGTGACTTGGGTACTGTCGAACTTGGCCACACGGTCTCGAAAGACCAGCGAGGCCTCGGTGTAGGGCCACCCGGCCACCGATTCCAACTCCTTGATCGCAATCGGCACGCCACCGAAGGGAAGCGAGACGTCTGCGGCGCCGGCGGCCGTGCGTGCGGCGTCGACCTCGACGTGGGAGAAGGCGTTGAGGTTCGATGATTCAATTGCCGTGAGCGAGGCATCGAGCGCCTCGAGTGGAGTGAGAGTGCCGGATCGAAATGCTTCAACGAGTGAACACGCGTCGCCGAGCCATGGTTCGTTCTGCACAGAACTAGACACTATCGAGACCCTGATTCGTAGGAGATCGGTCACGAAGTCACGAGATTCGTGAAAGGGTCAGTTCGCGTTGTGACCTAGAGTCCACTAGAGAACTCATGTCCCTAGAACTCGCTTCGTTGCCCAACTCACGCTTAAGAGAGCCCCGTTCGTTACAGGGAGCAGTCACTTGATTGGAACTCAGGTACAGGCTGAAAACTCCGTGCAACTCATCGTCATTGTTTTATTTGCCATTGTGGCGTCGACCCTCGTGCGAAAAGGACGAGCCGATCCTGCCGCCAAAGACCTTCAACCGCGCCAACGTATTCGACCCCTTGCGTTGGAGTACCTCGATCCGCTCCTGGCGATCATCGTGGTCGGTCCAGTATTGGCCCACGAGTTGACTTTAGATTCGTGGCACGTTCTCGCCGCACTTATTGGCGCATCTGCGGGCATTCCAATTGGCGTACTGCGGTCGCGAGTTCAATTTGTTCGCGCGATAAAGCGGACGAAAAGCGTTGTCCTCACGCGCTCGAGGGCGGAATACGTGCTCGTGATCCTCCTCGTCATACTGCGCTCGGCAGAGAGTTCTATCCGTCAAAGTAGTTCGACGTTGGTCACTCTCTTGGTTGCGATGCTCCTCGCTCTGCCGATTGGCGAGTCGTGCGCCCGGACGGTCTCGATTGTTCAAAGGTACCGACAGTCAGTCACCGAATCACCCTCGTTGGGTCTACCGGATTAGTTCTCGACGAGTGTCGAAGACGCTACGTCTTGAGCGTCAGACTGATCGGACAGTGATCGCTGCCCATGATGTTCGCGTGAATGTCGGCCGCTACGACACGCGGTACGAGACTTTCAGACACTAAGAAGTAGTCAATACGCCATCCGACGTTTCGGGCTCGAGCGTTGGCGAAATGCGACCACCACGAGTAGTGACCGTTGCCTTCGTGAAAGATCCGGAAGGTGTCAACGAAGCCCGCGTCCAAGAAGTTCTGAAAGCCCTGACGTTCTTCGCTCGTGTAACCCCTCTTGCCCACGTTGGATTTGGGATTCGCCAGGTCGTCTGGCGTGTGCGCGACGTTCAAGTCGCCGCAGAAAATGACGGGCTTGGTTTCTTCGAGCTGTTTGACGTAATGCAAGAAGGCCGGATCCCACTGCGTGTGTCGAAGAGAGATCCGTTCGAGTTTGTCCTTCGCGTTAGGTGTGTAGACCGTCACGAGAAAGAAGTCGTCAAACTCAGCGGTGAGTACGCGACCTTCCGCGTTGGGATCGCCGTAGGCGTCGGGAACGACTCCGAACTGGTCAATTGATCCTTCGTGGAGGCCGGGCGTCACGCTGAGTGGCGCGATCTTCGAAAATATCGCGGTACCGGAGTAGCCCTTTTTTACGGCCGAGTTCCAGTGCTCTTCGAATCCCGGTAGTTCAACGTTCGACTGTGACTGCTGCGCTTTGGTCTCTTGGAGACAGATGACATCGGGACTTAGTTCCTCGACGAAGGGCATGAAGAGGCCCTTGTTAGAGACCGCTCGAATGCCGTTGACGTTCCAGGAAACTAGTCGCATCACTGAAATGTAGCAACTCAACTTTGACCAGGACATTGGTGTGGCGTCAGTTCTCTTAAGGAGAATTAAGAGAACGCCACTATGGTTCGACTACGCGTCGAAATGAGGAGAACACCGTGATTGGTGACAAAGAAGAACACTTTGAAGGTAAAGGCACGGAACTCAGTGCGCTACAGTCTCACGTCGAGGAGTACCTGAAAACCGATGGTTTCACCGTTCAAACATCGGCACCGAGCGACGAAGGCACCGTTATTCAAGCGAAGAAGGGTGGCTTTCTTCGTGAAATCGTGGCCGCGGACCGCGCTCTCACGGTGACGATCAAGGGCAGCCCGAACGACTTCACGGTGCGATTTGGCATCGGCAAGTGGATGGAGCACCTTGGTGTCGCCGCGATTGAGACGCTCCTGATCTCGGAACTCTTCTTTTTCGTCGACATCGCTGACTCTCTGTGGAACCTGGAGATCGAAAACAAGTTGATCGCCGACGTCAAGACGTTCGTTGGCTAGAACCCAGGCTTAGGAAAAGCCCGCGACGCCGTGGGGTAGATAACTCGACTCCAGCGCTTTCGTCTCCTCGTCGTCGAGGACGACCTCGAGCGCGGCGACGGCGTCGCTTAGATGATGGGTTTTCGTGGCGCCGACGATCGGACTCGTGACGGCGGGCTTGGAGAGCACCCACGCGAGCGCAATCTGAGCGGGCGCGACGCCACGCTTGGTGGCGATGTCGATCACGGTGTCGACGATCGGACGGTCCGCCTCGGTGTAGAGCGATCGTCCGAACTCGTCACTCTCGGAGCGGTTCGTCTGCTCGTTCCAGGGTCGGGTCAGTCGACCGCGCGCCAAAGGGCTCCAAGGAATAGAACCGATACCTTGATCGAGACAGAGTGGCAACATCTCGCGCTCTTCTTCGCGGTAGAGAAGGTTGTAGTAGTTCTGCATGCTCACGAAGCGAGTCCACCCGTGTTGGTCCGCGGTGTAGAGCGCTTGCGCAAACTGCCATGAGTACATCGACGACGCACCGATGTAACGAGCCTTGCCGGCCTTGACGACGTCGTGGAGGGCCTCGAGCGTCTCTTCGATGGGCGTGTGGTAGTCCCAGCGGTGTATTTGATAGAGGTCGACGTAGTCGGTGCCTAGTCGGGTGAGGCTGTTGTCAATCTCGTTCATGATGGCTTTTCGCGAGAGACCCTGACCGTTGGGACCCGGGCGCATGCGACCGTGCATTTTGGTGGCGATGACCAACTCCTCGCGCGGCACCATTGATAAGAGCGTCGCTCCGGTGATCTCTTCGCTGCTGCCGGCTGAGTACACGTTGGCCGTGTCGAAGAAATTGATACCCGCGTCGAGGGCTTGACGGAAGAACGGCTCGGCGGCGCTCTTGTCGAGCGACCAGGGCTGATTCCCTCGAGTGGGTTCGCCGTAACTCATGCAACCAAGACATATTCGTGACACTTGAAGGCCGGTAGTACCGAGAGAGGTGTAGTTCATGTAGAAATTTTAGTTGCTTCGCGACAGAACTCTCGATTGAGCACCTTCGCGGCGCCCCAGCTAGGCGATTCGCGTGGCCGCTACCACGCTGAGACTTTCGGTGAGCTGACGCGACGGGCCTCTTCTGTCCGCGAGATTTTCCCAGTGGTTGCTAGCTGTTTGACCAGGTAACGTGGCTGAAACATCCAGATGATATGAACGTAAAATCAATTCATCTTTCGTGGACGTTGATCCATCACTCGCATGGGACGAAGTGTTCTCCGCCCCGGGCGTGCCACGGCCCGTCTACCGAGAGATTGTCGATGTTCTCTCTGACCTAAAGACCGCGGATCTTCGATCACGTTTTGATCAGCTCGGTCGTACCTTTACAGAACGTGGGGTGACGTACGCCACGGGTGGTGAGGAACGCCCTTTTCCCCTGGACCTGATTCCTCGCATCATCGCGGCCGTGGAGTGGGGCGTGCTCTCGAGTGGCATTCGCCAGCGCGTGCGAGCGCTCGAAGCATTTCTCAGTGACGTCTACGGATCTGGGCAGTGCATTGACGATGGCGTCGTACCACGCCGACTCATTACCTCGAGTCCTCACTTTCGCCGCGAAGCGATGGGTATCGTCCCGCCCAACGTCCCGCGCATAGTGGTGTCGGGTATTGACATCATCCGTGACGAGACCGGTCGTTTGTGCGTGCTCGAGGACAACGTGCGAATACCTTCGGGCGTCTCTTACGTCATTGAGAATCGGCGAGCGATGACGCAAAGTTTTGGCACACTCTTCTCGCACTATCGCGTGCACCCGGTCGATGAGTACCCAGCCCGTTTACTACGCGCCCTTCGACTCTCGGCCCCCGAGGGAGTGCGTAATCCAACGGTGGTCGTACTCACGCCCGGTGTCCATAACGCGGCGTACTTCGAGCACGTTCTTCTGGCCCGTCTCATGGGCATTGAACTCGTCGAAGGTAGTGACCTCGTCGTGGTGGGTAATGACGTCCACATGCGCACAACTCAGGGCGAGCGACCCGTGCACGTTATCTATCGTCGCGTGGACGACGAGTGGCTCGATCCCTTGCACTTTCGACCCGACTCGGTCGTGGGCGTTGCGGGACTGGTCAATGCCGCTCGCGCGAAGACGGTCACCATTGCCAACGCCATTGGTAATGGCGTGGCGGACGACAAATTGGTGTACACCTACGTGCCCGACATCATCCGTTACTACCTCAACGAAGAACCGCTACTTCAAAATGTTGAGTCCTATCGCTTGGAGGAACCCGAAACGCTCCTTGAAGTGCTCGAACATCTCGAGCGTTACGTCGTCAAGCCCGTCGACGGTTCGGGAGGTAGGGGTATCGTCATCGGACCCCAGAGCGACGAACAGACGCTCGACGCCCTGCGGCTCACGCTGTTGGAGAACCCGCGCGGATGGGTGGCCCAGCGAACGGTCGCGCTTTCGACCGTGCCGACGTTCGTTGAAAACGAACTCTCGCCTCGTCACGTAGATCTGCGACCTTTCGCCGTCAATGACGGAAGGGAAGTGTGGGTGCTGCCGGGTGGCCTTACCCGCGTGGCGCTACCCGAAGGCGGACTCGTCGTTAACTCGAGTCAAGGTGGAGGGTCGAAGGACACGTGGGTGCTCGCCGAAGATGGCCCTCGCCCGACCCCGCCGGTCGCAGTAGTCACTACGCCGCGACCGACGCGCGTACTCAATCCACCGTCCGAAGGATCGATTCGTCAGTACGGTCCCGAGCCTCAATCGAATTCAGAACAATGACGAAGGGCATGCTTTCGAGGCTCGCGGAGTTGATCTACTGGACCGGGCGCTACGTCGAGCGAGCCGACGACACGTCGCGCATCGTCGATGCCTACATCCACCGAATCTCAGAAGACCCCTTCGGTGATCGGGCCGTTGCCTGTCAGTCACTCTTCGCAATTCTCGGAATGGAGGTCGACGAAGGCGCGGCGATGAGCGAGGAGACCGTGCTTAGCCACATCGTGTTTGATCGCGATAGCCCCAGCGCAATTACCGGCGCCGTTTTGGCGGCGCACGAGAACGCACGGCGCGCTCGAGAGGTCATCTCCTCTGAGATGTGGGTCTGTTTGAACGCGACGCGCAACGATCTCGCCGTCGAAGAGGACAAGGCCGAGCGCGTCGGTCCCGCGAGCTACTTACAGTTCATTCGAGAACGATCGGCTCTCTTCGCCGGTCTTACCGACGCGACAATTAGTCACGACGAGACGTGGTGGTACCTGGTGCTCGGTCGCAGTCTTGAACGCATAGACATGACCGCGCGACTTCTTGAAGGGCGACTGCTCGCAGCCGATTACTCACCCGACTGGCTCACGTTGCTGCGCGCCGCGGGAGCCATGGAGTCCTACCTCCGCACCTCGATTCGAGGTGCGGACCCCGAGGCGATCGCCAACTTCCTCTTACTCGATCGTTCGTTCCCTCGATCGGCGTATCACTCGCTGGCCGTCGCCGATAACTGTTTGGAGGAGCTCACCAAAGCTTCCACTCACCTCGACGTCGTCAGCCAAGCGCGCCGCACGATTCGCATGACCCAGACGCGCCTTGAGTACATGGACTCACGCACGCTTCTCGGCGATCTCGCCGAAGTGTTGCAGCTACTCGAAGACACGAGCGCCGCGGCGAACGACCAGATCACGTCGAACTACTTTCGCCAAGCCGTCGCCATCTCGTGGGAAACCGAGGAGGGCACGTGAGCACGTCGAGCGAGTCGATGAGGCTGCAAATACGCCACGTCACGGGTTTCAGTTACGACGGTATGGCGAACTCTTCGTATAACGAGGCGCGCATGACGCCGCTCGCACTGGGCCGACAAAACGTGATCGAGTCGTCGATGAGCACTCGTCCAAACGCCGTGCAGTCAACGTACCGCGACTACTTCGGCACCATCGTGACCACGTTCGATCTGCACGAGCGTCATAGTCGCCTCGAGGTCGTTGCCGAGGCGATTGTCGAAACGATGGCCGAGGCCAACAGCGCTGCTGCGCTCACTCTGCAGTCTCTGCAGACGCCCGAGACCAGTGATCTCTTTGTTGAGTATCTGGTGCCCACTGCTCGTACGTCGATGTGGCCTTCAGTACTAGAGGAACTGCGCGAACTGGTCACGAGCCAAGAACACGTACCGTCAGTCGTTGAGACCGTCATGTCGTGGGTTCGTGATCGCGTGGCCTACGTGAAAGGCTCCACGCTCGTCTCTTCGACGGCGCAAGAAGTCTGGGAGCAGCGCCAGGGGGTCTGCCAAGACCTCACGCACGTGACGATCGCCCTCCTTCGAAGCGTGGGTATTCCCGCGCGCTACGTCTCGGGTTACCTTCACTCCAACGAAGCGGCCGGTGTCGGTAAAAAGGTCGTTGGGGAGAGCCACGCGTGGGTCGAATACTTCTGCGGCGACTGGGTGGGTGTCGACCCCACCAACGGCGGAGCCATTGGATTACATCACGTCGTCGTCGCGAAGGGACGAGAGTACGGTGACGTGCCGCCTTTAAAGGGCATCTACCATGGCGATCCTTCGAGCGCGTTGGGCGTGGTCGTGGAGATCACGCGCGTTGGCTAGGTGCTTGGTGGGCCGATGACGAGCGAGTCTCTATAAAATGGCCGCAACGTCATAACGAAGTTTTAGGAGTTCCCACCGTGCCAACTCGCCCCACCATTGTTGTTTGCGAAGGCGACCAGACGGGCCAAGAGCTTCTCGACGAGTCCCTTCGCGCGCTGGATGCGTCGGTTCTGGGCTTCGAACTAGACCTCGTTCGCTACGACCTCTCGCTCGGTAATCGTCAGAAGACGAACAACGGCGTCGTCTCCGACGCCGCGAAGGCGATGAAGGAGACGGGACTGGGACTAAAGGCCGCCACCATCACGCCTACTGAGATCGGCAGTGTCGGTTCGCCCAACCGAATTCTGCGCGAAGGTATCAACGGCAAGGTGATCGTACGAACCGGTAGACGCATACCCGGGGTGACACCTCTCGTTGCGCTGAGTCACCCCATCGTCGTTGTCCGCATGGCGGTGGGCGATGCGTACGGTGCGCTCGAGGGGCGCGACGGTGAGCCGGGGTCAAACGAAGAGTGGGCGTGGCGCACCGAACGTATCGATCGCTCAGTCTGTCGATCAGTGGCGGAGTATTCGTTTCGCGCGGCGGCGTCGCTTGGCGGGCTCGTCTACGGCGGACCTAAGTGGACCGTGTCGGCAATCTATGAAGGCATGCTCAAAGAGGAGATGGACGCCGCGGCAGCACGCCACTCGAGTGTGATGTACCGACCAATGTTGATCGACGCCCTTTACGCCGGTCTCATGACCGAGGGCTGGGACTCGCCAGTGGTGATCCCGACGTTGAATCGCGATGGCGACTGTTTGAGTGACTTGGTGCTCGCGATGTTCGGTTCGATTGCCGGTGCTGAGTCGGTATTGTTGGCGCTCGACGAAAACCTCGATCCAACGGTGGCGATGGCCGAAGCGCCCCACGGAACGGCACCCTCGCTCGAAGGAAAGAATGTCGCTAATCCAATGGCGATGCTGCTGGCCTGCGCGGCCGTGCTCGAGCACGCGGGCTTCGACGATGCGAAGTGCGCCGAAGCGTCCTCGGCGCTTCGCGAAGCGACGTTGTCGGCCGCGTTGGAGGGTGTGCGCACCTTTGACCTTGGGGGAGAGTCCTCAACAAGTGGGGTCGTCGACGAAGTGATTCGCCGAATGCGCCTGCGCAAGGTGTAGTTGGCTCCTACTTACTGAGGCTGATCGACTTCAGTATTGAGTGGGTGAACGAGTTGGTGCGCGCGTAGACCTTTCGACGCGCGTATCGCTGGGCGTAGGCCCGTGGCCCTCTCGACGCGGCTTGCACGTTACCGAGGAGTCGGGCGTCTCGATAGAGCTCTGAACGAAGACTGCGATGTCGGGCCATGTCCGCTCCCTTGGTTGTAGACATTTCTAACAAATTCGTGTGTCGTTGGCGGTGGTGAGAGTATCTTGAGAACCTTCGCCACCAAGGAGATGACATGGACAACCGACAGATCGTGCTCGCAAAGCGCCCCGTGGGACAGGTTGACGAGACGACGACGACGTTGACTTCGTCACCGCAACCCCAGTGCGGGGACGGCGAAGCCCTCATAAAGGTAGCGATGTTGTCGATTGACCCCACCATCCGTACGTGGATGGACGACGTGCCCGGGTACCTTCCGCCCATCGACGTTGGCGCCGTCATTCGCGGCGGTGGTACGGGCCTCGTTATTGAGTCGCGCAGCGACCGCTACCGCGTTGGCGACGTTGTCTTTGGCATGACGAACTGGCAAGAGTGGGTATTAGCGACGGAAGAGAATCGATTTTCCGTTGTTCCCAAGGGTCTTGGCCTCGATCTCGCGACGATGATGAACGTCTTGGGCGCCACCGGAATCACGGCCTTCTTTGGGTTGAGGGACATCGGTGCGTTGAAAGAGGGCGACGTGGTCGTCGTATCGGGTGCCGCCGGTGCGACCGGATCGGTTGCCGGTCAGATCGCGAAGGGTCGTGGCGCGAGCAAGGTCATCGGCATTGCCGGTGGAGCTGAGAAGTGTGCCGAAGTCGTCGAGAGGTACGGCTTCGACGAGTGCCTGGACTACAAGGAGGAGAAGTTACGTCAACGTCTTCGCACCGCGGCCCCCAAGGGCGTGGATCTCTACTTCGACAACGTGGGCGGAGAGATCCTCGACGCGGTTCTCGCGAACATCGCGATGAACGCACGCGTCGTGCTCTGTGGCGCAATTTCGCAGTACAACGCCACGGGCCCTCGTCGCGGTATTGAAAACACGTCCATGTTGATTACGCGTCGAGGGCGCATGGAGGGCTTCATCGTGCTCGACTTCGCCAGTCGCTACGTCGAAGCCCAGACAGAACTCGCCGCCATGGTGCTCTCTGGTTCGCTCCAACACCAAGAGCATCTGGTGGCGGGACTGGAGAACGCGCCAGAAGCTCTCAATCTTCTCTTTAGTGGCGGCAACCATGGCAAAACCCTCGTTGTCGTCGACGAGAGCGTGCAGCTTGGCTGAGGTGTGGGCGGACATTGTGCCGCGCAAATTTTGGCAAAGTGCCACGGGTGCGCTCTTCGTCATCGCCCTCGTCGCGGGCTTCGCACAGTTTGGCGCCGTCGCGTCACTCGACGACGTTGCTCGACACTTTGGACATCACGCCAATAAGGAGTCGCTCCAGAGCGTCGTGGGCCTGTCGGGATCGGTTCTCGGCATCGGTCTCGCGGTGCTGCGCTTGGCGTCACTGGGCGCGTTGCCTCTCGCCTCACTCGCCGATCGATGGGGACGTACGACGATGCTTCGTCGAACGTTGCTGGTCGGGCTCGTGATCACCGCCAGTGCGTCGCTCAGCCCCTCGTACTGGATCTTCGTGCTGTGTTTCGCCCTGGCTCGGCCGCTGCTCTCAACGACGTCAACCCTCATCCAGGTCATCACCGTCGAACTTTCGAGTACGAATCGCCGCATCAACCGACTCGTTGTCATGTCGGCCGGCGCCGGAATCGGCGCGGGTTTCGCCGCGATCTTGCACGGCACCATTCGTGGTCCCGACTCCTTTCGTTGGCTCTTCGCCCTCGCTCTCTTACCCGTCTTTTTCCTCAGGCCGCTGCTGCGCCGAGTACCCGAACCGACCTTTCACAGTGACGACGTCACGATGGCCCGTCTTGGATCGGTGCCGCGAGGCACGCGCGAGCGCGTCTTTATCGTCGGCGTCATCGTCTTCGTGATTGGCGTCATCTCTGGCCCGGCCAGTGGTTTTACTTTTGTCTACGGCGAAGGAGTCTTAAAGATAAGACCCGACCTCGTCGCGAGCGTCGTCGCCCTCAGTGCTCTCACCGGTCTCGCGGGACTGCTGCTCAGCCGTTATCTCTCACAGCGGGTCGGACGTCGCTGGACGGTGGCGTTGGGCGCACTCGCGACGGCCGCCACCGCGTCGCTCGCTTACGGTGGTGGGAAAACGGACTTCGTGATTGGATACATGTTTGGTGTCGCGGCGGGAGGTCTGTTAGCGCCCGCGATCGCCGCCCTCAGCACCGAACTCTTCTCGCACTCTTTTCGCGCCACCGCGGCGGGTTGGATCGTCGTGGCGGGAGTGCTCGGCGCCATATCCGGACTGTTGTTCTTTGGTCTCATTGGTGACAGCGTGCACATAACGGGCGCGGGTTCGTTTCGTCTGCCGGCGCTGCTTACGTTCTTACCGCTCTTGCCTCTGATGTTGCTGCTCTGGCGACTGCCGGAGAGTTCGAAGATGGAGCTGACTTAGATAAGCTCGATGTCCGCGACGAGAGCCAAGTGATCGCTGCCTCCGTCACGGGTGAAGCTCTGGATGGACTGCCACGGACCGCGCCCGAGAATATGGTCAATCTGAGAGTGCGGGCGCGGTGCGGGCCACGTGCGCCCGTGGGCGAGTGAGTGCCAACCGGGCAGCAGTAGCCGCAACAGTGGTCGCCAGGAGTTGAAGTCCCCCCCAATGAGGATCGGCAGGGTGGGATCCAAAGTGCCGACGAACTCGCTCACCCTTCGGTACTGGCGATAGGAACCGTGACTGAGGTGCGCGCCGTGAATGGCGAGTACGTAAAAGGAGCGGTCGCCTTGGCGCAGTCGAGCTACGACGAGGGCTCGTTGGACTTTTTCTCGCGGCAGGCGACCGAGGGAGATAACGCGCACGTCCTCGACGTCGAGTCTCGTCAAAAGCCCGAGTCCCCACGTGCCGGTTTCGACGTGTTCGAGGCGGGCACGACTCTCGTGTTGGGATTTGGTGAGGGAGCGGTGTTCATGAAAGTAGAGGCCACGCTCGCCGATGAAGTGCGCGAAACGGGGTTGCCAGCCCGTGTCGCCAACGCCGGAGATGACGCGCTCGCCCTTCGCGAGCGCGGCGAAGGCGCCTCTTAGACCGAGCGACGTCGTGAGGTCGTCGTAGAAGTCGACACCCTCGTCACCACGCCAGAGTTCGGGAAGAATTAGCACGTCGGCGTCGAGCTCTTTGATCACGTCAAGGGCTCGCGTGGGTCGTCCCCAACCGTCGACCCCGGCGTGCAGATTAAAAGCAACAACACGCACCGTTCAACCTTACTGAGGAGTTCTGCGCGGTGTGGCAGTCTCTACAGGTGGATTCCGTCGACGTGACCTTCGGTCACCGCCTGTGGTGGGTGGACGCCTTCATTGGCGAGACCGAACGCGGGAATCCCGCGGTAGTGGTGTTACTGGAGCATCCCTTGCCCGACGAGGAACTCCAGCGAATCGCCTTTGAGGTCGGCGTGTCCGAGACCGCTTTCGTTCGAAGGGTCGGGGATCAGTGGTCGCTACGCTGGTTTACGCCAACTGTAGAGGTGGATCTCTGTGGTCACGCGACGCTCGCCACCTTGCACGTGTTGCTCAATGAACTTGGCGCTCCCGGGGGCGAGTTCTACTTTGCGACGCGCTCGGGCGTGCTCTCGGGGCGTCGACTGCGCGACGGGCTGCTCGGCGTTGACCTGCCGCGTTCGTACCTCGAACCCCTTGATCCCGCGGTCTTAAATGGCACGCTCGGCGTAGTCACCGAGATCTTTCAAGCCGGACCCTCGAGCGTGCTGGCCGTCGTCGAGGACTACGACGCGCTCTGCGGGCTCAGTGTTGATCCTATGGATCTCTTGCTCGTGCCGAGTTCCGTCGTTATTGCGGTCTGTCATGGTGGACCCGAGGTCGACGTTTCCATTCGCGTGTTCGCCCCGCGGCTCGGCCTTGCGGAGGATCCGGTCACCGGCAGCGCGCTGTGCGCGGTGTCGCCGTGGTGGGTTGAAAAAGTGGGATCGCCAACGGTCGCCGTTCGCCAAGCCAGCGCCCGGGGCGGACTGATGTACGCGCGGCTCTTTGAGCGCAACGTCGAAGTGGCGGGCTTGGCGCGGACCTTCTTCAGCGGTGAGATTCGTTTATGAGCGACGACGTGCTCGGCCCGGGACCGCGCACCCGCGTTCGACGCCTGGCCGTGAAGGCGAGCTACGACGAAAGGGTGATCTTCGCGATCTTGGACGAAGCGAAGATCTGTCACGTGGCGGCGGTCGTGCACGGTAAGCCGGTCGCGTTACCGACCCTGCACGCGCGAGAGGGAAGAACCCTCTATCTTCACGGCAGCCCCTCCAACGCGGTTTTGAAGGCGGTCGCGCGAGCGGGAGAGGCCTATGTCACGGTGACGCTCTTTGACGGACTTCGTCTCGCTCGTAGTGGCTTCGAGTCATCGATTGCGTACCGCTCGGTAGTGGTGGTCGGGAGTGCGCGGGAAGTTGACGAAGCGAGTGAAAAGGCCAAAGTGCTCGATCTGGTCGTCGATCGAGTGTTGCCAGGGCGAGCGAGCGAAGTTCGCCCCATCACGGACTCGGAGCTTCGACGCACGATGGTCGTTGCCGTAAGCATTGACGAAGCGTCGGCCAAACTTTCGAGCGGTCCAACCGAAGACGATGAAGAAGACACGAATCTTCCAATTTGGGCCGGCTCCGTGCCCGCGCGAATCGTCTACGGCGCGCCAATACCGGACTCCAACGGGGCCATGGCCTCGGGTGACGTGGCGACACCATTGTCGGTGCAGACCCTCTTGGGCCGTCAATGAACCTCGAAGATCTGCGACGCCAAATCCAGCTCATCACGCCCGTTGATGAACGTGAAACCACTTCGATTGCAATGACGTTCGATCGCCTCAACTGGCCCAGCAGCGTCTTTTCCGAAAGTGAGAACGATCACCACGTGACCTCGTCGGCCTTCATCGTCTCTTCGCGCGGTGTGATCTTGCATCGACATCGCCGTCTCGGGATTTGGGTTCAACCAGGGGGCCACGTCGACGAAGGAGAGACCCCTGAAGAGGCGTGTGTCCGAGAGTCGAAGGAGGAAACGGGACTCGACGCTCATCATCTGAGTCCCGTCAATCTCTTTCACGTCGACGTGCATCCCGGTCCGAAGGGCCACACCCACTATGACCTTCGCTACGTGCTGGTGTCGTTACCCGTAGATCCTGAGCCCCCCGAAGGCGAGAGTCCCGACGTGTTCTGGTTTGACTTCGACCTCGCGGCCGAGCGAGCTGAGCCCGGCCTAGCGGGGGCGATGCGCAAACTCGCCGAGTCGGTTCGTAGTTTCGGCGTGACAGACTAATTAGGTGAGTGACACCGACGATCTTCGCGCGTTAACCGAGGCCGATCGTTGGATCGATCGAGTCGGCGCTCAACGCACCCATTTGCCAGAGATCGCTGAGCTGGCCGCTCTCGAAGCAGAACTTCGCGGCCTTCTCAAGAGTCTCCACGACGCTGAGGGGGCGGCCGCGCCCGTGAAGGTCGCCTTCGAGAAAGTGGCCCAAGAGTCAGCGCGATTAAAGGCTCGCGCGAGCGACCTCGACGCGAAACTTGCTACTTCGACGGCGAACGCTCGAGAGCTCGCCGCGATTCAGACCGAACTCACGCACGTACGCGAACTTCTCGGCGCGAGTGAAGAACGAGAGCTCGAACAGTTGCTCGACCTTGAACCTCGAGAAGACGCGATTGCTTCGATCAAACAGCGGGCACAGCCCGGCGTGGCTCGCCGCGGTGAACTTTTGAGCGTCATTGACGAACTGCAGGCGTCACTCGACGAAGAGTTGGTCGCCCTACGTGCCTCGCGCGAACAACGTGCGAGTGAACTCTCGCCAGCGCTGTTAAAGCGCTACGACGCGGCGTTGGCGCGAGTGGGAACCTCGGGCGCCTCGAACGTCATTGAAGGACGATGTGACGGCTGTCGACTCGCCCTCTCGCCTCTCGACTTCGATCGTTGGAAGTCGCACGCACCCGACACTTTTATGGACTGTCCCGAGTGCGGTCGCCTCTTGTTGCCGTGATCATCTTCATCCGCCACGGTCAAACGACCACCAACGCACAGAGTCTTCTCGTTGGGCGAAGCGATCCGTCATTAACCGAACTGGGTGAACGCCAAGCGCGAGCGCTAGCGCCCTACCTCAAGGGCGTCCACGAGGTGTGGGTCTCGCCGTTGGCGCGCGCACTCTCCACGGCGGCGTTAGCGCTGCCCCACCTCACGCCCGTGATTCGTGAGCCGTTCATCGAAGTGGACTACGGCGAGCTCGACGGTCAGCCGCTTAGTGCTCTCACGGCCGAGCAGTGGCGAGCGCATGAACACGACCACGACGTCGCCTTTGGTGGGGGAGAGTCGCTCGCCTCTGTTGATCGACGCGTGCACGCAGAGCTCGACGCGCTTCTTGCCGACCAATCGAGTCTCTTGCACTCGACACACGAACACTTGGCGATCGTCTCTCACGTCTCGCCAATTAAGTCGGCGACTATCTGGGCGCTCGGCGTTTCCGGTTCGGTCACGTGGCGCATGCGGTTGAACAACGGATCGTTGACGACCGTCGCCACCCGCTCGGGCGTGCCATCACTGGTGAACTTTAATGTCGTACCCGTGCTGAACTAATTAGCGCAAAGCCACACCGATCGCCCAGAAGTTGAGCCCTGCGCCGATCAACGTGCCGGCGTGAAATAGTTCGTGGTAGCCAAAGACGCGTGGCGATAGTTTTGGCCGCTTCAGGGCGTAGGCCAGCGCGCCCAAGGTGTAGGCGAGACCACCGGCGACGACCAAAGAAAAACACCACGGTCCGCCGCCTCGATAGATCTGGGGCATCACCGCGACGGCCGCCCAACCCACGACGAGGTAGGGCAATGTGTTGATCCACTTGGGCGTGTCGAGGGCGAGTTGGCGAATGGCGACGCCAATCACGGCGCCCCCGACCACGATGAGCAGCAAGACCAGTCGGATCGTGCCGTGCATGGTGAGGCCCGCGATGGCCAGGTAGCTACCGGTAATGGCGAGGAAGATCGCGGAGTGATCGGCGCGTTTGAGTGCTCGGCGGTGGCGCGGCGTCCAGCGAATCCGGTGAAAGAGGGCGCTCGTGACGAGCATCGACTCAACGCCGACGAGAAAGCACAGCACCCAGCCAACTTGGGCCCAGGTCTGTGCACGAATGAGAAGGATCGGCGAGCAGGCTAGGAGGAGGAGCGCGCCGACGACGTGGAGCCAACCGCGCAGTAGTGGTCGCTCGGGCGAACCCGGCGCCTCACTTGTCGAAGGAAGCGACACGTCCCAACCCTACGGTCAGTGCAACTGGTCTCAGAGACAACGGAGCCCGTCTGCTCTGAAACAGAACAGACGGGCGCTCGATGTTTGGCCCCCCCAGCCAATAGCCAAGAAATTAGTTCCTCCGATGCCGGTACTGTATTCGCGAAGCCCCGTAATCAAGGTGTTGTGAGCAAGTTCACATGGAGGAGTTGGCATGAAGCGTCGCGCGTTAGGTCAAGGTCTCGAAGTTTCCGCCGAAGGACTCGGTTGTATGGGAATGAGTGAGTTCTACGGCGCGGGTGAGGACAGCGAATCCATCGCCACCATTCACGAAGCCCTCGACAGCGGAGTCGATTTCCTTGACACGGCCGACATGTACGGTCCCTTTACCAACGAGCGCCTCGTCGCTCAGGCCATCAAGGGCCGTCGCGACGAGGTCGTCCTCGCCACGAAATTTGGAAACCAGCGCGGCGAGGACGGGTCGTTCCTGCGTATCAACGGCACGCCCGAGTACGTGCTCGCGGCCTGTGACGCGTCTCTCGAGCGACTCGGCGTTGAGGTCATCGACCTCTACTACCAGCACCGCGTCGATCGAACGGTTCCCGTCGAAGAGACCTGGGGCGCCATGAAGTCACTCGTTGAGGCTGGCAAAGTTCGCTACCTCGGAATCTCTGAAGCGTCCTCCGAGACCATCGAAAGGGCCCACGCGGTGCACCCCGTCGCGGCACTGCAGAGCGAGTATTCGCTGTGGTCGCGTGACCCCGAGGACGGCGTGCTCGCGACCTGTCGACGCCTCGGCATTGGCTTCGTGGCCTACAGTCCGCTCGGCCGTGGTTTTCTCACGAGCGACGCCGCGGCCACTCACGACCAGAAGGGGGACTTTCGAGGGCATCACCCACGGTTCTCCGGTGATGCCCTCGAGAACAACCTGGCGCTCGTGAGGAACTTAGATCTCATCGCCACCGCTAAGAAGGTCACCGTGGCGCAGTTGGCGCTCGCGTGGGTCCTTTCACGTGGCGACGACGTCGTGCCGATTCCTGGCACCAAGCGGCGTAAGTGGCTTCGCGACAATATCGCCGCGAGCGAGATCGTTTTGAGTGACGTCGACGTCGCGGCGCTGGAAGCGGCCGTTCCTCGCGAAGCGGTAGCGGGCGAGCGGTATCAACCAGCTGGGATGCTGAATATCAACGGCTAAGGGCGAAGAGTGCTCCGTCTCGCAGTTCGAGTACGACGTCGCTCCAGGCGATGACGTCCGCGTCGTGGGTCGCGATGACGACGGTGGCGCCGGTGGAAGCGAGCAGCGCCAGCACGCTGGTCGTTTCGTCGCGCCCGAGGCCCGCCGTTGGTTCGTCGAGCAGGTAGATCTCAGGACTCGTGACGAGTCCCCGCACTATTGCCACGCGCACCCGCTCTCCTCGAGAGAGTTCTTCAAAACGTGTGGTCGAGTCGCTCGCGAGACCGAGCGACGCCAAGTCGCGGTGAGGGTCTCTCGTGCCCGTGCGGCCGAGCGTTAAGACGTCTCGAGCGAAGCCGCGCGTGAGACCCGGTTCGCTGGTGAGGTAGCTCACTCGTTGGCGCAAAACAGTGTCGTCGATGTCAGAGAGATCGTTTCCGCCAACGGTGACGGTTCCGCTCTCGATCGGGTCCAGAGCGGCCAAGACGCGCAACAGCGTGGACTTTCCGACGCCGGACTCGCCCGTAATCGCGACGTGCGCTCCCGGGGTAATCGTCACCGACGCGTTGTCCACCAGCGCTCGCCCGTCTTCGTAGAGCGTGACGCCATGAAGACACATCGTTGCGTCGAGGGGCCACGCCAACGTACCCTTTGGCCCGTCGTGTTCGAGCGCCTCGAGACGCTCTCCGCCTCCGCTCACCTCCACCGCGGCGACGAACGAGGAACGGATAGAACTCAGTCCCTCGTAGGTGGAGAGTCCGATGACGGCCGCGACGACGAGCCACACCGGGGAGGTGGTGGGACGCAACGCGAGGGCCGCGACGGCCGCCAGGCTAGGAAGAACGACAAAGGCGTCGGCGAGGCGCCGCTGCGAACGCAGCGCTCGTTCGGCTTGCTCTAGGGCGTTGGCCGCGCTGGTCGATCGCTCGGCGGCGAAGGCTTCGCGATGTAGTAGTAGGAGCTCGGGCGTCACCGCACTGAGTTCGACGAGTTGCGCGCGGTAGTAGCCGCGCGCAACTCGAAGTGCGCGGTCGCGCGCGAACGCTCTCTTGGAACTGAAAATGAGGCCGGCCACGCCAACCAGTTGGAGGGCGAGAAGGGTCAGAGCGTATCCCCACCAGTGGCCGTGAGGAGGGAGAAGGGCGATGACGACATCGCCGAGCACCATGACCGCCAGCGTGTCGACGAAGGGAATGATGAAGCGAAGCCAGAGATCTTGAAGATCGTCTGTGTCGTTGAGCGCGCGTTCGAGGAGATCCCCGGCACCGTAGAGGCGCCACACAGAGAAATCGAGTTGACCGACGGTGCGAACGAGCCATTGGCGCCAGTGCGTGACCGCCGCGTAGCCGAGACGGTGCGCGGAGAGACGCTCCATGAAACGAAGGGGCGAGCGCAGAAAGGCAAAGAGCTCGATGACGACGAGAACGACGGCGACCGCTCGAAGCCCCGGTCGCGTCGCGCTCTCGACCAAGAGTGCGACGGCGCCCACGAGGAGCGCCACGTTCGTGGTCGAGGCGACAAAGCCTGCGACGAGGGCTCGCCAGAGGGCTCCGCGCGGTGGTTGCGCCCGGCGGATCCAACGAACGAGTCGAGGCGTATCGTCGTTCTTCATCGAAGTTCGATTCGACGCGTGGCGTCGGTTATGAGCGCCGTGTCGACCGTCGCTTCGATGATGGCCAGTTGGGGCAGCGCCGCGAGGGTTCGTCGCACGTGCTCTCGTGCCTCGTGGTCGAGCACGCCCGCAATGTCGTCCAGGAGTAGCAGTGCCGGCGAACAGAGCAGAACTCGTGCGAGCACGACGCGCACTCTTTCGCCGGAACTCATGCCTCGGCCATCACTGAGGAGTTCCAGGTCAAGATCGCTGAATCGCTCACCGTCGAGACCGAGCGAGGCGAGGGCGTCGGAAAGCACAGCGTCGTCGCCGTTCGATCCGAGCGTCAAGTTCTCGCGCAACGATCCCGAGAGCAGTGAACTTTCGGCGCTCACGTAACCCACGACGGCGCCCGTTCGCTCAACTGACCCCTCTCGCGATGGCCGCCAGCCAAGCAGGGTGTGGAGCAAGGTGGACTTACCCACGCCGGAGGGTCCCGTGACGACGATCCGGTCACCGGGACCTAGGTCGAGCACGATGGCGGCCGGGTTGGCTTCGGTGACGAGCTCGCGGAGCGTGAGAAGTACGCCACTCGCTGGCGCCGAACTGCGCGAGGTCAAGGTGTCTAAGAGGACGAGAGCGATCTGGGCGTCGTCACGGCGATGGAACTCAACGCCGAAGCGGCGCACTTGGATGAACAATTCGCTCGTTACGAGCACCGCGATGAGCGCGCGAAGAAGACTGAGGTGCCCGGCGAGGAGCGAAAAGCCCACCACCATGGCAACGAGGCCGATGCTGACACCGCTGAGAAACTCCGTCACCAATGAGGACTCCAGAGCAACGCGCACGGCTCGCAACGCGATGGTGTGTTCGCTCTCAGAGATGGCCCCAATTTCGCTGGCGCCGTAGGAGACGGCGCCTAGCGCGCGCAGTTCGGGCGCGTGTTGGAGTACCTCGAGTTGGCGCGTCTCTAAGAACGCGCGACGCTCTTGGTACGCGTTAGCCATCTGCGAGCTGCGTTTCCCGGCGCGTCGATAGAGCGGCGCGGCGAGGCCTACGAGCGCCACCGTGATGACGAAGGGCAGCCAGCCGGCGGCCCAGAAAATAATCACTAGACCGATCAGTGAACTCAGCGCACTCGCGCGCAGGCGTTCGAGAGACGGCGCGCTGGACGCGTGGTCGATGGCGAGAGAGAGATCGCTGCGCCCACGTTCGCCCTCGCGTCGGGGCAAAGCCATGTACCGGACCGCGGAACGACGCCACGCCGTTCGAAGACGCGACGTCACGCTCTCGTCCCACTCGTGAAGCGCTGCGCCAACTCCCCAGCGCACGCTCAAGAGAATGACAAGCAACCAAATGCCGCGAAGAATCTCGTGGTGGGCCAGGTCGGTAATCGCTAGAGCGCTGAGGGCGGCGAGGGCGAGGGCGGCGAGGCTCGAGCCAACGCCCAGAACGCGCGCGCCTAGGCGGTACGCAGCACTCGAAGGCGGTAACAACGATGGGGAAGCCACCGTTCAATGCTAATGAACTGCTCGGTCTCTACAAAAGGTCGTCACGGTGGGGGAGCGAACGCGCGGGGCCATTCAACCAATCGCGAAGTGCCTTGGTCGCTCGACAGTCGTCCTCGTTGTACTCGAGGATGCGTTGACGAGAGACGAGCGCGTCGGGTCCCTCGTCGCGAGTCGCCTCTTCGTACCAAAGAATGGAGGCTTCGCCGCTCGGGTTCGGGTCGCGCCAGTGGAAACCGGCCGCCACGGCGAGCTGCTTGAGACCGAGGGGACCCTCGGTCTGGATCTGACGTTTGGCCTGTTCGTGCAGGTCGTGCCACCGAGGAGGATCGGTGTTTCTAAAGTCGTTCAAGTCGCTCAGCGTTGGTCCATCCTCGACGGGCTGGTTGACCGCTCGGTTCATGGCGCCGTCTTCGGCCTGGGCCCAGAAGCAGTACGCAGCAAAAGTGCGTTGCTGTTCGTCACAGTTCGCCTCGAGCTCGCGCAACCACGACCAAAAGCGAGCGAAGTTCAAGGCCTCGGCCTCGCGAGAGAGGTCGCCCCACTCAACGAAAGAGTGATAGCCCGCCGGCACGTTCTCGGTCGCTCGATTGATCGTGACGTAGGCACCCCAGAGATACGTCACGTCTTCGTAACTCTCCATGTCGACGTCAACCTCGACGTCGGCCGTGGGACAACCCATACGATCGGAATCGATTGTTCGAAGCGACGATCCACGTTCGTGAGCTCGCGCGCGGTAGATGAGGTCATCCAGTTTGTCGATCGTGCGCCCGAGATGCTCCTCACGGCTGTGGTGCTCGAGAGGATTTAGGAGAGACCGACGCGCTCGGCGTGCGCGTGCGGGATCCATCCGGGCCATGTCGGCGCGGGTCTGCACGCCGTGTTCGCGAAGCAAGAGTTGTTGATCGAAGGACGTAAATCGAACTAGGGAGACGTCGTCACGTTGCTCGAGTTCTGCTTCGCAGTGCTCGTGGTAGGGACACTCGGGGCAGTCGCGATGCCAGTAGGGGGCGGTTGGAAAGGGGCCACCGGACGCCTGCCACGCGTCGTGGGCGATGAGCACCTCGAGACGCGGGCCGTAGAGATTGTCGTACGTGGCGAGGTTGAAGCGAGGGTAGTTGCCCCCGGCGAGTTCGACCCACCACAGTTTGCTTTGTCGATCGATGACGCCAGCGCGCGCGTTCGGATCCGCGTGACCCGTCGACTGGAGAATTCGTGTTGCTTGGGCGAGAGAGAGACCGCTGCGTGTCATGGGCAACGCGGCGCGGGTACCGACGCCGTCGTGAAAGGCCGCTTCGCTGGGGCGAATACTCTCCAGCGATCCCTCGAGGGTGCGCCGAGTGCTGGCGGCTTCCACCACTTCGTGGTTCTTTATGAGGAGTGGCGCGTAGGTGTAGTGATCCTCCACTCGACCCACGCGCACGAGCGCGTGCATCGACGTGGATCGTCGCCCCACGAGGTCACTCGCGAGACGCGGAAGCAGTATCAACTCACACCCGCTCGACATCAAAGCGGCCGTTTCATCTTGACTCATTGGCGTGACCGCCTCCGGGTGAAGGTGACGTAGCCGTTCGAGAACTTCTTGACGATGGTCGCGCGCACTTCGACGTCGCCGATCCATCTCTGCGCTTATGGGTGGCGCGACGAAGGTAAAAGGTTCGCCCCGACTGAGAGCGACGCGATGAACGCAGGCGAGTACCTCATCACCTCGAAGATGCTCCGCCACAGGTGAAGCCTACGAGGCCGTTGGCTTCTCATTACGCCAGCTACTCCATAGTGCGGCGTACTCCCC
This sequence comes from Acidimicrobiales bacterium, assembly GCA_035533995.1. GTDB lineage: Bacteria > Actinomycetota > Acidimicrobiia > Acidimicrobiales > RAAP-2 > RAAP-2. The sequence continues at coordinate 106,593 of DATLSR010000016.1, read as the reverse complement.
ATTGAGCGCGACGAGCTCATCGTGCGTACCGAGTTCGGCGACAAGGCCGTCGACGACCACGCACACGCGGTCAGCGTCATGAGCGGTATGGAGTCGGTGCGCGATGGCGATGACGGTGCGACCATCCAAGACCGTGCTCAGTGATCGTTCGAGGTGACGTGCGGCCCGGGGATCGAGCATCGCGGTGGCTTCGTCGAGGACCAGTGTGTGAGGGTTGCTTAAGACCAATCGCGCGAGGGCCAACTGCTGGGCCTGGGCGGGCGTGATGGGATAACCCGTGGTGCCAAGTTCGGTATTGAGTCCCTCGGGGAGGTGACGTACCCAATCCAGGGCGTCGATTGCCCCGAGCGCGTCTTCGATCTGCGCGTCGGTAGCGTCGGGTTGGGCCAGTGCCAGGTTGTCGCGCACCGACCCGATAAATATGTGGTGCTCTTGGGTGACGAGCGCGACGTGACCGCGCAGGCTGGCGAGCGGCATCTGGGAAAGTTCGATTTCGCCCACACGAACCGAACCGCTTCGTGGTGCGTCAATGCCCGCGAGTAGTCGCCCAATCGTTGACTTACCCGCTCCCGAGGGTCCGACGATGGCAAGTCGCTCGCCGGGCTTGACCGTCAAGGTCACGCCATTGAGGACGTCGTGACCTTCGCGGTAGGCGTAGTGGACGTTCTCCATCGTGATGGTCTCGTTAGAGGGTTCAGGTCCCTTGGTCGGTCGATCGTCCTTGACGACCGACACACCCACCAATCGCGCGAGCGACGTCTGGCCGATCTGGAGTTCGTCGAGCCAAGAGACGATGCGGTCGAGGGGATCGTTGATCTGGACGACGTACAGCGTCACCGTGGTGGCGGCGCCTATGGTCACGTGTCCGTTGATCGCGAGCCACCCACTCCACGCCAGCGTCGCCGCCACTGCGAGCGCGAAGGCGCCTTCTACGGTCGGGAACCAAATCATTCGCAGTAACAGGGTGTACATCTCTGAGTAGAAGGACTCGCGAACGTTGTCCTCGATGCGCGACGCTTGGCGAGCACCCAGTTGGTGGGCGTCAATCGTCCGCGCCCCTTCAGCGGTTTCGGCTACTGATCCCGACATCGTGGCGTAACTAATGCGTTCACGGCGATAGCCGGGCGTCGCGTAGCGCAAGTAGGAGCGGGTGGAGAAGAAGAGAAACGGGAGCGAAATCAAACTCGCCACCGATGCCAAGGGACTCACGAGCAGCATCGCCCCCATTGTCAGTATCGATTGCAAAATGGCGACGAGCCATTCGGGTAGCGCGAAACGCACCGTTCGAGAGAGCGACTCCATATCGTTCGTCGTACGACTAAGTAGGTCACCCGTACCAGCTCGCTCAACTTCTACTAAGGGCAGCGCCAGCACACTCTGGAGAAACTCTTCACGGAGTTGAGCGAAGACCAGTTCGCCTAGGACGTAGCTGCGTCGGCGAGCGAAGAACGTCAGGACGGCGTAGGCCAGTGAGGAGACGACCAGTATCGCGACGTAGACCGTGATCTTGGACGACGTGAGTTGCTTGTCGGACGCGAAGTTGGTGATCTCTCCAATGACCCACGCCGGGATGAGTGCCATGACGGACGCCAAGGCGTAAATCGAGAGCATGCGCGCGAGCGGACGGCGGTGTTGGCGGATGAGTACGCGCGCGTAGGCCCGAACGACCCGAGAGTTTGCAACAGGTAACTGCATTAGGCGTCCTCTCGCAGGACTGTCTGGCGATAGCGAGACGACCGCTCGACGAGTTGCGCGTGGGTGCCGCTTTCCACGGCCTGGCCGTTTTGGACGAGGAAGACGACGTCCATTTTTTCGAGCAACAGCGGGCTGGTCGTGGCGACGAGCGTCGTCCGGTCGCCTCGTACTTCTCGAAGTCGAGCCGCGATGCGACCCTCGGTATGGGTGTCGACGGCCGAGGTAGGTTCCACCATGATTAAGACGTCGGCGTTGGAGAGGATGGCCCGCGCGAGACTAAGTCGCTGGCGCTGTCCTCCCGAGAACCCCCGACCGCGCTCTTCAACGGTCGTCGAGAGTCCGTCTTCGAGGGCGTCGAGCACGTCGAGTGAACTCGTGGCTTGGAGAACCCGAAGGATGGCTTCGTCGTCAGCAATGCCGTGGGGCATCAGTTCGTAGCGCAGTTCGCCCGAGAAGAGACGTGGTTCTATCTCGCTAACGATGACGTGGGCGCGAAGGTCGTCGAGGGAGAATGAACCAATGGCGACGCCGTTTATGAGCACGTCGTCGGTGTCGGCGACGAAGCGGCCCAGACGATCAGCGATCAACGTCGCTTCGTCGGGCGTGTCGGTGACGAACGCGGCCAGCTGACCACGTTCAACGAAGACGCCGCTTCGTCGGTCTTCGAGGCGAACGAGACGTAGGGGCCACGCCACGGGATTCTCTGGTTCGCTGACGATGGGCTGCACTCTCAAGATGCGAAGGACCTTCCCGGCACCGACGTAGGCCCGGGTCGATTGAATGATGTACTCAATGGCCGTACGCAACGGCGTGGTGAGAAAGGAGGAGTAACCAAAGAAGGCCACGAGTTGTCCCGGTTGCAGTGTTCCGTTCATCACGTCGCGCGCGCCGAGGAAGGTCACGAGTCCGGTGAGTACGGCCGGTAAGAGCACCTGTCCCGACTCGAGGCCCGCCTGGGGCGTGGCGATCTTCGTTCCGGCGATGCGCACTAGTTGGCTCTGCGCGCGATAGTTATTAAGAAAGACCTCTTCGCCGCCCACCCCTCGGAGAATGCGTAGTCCCGCGACGGTGTCAGAACCCAACGCGGCGAGACGCCCCGCGGCCTCGCGCTGGGCGGCCTGGGTACGGTGCAGGGGCTTCATGAGCGGCACGGTGAGCGAGCCGAGAATGGGAACCCCGAGGAGCACTATGAGACCCAGTTGTATCGAGGTCGCGAGCAGTATGAAGGACACCACGATCCACGCGACGATCGCGCCCATGAAACGGGCGAAACTGTCGTAGGAACCGCCTATTCGCATCGCGTCGGCCGCAACGGTATTGACGACGTCGCCCGCCGGTATCTCGTCGGTCAGCGCGGGGCCGGTTTTGGCGACGTGACGGCCGATGATTTGAATGGTTCGATACGTTGCGTTCATCCAGTTCGTCACCGCGAGTTGGTGGCGCAGTGCGCCACAGACCGCCTGGATGATCCCGAGGACGATAACCACCGCGACCCACTTAAAGAGTGATCCCGAGTCGTGGTTCTCGACGCCGTGGTCAATGGCGGCGCCCACGGCCGCCCACACGAGCGCCTGTGAGACCATCCAGCCAATGCCAAAGAGGGCGTTGAGCGTGAGGAGCCAACGCTGGTGACGCGCTAACCACACCAGATAGCGAAGAGGTGAACGCGTCTCGGGGGTGCCCGGATCCCCGACGGGGAGTTCGTGGTAAGGCAGATGCAGCACGGTTCAATCTTTCGAGTAGTTGGTTGAATGAGTCGATGAAGGATGGTGAGTCGACCTGTAAGCGGGGTTCTGTCCACCTTCCCAAAGGAAGGATGGGCGGCCATCCATCTCAGCGATCTACCTCGGGAGTGCCTCTGTTACAAGGCGCGCGGGCTGCCTCCCATGTTTGATCTTGCTCCGGGTGGGGTTTACCTAGCCACCTCGATTACCCAAGATGCTGGTGCGCTCTTACCGCACCGTTTCACCCTTACCTGTTCTTAGTTACCCAAGCCATCGGCGGTCTTTTCTCTGTGGCACTGTCCTGCACGTCACCGCGACTCACGTTTCGTGAGCACCCTGCCCTTTGGAGCCCCGACTTTCCTCACTACTTGTTACCAAGTAGCGCGGCCACCCAGTCGACTCACCATCCACCTGTAGTCTTTCACAACTTTTCGAATCTGACAAGCCACGAAGTGACGTCACGTTCGGACGGTAGCCTCGGCACGTGGTCAGCGACACTTTGGAGGAGCCGGTCTTAGAGGTCGGTGAGTTTTATCAACTTCTCACGGCACACCTCGAGTCCGAATTTGGCCGGCGTCGTCCCCACTGGGTCCGTGGTGAGATCGCCAAGGTTTACGAAAAGGGCCACGTTTACGTTGACCTGGTCGACGCTGGATCGGCCTCATCGGATACCAAACGCCCCGTCTTGAACGCGCACTGCTGGGCGACGCCGTGGGCGCCGCTCAAACGAAAACTGGCCGCCGAGGGCGTGACCCTCAAACCCGGCATGGTGGTGAGTTTCTTCGGCTACGTCGACGTCTACGCGCCTCAAGGCAAGATTGGCTTCTCGATCACCGAGATCGACGTTGAGGGTCTCTTGGGCGACGTCGCGCGTCGCCGTCAAGAACTCATTCTCCGACTCACCAGTGAGGGTCTCCTCGACCGCAATAAGGCCAAGACCGTGGTACCGGTGCCGCTGCGCGTAGGACTCGTCGCGAGTCCCGGGACCGAGGGGTACTCGGACTTCACGGGACAGTTGTTGAACTCGAGATTTAGCTTCGACGTAGTGCTCATCAAGACACTCGTTCAAGGGGAGCAGGCGCCCGCGCAGATCGTCGGCGCGCTCGAAACCCTCGACGAGCACGGCGTCGACGTCATCTGTGTGGTGCGCGGCGGGGGATCGAAGGGCGACCTGGCCTGTTTTGATGACGAGCGCGTCGCGCGGGCCATCGCGAACTCTTCAACGCCGGTCTTTACCGGCATTGGCCATACGGGCGACGAGTCGGTGGCCGATCTCGTCGCGCACACCAGGGCCATCACGCCCACGAAGTTGGGTGAGGAGTTAGTGGCCTTAGTCGAGAACTGGTGCGAGGCGAACGTGCGCTACCCCTCGCAGCGACTCCTTGAGCTATCGACGGACGTGCTCGACGAGGCCGCGAACTATCTGGACGAACGTCGTCGCACGATGATCTTCGCGGTGCGTGACCGCTTGCGCGCTGAAGAGCGACACCTCGCCAGCACGCGCGAACGTCTCGTCATTCAAGGTCGTCACCTCGTGGCGTCGGCCGCGCAAATGCTCGCGAGCAACCGTCAACTCTTGAGTGCCTACGATCCGGTCCGTCGACTCGCCCAGGGTTGGTCGGTCGTGACCGACGCGAAGGGCGCCGTCGTGAAGGCGCTACGCGACGTCACGAATGGTGAGGAGATTCACGTCCTCGTGAGCGACGGTACGTTTGGAGCGCAAGTAATGGAGAAGAAGGAGACAAGGTCATGAGTGACGTCAATGAATGGAACGACGCGGCCAGTGAACTGAACGCCATCGTGGCCTCATTCGACGAGGGCGAAGTCTCCGTTGACGACCTCTTCGCAAAGTTGGAGAGGGCGACGACCATCATTGAGGCTCTCGAGGCGCGACTGGCCACAACCAAGGCCAAGGTCGAGGAGTTGACCCCTCGCATCACCAAGGTCGCCGAGAGCGAATGAGCGAACGCTTCTACTTTCGTCAGCTTCTCGCGGGGCACGACTTTGCCCAAGACGACGACGTCGCGCGCTCGATGCGCAACTTTGTCTACGCCGTCGGGGACAGAGAGACGGGCGACGCCGTGCTGGTCGATCCGGCCTATCGTCCGGAAGAGTTGGTGGCAATAGTCAAGGCCGACGGTATGCGCGTCACTGGAGCCGTCGCGACGCACTTTCATCCCGACCACGTCGGCGGAACGCTCATGGCCAACCAACACATCGCGGGTATTGCCGAGTTGCAAACGGACGCAAGAGTTCCCGTGCACGTCCAAGCCGAGGAAGTCGAGTGGGTCAAAGCGCGCACCGGCGTTGGCGACGACGTGTTGCTTGTTCATCGAAACGGTGACGTTCTAAAGGTTGGTGCCACCGAGATCACGATGTTGCACACGCCGGGTCACACACCCGGTAGTCAGTGTCTCCTCGTCGAGGGACGCCTACTTAGTGGGGACACGCTCTTCATCGACGGCTGTGGCCGCACCGATCTGCCCGGGGGTGATCCCGTTGAGATGTACAAGAGCTTGAGCGAGCGATTGGCCCTCGTGAGCGATGAGACGGTCCTCTTCCCGGGACACCTGTACTCGCCCGAGACGTCGCTAACCATGGGAGAGGTGCGCCGACGCAACTACGTGCTCGAGCCAAGAAGCTCCGAACAGTGGCTCGCGATGTTTGGATCGTGAGCCAGCTTCTCCCCACCGATCGCGTCACCGTAGTGGGCGCCGGCCTCGCCGGCTGGCGTTTCGTTGAGTCCCTGCGCGGCGAAGGCTTCGAGGGCGACATCACGCTTGTTGGTGAAGAGCCGCACGCGCCCTACGACCGACCACCCTTGTCCAAGCAGGTCCTCTCTGGCAAATGGGACGTCACCAAAGCGACGCTCGCCTCGCCCGAACAGCTGGATGAATCGGGCGTCACGCTACGCCTAGGGGTGCGGGCGACGAATCTTGATGTTGCCGAGACCACGGTTCAGTTGTCGGATGGCTCGAGCGTTGCTGGTACGCACGTCGTGCTCGCTACCGGCACCAGGGCACGAGCGTTGAGCGTTCCATCCGGGGAGTCCCTGCCCACACTGCGAAACCACGATGACGTGACGCGATTGACCTCGACGCTCGACTCACTGGCACCCGAGAGCGTGGTGGTGGTGATCGGCGGCGGCTTCGTGGGCGCCGAGGCCGCGACCTCCCTAAAGTCCCGGGGCTTCACGCCCGTCGTGCTCGAAGCGGCCGATCGTCCCCTTCTTTCGGTGCTGGGAGAACAAGTGTCGTCGTGGCTCGCGTCTCTGGGCCCCGACGCCGGCGTCGAGGTGCGCACCAACCAGGAGATCAGCGACGTCAGAGCGATCGGCGAAGGCTTCGTCGTTGAGTTGAAAGATGGATCGCGCGTTGAGGCGAGCGCGGTGTTGGCGGCCGTGGGTTCGTCGTTAGACCTGGCGTGGCTGGAAGGCTCTGGTCTCACGCTCGACGACGGTGTGGTGGTGGACGTCAATCTCCAAGCGGCGCCTCGCGTTGCGGCGATTGGTGACGTGGCGCGTTTTCGTTGGACGAGCTCGGCGGGCGAGGAACTCGTGCGCATCGAGCACTGGCAGGTGGCGACGGACCACGCAGCGCACTTGGCGCACTATTGGATGACCGGTGAGACGCCCGCGCCCATGGTGCCCTACTTCTGGTCCGATCAGTACGGCAAGAAGATTCAGATGCTTGGTCACCCGCGCCCCGACGACGAGGTCCTGCGAGTGAGCGGGAGTCCTGAAGAAGGCAAGTGGCTCGCGCTGTATACCCGTGACGGCGTCGTGACGGGTTTGGTGGCGCTCAGTCATCCTCGCGCGCTCATGCTCGCGAAACCACTGCTCGAAAGGACGACGTTGTTGGTCGAGGCACTCGCGAGCGCTCTCTGGCTGGCTTAGAAAGCGACGTCGGAGAGTTCCGGGATGGTTCGTTCGGCTCGTTGAACGTTCGAGCGCCAGGTCGCGCGCGCCGCCAGTCGATCTTCGTCACTCAGTGAAGGCGTCGCCACGAAGGCCGGTGACCACAGTGCCTCGACGTCACTGAGTGAAAGGTGACCGGCACTGACGAGCGCCATGAGGCCCACACCGCGGGTCGTGGCTTCGCGCTCGGAGGAGACCGTGACCGTGTGGCCGGAGAAGTCGGCGAGGCGCTGAATGAAGAATTGGTTCGCGCTCATGCCGCCGTCGACGCGTAGTTCGCTCAGTGTCGCTCCGACCTGTTCCTCGGCGGCGTCGAGGAGATCGGCGCCACGCTGGGCGATGCCTTCGAGAACGGCGCGAACCAAGTGCGCGCGCGTGGATCCACGAGTGAGACCGAAGAAGGCACCGCGCGCGCCAAAGTCCCACTGCGGGGTACCGAGACCGGAGAACGCGGGTACGAAGGAGACGCCTTCAGAGGAGTCCACCGATTGGGCAAGCTCGCCGCTCTCGTTGGGTTCGCTAATGAGACCGAGGTCTTGTAACCACTCGACGCACGCGCCAGCGCTGAGAATAATTCCTTCGATACCCCACGTCGTGACGCCATGAGCGCTGCGCGCGACGATCGGGTAGCAACCTGACGCGAAGCGGACCATCGCCGTCGGCGCGTTCGTACCCTGGACCATATCGAGCATCGCGCCCGTGCCAAAGGTGAGCTTGGCGCCGCTCGTCACGCACGACTGACCAAAGAGTGAGGCCGACTGGTCACCGACTAAAGCCGTGATGGGCGGTGCGCCCGCTAGCGCGCTGGCTTCGCCGAAGGAGCCCATGGTGTCAACAATCGTGGGCAGCATCACCGCGTCGAGGTCGAGCAGTTTCAGCACGCCAGCATCCCACCCGCTCAGTGTGGGGTCGACGAGACCGGTGATGGCGGCGTTGGAGGTGTCGGTAACGTACGTCGAGCCCTGACTCAGGTGCCACGCGACCCACGTCTCAATGGTGGCGAATCGAAGATCCTTGGCGTCCCTACCCGAGTGATTCACCAGCCACGCCACCTTCGTGGCCGACTGATTCGGTGCGAGGCGCAGCCCCTGGCCCTGTAAGACGAGGCAGTCAATGACGGTGCGCAGGTCTTGCCAACTAAGCGCCGGGCCGACCGCGACACCGGTCGCTGGATCAAAGACGATCGTGGTGGCGCGTTGATTGGTGATGCCCACGACGTCACAACCCCCGCCATCTTCGAGCGTGCGCGTGGCGAGCGCTACGGCGAGCCGGGCGATCTCTTCGGGGTCGAGTTCGACTTCACCGGGCTGGGGGCTGCGCACCGTGAGGTGCTCTTGATGGACGTACGTGACGTCACCGCGTTCGTTAACGAGCGCGGTTCGAATGGACGTCGAACCCACGTCGATGGCGAGGGCCTTCACCACGTCGCTCCACCGAGTCCAAGTACACCGGGATTCAAGATATTGAACGGATCGAGCTGGGCCTTGAGGCCCTGTAGAACAGGAAACGCGTTGCCCAGGGCCTCGGCGACGAAGCGCGCGCGATTGCGGCCAATGCCGTGGTGGTGACTGATGGCGCCGCCCGCCGTCATTACTTCGTTGACGGCTCTATCCCACGCGAGGCGGTAGAAAGCGGTCGCGTCGCCGCTCGGTTGGCCCGCAAACGTGAAGTAGAGACAGGCGCCATCGAGGTAGGCGTGGGACTGGTGAACCGACACGACGACGACGCTTTCGATGGCGCGCAGGCTTTCGCAGACGCGTTGACGCAGGGTGTCGAGAACCGCCCACGGGCCCGCGACTTCGATGGTGTCGACGACGAGGCCGCGTTCCCACAGCGGCGCCAACGCGCTGACGTCGTTGCGGTGAGTGAGCCATCGCTCGACGTAGGACTCATCGAGTGACGTCGCCCCCGAGCACTCGTGTTCGACGATAGCCATCGTGGCGTTGACGAAGAGAGCGTCGCCCTCGTCGAGCACGATCAAGGCGCAGCCCTCCACGTCGAAGTTGCGCTTGGACTCCGCTTCGTCGTAGAGGCGAAGAACAGCCGGGTGGGCGTCGCGCTGCAGTACTCGTCGACAGGCGTCCATTCCCGCGGCGAAGGAGGTAAAGAGATAAGCCGCTCGGCTCTCACGCGGCGCCACTGCGCGCACCACGAGTGTCGCTTCGGTAATGACGCCGAGCGTGCCTTCAGAGCCAATGAAGAGTCCCAGGAGATCCGGACCAACGGCCTGGCGAGGTCCGTGGCCGCCGAGCGTCAACACTTCTCCGCTCGCGAGTACGACGGTGAGCGCCCGCACCATGTCTTCGATCTTGCCGTAGCGATTTGAGTACTGACCCGCCCCACGACAAGCAATCCACCCGCCGACCGTAGCGAGGTCGAAGGACTGGGGAAAGTGACCCACCGTGTAGCCTCGAGCCCGCACGAAACGTTCGAGGTCGGGTCCAAAGACGCCGGCCTGTACGCGTACGGTGCACGAGAGTTCGTCAAGAGCGACAATCTTATTAAGCCCCGTCAGGTCGAGCGCGATCGCCCCTGGCGCCGGCACCGCACCCCCGACGACACCAGAACGCCCACCTTGGGCCGTCACCGCGACGCGGTGACCTTCTGCCACGCGCAGCGTGGCCGCGACGTCATTCGTCGAGTGCGCTCGCACGATCACACCCGGCCAGTTCTCCACGTGGCCGAGCGCGACGCCGGGGATGAGCCTGGGCCACCAGTCACGCGCGTGCTCGGCTCGCTCGCGCGTGTCAACGCCAAAGGAGAGGCCCGCCTTCGTCAGTTCGTCGAGGAGAGCGTCTGGTGACGGTGGTGGCGCGTCGAGAATCTCCGGTGGGTAACTATTGGGCATCGTTGGTTCGGTCACGTTGGGGTCTTAGACGACGAGACCGGCCGCGGCGAACTCGCGGTGAACGAGGGATTCGTACGCGCTGATTTGCGCCGTTATCTGCTCCTCGTCCCAGGACATCGTGGGTGCCACGAGGCGCGCAATGGCCGGCGCGCCGGCGAGGGTGGCGCGCGCGTCGTGCAAGTGCGCTCTGGTGCGGCGAGTGAGGAGATCGATCAGCGAGGTGGCCATCTCCTCACGCGCGCTAAAGACAAACTCGGCGCCGACGTAGGGCTGACCGGCGATCGGCGTCTTTCTGAGCTCGTGGTTGCCGGCGATGCTTTCGAGCAACGTCGGGGTGGCGGCGCCGAAGCGGTGGTAGAGGCGCGTCTCAAGCTCGCCGGTCGGTCGCCACGAACTCACGCCGTAGAGGGGGAGGCTCTTCGTGCGAGCGCCGGTCAGATTGTCAACGTAAGGCTTGAGCGCGTCGACGGCGTCCTCGGCCATCTGTCGATACGTGGTCCATTTGCCTCCAGTCACGTGCACGACACCGTCGCCGGAGTCGGTGACGCGGTGACGACGAGAAAGGTCGGCGGTGCGCTCGCTCATCGATTTGCCCTTGGTGGGGGCGAGCAGTGGGCGAAGTCCGGCCCACACGCCGGTGACGTCATTGACGTTCAGATCCGAGGACGTCGACGCGTTCACGGCCGCGAGTAAGTACTCCACGTCCTCGGGCGAACACTCCGGATCGTCAATTGATCCCGCGTAGACCGTGTCGGTCGTGCCGACGTAGGTAAATGGAGCGTCGTCGAAAGGAACAATGAAGATGCTCCGACGGTCTCCGGCCACGGCGAAGACCGCGGCCACGTCCGCGGGTAAACGATCACGGGGCACGCTCAGGTGCACTCCCTTGGCGGGAGTGATGCGCCGGGAGATTTCGCTCTCGGTCATGGTGAAGACGTCGTCGGCCCAGACACCCGTCGCGTTCACGACCGTCTTCGTGGTGATGGTGAACACGCTCTGAGAGATCTCGTCACGACAGGTCACGGCGCTGACGCGACCCGAGGAGTCCTTCACGACGTCGATGGCTCGCACGTAGGTAGCGACGTTGGTCCCAAAATTGAACGCGGCGGTTTTAGCGAGCGTGAGAGCGACACGGGCGTCGTCGCCCCGGGCGTCGTAGTAAAGGAAACCGGCGACGAGCTTGTCGGCGCGAAGTGTTGGCAGATGCGCGAGTGTCTCTTCCCGCGTTATTTTTCGGTACCGATGACCAATTCGCCATCCTCCACTGAGGTCGTAGATGCGCAGAGCCGTCGCGTACGCCTTCACGACCGCTCTCGAGGCCACACCGTTCGAACCAAAGAGCGGAATGAGAAAAGGGAGAGGCTCGATGAGATAGGGAGCGTTCGCCAAAAGCCGCTGGCGTTCACGAAGATTCTCGTACACGAGTCGGAACTCCTTTTGTTGTAAATAGCGAAGGCCGCCGTGGACCATCTTTGATGATTTGGAACTCGTACCCGAGGCGATGTCACCGCGGTCAATCAATGCCACGCGAAGTCCCCTCGAAGCGGCGTCCACCGCCACGCCCGCGCCGGTCATGCCAGCGCCAATGACGACCACGTCGTAGTTGGATGTTGCCATCGTTCTCAATTCATCCTTGCGCTCGAACGTGGTCATAGAGCAATGTTGTCACAGGGTTCCTCCGACAGCATTCCGGGCGGACACTTAGGGTCGCTAGCCCCGACGTCGATGGCGATGGGCTAACTTTCAAGTGATGGACTTTGAACTGTCTCCCGAACTCAACGAATTGCGGCAGAGCGTCCGACGCCTGGCACAAGAAAAGATAAAGCCACGGGCGCGCGAAATCGACAAGTCGGGTGCGTACCCACAAGACATCTTCGACGAGTTCAAAAAGGCTGACTTACTAGGTCTCTGTATACCCGAAGAGTACGGTGGCTCGGGCGCGGGCATCATGGGTCTCACCCTCGCCATAGAAGAGGTGACGAAGTACTCCAACGTTCTTGGCCTGATGTTGCTCTTGACCCGTCTGCCAACGGGCCCCATCATGATTGCCGGCAACGAGGATCAAAAACAGCGCTACTTGCCGGGCATCGCGAACGGCACGAAGCGCGCCGCCTTCTGCCTCTCTGAACCCGGTGCCGGCTCTGACGTCGCGGGTATGCAAACTAGGGCCCACGAGGACCCCGACGTTGAAGGTGGTTACGTCATTAACGGCACCAAGTGTTGGATATCGGGCGGCATGCAGGCCGACTGGTTCGTCGTCTTCGCAAAGTTTGGTGATCCGGCCCTTCGTCACCACACCAATATTTGGGGGTTCATCGTCGACGCCGATACGCCCGGTGTGACGAGACCTCGGGTCGACAAAAAGATGGGCGTCAAAGGTATCGACACCACTGAAATTGTCTTTGACAACGTGAAGGTCGGTCCCCGTCAAGTGATCGGTGGTGGGTTCGCTCTCGTCATGGAATCGCTCAACGCCATGCGACCCATTGTCGCGGCGAGGGGGATCGGCCTCGCCGAAGGCGCGTTGATGTACGCGACCGAGTACGTCAAAGAGCGCAAGGCCTTCACGAAGACGATCGCGGAGTTCCAGGGGATCCAGTGGGAGATCGCCAAGTGCGCCACCGACATCGAGGCGGCGCGTCTGCTCACCTACCGCGCGGCGTGGCTCTCTGATCAAGGCAAGTTCACCAAAGAGTACGTGCCGATGCTCTCGATGGCGAAGTACTACGCCTCCGAGGTCGCGGTGTCGGCGTCGCGGCTCGCTATGCAGCTACTCGGTGCCGCGGGCTACATGGAAGATCACCCCACCGAGCAGTACTACCGTGACGCTCCACAACTCACGATCGTCGAAGGATCGAGCCAGGTTCAGTTGGGCCTCATTGGGCGCGGTGTCCTCGGCCACGATCTGTGGTGGGACTAGGACCGCTGTCCGAGCACGGCACCTACACTGACGCTGTGAGTGGACCACTAGAGGGACTGAAGGTTCTCGAACTCGCCGGAATCGGTCCGAGTCCCTACGCTTGCATGCTGCTCGCCGATCTCGGCGCCGACGTTTTGCGTCTCGAACGCGGGGACGCGGACGCGGAGGCGACCACCACGTGGGACGTCTTAAATCGTTCACGTCACTCGGTCGCGATCGATCTCAAGAGTGAAGCGGGCCGCGACCTGGTCCTAGAACTGTGTGAGCAAGCGGACGTGCTGATTGAGGGATTTCGCCCCGGGGTTACCGAACACCTCGGACTCGGACCAGAGGACGTGTGGCGGCGTAATCGTCGTCTCGTCTATGGACGAATGACGGGCTACGGGCAAGAAGGGCCGCTCGCGAGTCGGGCCGGCCACGACATTAACTACGTAGGGGTTTCGGGCGCCCTTTGGCCGGTAGGTCGAGCCGGCGAGCGACCGGTGCCGCCGCTCAACTTTGTGGGCGACTTTGGCGGTGGCGCGTTGTTCTTAGTCTTTGGCGTGATGTCGGCGCTGTTCTCCGCGCAACGAAGCGGGGAAGGACAAGTCGTTGACGTGGCGATGGTGGACGGTTCGGCGTCGATGACGGCCATGACCCACTCTTTAATGAATCGCGGATACTGGCTTGAAGAACGCGGCGTCAACATCCTTGACACGGGCGCACACTTTTACGACGTCTATGAAACGAAAGACCAGCGTTACGTCGCCGTCGGAGCAATTGAGGCCAAGTTCTACGCCGAGCTTTTGCGAGGTCTCGGTCTCAGCGCTACTGAACTGCCGTCGCAGATGGACCGAGCCCAGTGGCCGGCCATGAAGGAAAAGTTCACGGCGATCTTTTTGGAAAAGACCCGTGACGAGTGGACTGAAATATTTCGCGACGTTGACGCCTGCGTAACACCGGTACTCTCACCCTCAGAGGCCGCTCAACATCCCTACAACACCGCGCGAAGAGTCTTTTCGCTGGACGGCGCCGTACAGCCCGAGCCAGCGCCCCGTTTTTCTAAGACGCCGGGCGCGGTCAGCCAACCGCCGCGCGCCGCGGGTTCGGGTACGCGCGAGGGCCTCAGAAACTGGGGAGTCAGCGAGGAGCGATTGGCGGCCTTGGCCGAGGCCGGTGCTTTTGGCTAGATATTGACAACGGGGCACGTCAAAGTGCGGGTGATACCCGGAACCTTTTGGATTGCACCCACGATGAACTTACCCAGGTCGTCAACGCTCTCCGCCTCGCAGCGAACGATTACGTCGTAGGGACCCGTTACTTCAAAGGACTCGAGCACGCCCGGTACGGCGCGCGTAGCGAGAACGACCTTCTCGCTCGAACCAATTTCGGACTGAATCAAGATGTACGCCTGTACCGACATGGGGAACCTTTCATTTCGAGTCCCTCCATACTGCCCGTTTTTGAATCTCTTCGCTAATCGTCGCGGAATCGCTTGCCCATGTGCCACTGATGACAAAAGTCGCAGCGGTACACGTCGAGCTCGGCCCCGTTGAGTGTCCAGGCCAGTTGCGCCGCGCTCTGGGCCTCTCGCTGGGTGCGGTAGCCATTCTTCGGCGCGCCCTCGCGCGTGAAATGCGAGGCGACCCGTCCAAGTGGGCGAGCGGGGGCGGGGCGTCGACGGCGACTCTTCATGGCGTTTTGAGACTACGTGCTCTCGCTAAGTTGTTCGACGTGAGCGTTCAATCTGAGACTGAAGTCGTCGTCAAGTCGACGACGCAACTCGACGAAGGTGACCACGAGCGATTTAAGCATTTGGTACTTGAGGGCTACACGCCAAAGGGTGGCGAGTTCGTGCCACTCGATAACTCCGTGGTGGCGGGCATGGTGAACGCGACGCCCGTAAGGGCACTGTGTGGAAAAGTATGGATACCTGGTCGTGATCCTCAGAAGTATCCACTCTGTCCTACGTGCAAAGAGATCGCCGAGTCCATGGGTTGGAGTTTGCCCGACGGGTAGGAGTAAGCAATCACGAGCACGCTCACTAGAGTCGAGGGCACTATGGCACGCGCGTTAGTACTCCGTCATCACCTCGAAGACAGTCCTGGGCTCGTTGGTGAAGCCTTTGAGGCGCGCGGCTTTGAACTTGAGGTCGTCACGATTAATGAACACAGTCCCACGCCCTCTCTCGAGGGTTTTGACGTGATGGTGATACTTGGATCGAACTACGCGGTCTACGACAAGGATGTAGAAGCGGCGTGGTTTGGTCGAGAGTTGGCGCTCATTGGTGATGCCGATCGACGCGGAGTGCCAATACTGGGGATCTGTTTTGGCGCCCAGGCACTCTGTCTCTACTTCGGTGGCACCGTGCGTCGTGCCCCAGAAAGCGAAGTTGGGTGGTTCGAGGTCGACGTTCTGCCCGGTGTCGAACTAAGCAGTGGTCCGTGGTTTGAGTTCCACTTTGACCACTGCAGCTTGCCCGACTCGGCGCAGGTGTGGGCCACCTCGTCGCGCGCCGTCCAGGCCTTCGCCATTGGTCAGCACGTTGGCGTGCAGTTTCACCCTGAGGTGGACGACGTACAACTTCAGGGGTGGCTCGACTCTGACGAAGAGGGGGCCCGGGCTCTCAACATGGACCTTGGCGCGTTAGTCGAAGAGACGGCTCGTGAGACGCCCGCGGCTCGACTGCGGACTCGAGAACTCGTAGATCTGTTCTTGGGTCACGTACGTTCGTTGACGTCGTGAGCGACGACGCCACCAACGAGACGATGACCGTGCGAATCGAGCGACCGGCCACGCGTGGCGGAGTGGGTCGCGCCGACGACGGCAAGGTTATTTTCGTGCGCCATTCGCTCCCGGGTGAACTCGTTCGTGTCCGCGTCAATGAAACAACCACGACGTTCTACCGCGGGGACGCGGTAGAGGTTCTCGAATCAAGCCCCGAGCGCGTAGTGGCGCCCTGTCCCTACGCGCACCCCGGCGGCTGCGGCGGGTGCGATCTCCAGCACGCGTCTAAGAGCGCCCAAATCTCGTGGAAGGGCGCCCTCGTCGCCGAACACTTGCGGCGAATCGCGGGTCTCGAGATAGACGTGAGCGTGACGACGCCCGTTGGAGAAGTGAAAGGTTCGCGAACCAGGCTTCGCTGCGCCGTTGACGACGAAGGTCGTTTATGTCTTCGCGCCGCTCGCTCGCACGAACTCATCGCTCTCGACGCGTGTTGGATCGCTAACGAGGTTTTCGAACCGGCATTTCACAACTCGTGGCTCGGTGTGGAAGAGGTCGAACTTCGCGCCATTGGTGAGGGTGAGCCGTTCGCGGTGGCGCGACGCGAAACCGAACGAGGTACGACGTTCGAACTTCGTTCGATGAAGGGAACACCGCTCGATCCATCGACGCACTCGCGCGCCAAAGTGCACGATCACGTCTTTTCCATTGGTCCGCTCTCGTTTTGGCAGTCCCATCGTCGTGCACCCGAGATGCTGCTCGACACCGTTCTCGATTTCTCCGGGGTGACTTCTGGGGACGACGTCGTTGATCTCTACAGCGGAGTAGGTCTCTTTGCGGTGCCGCTCGCGAAAAGGGTAGGAACGGGTGGACGAGTGACGGCCGTCGAGTCCTCAGCGTTCGCGGTGCGCGACGCGCGCACGAACGCCACGGGCCTCAAGCAGTTGAAAGTTCGAGAGTGGTCGGTGTCTCCGAGATCGGTGAACGATACCGTGCGCGAGGGTTCGGTCGTCGTCGTCGACCCGCCTCGACTGGGCCTCGCCAAGGGCGTCGCGGCGAGCATCGTTCGACGTTCTCCTCGTCGACTGGTCTACGTATCGTGCGACCCGGCGACCTTCGCGCGGGACCTTAAGACATTCTTAGGGAGCGGGTTTGTCATGGAACAACTGCAAGTTTTTGACTTGTTTCCGATGACCGAGCACGTAGAACTCGTCGCGCTCCTTGACAGTCCCTCCTAAAAGGTGGATAGTAAGGGCGAGGCCGAAGTTATCGGACCTCGCCAATGGAGGTTGACAGTGTCGATCAAGTTGGATCACCACCACCGCGTTACTGCCCAAAAGCTCTTCGGTCACCCGCTGAATCACAACATTCAGTGGCACGACGTGTGTTCACTCCTCGCACGCTTTGGTGAGGTGCACGAAACGCATCGTGGCAATTGGGCGATAACGGTCGAGGGCGAGACCGTCTCGTTCGGTTCGGCTCGCACGCGCGAGTTGACCGAGGATCAGGTGGTGAAGGTACGGAACTTTCTCCGATCGTTTGGCCTCACGAAGGACAAGTTGGTCGCGGCTTAACTTCTCGGGCAGTACCGTTAGAGGTCGTGACTGAGAGACTCCTGCTGCTGATGCCTCCCTCGCAGAGCAAAGCCGTGGGTGGGCGTCGATCGAACAAGAAGGGCATGTTTGACGACGTGTTGCGAGTGCCGCGTCACGAAGTACTGAACGCGGCGCAGTCGTTCCTCACGACGGCGACGGCGAAGGAACTTACCACTACCTTTAACGCGCGGGGCCCCTTGCAGGAGCGAGCGATGGCGGCGGTTCGCGACTTTGAGAATGGCAAGGTACCGCTGCTGCCCGCCTGGCGCCGCTACGAAGGTGTGGTGTGGACCCACCTCGATCCGAGCTCACTCGAGCCCGCGCAACGTCGCGCCGTTCTCATACTGTCGGCCTTTTATGGACTTCTCTCGTGCGAAGACCCCATCGCCGACTATCGGCTCAAAATGAACGCGAGCCTCGCGCCACTTGGAACGCTCGCACAATTTTGGCGCCCGACGTTGACGCCGTTGCTTGAAGAACGCTCCAGAAACCGAACGATCGTCAGTTTCCTGCCCCAAGAGCACGCCGCCAGCATCGACTTTTCCACACTCTCTCGAAGTCGGGAGATCATCCACGTGCACTTCGTCGCGGCCGATGAGAGTCGAGCGGTTGGACACGACGCGAAGGCCGTCAAGGGCGTCTTAGCGAGGCGCCTGCTTGATGAGGGGGGCGACGTGTTTCACTCATTTGAGTGGCAGGGCTGGCGAGCGCGCCGACAGGACAACGACGTGTACGTTTCGGCGCCTCAGCGCGGCGCGGCGCTGCCAGTTTGTCCGCCATCCTCGTAAGATTCGTCTCGTGAATTCCCCGGTCGTCATTATCGAACAACGCCTTCGAACGCGGGGGCTGGCCCTCTTACTGTGTCTCATTCTGGTTCTGTTCCTCGTCGTTTCCATCACTCTTATTGGCACGTCCAAGAGTGGCTCGTTGCCCGTGACGCTCTACGTTGTCGAAACGGTCGTGCCAATTGGTTTGGTGGTCGGTATATTGATGTTTCTACGCATCGTCGTTCGCGTCGTTGAAACACCGAAGGGTCGAGCCCTTGAGGTTCTCTATGGTCACCGCGGTTTCGTCCGTCAGGTCTTTGGTCCCGACCGTTTGGTCGCGGCGAACGCGCGTAGCTACTCCTTCATGCAGATGGGTGGGTGGGGATACCGCGGCAGCGTGCGCTTGCTTCGTCAAGCCGCCTTGGCGACGCGACGCGGCGACGCGTTGGAACTACAGCTAAAGGGAAAACGACGCTTCATTGTGACGGTTGACGGCCCAGCTGATTTCGTCGCGGCGCTGGGACTTCCCTTCGCCGCGTAGTGGGGCGCGATTTCAACCCGTACCGTAATCGTTACCTCGCGTTGGTTGGCTAGTGACGGGACGTGAATTCCAAGGCGCGATTGACGGCAGATACGCGTCGGCGGCGGTTCCGGCGGTCGTGGCTGTCACCATCGCCGAAGCGAGTGCGAGTACGGGCGGAGCATGGTCTGGACTCCTTGACTGAACTTGACGTCGCGCTACTCTGGTCTCGTGACTCTTGAAGGTACTTACGAACCGAGCGCAGCGGCCTGGGTTAGAGATCAGGTCGCCGAGTACGAGGCCAGCAATGGGGAACGAGCGAACTCCCTGCGCGACACTGGTCAGCCAGTCATAGTTGTCACTATGAGAGGCAAGAAAGTCGGGACGATTCGAAAGATCGCGCTCATGCGCGTCGAACACGATGGTGAATACGCGCTCGTTGCTTCAATGGGGGGCGCGCCGACGAATCCTTCCTGGTACTACAACCTGACCCGGCATCCCGACGAGATCACAATCCAAGACGGAACCGCACCCCACGACTTCTCCCTTCGCGAAGTTGAAGGCGACGAAAAGGCACTGTGGTGGAATCGAGCCGTCGCCGCCTTCCCCAACTACGCCGAGTACCAGGTCAAGACGACGCGCGTCATCCCGGTACTGGTGGCGACACGCAAGAACTTATAGTCGCCAACAGAAGTAGTTGGTTCGAGGCGTTTTTGGAAGGATTCGGTCGTCATTGTTGGGTTAATGAGCTCGAACGATTGAATTAATGCACTCTGCCCGCACAGTTCGTGCGGGCAGAGTGCAAATCGTGGAGATGCTGGGGATCGAACCCAGGTCCGTCAGCTTCTTGGTGAACATTCTCCGAGCGCAGCTGGCAGGAGATTGTCGGGAACGTCACTGTTGTCAGCGCCGGTGGCGATCCGTAGTTAGCTGAATTGTCCCGACGCAACCACTAACGAGTCACGTTGGTAAGCCCTACTTTATGACACCCGTGTACTAAACCGCAGGGCTGGGTCTAGGCGGATGTTGCTACCTAAGCAGCAATCGCAAGCTGAAGCTTGGCGTTTATTTATTGTTCCGGCTCTTTAACGTGGCTCCGGAAACCACGGCTCGCTTCTTTCACCTCGACGACTCACGTCGAAACCAATCATCCCCTCGTTTGTTGACAACCACAGTGGCTGCGCTTCAAGTATACCGCTCGGATCTCTTGCGGTTTCGGGCGCCACGTCAAAGCCGAGCAAGCACTAGCCGTACTTCTCGACGTTTCTCACCGCCCGCGCCATCTCGCGTTCGGCGTCGTGCTTCTTCAGCGCTTCGCGGCGGTCTTGCTGCTTTCGACCTTTGGCCAGACCCAACTCCACCTTTGCTCGACCCTCTTTGAAGTAGAGCCTTAAAGGGATAATCGTGAGCGACTGGGTCGCCGCTTCTGCCTTCCAATCGTTGATCTCTCGACGATGTACCAGGAGCTTTCGTTTACGATCGGGGTCGTGGCTTCCAAAGCCCACCGCGAAGGCCCAGGGTGGAATATGCATCTGAAAGAGCCAGAGCTCATCACCATCGACGCGGGCGTAGCTCTCGGCAATCTGGGCGTTACCTTCACGAAGCGACTTGACCTCCGAGCCCGTGAGGACGATGCCGCATTCGAGCGTCTCGAGGATTTCAAAGTCGTGCCGGGCGCGACGATTGGTGGCGACCACTCGGTCGCCCTTAAGAGATTCGTCGCGTTTTTTTGCTCGACGTTCTTGAATCTGCTTCGCTCGTGCCACGAGACAATCGTAGTGAGACCCGTTCGGTGAGCGCTTTTGGGGTCACTAGGGTAACTACGTGCTTCGTATTACTTCACCGCAAAGAGACGCGATCGTCGCGACGTGTATTCGAGCACTACCAAATGAGGGTTGTGGACTCCTGCTGGGCAGCGCGGACGGTGTCGTGAGTGAGGTCGTGCCCAGTCTGAACGTGGCCGACTCGGCGAAGGTCTACGAGGTTGACAGCAAGGTGTTGCTGCACGCCTACCGGCGGGCCGAGGTCGAGGGCATCGAGGTTCTCGGGGTCTTTCACTCCCATACCCACAGCGAGGCCTATCCCAGTCCGACCGACGTCCACCAGGCCCCGGACCCCTCGTGGCACTACGTACTGGTCTCATTGCGCGAGTCCGTGGCTGATTTGCGCAGTTATCGAGTGGACGGCGGGGCGGTCACGCGCGAGCCGGTCGAGATCGTCGATTAGGGCCAAGAAACCAACATTTTGGACACGGCCCGGTGATGAGCCGATAAAGTTGACTTAGCAGGTCAGGAATTAGCTCAGAGAGTCGAAAGAGGCAATATGTCGGCCATACTACGAATCCCCACCGTCCTTCGCCCCGCCATGGGTGGCGCGAGCGTGATCGCCGTCGAAGGCGCGACGGTTGGCGAGGTTCTCCTCAAACTCACGACGACGTATCCCGCGATTAAGGGACAACTGCTGAACGATGACGGCTCGCTCCACCGATTCCTGAACGTCTACGTCAATGACGATGACGTTCGCTACCTTGGCGGCGTCGAGGCCTCGATCGCCAACAACGACGAGATCACCCTTCTACCCGCGGTTGCGGGCGGCGTCTGGTAGTGACGCGATACGCCTCGGTGCTCGACCTCATAGGCAGCACGCCCGTGGTCGACGTGAGCGCATTGTCACCAAGGCCCAACGTCACGATTCTGGCCAAACTCGAAGGTCGTAATCCCGCAGGTTCGGTGAAAGACCGCGTAGCGCTCTCCCTCATTGACGCGGCGGAGCGCGATGGACTCCTCATTCCGAGCCAACGCGGCCAAATACTCATTGAACCCTCGTCGGGCAATACCGGCATCGCCTTGGCGATGGTCTGTCGTCTTCGCGGGTATCACCTGAAGGTCGTGCTGCCCTCTAACGTCTCTCCCGAACGTCGACAACTGCTCTTGGCCTTTGGGGCAGAAATCATCGACTCACCCGGTAGCGAGGGATCCAACGGCGCGGTGCGCCTCGCCCAAAAACTCAGTAGCGAGAATCCCGCGTGGGTCTTTCTCTACCAGTACGCCAACCCCGCGAATCCAGCGGCGCACTACGTGACGACGGGCCCCGAAATTCTGGCCGACGTGCCTGAGGTGACGCACTTCGTCGCCGGCCTTGGCACGTCGGGCACGCTCATGGGCGTTGGCCGCTACCTGAAAGAACACAAACCTGAGGTGCAGATCTGGGCCATCGAGCCACCGAGTGGCGAAATCGTGGACGGACTACGCAATCTTGACGACGGCTACGTACCACCGATATTTACGGATAATCACGGCGAAGACTTGCTCGATCGAAAGGTCATCGTTCGCGCGAAAGAGTCCATTGAGTGGACGCGTCGCATGACTGACGTCGGTCTCTTCGTCGGACTTTCCTCGGGCGCCGTGATGGCCGGTGCGGTCAAGTGTGCCCTCAGTATTGATGAAGGCGAGTCAGCGACGATCGTCGTGATTATCGCCGACGACGGGTGGAAGTACCTCTCGACGGGGGCGTGGAGTGACGACGTTGACGATGTGGTGGAGCGCGCGAAAGCGACTATCTACTTCTAAAAACGTCGGGAACGAAATCTCCACTACCGTTATCTGGCACTCATCGTGCAACGTAAGGAGAGATATGACAGTACTTCGCGCCGACGGACGAACCTTCGACGAGGCCCGGCCACTTTCGTTCGAACGGGACTTCACCGAGATGGCCGCCGGATCGGTGCTGGTCAGTTTTGGTAAGACCCGCGTACTGTGCACGGCGTCGGTCGACAACGACGTGCCTCGCTGGCTGAAGGGTAAAGGTCGGGGCTGGGTGAGCGCCGAGTACTCAATGCTGCCGGGTTCGACGCCCGAGCGTGCCAATCGTGAAGCGGCGAAGGGAAAGCAGTCCGGTAGAACGCAGGAGATTCAGCGGTTGATTGGTCGTTCACTTCGCAGCATCACGCGCCTCGAACTACTGCCCGATGTGCAGATTCTGGTGGACTGTGACGTGCTCCAAGCCGACGGTGGCACGCGCACTGCTTCGATCTGCGGTGGGTACGTCGCGTTGCATGACGCCGTCTCTCGTCTGGTGCTCGACGGCACGATTAGTGAACACGCGCTCAGCGATTCCGTTGCGGCGGTGTCAGTAGGCATCGTCGCCGGCGTGGCGATGCTCGACCTTCCCTACGAGGAAGACGTGCGTGCTGATACCGACATGAACGTGGTGATGACGGGATCTGGAAGATTCGTCGAGGTCCAAGGTACTGCGGAGCACGAGGCGTTTGATCGTGGAGAACTCGATCAACTGCTGGACTTAGCGGCACTCGGTATTGGAAGGATAAACGAGGCGCAGCGTGCGCTGCTCGCGACGCCGCCGACGCCGAGAGTTCGGTGAGCACCTTCGTTCTGGCGACGGCCAACGAGAAGAAGGCCGAGGAGATTCGCCGTGTTCTCGAGCATCTCGGTGTGGAGATTCGCCCTCGCCCCTCGGACGTGCCCGACGTCGAGGAGACCGAAGGGACCCTCGAAGGTAACGCACTCCTCAAGGCCCGGGCCCTAACGAAAGCGACCGGTGAACCCGCCGTCGCGGACGACACCGGCCTCTTCATCGACGCGCTCGACGGGCGGCCTGGTGTGTACAGCGCGCGCTACGCCGGAGAAAATGCTTCGGACCGCGACAACGTGGAAAAAGCCCTGCGTGAACTCGAAGGTGTCGAGAGGGGCCAACGAAGCGCACGATTTCGCTCGGTCATCGCCGTCACCTACCCGAACGGTGAGTCGTGGTGGGTTGAAGGCGTGCTCGAAGGGTCGATTCTCACCAGTCCCAAGGGGGAGGGAGGCTTTGGTTACGACTGCATTTTCGCACCCTCGGTCCTCACTGGAGAGACGCTGGCTGAACTCTCACCCGAGGCCAAGAGCGCCATCTCGCACCGTGGCCAAGCGCTTCGCGCCTTCGCCGCAAAAGTCAAAAGTTCATAGGCCGTTCGCCAACTGAACACCCGTAGGGTGGAAGTGTGATGAACCGCCAGCTCGCCATGTTTCCTCTTGGGATGGTGGTCTTTCCTTACCAAACTGTCAGTCTCTGTGTGTTCGAACCTCGTTTTCACCAACTGCTCGAGGACGTCGAGTCCGAGAACTTTTTTGGCACCTGCCTTATTGAACGAGGTTCCGATGTCGGCGGCCACGACGAACGTACGTCGGTGGGCACGGTTCTAGAAATTCTGGGTACCCACCGTCTCACCAACGGACAGACGCTCGTGGTTGTAGAAGGCAAGGAGTGTTTCGAGGTTGACGAGTGGCTCCGCGACGATCCTTACCCGCGGGCCCAGATTGGCCAGCGATGCTGTGACGACGTGACCATTGACGCCGCCCTTCTCAAGTCCACCGAGTCCGCGGTTCGAGCGTTGCGCGCACTGCAGAGCGAAATTCTGGCCGACGAATGCCTACAGAGCAACTGCGCAATGGACGATGACCCCAAAGTTCGTACCTGGCAACTCTGTTCACTGACTCCGATGTCGTTGCTCGATCAGTTCAAGGTGCTGAGTCTTAGTAACCCCAACGATCGACTGCGTCTGGTTGCGGAAGTATGTTGCGAGCGCTACGGCGACTACCAGCGCATGCTCGCCGTGGACGAACTTCGTGCGCCGCTGAGTTAGCGCAGTTCGAGCAAGTCGACGACGAAGATGAGCGTTTCGTTGGGCGCGATGACGCCGCCCGCGCCACGTTCGCCGTAACCAAGGTGTGCCGGAATGACGAGTCGACGTCGACCGCCAACGCGCATGCCCACGACGCCTTGATCCCATCCCTTAATAACGTGACCGGCCCCGAGGGGGAAGTCGAAGGGATCGCCACGATTCCACGATGCGTCGAACTCTTCACCGCTCGATACCCCGACGCCCACGTAGTGGACGACGGCGGTCTGGCCGCACTTGGCCTCTTCGCCCTCGCCCAGAGTGATCTCTTCAATGAGGAGATCCTCTGGCGCCGGACCGAGGTGTGGTTCTACTAAGGGCTTCTCAGACATGAGAGAAAACCTTACTAGCGACGCGAACGTCCGGCGCTCACGACGCGAACGTTTTTTGCTTCGCGGCCCTTAGGGCCCTGCGCTTCTTCGAAGGTGATCTTTTGCCCTTGACTCAGTGACTTGAAGCCGTCGCCGACAATGCTCGAGAAGTGAATAAAGAGGTCGTCGCCCTTGTCGTCGCTCGCGAAGCCAAAGCCCTTGGAGTCGTTGAAAAACGCGACGACGCCCTCGCTACCGCGACCGTGTCCGGCACTGTCAGAACGTTGGGGGGTTGACTCGCGACGCTCAAAGCCGCGTCCCGCGCTTTCGGCGCGCGGTGGTCGCGTTTCGCGACGTTCGAAACCGCGTCCCGCACTCTCGCCGCGCGGTGGCTGACTTTCACGACGCTCAAAACTACGAGCGGGTCGCGCGTCAGCGTCATTAGAACGGCTTTCGTGTCGATTGGAGGTGACGCGCTCGCGGGGCTCGCGACGCTCGAAGTTTCGTGGCCCGCGGTCTCGCTCACGAGGAGACGAGGACTCGGGACGGCGCTTGGGCGCGCGATCGTCGAGGCGCTCGGCGGCGACGGCGTCGTCCACGGCGCCCAAACGAATGGCCGGTGCGGTTTCGCGGCCCTCGATCGAGGGGTTAATACCCAGGGCGCGTTGGAGACGCTTGACCTGTCCAATGACGTCTTCACCCACGAGCGAGATGACGGCGCCCGTCGCGCCGGCTCGACCGGTGCGTCCCGAACGGTGGAGATAGTCGGTGGCCTGGGCCGGTGGGTCGTAGTGCACGACAACGGGAAGCAGGTCGATGTGGATACCACGAGCGGCGACGTCGGTGGCGACGAGAACCTTGATTTGGCCACTCTTGACGCTGCGAAGAGCGCGCTCGCGCTGGGCCTGGGAGCGGTCACCGTGTAGCGGAACGGCCGAGATGCCGCGTTCGCCTAACTGGCGGGCCAAACGGTCGGCGCCGTGCTTCGTGCGCGTGAAGATAATCGCGCGCTCGTAGGTCTCGATGATGTCGGCAGTGATGTCGGGACGACGATCGCGAGGAACTTTCCAGAAGTAGTGATCAACGTCGTTCGGGGCTTCGTCGCCCACCACGTCGTGAATTGCTGCGTCGTGGGTGAACTCACGCACGAGGGACGAGACGTCGGGCCCCATGGTGGCGGAGAACAACATGACGTGACGCTCGGGCGAAGTGGACGCCACGATGCGGCGCACGGCGGGCAGGAAACCCATGTCGGCCATGCGGTCAGCTTCGTCAACCACGACGGTCGTGACCGAACTGAGATCGAGGGCGCGCTGTTCGAGCATGTCCTCGAGACGTCCCGGACAGGCGACGACGAGGTCGACGCCGAAGTTCAGGGCCTTGCGCGCGATGTTGTACGAGGTACCACCGTAGATGCAGATGACGCGACGACCGCGGTCGTCGGTGAGTTGGGCGATCTCTTTTTGAACTTGCGCGGCGAGTTCGCGCGTGGGTACGAGAACGAGGGCGAGGGGCTGGCGAGGCCGGGCCTTACCGAGACGGGCCATGAGAGGGAGGGCAAACGCGAGGGTCTTGCCCGAGCCGGTGATGGCCTTACCCACCACGTCACGGCCTTCGAGGGCGTCGGGAATGGCGGCCTCTTGAATGGGGAAGGCCTCAGTAATACCACGGGCGCGCAATCGCTCCACGAGGTTTGCGGGCACGCCGAGGTCGGCAAAGGACATAGACATTAAAACTCCTACGAGTTGAGATGAGCCCAACTCGCAGAAATAGTCGAATCGGTCTCTATCGCGATGTGCGATGAAACAGCGTTTTCTATGTTAGCAGGCTTGGCGCCAACATTGACAAAAATTTTGGTGCGGGCGGAGGGACTCGAACCCACACTCCTAAGAACTGGTACCTAAAACCAGCGCGTCTGCCAATTCCGCCACGCCCGCGAGAGTATCCACTCTAGGTCCTTGAGGTGAGAGTTTCACGCCTCGCGCGGTAGATTGGTCGGATGATTACATCATCAATGGCAGAAGGATTCGGCACGAACGATCTCAATCAGCGGATGTTGCGCGAGCGAATCGTGTTTTTGGGTTCACAAGTGGACCAGAACACCGCGAATCGAATCTGCGCGGAACTCTTGCTCCTCGAAGCCGAGGACCGCGACAAGGACATCAGCCTCTACATCAACTCACCCGGTGGTTCGGTCTACGACGGCCTGGCGATCTACGACACGATGCAGTACGTGAACTGCGACGTCCGTACGATCTGTGTCGGCATGGCGGCCTCGATGGGCCAGTTCTTGCTCTGTGCCGGAACGCCGGGTAAGCGCTTTTCGTTGCCGCACAGTCGTATCTTGATGCACCAACCTTCTATTGGGGGCATGCAAGGACAGGCCTCGGACATCGCGATCCAGGCGGAGCAGATTATCTACATGAAGAAGACGCTCGCGGAGCGTACCGCCTTTCACACCGGTCAGTCTCTCGAGCGTATCGAGACCGACTCGGATCGTGATCGTTGGTTCACCGCGCAAGAGGCGTTGGAGTACGGCTTCATTGACGCCGTCATTGAGCGTTCGGCCGTCCGTCAAGGGGTCTAGTGAGCGACGCCCCCGCGGCGGGGCCACGCCACCATTCGCTTGAGAACACGCCGGTGCGCGTCGTTAGCGCGCGCCTCAATCTCCCAGCGCGGCTAAGGAATCTCTGGTCTCGGCGCGAGCTCCTCGTCGGTCTCATCTCTTCGGACATTCGCATTAAGTACAAGAACTCGGCGCTGGGTCTTTTTTGGTCGATGCTCTCGCCAGCGTTCACCCTGGCGGTCTACTTCCTGGTCTTTGCGGTGTTCCTGAAGAATGGCATTCCTAACTTCGTCATCTACCTCTTTTCGGGTCTCGTGGTGTGGAACATGTTTCAAAACTCCATAAACGCTGCCACGGGCGTTATCGTCGACCGCGCAGCGTTGGTGAAGAAGGTGTCGTTCCCACGTGAAATCTTGGCGTTATCGAACGTGGGCGCCGCGGCCATCTACTTCGTTATTCAGTTGGGCATTCTCGTCGTCTTCGTCGCGGCGCTTGGTCACGCTCCGGCGTGGCGCTTCATAGTGATATTGCCCATTTCATTCGTCTCGCTCTACCTCTTGACCTCGGCGCTCGCCGTCGTTCTCTCCGCCGTCAACGTCTACCTTCGCGACATGAAACACCTCATGGAAGTGCTCTTACAGCTCTGGTTTTGGATGACGCCAGTGGTGTACTCCTACGAGAACTCCATCGCCCCGCACCTGCACGCCCACGGCCTCAACGCCCTGTACTTCTTGAATCCCGTGACGCTCATTGTCTTGACGATGCAACGCGTCTTTTACGTCAGCACCGTCGTTCACTCCACGGTCACGACCGCGGTCTTGAATATCCTTCCGACCTGGTCATTCGGCATGTTCCTGTACTTGAATATCCTTCTTTTGGTCCTAACGATTCTCCTCTTTCTCATCGCCGAGACAATCTTTGGTCGTCTCGAGGGAAACTTTGAGTCGGAACTGTAATGGTCACGGTCGTCGACGTTCAAGGTGTCTCGAAACAGTTCAAGATCCATCACGAACGCAATCAGTCACTCAAAGAGCGACTGTTGCATCCGCGCACCGGTACGACCGAGGTTTTTAACGCGCTGAAGGATGTCAGCTTTACCGTCGGGCAAGGAGAGGCCTTAGGCATCGTTGGTCATAACGGTTCGGGCAAGTCAACGCTGCTGAAGTGCATCTGCGGCGTGTTGAAGCCAACGTCGGGGGAGATTCGTCTTCGGGGCAGTCTCGCGGCGTTGTTGGAACTTGGGGCTGGATTTCAGACTGAGTTGTCCGGGCGCGACAACGTTTACCTCTACGGATCCATGTTGGGATTTTCCAGAAAGATGGTCGACGGCATCTTCGACGACGTCGTCGCCTTCAGTGAGATCGAAAATTTTATCGATACGCAGGTGAAGTTCTACTCCAGCGGCATGTACGTGCGACTGGCTTTCGCGGTGGCGGTGAACGTCGATCCTGACATTTTGGTCGTCGACGAAGTTCTGGCCGTGGGCGACGAGCGCTTCCAGGCGAAGTGCGTCGACCGTATTCAAAAGTTCAAGGACGAGGGCCGCACCATATTGCTGGTAACGCACAACGCTGATCAAGTGCGTGCGCTGTGCGACCGTGCGATCGTGCTCGATAACGGTGACATGATCGCTGACGGCCCCACTCAAGAGTCGCTGCGGATCTTTCGTGAGCATCTGATGGAAGACGCTATTGAACACGACAGCGCCCGTCTCCAAGAGACGATCAGTATTGACTCGGTTTCTACGCCGTCGGGTTCCTTTGAGGTAAAGAGTGGTGCCGGGCTGCACTTTGACGTCACGATCAGTTCGCGCACGGCCTTCAGCGGGAACTTCGTCATGGAACTCTTTACGAGGAGCGGTCAACTCGTGAGCCGTAGCGACGCGCAAGGCTCTCCCGTGAATCTGCTACCCGGC
The DNA here is from genome assembly GCA_035533995.1 of Acidimicrobiales bacterium. Lineage (GTDB taxonomy): Bacteria > Actinomycetota > Acidimicrobiia > Acidimicrobiales > RAAP-2 > RAAP-2. Next base: position 77,436 of record DATLSR010000016.1, on the reverse strand, counting down.
CATAACGTCGTAAGCATCGATCTGCCCCAAATTCCGCTCTTAGACGGCGTGTACGACCTCAACGTGGGCGTCGTAGACCACCACGGACATACGGTGGTCGCCTGGAGCGAGCAGGCTGCGTCGATACAGGTGACCTACGACGGACGCGAAGGTGGCATCGTCGAACTGGGTGCCTCTATTCGCCAGCAGTAGTTGCGCTGGCCGTCGTTTCGTTCCTCAGTCGCGGAAAGTGACGGAGCGAGCCAAGAGGTCCGAGTCGTCCGACGTCGTAAGGGAACGTGGCTCCGCGCAACATCCTTCGATCGCCTCGAGAGTTGCCGTAAGCGTAAATTGTCACCTCTTCGCCGGGGTGGCGTTCCTCGATCCACTCACGCAGTCGACGCATCTTTTCCTTACCGCGACAGTTTTTGCCGAGGTAGCTGCCGGTAAGTCGGTTGCGAGCGTCTACTGAGAGTCGCGTGCCGAGGCCCCCCGCCGCGTTTAGTTCCTCGGCGACGACGTCGACGTAGATCTGGGGCGAGGCCGAGACGAGAACCACGTCGTGACCTTGGCGAAGGTGCCACTGCAGTCGTTCGATGATCGAGACGCGGGAGCGTTTTTCGAAGTGAACAATGGCAAAGATTCGCGACCTGTCCCTGACGTCAGTGACGTCGAGGCCCGTGAGCAGACGCTGAAAGAGACGCTCCTTTGCCTCATCGGCCCAGTGACCACTTCGAACGGCGCCCTCGAAGAGCGGCCCGGCGAGGCCGAACGCCGCCGCGTACGTTGCCCGCGCGCCGCGCAGAAATCGCAGCCACTTAAAGACGCTGCCACCTTTGCTGAGGGTGCCATCAAGGTCGAAAGCGGCGACGACGGGCGCCTCGTTGATACTCATATCTCTAGTTTCACAGGGCCGGCGCGGGCGAGCGTCTTATTACCTACAACTCCACTAGTTATTTGCGAGAATCGAAACGCGACCGCTAAGGTATCCCCGTGCAGTCGAGCGACTGACACCTCGCATACAAGGAGCATTTCATGGTAATTCGCTTGGGCGACGTAGCCCCTGACTTTTCCGCCGACACGACCGAAGGTCCCGTGAACTTCCACGAATGGCTCGGCGATGGCTGGGGCGTGCTGTTTTCGCACCCGAAGGACTTCACGCCCGTGTGCACCACTGAACTGGGTGCCTTCGCCGCCCGTAAAGCTGAATTTGACAAGCGCAACACCAAGTTGATCGCGGTGTCGGTCGACAACGTGGAGTCCCACAATCGTTGGAAGAGCGACATCAGTGAGGTACAGGGTTCTGAGTTGAACTTTCCCATTATTGGCGACGAAGATCACAAGGTCGCGGACCTTTACGACATGATTCACCCCAACGCCAGTGACACGATGACCGTGCGTAGCGTCTTTATTGTTGCTCCCGACAAGAAAGTCAAGCTGACCTTGACCTACCCGGCCTCAACGGGACGCAACGTCGATGAAATCGTGCGCGTACTGGACTCACTGCAACTTTCGGCGAAGTTCCCCGTGTCGACTCCCGTGGACTGGAAGGACGGCGATGACGTCATTATCGCGCCATCGGTGAGCGACGAGGACGCCAAGGAGAAGTTTCCCAAGGGCTTCCGGAAGATCAAGGACTACCTGCGCTTTACGCCGCAGCCCAACAAATAAGTCGTTTCGTTCCCTCAAGAGCGGCCACCCTCGGGTGGCCGCTCTTGAGGTCTAGCGATTCGTGGCGCACTGCGTCGTCGCGAGTGCCTAGCGTGTGGCGCTGGTCTCTTGAACCAAGGAGTCGCGAAGTTCTCGCTTGAGAACTTTGCCCTGGGGGTTACGAGGTAGCGGCGTTGAATGAAAGAAGATCTTCGTTGGCACTTCAAACCTGGCGAGACGAGCGGCGACGTGGCGCGAAATCTCTTCGGCCTCGATCACGCGACCGCGACGAAGCACGATGACGGCCGCGACTTCTTCACCCATGGTGGGGTGGGGTAGGCCCACCACCGCGCAGTCGGCCACGTCGGGGTGATCGAAGATCGCGGCTTCGACGATGACGGAGTAGATGTTCTCACCGCCGCGAATGATCATGTCTTTCGCGCGGTCGACAATGTAGACAAAACCGTCGTCGTCGATTCGAGCGACGTCGCCAGTGTGCATCCATCCCTTGGTGAAGGCCTTGGCGGTTGCCTCGGGCTTGTTCCAGTAGCCACGAACGACGCTGGGTCCCTTAACCCAAAGTTCGCCCACGACGTCGGGACCCTGAGGTCGATCAAGGGGCGGTTCGTCGCCGTCAAAGTCTTCGGGCACGATGGCCACTTCACAGACCGGCACGACCGGTCCACAGCTGCTGGGCTTGGCGACGTAATCAGCGCCGGCGTTAAAACAGACGCCGGCGGACGTTTCGGTGAGCCCGTAGCCGTTACCAGGTTGACCGACCGCGAAGTGAGCCTTGATGCGCCGCACGAGTTCTGGCGGAGCGGGGGCGCCCCCGTAGGAGACGGTCGTCACACTGGAGGTATCGAACTTGTCGAAGTCGGGATGGTCGAGGATCTGCATGGCGATGGTGGGCACGCCACCGATGGCGGTGATCTTCTCTGTTTCAATGAGTTGAAGGGCCTTCGTCGCGTCGAAGTGGTGCATCAAGACGATTTTGGCGCCAGCGATAGTGCTCGTCGTCATTACGGCCAGACAACCCGTGGCGTGAAAGAGCGGAACGTTCAAGAGATTGGCGTTCTGGGAGAGTGGCGCGGCGAGGTCCGTGCCCCCCTTCACTGTTCGTAGCGTGGAGACTTGTCCGCGAAAGAAGAGGTTCATGATGTTCGTGTTGGCGTTGCGGTGAGTACCGAGCGCACCCTTGGGACGTCCCGTTGTACCAGACGTGTAGAACATCGTCGCGACATCGTCAGACAAGAGTTCGACGTCGGGCGGTGTTGCGCCGGGATCAACGTCACCGAGAAACTCTTCAAAACTCTCGACGCGTACGCGAGCGTGCTTCTGGCTTAGTCGAGGCGCGCGCGAGTGATCTTCACTAAAGACGACGACCGTACGAACGTCGTTGAGTTCATCGAGTCGCGCACTCACCCGTTCGAGTCGTTCTTCGTCGACGAAGAGTACTGACGTGCCCGAGTCACTCAGCCCGTAAATCAGTTCGTCCGTGGTCCACCAAGCGTTGAGTGGCACCACCACCGCTCCGACGATCATCGATCCCCAAAAGGCCATCACCCACTCGGGAAGATTCCGTGACGCGATGGCGACGCGATCACCTTTTTTGAGGCCGTCATCGAGCAGTCGTTGCGCGAGGGTGCTGGCAATGCGGTAGTGCTCGTCAAAGGTGACGCGCTGGTCCTCGTAGACGAGAAAATCTTTCGAGCCATGGCTGAGGGATAGGTCGAAAATCTGTCGCAAACTGGCGGGCGCGTTCTTCCACACCGTGAGTTCGACACCGTCGACGTTCGCTCGGTCGATCTCGAACATTTGGCCCGGTGCCGTTAACTGCGTGGTCGCTTCGATGAGCGAAAGGGGAATGTCACTCATGGTTGGTGAGATTACTTCGTCTCGATGCTCGGCAGAAACATCGCCGAGCGATAGTGGGCGAGTTCACTGATGGATTCTCGAATGTCCTCTAGCGCGCGGTGGGTCGTATCTTTGTCTGGTAGTCCGGCGACGACTTCGGGGTGCCACCGACGAGCCAACTCCTTGAGCGTCGACACGTCGACGTTGCGGTAGTGCAAGAACGCCTCGAGGGTGGGCATGTACTCCTGGAGGAAGCGACGATCCGTACCGATGGAGTTGCCACTCAGCGGCACCGTGCGTGGCTCGTCAATGTGCGCTTTTAGGAATTCGAGCGTCATCGTCTCGGCTTCGCTAGCCGTGATGGTTGAGGCAATGATCTCGGGCAAGAGACCCGACTTGGTGTGCATTTCGGTGACGAACGCGCCCATTTCATTGAGCTGCTCGGGCGAGGCGTACACCACGAGATTGGGACCTTCGGCAATGACGTTCAGGTCATCGTCGGTGATCAATGTGGCGATTTCGACAATGACGTGGCGTTGAGGTTCGAGGCCCGTCATCTCTAAATCCATCCACACCAGCACAGTGCGACACTACCGAATCGAGTCTCGAGTCGTGACTAGCCTTCCGTGAATGGAAATCTTCACCAAGGTCCTGCACCCGGACGCGGTGTTGCCCAGTTACGCCAACGAAGGAGACGCCGGCTGTGATCTCGTCGCGGTGGAGTCGTGCACGTTGAGCGCCCGAGGTGGTAGGGCACTCGTCGCCACGGGCCTCGCGGTGGCGATTCCCGAGGGCCACGGTGGCTTCGTCTTGCCGCGCAGTGGGCTGGCCTCGAAGCACGGTGTGACGTGCGCGAACTCACCGGGACTTATAGATCCCGGCTATCGCGGCGAGGTCAAGGTTGCGCTCGTGAACCTCGACCCCGAACACGACTACCACGTAGAAAAGGGCGATCGGATCGCTCAACTCGTCGTCGTGCCTCTGGCGACGTCGAACTTTCTCGTCGTTGACGAGCTGCCGAGCGCGCCTCGTGGTGAAGGCGGATTTGGCAGCAGTGGCCGATGACGAAGTTTCTCGACCCACTCGACAGCGCGTTTATCCTCCTCGAGACGACGGGCACCGCAATGAACATTGGCGCCGTCATCGAACTCGAAGGCAGCGTTGAAGATCCCCGGGAGCGTTTCGAGCTCATCCAGAAGAACATCGCGGCACGGCTTCACGAAATTCCGGTCTTAACCCAGCGCGTCGTTCGAGCTCCCTTTGACATGACCTGGCCCATATTGATCACCGACGACAAGTTCGATCTCGACCGTCACGTAGTGCGCGCGGTGGTGCCCTCGCCGGGAGCGCCGGCTCAGTTCGATGCACTGGTCGCCGAGTTTCTATCGCGGACTCTCTCGCCTCAACGTCCGCTCTGGCAGCTCCTCGTCATCGAAGGTCTCGAAGACGGTCACGCGGCGCTCGCCCTCAAGGTGCACCACGCCCTGGCGGACGGCGTGTCGGGCGCGGAAACGTTCGCGAGCCTCTTTGATATCTCACCGGAGGTTCGTGAACCGCTGTCCTTCGTCGACTCTAAAGAGGAGGAGCCGACCGTCACGACGTCACTCGGCTTGCTGCGTCAAGGTTTCGCCCGCGTGCGCCAGCACCCCGACCTCATTCTCGAGAACATTGGCTCGTGGAGCGGGCGCCTCTACGAAATCCTTCGGGCTCTCGTCAGCGTTGTCGTGGTGCACGGACGCCGACACTCCACGCCGAGTCAACCGTCAATGTTTGAAGCCAGGCGAACGTCGCTGAACGGAGCGGCGGGTGTTGAGAAGCTCTATTGCCGCACGCGGGTCGCACTCGCTGACGTGAAGCGAGCGGCCAAAACTCGTGGGGTATCGGTAACGGACTTTGTGATGGCGACGGCGAGTGGTGCGTTGAAGCGACTTATGGACGACCGAGGAGAAGTGCTAAAGAAGGACTTGGTGGCCTTCGTGCCCATCAACGTTCGCGGCGAAGGCGACACCGCCAACCTCGGTAACCAGATTTCGGGTATGCTCGTTCGACTCCACACGAGCATTACCGACCCCGAAGAACGATTGCGCGCTATTTCGAGCGACGCCATGAAGACGCTAGGAGAACAGCGTCAACATCGCGCCAAGATCTTTCAAGACGTGCCGAGGGTGCTCGGTCCCACCTTGATGTCGTGGGGCGCAAAAGTTATCGCCGCGTTCGATCTCTTCAAATACGTACCAATGGCCAACCTCATGATCTCTTCGGTGCCGGGACCGCCCATCCCTCTTTGGTTGAGTGGCCACCGCGTAGCCTCCGCCGCGCCCGTTGGACCACTGTTCGGTGCCTTTTCTCTCAATATCACCGTCCTCGGGTTTGAGGAATATTTGGAGTTCGGCCTGCTGGGCTGTGCTGATCGAATGGACGATCTTGACGTTCTACGCGACTATCTTTTGGAAGAAGCAACGAGTCTTATGGGCTCGACACCGAGCTGAGCACTACTGGCGCGCCAATCTCGGTCGGCTACAATTGAAGCACCACGCGGACGTAGCTCAGTTGGTAGAGCGCGACCTTGCCAAGGTCGAGGTCGCCGGTTCGAGCCCGGTCGTCCGCTCCAAGATGTTTCTACTGATGCGCTTGGGCGGCGATTTCCGGCTCTTCGGATTCTGACGGGGTCCCTAAGGTTCATTGCGTAGAAGACGAAGTTGCGTCAAGCGTTAGGTGTGATCCTGTCAGAATCCAATGAGCCACGCGTGCACCGGTCGTAGCTATGGCGCCGAGGATCCGGGACGCCTGAACCGGCGCCGAATCCACTTGAAACTCAAGAAAGCGGCGATACCGGCGACGAGCAGCGGTATCCCCGAAATTGTCACCGTGCGCTCAGTCTCTGGTTTCGCGTCTTGCCCACTCTTGTTGTTCAACTCAGTCACGACTTCCTCGCTTCCTATCCAATTGCAGTCACTGAATCGTAGGTCTCCGATTCAGCGTCCGTGAGGCGCGAGTCTGCGTTCGAACATATTGTCTCACCTCGTCAGAATCCGATGAGTCCGATTTCCACTGAACTCATCCCGCAAGTGTCCAACTCCAGGTTTCGCCCCACCCACGTCGACGCTCTGTCAAGAGCGCTTGTTTTCTTTCTTCGCCTCTTGGTGGGCCTTGATAATGGTCTCTATTGACACGCTTCGCTTGGCTCCTTCGTGGGCCGGGTGGTGCTTGGGACAAGCGATGTAGGGGGTGCTGGGTACGGGGCGGCCAATACGTGGGCAGCCCTTGACGTGACAGTTGTGGTGGCGCCACGCGGCGGCGATACCCACGACAATGGTGGCTTCGCCAATGTCTGACCCAAAACCACTCCAAAACGCGTAGTAAGTTCCGGTCTCGTTAATAGTACCGGTGTGTACTTCGAACCAGTGGAAGTAAAAGTCCCGCGATATCGCGAAGATCGTCGCGAGCGCCACGATGATCACTATCGTTGTTCCCACTTTGAGCGACCTGGGCAGTGCGTTAAGGGAGTCGAACAGACCCGTCTTTTCGACGTCCGTTTCGTCGGCGGCGCCATCAGCGGGTGGAGTGGCGCTTGCTGGGTTTTGACTCACGGTCGAATCCTTATCTCATCGTTGGTCATAGTTTGTCTTTATACGATCCGACCGGCGTAATTGAGGAACCTGGTTTGCGCGTCGACCTCGAGTCTTGGCGGCACGGGATCCTGAAAGCCTCCCGGTACTCGAATGGCGGCGCCCAACTCCAGGAGCTTGGCGTGCGCGATTGTCACCGCGTCGGCGTCGAGCGCCTCGTCGCTACCAGCCGCTTTCGCGAGGTCCCACGTGTGACACAGCGTGTCAATCATGAGCAACCCTTCGATGAGTTCTGAAAAAGGCTGTTCGCCGGCACGGGATTGAACCAACTGGTTGGCCATGTCCGCATCGTTCAATACCTCCTGGTACGCCCGCAGAACGAAGATCCAGCGCGCGGTGAGCAGCGCGTCTGAGTCAAAGCCCTCGATGCCGTCGGCGTTGATCAAGGTGTACACCCGTTGATGGGTCGCCACGACGTGTTCCACCAAGTCGGTGACGTCCCAGTCGACACACGGAGTGCGATTTTGCCATTGGCCGTCTTTGACGGTCGAAAGAGTGCTGGTGAATCCGCGGGCCACGCGAAGATAGACCGAGTTGTTTGCACTCATTGGCTGAGTCTACGAATTGTTCGGCGGTGACACTCGTGGCATCGCGTGGGCCGTGGTGTCTAATGTTGGGGCCGGGAGGTGACCGTGGTCCATCCAGCATTTGAACCCTTTCTTCGCCGGGCCCAAGAGAGCCCCGAGAAGAGTTTTTCGAGCGTGAGCGTCGCCGAGCGACGTCAGACGTTTCGCGACGAGGCGTTCGCGATGCAAGGTGAGATGGCGGAAATGGCCCACCAAGAAAATCGCGTGCTGCACCTCGATGGGCGAACGCTCGATGCCCGGCTCTACGTACCCCGAGGCGATGAAGCCAAAGCTCTGGTTCTCTATCTTCACGGCGGAAGTTTCGTTGTCGGTGACCTCGATACCCACGAGTTTCTCTGTCGTCGTCTCGCCTCAGACACGAAGATGCGCTTCTTGGCCCTCGACTACCGTTTGGCGCCCGAGCATCCATTTCCCGCGGGCCTCAATGACGCGATAGACGTGATTCGCTACGTCTCGAGTCACCGGAGCGAGTTTGGCGATGAGAGCGTACGACTCATCGTCATGGGCGACTCGGCCGGCGCCAACCTCACGACAGTTGCCGCCGCGCAGTTGAGGGGTGAAGACGTAGAGATTGCGGCGCAAGTCCTTATCTATCCGACCCTGGGCCCCGAACTCGTTACGGACTCGGTCCACACGTACGGCAAGGGCTATCTCTTGGACGTCGAGAATTTGCGCTACGACTATGGCCAATACCTCGGTGATTGGAACGATCACACTGACCCCCGCGTGACGCCCCTGCTCTGCTTCGATCTCACGGGCGTTGCCTCCGCCGTTGTGGTCGTGGCCGAGTGCGATCCCCTGCGCGATGAAGGTGTGGCCTACGCCGGACTGCTCGAACACTTTGGCGTGGAGGTCGAACTACTGGAAGCCGAAGGTATGGTGCACGGCTTCTTAGAGATGGGAGGCGTCGTACCCGAGGCGCTCGCCATAATCGATGATCTGGCGCTGCATCTTCACCGTTTGGTTGAAGTCGCGTCGCTGTGAACGTCCTCTTCATCACGCTTGATCAGTTTCGCGGCGACTCCTATGGCGCGGCGGGCCACCCGATCGTCAAAACGCCGACGCTCGACCGCGTCGCGGCCGAGGGCGTGCGCCTCGAACGCCATTTCTCCCAAGCGGCACCGTGTTCTCCGGGACGTGCCGCGCTCTACACCGGTATGTACCAGATGAACAATCGCGTCGTGGCCAACGGCACGCCACTCGAGCGTGGCTTGGACAATCTCGCGTTGGTCGCGCGTCGCGCGGGTTACAATCCCACACTCTTTGGCTACACCGATCAAGGACTCGACCCGTATCAAGCTCGCGGCGCTGATGACCCGCGCCTCGACTACTACGACGGCATCCTGCCCGGCTTCTCCGTAGGTCTCTATCTTCCCGAGAGTCAGGCGGGATGGGTGCAGTATTTGCGTGCGAAGGGCTACGACGTCGAAAGCGGCTGGTCGGGCCCGCTACGCGGTGAACCCGATCGGCCGGCGGAGGACTCCCTCAGTGGTTTTCTCACCACGCGATTCCTCGACTGGCTCGATCACCAAGAGAGTGGGTGGTTCGCGCACCTGAGTTACCTACGACCGCACCCTCCCTACGCGGCCGCCGGTGCGTTCTCCAAGATGTACGATCCCGCGGACGTGGCGATGCCGATTGCTCCCGTGGAGAGTGGCCTTCGTCATCCACTCCACGAAGCGGCACTCGCCGGGGGAGCCTCGTCGGCCCCCACCGACGAGAACGCCATGAGATGTCTCAAGACCCAGTACTACGGAATGATTTCGGAGGTTGACGCGCAGTTAGCCAGAGTCGTGCGCGCTCTCGAAGAGCGTCATGAGTGGAGTGACACCTTAGTCATCGTGACGTCTGATCACGGTGAACAGCTCGGCGACCACGGACTAATCGAAAAGCTGGGCTTCTTTCCTCAGAGTTACCACATTCTTGGACTGTGGCGTGATCCTCGCTCTGCGGGCGGTGCGTCCATTCGCCACTTCACCGAGAACGTGGATTTGTTGCCGACATTGGCCGACGCATTGGGTATTGACGAACCCGTGCAGTGTGACGGACGTTCGCTCACGCCACTTTTTGACGGTACGGAGGTCGAGCGGCGCGACGCGGCCCACTACGAGTGGGACAGTCGCTACTTCTTGCTGGGTAACGGTGGCTCCTCGCAACCAACCAACGCCACGCTCGCTCGGCGAAATTTGGCGGTCTCCTTCGGTGACGACACCGCCTACGTGCAGTTCGGTGATGGTTCCTACAAGTGTTTTGACGTGGCGGCAGATCCAACGTGGCGAACCGAGTGTCACGACACTGAACGCGTACTAAAAGCCGCCCAGCAACAACTCGTGTGGCGACAAGGGCATCTACGCCACAATCTCACGAATATGTTGCTGTCACCAACGCGTCTCGGCACTTGGCCGAGCGAACTTTGCCTGGAACCTTTAGCTGAATCCGTCTCGTAGGGTCGAAAGCAGCAACTGAAAAGTTTCGTCGGGGTTAGCGGCGAAGTTGACGCCAAGAAGTTCGAGCGAAACGTACCCGTGACAGGCCGACCAAATGACCTGGGCCGCGTCGAGAGCCGGCTCGTCCTTAAACCACCCCGTTTTCTGACAACGTTCGACGTTACTCACGAGTGTCTGAAAGGACTGGTAGGCAACGTGGATGGCGGCGGATGAGGGAAGAAAGTTACGAAAGCGCCCCAGGAACATCACGGTGTAGAGCCCAGGATGCTCCAGAGCGAACTTTCGATAGCCGAGCGCCGCGTTGTGGAGATCGTCAGTGGCGTCGTTGGTATGAAAGGTGAGCGCTTCGTTGAAGACTTCGAAGCCCTCGATCCACAGCGCCTCCAAGACGCCGTTGAGACCGTCGAAGTGGTTGTAGATCGCCATTGGCGCAACGTTGGCGCGCAACGCAATGGCTCGAACCGTGAAACCGTCGGGACCTTCATCGTCCAGAATCTCGAGCGCCGCGCTGAGAACCTCTGGACCAATCCGCTCTGACGGAGTGCGACTCGAGCGCTCACCCATTTGACCATTATAGAACGCTGTTCTATAGTTTCGGAGCATTGTTCAACGGGGGAAGAGATGCCGACTGCTGCGCACGATCGTCGGTGGTGGGTCTTGGCGGTCCTCTGTGTAGCCGTTTTGATCGTCGTCATCGACAACACGATCGTCAACGTCGCGCTTCCATCGTTCTCGCGAGATCTTCACGCGTCGAACTCGTCGCTGCAGTGGATCGTCGATGGATACTCGTTGCCTTTCGCTGGTCTGTTGTTGGCCGGGGGAGGGCTCTCGGACCGCATTGGTCGAAAACGCGTCATGCAAATGGGGCTGGCGGCCTTTGGCGTGTTCTCACTTCTTGCGGCGTTCTCGGACAGCGTGCCGTCGTTACTGATAGCGCGCGCTCTTATGGGTGCGTCGGCGGCGTTCATCTTTCCCGCCACCCTTTCGACGCTGACCATCGTTTTTGACGATCTCTCCGAGCGTGCCAAGGCCTTTGGCATCTGGGGTGCGACCAGTGGGGTCGCGGTCGCGATTGGCCCGGTGGCGGGTGGCTCGTTGCTGGATCATTTTTGGTACGGGTCGATCTTCTTGATTAATGCGCCACTGGTGCTGTTCGCCGTTATCGCGGTGGGCTTCGTCGTGCCAGAGTCCACGAGCCCGCAACAGCGACGTCTCGACCTTGTTGGCTTGGTTCTTGGTACGGCGGGCGTGACGGCTCTGACGTTGGCAATTATTGAAGGACCGGCATGGGGATGGCGCAGCCTCAGTACGATCTTCGTTTTCGTCCTCGCGTTCATCTACCTCGTTTCCTTCGTGCTCTATGAGTTACGTCGTGACGGGCCACTGCTCGAAGTCCGCATCTTCCTTAATCGCACGTTCTCCGCGGGTGCGGCCTCGATCGCCGCCAACTTTTTCTGCCTCTTTGGCTTCATCTTTCTCATCACGCAGTACTTTCAACTTCTTCGCGGCTATTCGCCCCTCTCCGCCGGTGTGCACACGTTGCCTTTCGCCATTGTCGTTATGATCACGACGCCCCTGGGGGCCGTAGCCGCGCTTCGCTTGGGTGCTCGTTACGTCGTGGCGGCCGGACTCACGGTTGTTGCCGCGGCGCTGATCTGGATGGGCACGATCAGCGCCAACGCCGCGTACTTCGGACCTGTCATCGGCGTCATGGCAATGCTGGCCCTCGGTTTCTCTCTCGTCAACGCGCCGTCCACCGCCGCGCTCATGAGCACCCTTCGACCCGAACAGATTGGCGCGGGAGCCGCCGTGAACGAGACGACGAGAGAGTTGGCTGGCACGATGGGCGTCGCAATTATTGGTTCCGTCTTTTCGTCAATCTTTGGACCCGGTGTCCGAGCCGCGCTCTCGCCCTATCTCGGCCACGGCTTGACCCAGAGCAAGCTCCACGTGGCCGTAAGTTCCACCCAGGCCGCGCAGGCGACCGTGGCGCACTTCCCGATTGCCTTACGGCCGGCGCTCAACACGATGGTGTCCAACGCCTTCATGCAGGGACTGCACCGCGCCTGTTTCGTCGCCGCGGGCACCGCGCTGGTCGTAGGGCTCGCGACGCTAACGCATCTACCCAAGCTCGAAGAGTCGCCCGTGAGCGAGCCCGTGGCGCACGCGCAGACGTCCTTCTCAGGCCCGAGTCTCACCTAGGGCTCTTTTCTGGTATCAATGGAAGCCTGACGCGGCGCGCCGCGGTGCAGAAACTATTGGGAGATTTCATGCAGCGTATTTCACGAGTTCGTCAAGTTCTTGTCACAGGAGGCATTGCCTCGTTGATGTTGGCTTCGAGCGTCGTCGCGGGCGCCTCTTCGACCGTCGGGAAGTACAACGCCGCCGACGCGAAATTGGTCCCGACGTCGTACAAGACCGGCACGCTCCAGGTGGCCACTGACGCCACTTACGCACCCGATGAGTCGATGAACGGCACCACCATGGTCGGATTCGACATTGACCTCATCAACGCGATTGCCAAGACGCTGGGTATCACGGTGAAGGAAAACAACGTAGTCTTCGGCACCATCCTCGCTGGCATCAAAGGCGGTCGCTACGCCATTGGTAACTCTTCATTCACTGACGAAAAGTCTCGTGAAAGGACCGTGAACTTCGTCGACTACTTCAAGGCTGGCGAAGGCGTGTACGCCAAGGCGAACTCAAAGGTCATCTTCAAGGGTTTCAAGAGCTTCTGTGGGTTAACCGTCGCCGTTGAAACGGGCACCTCTGAACAGAAGGACGCTAAGGCCGCGGCGAAGAAGTGCTCTACCAGCAAGAAGTTGAACCTCATCGCCTTCCCCACGCAGACCGAAGCGAATTTGGCCGTCTCGTCAGGACAGGCCGACGTCGGTTTCGTGGACAGCCAGGTAGCGGGCCACATCGTGGCGACGGTAAAGGGATTCAAGCTCGTTGGGAGCGCCGTGAACGTCGCGCCTTACGGCATTGCCACGCCGAAGACGACCGCCAGCGAGGGACTGGCTGTCGCCATCCAAGCGGCTATCAAGACGTTGATTGCAAACGGGACCTACCACGCAATTTTGGCCCACTACGGGGTTACCTCCGGTGCGCTGCCGTCAAGCAAAATTGTTCTCAATGGGGCGCTCTCCTAAGAGATCAATAGCCTGAGAACGAACATGACTGAGAACGGGGACGCCGCCGTAAAGGTCGTCCCCGTTCGTCACGTCGGGCAGTGGATCGCCGCGGCGTTTGCTTTGTTACTCGTTGCAATGTTGGTTCACACGCTGTTCTCCAAACTGGGGACCGGTGTGTATTCGTGTCGCCTCGTCAGCGGTATTCGAAGGTGCCATCAAATTAGAGAGTGGCGTTTTAGCTGGGACATTGTCCGTCGTTATTTCTTCACTTCCGAGATTCTGCACGGCCTACTGGTCACACTTGAGTTGACTGCGTTAGCAATGCTCATTGGCGTCCTCTTGGGTGTGTTGGTCGCCGTTATGCGCCTTTCATCGAATCGACTGCTCTCGTCGTTTGCGTGGACCTACACCTGGTTTTTTCGCGGCACACCGGTCTTAGTCCAGATAGTTGTTTGGTACAACATCGCCATTCTTTATCCGTCGCTCAGTCTCGGCATTCCCTTTACGCACTTGACGGCTGTCCACTTCATGACCAAGACGGTTATTACTGCCTACGTTGCCTCCATCGTGGCCCTCGGGTTGAATGAAGCGGCGTACATGTCCGAGATCGCTCGTGCGGGCCTGATCTCGGTTGAGGAAGGTCAGACCGAAGCCGCGATGGCCCTTGGCATGACTCGGCCACAGACATTGAGATCAATCGTCTTACCGCAAGCGATGAGGGTGATTATTCCACCCACGGGTAATGAACTGATATCGATGTTGAAGACGACATCCCTGGTGAGCACGATCGGCGTTGTCGACCTGTTAGGTGCCGCGACGAATATTTATTCAGTCAACTTTCTCATTATGCCCTTGTTGATCGTGGCGAGTTTGTGGTACATCGCGGTGACGACCGTCCTCTCAGTCGGCCAGTACTACCTCGAGCGTCACTTCGCCAAAGGGGCCCTGCGTACCCCTCCACCCACACCACTGCAACGTCTCCGTCGTGACCTTATGGGAATAGTTTCGAATTTTCAGATCCGACGTCACCCGGCAGAGGCAGTTCGATGACTATCCCCATGGTCGAGGCGCGCGGAGTCCACAAGTCCTACGGTGGCGTCGAGGTTCTAAAGGGTGTGGACCTTACGGTGGTTCGCGGAGAAGTCACTTGCCTGATTGGGCCTTCTGGTTCGGGTAAGAGCACGCTGTTGCGATGTATTAATCACCTGGAGAAACACGACGCTGGCGAGCTGCGAGTGGACGGCGACCTGGTTGGCTATGAAGCGCGTGGAGGGAAACTCTACGAACGAAGTGACAAACAGATTTGCGCCGAGCGTTCCCAAATCGGCATGGTCTTTCAACGTTTCAATCTCTTTCAACATTTGACGGTGCTAGAGAACATCACGATTGGTCAAATAAAAGTCAAGGGAGTTGAACCCGAAGCCGCCCGGGCCAAGGCGCGCACACTCCTCGCTCGAGTTGGATTGGAGGGCAAGGAACAGCACTACCCGAGCCAAATCTCCGGAGGCCAGCAGCAGCGCGTGGCTATCGCGCGCGCCCTAGCGATGGATCCCAAGCTGATGCTCTTCGACGAGCCGACCTCGGCGCTTGATCCGGAATTGGTTGGCGAAGTTCTCGACGTCATGAAGGATCTCGCGGCGAGTGGAATGACGATGATCGTGGTCACGCACGAGATGAACTTCGCTCGAGAGGTCGCCAATTCGATTTACTTTCTGGACGGCGGCGTGATCGAAGAGTCTGGCAATCCTCGCGACGTATTGAGCGCTCCAAAGACTGAACGCCTGCGGAGTTTCCTTTCGAAGGTCCTGTAGTGACCTGGGACCTTGATCCGACGAACGTCGGCACGGGGCTGCCCCTCGAAGGACTTCGGGTTCTCGACCTCTCAAGGGTGCTGGCCGGACCACTGTGCGCGATGATTGCCGGGGATCTCGGAGCCGACGTCATCAAAGTGGAGAGCCCGGAGGGCGACCCCGTTCGTTCCCTAGCGCCGCCGCGACTTGGTGGCGACGCGACCTATTACTTGGCGGTGAATCGACATCGGCGAAACGTCGTAGCTAATTTACGCAACGAGAGGGACTTCGAGCGCGTCGCCGAGCTCGTGAAACTAGCCGACGCGGTGATTGAGAACTACTTGCCGAGCCAAGTCCTCTCGCTGGGTATCAATCGCCTGCGCGCAGCGAATCCCGACTGCGTGTGGGTGAGTATCACGCCCGCGACCGAAGGGGGACCGCTCGCCGACCGGCCTTCGTTTGACTTATTGGCTCAGGCGCGCTCGGGTCTGATGGGCGTGACGGGAGAAGTTGGCGCGCCGAGCAAGGTTGGCGCGCCGATCGCCGATGTCGTGACGGGCCTCTATGGCGTGGTTGGACTCTTAAGTGGTCTTCTGGCCAAAGCGCGGGGCCGTGACGGTCGTCGCTTCGAGGCGCCGTTACTCGAGTCGGCGATGAGCGCTCTCATTAATCAGGCGCAGAGTTATCTCTCGACGAACGTGAATCCACAGCGCCTGGGCAACGACCATCCGTCTATCACGCCCTACGGCCCGGTGACGACGGCCGACGGTTTCCTCTTGCTCGCGGTGGGCACCGACGCGCAGTACGCGAAGCTCGTTGAAGCTCTCGACGACGTAGGTCTCACCCAGAAAAGTGAGTGGGCTACGAACGAAGAGCGGGTGAAGTCGCGCAATGATTTGGCCGACGTTCTAGATCGAATCTTTGTGGTACACGACACCGCGTACTGGCTTCGGGCCCTGGAGCACTCTGGCGTACCGCACGCGCCAATTCTTGACGTCGAAGGCGCTTTCGCCCAAGATCAAATCTCTCACGGCGACTTCGTCGGCACGATGTCGACGCCGAGTGGCGACACGCGCGCGATGCGTACGCCTCTTCTCATCGATGGCCGTCGACCTTCGATTCGACGAGGACCGCGCGCGCTGGGACAAGATACCGAAGAGATCTTTGGAAGCGACGCCAACTAAGCGTAAAAGGATGGCCCATCAAACCGGTCGACCGTAGTGAACTCAGCTACCTCTCGACGTTTCAACTGTGTGTGGCGACGTTCGTGGTGACCGAGTGCCACGATGGCCGCGACGGCGTGGTTCTCCGGTAGGTCCAGTATCTCTTTGAGCTCGGGTTCGTTGCGAACGGCCATCGTGGTCATGACGCCGCCAACTCCTCGTTCTCTTGCGGCGAGAAGAATGCTCCAGACGAAGGGGTAGATCGACGCGCCGCCGACTACCTGATACCTGTCGAGATCACGGTCAATCGCGGCGAGCACACTCAAGTCGGCGCTCACGACGAGCATGACGGGCACGTCGGCGAAAGTTTCGGCGAATCCGTCGGGTTTGGAGAGTTTTTCGGCTGCCCCGCGCTGGCTCGCCGCGGCTAGGCGATCCGCTTCGCTCGCGAGCGGTGAGAACGGGATGACGCCGGCAAGAAGGTGAGCAACGTAGTCGTGCCAGGCGTCAAGGTACGCGGCGCCAATGGATCGACGTTGGCGCTCGTCCTTTACCACAATGACGTGCCACGACTGACGGTTCCCCCCCGACGGGGCGAAGCGAGCGTCGTCGAGTATCGCGAAGAGCACCGCGTCGTCGACCGGCTCAGAAGTGAAGTCCCGGACCGCACCGGTGGTTCGTAGTACGTCGCTTAAGTCCATGGTGTCACTCCCGATAGTAAGACGTCAAAGGTTAGGC
The DNA here is from genome assembly GCA_035533995.1 of Acidimicrobiales bacterium. Lineage (GTDB taxonomy): Bacteria > Actinomycetota > Acidimicrobiia > Acidimicrobiales > RAAP-2 > RAAP-2. The sequence continues at coordinate 60,462 of DATLSR010000016.1, read as the reverse complement.
GTCACGACGCGACATCAACGTCGTGCCAATACCGAGAAGCACAACGACGTAAATGAGGAGAGTGATGAGTGAACCTAGGGCGGAAAAGTGGTTCGCCACGGGTGATACCGACGTCATGGCGCGGCCCATCTCATTAGGCAAGAATCGCATCGCGTCGTTCTGCCAACTAGAAGGAAGAAAAATAATTATTAGGGGTAGCACGAGCAGGATCGACACGAAGACACTGATGCAGGCGGCGCTCTGGCGAAGAATGAGGCCCAACGAGAACGCCAGTGCCGAAAGCAGCGTGAGGTAGAGCCCGGCGAAAATTACGGCGCGAAGGACGGTGGAGTTACTGAGCGAGGCCGTGGGCACGACGCCCGAGAAGATCGCTTGACCCATGAGGAAGGTGGTGAAACACGCGACTTCGCTCACCACGAACAACGACGTGACGAGCACGATCAGTTTCCCAGAGACGAGCTGCACTCGATTGGGCACCGCGGCCAACGTCGTGCGGATGGACCCCGAAGAGTACTCGCTCGTAAGATAGAGCGAGCCGATGACGCCAATGGCGAACTGCGCGAAGATCACGCCGACGAGACTCGTGGTCACCGGATCAAAGGTGAGCCGTCGCGCGGGGCTCGTGGTGCTCCAGTGCGCTCGCAGGAGCGAGGTCACGAGTGCGCCGAGGCCGATGGTCAGCACGAACGTGACTATCACGCCGGAGATACTCGAGCGAACGGTGCGGAACTTCAACCACTCGGAGCGAACGACCGAACCCAGGGTGACGTCACGACTCATGGCGAACTCCCGACGAGCCGTACTCAACGGCGTCGGCCGTGAGTTCCATGAAGACGTCTTCGAGTGACGCCCGCTGCGGTGTTAGTTCATAGATGGCGACGCCCGCGTCGAAGGCCGCCTGGCCAATTTGATCGGACGTTAGTTCGCTCACGCTCAGACCCTCGTCGTTCACGTCGCTCACGACGCCGCCTTTGGTGTTCAGTGCGTCCGTCAACCGTGCGTGATTTGCGGCGCGAACGAAGACGGTGCCCTTCGCGGTCGCGGTTAGTGCGTCGATGGATCCTTGGGTGATGAATCTTCCTCGTCCAATGACGATGATCTGGTCGGCCGTGACGGCCATTTCACTCATGAGGTGCGATGAGACGAAGACGGTACGTCCCTCATTGGCCAGTGACCGGAAGAGGTCCCGAATCCATCGGACGCCTTCGGGGTCGAGCCCATTGACGGGCTCGTCGAAAAGGAGAACCTCAGGATCGCCGAGCAGGGCCCCCGCAATACCCAAACGCTGACTCATTCCGAGGGAGAAGTTGCCAACTTTCTTGTTCGCCACCGAGGTAATGCCGGCGAACTCGAGTACGTCATCCACGCGTGAAAAGGGAATCCGGTTTGACGTGGCGAGGGCCCGAAGGTGATTGCGTGCGCTGCGTCCGGGATGGATGGCCTTGGCGTCAAGCAGCGCACCAACTTCGTGCAGTGGCGCGCGCAGTTCGCCGTAACGCTTGCCCTTGATAGTTGCGCGACCCTTCGTCGGATGATCGAGCCCCAAAATGATGCGCATGGTCGTGGACTTACCCGAGCCGTTCGGTCCAAGAAATCCGGTGATCACGCCGGGTTGTACCTCGAAGTCGAGGTCGTCCACGGCCAGCGTCTCGTGGTAGCGCTTAGTGAGATGTTCAAGTTTGATCATGGGGTTCCTGACAAGAATCTAGTAACTACGCCAGATCGTTCTCTAAGTGACCTTTAAGAATCGCGCCACGACGCTGCGGCTTTGCTAGCCGTGCGTCGGAATGAAGGCGCTGCGGCGCAGTGATTGGCACGTCGCGCAGGTGCCCGAGAGTGCGACGTGATGACGATCGAGCTTGAAGCCGTACGTCGTGAGAAGTTTTTTGCTTAGTACATCAAAGTGCGCGGCCGGAATCTCGAAGGTTTCCCTACAGTCCTCGCAGGTCAAATGTCCGTGCACGGCACCGGCGAGGTGGTAGACCGCCGCCTGTTGTCCCAGGTGCGCGTGGACCACGATGCTGAGTTCTTCGAACTCCTCCAAGATCCGATAGACCGTCGAAGGACTCACGTCCGGGAGTCGCTGCTGCACGGCAAAGGTGATCTCGTCGGCGGTGAGGTGACCTTGAGCGTCGGCGAGCACCTCAGCGACGGTGCGCTTAGCGACCGTTACTCGCTTCGCGGCACCATGGATAATGGAGACGATGGCGTCTTGGTCGGCGCTGGCGGTGTCCATGGATCAAGACTAGGTCCGTCCGGTAAAGCGCCACGGTCCCTTCGTCGAAGTACTGCACCTCTCGCGAAGAATCGTGACGCCTAACTTAAAGCGCAGAGTCGCGCGAGAATCGCCTCGGCGTCACGGACCATCTGAAGGACGAGGTCGCCGGCTGGTACGAGTTCATTGATCGCGCCCACGGCCTGACCGGCGGGGTAGCCCTCACGGCGCGGGTCGATGCCCTTGGTCGATTCGTCACCGCCGAGGTGAAAGGTGCCCTCTTCGTGCGAGACGAAGAGTTGGTCGGGGAACTTCTTGAGCAACGAGGGATCAGCTTCGTAGCGATCGGTGGTGTCGTTTCTTATGACGCGCATGGTCTTGCCACTAAAGGCCCTCGAAATTACCGTGCCGTCCTCTTTTGCGCCAATGATGCTCTCACGAAAACCGGGAATCGCGCGCGCTTCGGGTGTGGCAATGAACCTCGTCCCAATCCACACTCCGTCCGCGCCGAGCGCGAGAGAGGCGGCGAGCCCTCGGCCGTCAAAGAGGCCACCGGCCGCGACAACCGGTATGGTGCCGTTCATCGCGTCGACGATGAGTGGAACGAGCGGCATCGTCGCCACGGTGCCCGTGTGACCGCCCGCTTCGGTGCCTTGGGCGACCACGACGTCACAGCCCGCGTCGAGCGCACGCTTGGCGTGTTCGACTTTGCCGCACATCGATATCACGAGGACGCCGTGGTCGTGACAGAGATCGATGACGTGACGCGGCACGCCCAAACCGGCCACGAACGTGCTCGCGCCACCCTCGATGAGCAGTTCCACGTTGGCGCTCAGCGTGTCGGGAAAGGCCGTGAGGAGATCCACGCCAAAGGGCTTGGAGGTCAGGGACTTTGTGGCGGCGATCTCGTGCGCTAACTGCTGGCTCGACATCGTCGACGCCCCGAGACAGCCGTACCCGCCCGCGTTGGAGACGGCCGCCGCGAGCGCGCTGTAAGAGACGCCGCCCATGCCAGCCAACATCACCGGATGCTCGATCTTTAGTAGTTCCGTCAGTCGCGTTTTCATAGCCCCCCGCATCAACCTACTCAGTGCGACCTTGTAAGCGAAGCAACGCGCCACTGAGCAACGCCGCGACGGCGGAACTGAGTAAGAGTCCCAGCGTGAAACCGGCGTAGAGGGAACTTTGCGCGCCGAAGAGTTTGGTCGCGAACAACAACGGCACCGTAAAGCCGATCGCGCACAGCAAAGCCGTCGTGGCGACGAGTGGCCAGGTAAGCGAAGGGTCGAGTCGAAAACGTAGGGCTCGCGCGAACGCCACACCGCAGGTGATGCCGAGCGTTTTGCCTATTAGACGAATCGCGATCGTGGCGATGACGACCGTTCCCACCGCGCCACTGAGCGCCACGTTGGACCAGTGCAGGCCACAGGCAACGAGTGCGAAGAGGGGCAGTACGATTGCGACCGAGAGCCGTAGGGCGTTTCTCTCGAGCAGTACACGTTTTGGAGCTCGAGTCGAAACGATGACGCCCGCTAAGACTCCAGCCAACGCCGGCTCTACGTTGGCCCACGCGAAGCACAGCCACATCACAACGAGCAGTACCACGCTGACGACGTTGCCCGGGTGGCGTCGCGTTACGACGAGACCCAGCGCTACCGTCGCCCCCATGGCGGCGAGGCCCAGTGGTCGTACGTGCGTGGTCCCGGTAACGCTCAGCACGATCACGCTCAAGACGTCGTCGGTAATGGCCAAGGTGAGAAGAAAGATCCGCAGCGTGGGTGCGAGTCGCCGCCCTGCGATGGCCAGGACGCCCAGGGTAAAGGCGACGTCGGTGGCCATCGGCACCCCCCAGCCTCGACGCAGAGCGGGCGAGTTGAGAATCGCACCAAGTGCAACTGCCCCGAGGGCGGTAAAGAGCATGCCGCCGATGGCGCCAAATACCGGCGGCACGGCGTTCTTGGGCTTGGTGAGTAAGCCCGATGAGAGTTCTCTCGAAAGCTCGAGTCCCATAGAGAAGAAGAAGATGGCCATCAGGAGGCTGAGAACGACGTCGTGGAGTGAACTGACGCCGAAGTAGGTCAGAACTCGAGCGCTCGACTTCGACGCGACGAAAGAAAAGTACGTCGATGAAGAGAGCGCGGACCACAGAAGCGCCACCGTGACACCAGTGGCGAGTCCAATGGCTGCGCTGTACTCGTGATCGAGGACCCAGAACACGCGAGAGGATGTGAGGCGCGTCATTTGAAAAATGCTACTCACGCCAGTTCGATTCTCGAAACCTCACGGCTAGAGTTGGTAGACAAATCGAGATCGAAGTGAGTAACTCACCGCCGGCGAGGGAACCCATGGACGCGCCAACAGTACAAACGGTAACCAAACGCGAGTTGTACTTCATCTTTGGCGCGCTGATGCTCGGCATGATGCTCGCCGCACTCGACAGCACAATTGTGGCGACCGCGCTTCCCACGATTACCGGCGACCTGCACGGCGCGAGTCACCTCAGCTGGGTTGTCGTTGCGTATCTGCTCACGACCACCGTAAGTACGCCACTGTGGGGGAAACTCGGCGACCTCTACGGCCGAAAGAGTTTCTTTCAGTGGGCCATCGTCATCTTTCTTGTGGGCAGCATCCTTTGTGGTTTCGCCCACTCAATGTTGGCGCTCATCTTGTTCCGCGCGCTGCAAGGTCTCGGTGGTGGTGGATTGATGGTCGGGGCCCAAGCGATCATCGCTGACGTGGTCTCACCAAGAGAGCGCGGACGATACGCAGGATTCTTTGGCGCGACGTTCGGTGCCGCGACGGTGCTCGGACCTCTCCTTGGAGGGTTCATTGTTGACCACTGGTCGTGGCACTGGATCTTCTTCGTCAACATCCCACTCGGCATCGCGGCACTCATCGTTACCTCCGTCGTGCTCAAGAGTTCGCCGACACGCGTGAGCCACGTCATTGACTACTCGGGCATCATCGTTTTGACGATTGCTGCCTCGGCGTTGATTCTCTTCACGTCGCTCGGTGGTACGTCACTCGCGTGGCTGAGCCCGACGTCAATCGCGCTACTCCTCGGGGGTTTGGTCTTCACAGCTATCTTCGTCATCGTAGAAAAGCGTTCGAAAGAGCCGATACTGGCGCCTCATCTATTCGCCAACCGAGTCTTCTCCTCAGCGTCAGCCATCGGCTTCGTTGTCGGTTTTGCGATGTACGGGGCGCTGGTCTTTCTTCCACTTTTCTTTCAGTTCGTTCGCGGGACTTCGCCGACGATGTCGGGGCTTCGTCTACTGCCCATGATGGCGGGTCTTTTTTTCACGTCAATCTTTACGGGACAACTCGTATCACGTGGGTGGAAGTATCGCCCCTTTCCAATTTTGGGCACGGTCGTGATGACCATCGGTCTGATACTTCTGAGCACCGTGAACGAATCGACATCGAGTCTCCAACAGTCCTTCTACATGTTGATCTTGGGCATGGGTATCGGACTCGTCATGCAGATCTTGGTGACGGCCGTGCAAAACTCCGTCGACCCGGGCGACATCGGTGCGGCGACGGCGGGCACCAACTTCTTCAGGTCGATCGGTGGAGCTTTCGGCACCGCGGTCTTTGGTGCCCTGTACGCCAACGCGCTGCCCCGTGAGTTGGCGGCCGGCTTCGGTTCCCAGGGCTCGAAAATTCTCTCGGTCCCGCCATCGGAGTGGACGCCCAAGCTATTAAAGACGCTGCCCCCGAGCCAGTTGCACATTGCGTTGCACGCGATTGCTGGCTCGATTCAATCGGTCTACGTGTGGGCCATACCCTTTGGCGTAATCGCGGTGTTTCTCTCCTTGACACTTCCAGAGGTCAAACTTCGTGAGAGCGTTCACCCAATCGCTGACGAAATACCGATGTCAACTGCTGACCCCCTGGTCTAAGGGCGGCGAGGCACTCGTCGAACTCTCGATCGTCGCCGTAGTAAGGATCGCTGACGTCGAGGTTGAGGCCGGGTTCGCTGAGATTGCGCCACAGCAGCACGTCGGTTGCGTCATTTCGTAGTCGGGCCTTCACGTCGTGAAGGTGCTCTCGAGTCATGACGACCACCAAGTCTTGCGCGTTGAGGTACGCCGAGTCGGCGTAGAGGGCGAGAGAGCCGGGCGACTGAAAGCCCGCTCGGTCGAGCGCACCCCGAGCTCGGGGGTCCATCGGAGCGCCGACGTGCCAGCGAGCGGTGCCGGCACTGGTGACGACAACGCGTCCTTGGAGCGTCGCGTCCTCGAGGACGAGGTGGCGCAAAAGGACTTCGGCCATAGGTGAGCGGCAGATGTTGCCCGTGCAGACGGTCGCCACGTTAAGAGTTTGCTGAGCCACGAGCCTCCTGGGATGTTCCTCTTTCTAGCCGATGGATTTGCCTTTCGTGTCGTGCGGGCGTTGCCGGGAGAAAGGTAAAGTACCTTAAGACCGCCGGAAAGGAGACGCGATGCCGCTGTCCGAACACGAACAGAAAATCCTGGCCGAACTCGAAGAGTCGCTCTCCAAACAAGATCCGCGCTTCGCGAAGAAGTCCCGCGAAACCAACGTCTACTCCCACGGTGGGCGACGAGTGCGCTGGGGCATAGCGGGTTTCTTGGTAGGGCTCGCGGTCCTCATACTGTTCTTCTCGCACTCCGTAGTTCTGGGGCTCGCGGGAGTCGCTCTGATGTTTATCTCCGCAGTTGTAGTTGAGCGAAACGCTCGTCTCTTAGGACGCGCGTCCTGGCAGGACATCACCCGTACTGGCCAGGGCGACGACGCCCACGCGAATCTTGGTCCCCGTACCAGTTCGCTTCGCGACTGGTTGTCGCGTCATCGCCGTAAAAGCGAATGACCGACGCCGGAGACGCGCGACGCGCGTCTCCGTGCCTGGCTCTTGATATTGGGGCGAGTAAAGTTGAAGCGGCGATTGTCACTTCTGATGGCGTCATTGCGTCTCGTGATCGTCTCGACGTTGCGCAACATCCGTCGGACCTCTTCGACGCCGTCGCCGATTTAGCGAGGCGAGTTCGCGGTGACCACGTCATCGACGTTGTGGGCGTCGGGTGCGCCGGACCGATGTCGCGCGGAGGTGAAACGGTCTCACCGTTAAATATTCTTGGGTGGCGCGAGTTCCCACTACGTGCGTCGCTACGCAACGCTCTCACTCTCGAGGTGTACGTCGAAGGTGACGCGCGAGCGTTGGCGCTAGCCGAGGGCGTCTACGGAGCTGCGCGCGGCGTCGACTCCTATCTCTCGATGGTGGTCTCGACGGGCGTCGGTGGCGGCATCGTATTAAACGGTCGACTCCTCGATGGTGAGTCGGGCAACGCGGGCCACATAGGCCACCTCAACGTCGTGGCGAATGGCGCGTTGTGCTCTTGTGGCGCCTACGGATGTCTCGAAGCGGAGGCTTCCGGTTGGGCCATCGAAGAGCGCACGGGCCGTCCGCCCAGTGAGGCCGACCAGGCCACGCGACTTCGTACCGGCGAACTCGTCGGCAGGGCCGTGGGCATGTTGAGTTCCGTGCTCGATTTTCGTCACTGCTTCGTGGCCGGTTCGGTGGCCCTGGGATTTGGCGACGAGTTCTTTAGTGAAGCGACGAAGGTCGCGCGCGCTACGGCCATGATGCCCTACGCGCACGACGTGGAAGTTCGTCGTTCTCTTCTAGGCGCTGACGGGCCTCTACTGGGCGCCGCACTCGTGGGATGGCGAGGTGCAGCGTGAACGGTGTCGATCTCAAAGGACTCGCGCGGTACGTACTTCGTCACCCCTCGCAGCTACCGGCAGTAGTTGGAGCGGGCTGGCGTCTTCGTGCTCGACGATGGTGGCGCAGCGCGCCCTTTTTGCCCCTGCCCGACCGAGCGTATTGGAACTTTCGCATGGTGACGGCGACGGGTTCAGCGAACGGGCCCATGCGTGTTGGGGACATCATCCACGCCGCGCAGTGGTCAAGACGCCAACGAGTGGGACGGTAGGTTTTTTCGTGGGTCGCGTGCTCCTCCTCAACGCCACGTTTGAACCTTTGCAACTGGTCTCTGAACGCCGTGCCGTCGTCTTGATGCTGGCGGGAAGGGCGGAACCCATCGCGATGCCCGACGAGCCAGAAGTCTGTCGCTCGGCCAGCCTCGTCGTAGAGATTCCGGCCATCGTTCGCCTTCACGAGATGGTCAAGTTGCCGGCAAAGACGCGAACGCCGCCGCTGACGCGACGATCACTGCTACTGCGAGACAGCAATCGCTGCGCGTACTGCTTAGAACACGCCGACACCATCGATCACGTGGTCCCGCGCTCTCGTGGGGGACGACATGAGTGGACCAATGTCGTGGCGGCCTGTCGTCGCCACAACATGCAAAAGGGTGATCGTCTCCTGGAAGAACTCGGTTGGCGAATGCACTTTGAGCCCCGGGTACCGGACGGTCCCTGGTGGCGCTGGCGTCACGTGCCCGATCCCGATCCGCTGTGGGCGCCGTTTCTTCCTCGCGCCTCGTGAAAGACGACGTCGAGGAACTCTACGACTACGAGACGCTGCGTCGTGAAGCCGAGGCGACGATGTTCGTGGTTCACGTAACCCAACCGACGTTGGTGCTGGGTAGCAGCCAGTCGCGCGATGTCCTAGATAACGACCGCCTTGGCGATACGCCACTTCGGCGGCGAAAAGGTGGTGGGGGACTGGTGTTGGTACGGCCCGACGACCTCTGGATCGACTGGTGGATTCCTCAGGACGACGTCCGCTGGTCGAACGACGTGCACGTCAGTTCGACTACGGCGGGGGGCTGGTGGGCCGAGACACTGCGAACATTGACGAGTGAACCAGTGTCGGTCTACGACGGCCCCTTAGATGGCGACCTTGAGTTTCGCGTCGTGTGTTTCGCCGGGCGAGGACCGGGTGAGGTTTTTGTCGCCGAGCGTAAGGCGGTGGGGCTCACCCAGTGGCGAGTGCGCCAGGGCGTCTTTCTTTCTACGGTCTTGCACGCACACCCCACGAGCGACGTACTGGACTATCTGACCCGCGTGCCCGAAGGGCTCAGCGACGCGCTCGATCATCGGATTCTCTCGTCGCTCACGCTCGCTAATCCCGGGGAGATCATTAGTCACCTCGCTTCAAGTAGTGGTCCGTGGCGTCTTCGGAAGCTCTCCCTCACCCCGTAGTTTCTTTCGCCCGCGCCCATGAGCCCCGCTTCTTGGCTCGTCACGTTCGCCGTGGGGTTTTGGCGCTCGAAGAGGCTCGAAAGTCCCTTGAATTGGCGCTCAGTGGCGAAGAGTGGTGTAATGTGTCACGAAGTGGGGGAAAGTGGTGAACCCACGGAAGGACAGTCATGCTCGGGTTCGTCGGTCAGTTTCAACACTCGTTGGACGCCAAAGGCCGACTGATCCTGCCCGCGAAATTTCGCGTCGAGTTTGAGCGCGGGGGCCACTTGAGTCCCAACACCGAAGGTTGCGTCGCGCTATGGACGCCCGGTGAGTTCTCGCGCCAGATGGAAGAGCGTCTTCAACAGAGTCGGGTCGGCGGATCGTCCGAACGTCAACAAGTTCGTTACTGGTCGTCCAACTCATCGGACGTTGACTTCGACAAGCAAGGTCGTTTTGCCCTACCGAGCGCCATTCGCGACTACGGGCAGCTCTCGGGAGACGTGTTGGTAGTGGGCGCCATTGACCACGTTGAACTTTGGAATCCCGCGACGTACGCGGAAAAGGTCAACGCCGCCGAAGAGATCTTTAAGCAGGGCAGTGACTAGTGACGGGAGTTTCACAGCAGTACCGGCCGCGGACCACGCGCAGCCTGGCAATCGTGACAATGAAGCGAGAAACCTCCTCCGCACTCTCGCCACTTGTCGCGATTGAAAGGCTGCGGATGGCCCAGGACAGTTACCACGCACCAGTACTCGCGAGAGAGATCGTCGAGTTGTTTGCCAGTTTGGACACTGGCGTCGTGGTTGACGCCACGCTGGGCGGCGGCGGGCACGCGGAGGCCATACTTGGCGCCGCCCCTCAACTGCGAATTCTTGGCATCGACCGCGATCCCGAAGCACGCGCGGCGGCGGCGAAACGCCTAGCCCCTTACGTCGATCGAGTACTCGTCGTCGACGCGACGTTCGCTGAGCTCGCGGACGTTCTGGCCGAGAATCAATCCTTTCTTGATGGTGACGATGTTGTGGGCGTGCTCATGGACCTTGGCGTATCTTCGCACCAACTCGACGAGACGAGCCGAGGGTTTTCCTTTCGCGGCGACGCGCCACTCGACATGCGCATGGACCCGACCAAGGGCGAGACGGCCGCGGAGTTTCTCGGTCACGTCGATCAACACCAACTCGCCAAGCTTCTTCGCGACAACGGCGAGAATCGCTTCGCTGGTTCAATCGCGAAGTCGGTCATTGAGCGTCAGCCCCAGACCACCTTTGAGCTCACCGAAGCTGTCGAACGCGCCATACCGATGGCGGCTCGTCGCCGAGGTCACGTGGCCACTCGCGCCTTTCAAGCTCTCCGTATAGCGGTCAACGCGGAAGAGGAGCAACTTCGTGAAGGGCTTGACGCCGCCCTCAGTGCTTTACGTATCGGCGGTGTCGTGGCCGTCATTTCGTACCATTCGGGCGAGGACCGGATGGTGAAGTCCTTCTTCTCCGAGCAGCAGAGTGGCGGGTGCCGCTGCTCGCCCGAACTGGGTTGCGTCTGTGGTGCCATTAGTCGGGTCACTGTCTTTAAGGCCAGTGCCCAATTGGCCAAAGCCCCCGAAATCGCCGACAACCCTCGTGCTCGCTCGGCGCGACTGCGTATCGCTCGAAAGGTGGCGCCGTGAGTGTCATCAGTTTTCCCCGGCGCGTCGACACCCGCCGCCCGACTAAGCCCACGACGCCCTCAACGCGTCCCGCGTCGCATCACGCGAGAGCGCCCCGTCGCGCTGAGGCGACCCGCCGGTGGTCTCAGACGTCAGCGCCGCGTAAGTCCGCCGTCATCGTGGTCCTTGCTCTGGGGCTCGCGCTGACGGGCAGCATGTTTGTGGCGAATCGACAGATTGAGATTCATACGCTGCAGAGTCGACTGCTCCAAGAACAGTCGACCTACGCGGTTCAGGTAGGTTCGCTGACGAGTCTTTCCGCTCCCAGTCAGATCGCGAATGAGGCCGGTGCGTTGCATCTGGTGGATCCGACCTCGGTCACTCAAGTACCGTCCACGTCTCTTGATGCGCCTCTGCCTCTACCGAAGTTCTCTGGTTACGCACCGGTAACATCAAGGACGCTTCGGTGAGCGCTCACGACACTTCGACGCACAGTCGAACCCGACCCCAGCGCAACGCGCCAGTTCCCAAATCAAAGGGTCCCCGTCGGCTCTTGCTGCTGCGCGCTGGCTTAGCGTTCGCTTTCGCCGCGCTCGGCGTTCGACTGGTCTTTCTCCAAGTGGTCGACCACGCGCACTACGCCAAACTCTCGATCGCGCAGGTCAACGAACAACTAACGACGACGGCGCTACGCGGGGGTATCTATGACCGACACGGTGAGACGCTCGCTGTCTCGAGGCCGACGTCGCTGGTCATTGCGGACGACATGCAAATTACCAACCCGGTCACTGAAGCGAAGGCAATGTCGCCCCTCGTCAAAGTGCCCGTCGCCAAACTCACCGCGATGCTTTCAAAGAAGCACGACGGCTACGTCATTATCAACCACGACCTTGATCTCACTGACGGTCGAAAGGTATCGTCGCTACAGTTTCAGGGCATCGTCGTGCAGAACTCGTCGGTTCGTACGTACCCCGACGGTACGCTCGCCACCTCCGTGCTGGGTGGAGTAAACGGGAGCGGCGCCGGTTCGGCGGGGCTCGAGTACGAGTATCAACGAGGACTGGCTGGCCAAACGGGAATCACGCGCGAGTTCCTCTCGTCGTCGGGCGTGAGCTTGCCAGCTTCGCATTCGACGGTCATTAAGAAAGCGAAGCCGGGCGTAGGTCTTGAGTTGACACTCGACTCGTCGCTGCAGTACATAGCCGAACGCGCACTCGCTCATGAACTGAGAAGTTCTGGCGGCCTGACGGGCCAGGCGGTCGTGATGGACGTAAAGACGGGCGAGATTCTGGCCGACGCGTCGTTGGTCAATACCAAATCCCCGGCGGGCGTCTTGGGACCAATTTCAACTTGGGGCAAGAACGTTGGCGTACCTGGCATCCAACAGACCATCAACAACTTGCCTTTTTCACAGGCCTACGAACCGGGATCCGTCTTTAAGGTCGTCACCTTCTCCGCGGCACTCCAAGCGGGCCTCATCACTCCAACCACGGTGTTTCCTGTTCCTAACTCTGTAATGGTGGGTGGGCGTCTCTTTCACGACGCCGAGACTCACGGACTCGAGCACTTAACGGCCACTCAGGTCCTCGCCCAGTCGTCGAACATTGGAACCTACGAGATTGGCCGGCTCGTCGGCGAAGCTGGACTATTGGCCCAAGTGCAAAAACTCGGCTTTGGTACGAACACGTCGATTCACTACCCGGGCGAGACCCCGGGACTGCTCGTCAACGCTGCGAACTGGTACGCGAGTGACCAGGCGGCGCTGCCCATCGGTCAAGTGGACGCCGTACCGGCGATTCAAGTACTAGACGCGTTCAACGCCATCGCCAACGGCGGCGTTTTCGTAGAGCCCAAACTCGTACGCGCCTACGTCTACCCCGACGGCGTCGTCAAGGGCACACCTAAGAGCGCCACGAGCGTCGCCCTCTCTCCAACCGTCGACGCCACCTTGGTTAAAATGCTCGAACAGGTCGTGCTCGACGGTACCGGCACGAACGCCGTCATTCCGGGCTACAGCGTGGCCGGCAAGACCGGGACGTCGAATATTCCTTATCCGGGGCGCGACGCCTTGCTTAACGGTGCGTTCTACGCGACTTTTGTGGGATTTGCTCCGGCCAACAATCCCGTGCTCTCGATGATCGTGGTCATTGAGCGGCCCACGACGAGCATCTACGGTGGTGCGGTTGCCGCGCCGGTCTTTCAACAGGTCATGTCCTACGCGTTGCACCACTACGGGATTCCTTCAAACGGCGTCGAACAAAAGCCACTGAAGGGCGTCGCGGCCAGTTTCTCATCGAACGTGACGTGATGCAACTCGGCGACCTACTCGACGATCTCTCTCTCGACATCGCGACGAGCAGCCTGGAAGTCACGCGCGTCGAGATTGACTCTCGCCTCTGTGTGCCGGGCACCCTCTTCTTTGCCATGCCCGGTTCGTCATCGCACGGTGCTCGCTACGCCAGTGAAGCCGTAGAACGTGGCGCGTTGTGTGTGGTGGCTGAGAAGGATTTGAAGCTCAGCGTGCCGGTCGTTGTCGTACCAACGTCGCAACTTCGCGCCCTCGTGGCGCACGCGAGTGCGGCCATCGTTGGTCACCCCGAAGGTCGGGCCAAATTGGTAGGTGTCACGGGAACCAATGGCAAGACGAGCACGACGACGATCCTGGCTTCCTTGGCGCAGGCTCTCTCGTGGAACGCCGCGAGCATTGGCACGCTCACGAATCAGCGAACGACGCCGGCCGCGCCCGAGCTATATCGCTCACTCGCCAATGCCGTTACGCAGTTCGACCCCGCTACCGCGAACTCAGTGGTCGCAATGGAAGTGTCGAGCCATGCGCTCGACCAGCATCGAATCGAGGGACTGCGGTTTTGCGTCGTTGCGTTTACCAATCTCGGTCACGATCATCTCGACTACCACGAGACGATGGAAAAGTACTTCCAGACCAAGGCCTCGCTCTTTACTTCCGAATTCGCCAAGCGCGCCGTCCTATGGATCGACGACGAGTACGGCGAACGTCTCGCGAGCATTACCTCCTTACCAGTGACGCGCGTCTCGCGTCGTGACGCCGTTGACGTCAACTCTTCGTTGCAGGGATCAACATTCTTCTGGCGAGGACACCTCGTCAATTCGCCGCTCATTGGTGGCTACAACGTGGACAACGCCCTGCTGGCAATGGCCATCATGAGTTGCCTTGGCGCCGACGACGCTGCCATCGCGGCCGCGATGGGCCAGGTTGCTCCGATTCCCGGACGATTCGACGTGCTCTATGGAACCAACGCAACGGTCATTATTGACTACGCCCACACGCCAGAGGGTCTCGCTCGGCTCCTCGGCGACGTACGTTCGTTGCGGCCCAGTGGTCGCTTAGTGAGTGTCTTTGGTGCCGGCGGCGACCGTGACCGGGCCAAGCGGCCGGAAATGGGTCGAGTTGTCTCACAACTTTCCGACCTCACAATTGTTACCTCTGATAACCCACGCTCTGAGGAACCAGATGCCATCATTGATGCCGTGATGTCGGGTGTGGTGCCGAGCGCCCAAGTCGAGCGAATGAGCGACCGTCGAGAGGCCATCACCTGGGCTCTCAAAAACGCCCAAGCGGGCGACGTCGTCGTACTGGCGGGCAAGGGTCACGAATCGACCCAGACAGTCGGCGATGAAGTCATTCCCTTTGACGATCGTGACGTGGCCAAGGAGTTGCTGAGGTGAGAGAGCCGTGCTGAGCTTGATGGAGTCGGGAGGCGTTGGGTTCCTTTGCTCGCTCTTACTAACCCCTGTATGGATGCGCTTCCTTCAAGCCAGGTCCCTCGGCCAACACATTCAAGAAGACGGACCGGCACACCAGCACAAAGCGGGCACGCCAACGATGGGCGGCGTGATCATTGTCCTCTCGGCGGTTTTGGGTTACTCGATGGGGCACCTGGGCACGTCAATTGTTTTCACGCGTGCGGGCATTCTCGCAGTCGGCGTCATCGTCGCCTCGGGGCTACTTGGCTTCATTGATGATTACTTGGGCATCCGCAACGCGCGTAACCTCGGTCTGAACAAGCGCGGCAAGTTGGTCGGCCAACTCTTGATCGCCGGTGTCTTTGCCGTACTCGCGCTCAAGTGGGTTCACACGTCGACCCATCTCTCCTTTACACGCTTCTCGCTGCCGGGATGGAATCTGACGTCCGTCGGGTGGTTCCTCCTCGCGGTCTTTGTCATCATCGCGACTTCGAACGCGGTGAATTTGACCGACGGACTCGACGGTCTCGCTGCCGGTTCGTCAACGTTTTGCTTTGGCGTGTTATCAATCATTGGCTACTGGCAGTTTCGCCACTTCGCCATCTACCAACTTCACTCATCACTCGATCTAGGGCTCGTCGCGGTGGGTTTCGTCGGAGCCTGTTTGGGCTTTTTGTGGTGGAACGCTGCTCCCGCGCGAATCTTCATGGGCGATACGGGCTCACTGGCGGTGGGGACTGGTCTTGGTGCGTTGTGCCTGCTCATGAATTTGGATCTGCTGCTCGTCGTCATCGGCGGCCTCTTTGTCGCAGAGACCGCTTCGGTCATTCTCCAAGTGCTGAGTTTTCGAATTTTCGGTCGCCGCATTTTTCGGATGGCGCCGTTTCACTATCATTTCGAGCTTCGCGGTTGGCCCGAGACCACGGTGATCATTCGCTTTTGGATTCTCGCGGGGCTACTCGCGATGCTCGGTCTCGGTATTTTCTACGGTGACTTCCTCAAGATCGCCAAGGTCGTCTGATCGTGTCCACGCGCCAAAAGGACCGCGGCCTCTTACAGCCCGTGCCCCGAGGTAGTGCGACGGGGCGGCTTTTGCTCATCGTCACGACCGCGCTCGTCATCTTTGGCACGATCTTCGTCGCTTCGGCGAGTGAGGGCCAGTCTGCCGCGAATGGCGGTAGCGCCTTTTCGATCATGATCCACGACGTGGCGTACCTGAGCATTGGCGTCTTCGCGCTCTACATCGCGACGCGCGTGCGACTCGAGCGACTCGTACGCGCCGCACCGTTGTTGGTGGGTGGCGGGATCGTACTGTTGCTGGCCGTCAAGGCCGTGGGCGTCAGCGCGAATGGCGGCAAGCGCTGGCTAAATCTGCACCTCATCAACTTGCAGCCCTCGGAGCTCTTCAAGCTCTGCACGATTCTCTTTCTCGCCTGGCTCGTCCAACATCATCACGACGAACTCAATCACTGGCGACAGTTAGCGCTGTGGACGCTGCCGGTGTGGCTGGGCTGTGGGCTGATCGTGCTCGAACCCGATATTGGCACCGCGTCGGTGGTGTTGATGATTGGCGTGGCGATGTTGGCGGTAGCAGGACTCTCTCGTCCTCTTTTGGGACGTGTCGTCGTGTTAACCAGTCTCGCCGTTGGCGCGTACCTCCTCCTTAAGCCCTACTCAGCTAAGCGATTCTTCTCCTTCCTCCATCCCAACACCAACGTGCTCGGCAGCGGTTATCAACTTATGCAGTCACGCATTGGTCTTGGTGCGGGAGGTTGGACGGGACTGGGCCTCGGGCACAGCCGAGAGAAGTGGGGTCTCCTCCCAAATCCCCACACCGACTTCATCTTCGCGATCGTTGGTGAAGAGTTGGGACTCGTGGGCACGTTGGCCGTCCTCGCGCTCTTCGTCGCGTTCTTGATGGTCTCGGTTCGTATCGCCCAGCAGTGTTCGAATCAGGTCTATCGACTCGTGGCGGTCGGTATCACGACGTGGATCTGCGTGGAGGCACTTATCAACATCTCCTCCGTCGTGGGTTGGTGGGCGGTGACGGGCGTGCCGTTGCCCTTCTTCTCTTACGGGGGCACGGCGCTGATAACCGAACTCGCGGCCGTTGGTCTCTTGTACAACATCGCTCACGATCACAGTCGAACCGGCGACCTCACTATTCGTGAGTACCGCCTTACGAGCTTTCGCGAAACCTTGGAGCGCCAACGGCCCCGACTCGCTGAACGTCAACACACCACACAGCGTCGTCGACAGGACTACTAATGGCGGGTCCCGTCGTCATCACCGGGGGCGGCACCGGCGGACACGTCTTTCCGATGCAGGCGGTCGCTGAGGCCTTGAAGTCCAAAGGTCTTGGCGCGAGCGATCTTCGTTTCGTCGGTAGTCGTCGCGGACAAGAAAGTCGACTCCTCGGTGACGGAGATATCGAGCTCACCTTGTTGCCGGGACGGGGCCTTCGCCGCTCGCTACGCCCCAAGGACATCGTGATCAACGTGGGGACGGCGTTAAGTCTCGTCGCCGCGCTCGTTACCGCTCTCGTACTCACCAGACGTTGGCGACCGTCGGTTGTAGTCTCCGTTGGCGGGTACGCGTCCTTCGCGCTCTCCTTCGCCGCGGCGTGCTGGCGCACGCCGCTCGTGCTCGTCGAACTCGACGCGATTCCCGGCGCCGCGCAACGTCTCGTCGCTCGGCGAGCCATAAAGCGCTGTTGTGCGTTTCCTTCGACTGGCGCGAACGTCATCGTGACCGGTGCCCCACTTCGGGCCGAAATCGAGAGCATCGATCGATCGAGTGACGCGCGACGTCTCGCGAAGGGCCGCGCCACGCCGCCGGTCGACGCCGAGCGCTTGGTGGTGGTGGTGATGACGGGTTCGCTCGGTTCGACGAGAGTCAACACGGCCGTGAGTGAGCTCGCGGCACTGTGGTCGACGCGGCGAGACCGAGCGATTTTTCACGTGACGGGTCGGCGAGACTTTGCGGAAGTAAAACGTCGCGCTCCGGAGCTGAAGGGACTCGACTACCGCGTGGTTGAGTTTGGCGACATGGTTGCCCTGTGGGCACTCGCCGACGCGGCGGTTTGTCGAGCGGGGGCAACGACCCTCGCCGAGTTGACCGCACTGTCGATTCCGTCGGTTTTAGTGCCTCTTCCCAACGCACCCGACGACCATCAGTCGAAGAACGCCCGAGCGGTTGTGGCGGCCGGGGGAGCGGCATTGATCGTTGACGCAGAATGCGACGCGGCAACGCTCGGCGCGACACTGGAGCGGACATTGGCGCCTTCTTCACTCGACGCCATGGCCCGTGGCGCAGGGACCTTGGCCCACCACGACGCCGCGCTCGCGATTGCCGCGGTGATCCTCGGGGTTCGAGAATCGTCGTGAGTACGTTCGAGCGGGGAGTGCGTGTGCACGTCGTGGGCGTGGGTGGCGCGGGGATGAGCGGACTGGCGTTGCTTCTAAAGGAGATGGGAGCGACGGTGAGTGGCAGCGACGCGACCGAATCGCCGGTCCTTCAAGAACTTCGCGATCGTGGGGTCCACACGTTCGTTGGTCACGACGCGGGCCACTCTGCGGGTGCTGACGTCTTGTTGTGGTCGCCGGCGGTAGCGAGTGACAACGTTGAAGTCGTCGCGGCTCGCGAAGCGGGCGCGACGATGGTCGAAAGGTCTCGGGCTCTCGCCGAGCTGTCGAGGTTGAAGAGCGTCGTAGGTCTGACCGGAACGCACGGCAAAACCACCGCGACGTCCATGATGGTGCAAGTGTCGCTCGCGGCTGGCCGTGACGACGGATGGTTGCTCGGTGCGCCCGTGCTGGGCGTGGGCGCCAACGGACATTGGGGAGAGGGCGACCTCATCGTTGAAGTGGACGAAAGTTACGGCACGTTTCGTGAACTTCAACCCTTGGCACTCGGTCTCTTGAACGTCGAAGCCGATCACCTCGATCACTACGGTTCGCTCGAGGTCCTAGAACAGGCCTTTAGCGATCTCGTGAAGCGAACGAGTGGCCCGGTGGTGGCCTGGGGCGACGACGCCGGTGCGTCGCGAGTCGCGTCGACGTCGGGGCGCGAAGTCGTAATGGTGGGCACGAAGCGTGGGCACGAGTGGCGAGTGAGCAACGTCACGCTCGAACGCAGAAGGTCGTCGTTCGAGCTACGTGGACCGACGGACGAGCTCGCAATTGCCCTGCGGGTGACCGGCGCGCACAACGTGGCAAACGCGGCGGTCGTGGCCGTGTTGGCGCGGGCGCTTGGAATCGAAGCCAACGCCATCGTGGCGGGACTATCGAACTTTGTGGGTGCGCCGAGGCGCTATCAGTACCGCGGCGCGTGGCGTGGCGTAGACGTTTACGAGGACTACGCGCACTTGCCCGGTGAGATCGCGGCCACGATCGCCGCCACTCGTGCGGCGGGCTACGAGAAGGTGACCGTGGTCTTTCAGCCCCATCGCGTCACGCGCACGCTCTCCTTGGCCGAAGAGTTCGGCGCGGCCTTTAGTGGGGTTCGCCACGTCGTGGTGACCGATATCTACAGCGCCGGTGAAGCGAATCCAACGGGAGAGAGCGGTGAACTCGTAGCCGACGCGCTAGGTCGCCGAGACCCATCAGTGACAACGCACTACGTCCCAGCGCTCGAGGACGTGGTCGCTCTGTTGGAACAACTCCTCGCCTCTAGTGACGTTATTCTCGTGCTAGGCGCCGGTGACGTTGGATCGATCATTTCAACACTGCCCGGGGGCGTAGCGTGAGCACACTCGAGGACCTCGTGAACGTCGGGGGTGCGAGAGTGCTCGAGCACGCGCCGCTCGGCGCACGCACCACTTATCGCGTGGGTGGAAGTGCGCGACTCTTGGTCACACTCTCTACGCTCGGCGACCTGGACGAGCTCGGTCCCCTCATTCGTGGCGCGGGACTCGACGTGGTGATGCTGGGCAACGGATCGAACCTGCTCGTCGAAGAAGGAGAGCACGACGTCCTCGTTGTCCATCTCACCGATGAACTCTCGACGTTGACGTGGCGTGACGAAGGGAGCGTGGTGGTGGTAAACGCGGGAGCTGGTCTCGATCTGCCCATCGCGGCGCGACGACTCGCCAAAGAGGGCGTCGTGGGCTTCGAATGGGCGGTCGGCGTTCCGGGAACGTTCGGCGGCGCGGTCGCGATGAACGCGGGCGGCCACGGCTCGGATATTGCTGCGTCGATCTTCGCCGCTTCAATCTGGCACGAGAGCGACGTGACGTCGTGGACGAAAGAGCAACTCGGACTCAGTTACCGTACGAGCGCGCTGGTCCCTGGGGACGTCGTGCTGTCGGTGACGTTGCGCCTCACGAGAGGCGACGTCATCGAGGCCGAGACGCGCCTGCGCGATATCGTGCGCTGGCGCCGTGAACACCAGCCCGGTGGCGCCAACGGCGGCAGTGTTTTTCGTAATCCGGCCAACGACCACGCGGCTCGCCTCATTGAGGCCGCCGGTTGCAAGGGACTTCGCCTCAACAGCGCCGTCGTCAGTGAAAAGCACGCGAACTTCATCCAGGTCGACTCGGGCGGGAGCGCCCAGGACGTTTTTGCCTTGCTCACCTTGGTGCGTGAGCGTGTCGAGAAGGACTCGGGCACGACGTTGATCAGTGAGCATCGATTCGTTGGCTTCGGGTACACGACGTGAGTCGTCGCGTCGTGAGTCCGCCGCCCGCACCCCCGCGCGCCGCGACGCCCGCGTCCAAGCGACCACGACGCAGGGTGCGTCGTCTTACCAAGTGGGTTCTGGCGTTCGGCGTGTTGGTGACGGCGCTCGCGTTCGGCGCGCAGTGGATTCTTCATCAGTCCTACTTTCGTGTCCAACACGTCAAATTCGTTGGGCTTCGACACGAGACCCCGAGCGCGGTGCTGGCGGCGTCGGGCCTTTCGAGCCATCCCGCGATGATCAGCGTGAACGACGCGCAGCTCGAGGCCAACCTGGCGGCTTTTACGTGGATTAGCTCAGTAAAAATAACCAAGCACTGGCCCAACACGGTCGTGGTGAGTGTGAAGGAGAGCGTCGCGGTGGCCGTGGCGTACACCAATAAGCACGTGTTGGAGTTCGTCGACGGGTCCGGCCGGGCGCTCGGTCCCGCGCCGAGTAACGCGAACTTGCCGACTCTTGACTACCTCTCGCCCAAGAAGGTCGCGTGGCCCTATCAGAGCGTTGGGCAAGGCGCGGCCCACGTGGCGAGTAAACTGCCGAGCGACTTTGGTGCACAGGTTTCAAGGGTGACCGACGACGCGAGCGGTGACGTGACCTTGAAAATGACGACGCCGCTGACGTTCATTATTGGCCCACCGACCAATCTGCACGCCAAGTTCGTCGCCATCGCGTCGGTGATCGCGCACAGCACCCTCGACCCGGGTGACGTCGTCGACGTCACGGTGCCCGACGAGTTAGCGGTCACCCCGCCAGGGTCGTCGTAAATAGGTGGCATTTGACCGAAATCTAGGCACTGACTAGCCTTCAGTGACTGTTCGCCATGCCGCCCCCGCGAAGGCGGTAACAATAGATGAAGAAGCCAAGGGGAGCCCATGAGTCTTAATCAGAGCAACTACCACGCTGTAATAAAAGTAATCGGCGTGGGTGGTGGGGGCGCGAACGCGGTAAATCGCATGATCACGTCGGGGCTCAAAAACATTGAGTTCATTGCGGCCAACACCGACGCGCAGGCACTATTGCTCAGTGAAGCCGATCTCAAGATAGATATTGGTCGACAACTCACGCGCGGACTCGGCGCCGGGAGTGATCCCGAAGTCGGTCGACAGGCCGCGGAAGATCACCGCTCGGAGATTGAAGAGGCGCTCAAAGACACCGACATGGTCTTTATTACCGCGGGTGAAGGTGGCGGCACCGGTACCGGCGCGGCGCCCGTCGTGGCCGAAATTGCCCGGGCCCTCGGTATTTTGACCATTGGCGTCGTGACGCGTCCGTTTTCCTTTGAGGGCAAGCGGCGCGCGACCCAGGCCGAAAAGGGAATTCAGTCCCTGCGCGACAAGGTCGACACCTTGATCGTCATTCCCAACGACCGATTGCTCTCGGTCACCGCGCCCGACACCTCGATGCTCGACGCCTTCAAGATCGCCGACGACGTGTTGCTCTCCGCGGTACGTGGCGTGACCGATCTGATCACCGTACCGGGGTTAATCAATACTGACTTCGCCGACGTCAATACCGTCATGCGCAACGCCGGCACGGCGATCATGGGCGTGGGCAGTTCAACGGGGGAGGGCCGCGCGGTCAACGCGGCACGGGCCGCAATTACGTCCCCGTTGCTCGAGGCTTCCATTGACGGCGCGCGGGGAATTTTGATGAATATTGTCGGCGGTTCCGGCGTGACACTCAGCGAAGTCACCCAGGCCGCGGAGATCATCCATTCCGTTGCTCACCCCGACGCGAACATCATCTTTGGCAGCGTGATCGACGACTCAATCGGTGAAGCGGTGCGCGTGACCGTCATCGCGGCTGGTTTCGATCCAGGTAGCTCGAAGGCTCCCGCAACCACCAGCCAGCCCACGATGACCGAAGGTCCGCGCAGCGACATCTTTACGGCCACCGGCGATGATTTCTTTGACGTCGGCGGCGATGACGATCTCCCCAGCTTCCTCCGCTAGCGAAGAACTTCTCGAACGGGTTCGCGCCAACTTCGTACGCGTCAGCGAACGCATCGAGTCGAGCGGACGTGATCGGTCCAGCGTGCGTATCGTCGCGGTCACGAAGACCTTCGGCGTGCAAGAAATTCGGGCCGCGCTCGCGCTCGGACTCACCACTTTTGGCGAGAACTACGTGGATGAACTCTGTGAAAAGCGCCGCGCCACCGACACGCTCGTTCTGTCGTGGCACTTTCTCGGCGCCCTACAGACCAACAAGATCGCGCGCGCGACGTCCTGCGCCGACGTGTTGTCAGGCGTGGCACGCGAGAGGGAGTTGACGAGAATCGCCACGCTCTCGCCCGGTAAGTCCGTCGATATTCAAATCGACTTCACGAAGGAAGCCCGGCGCAACGGCGCCGCGCCAGAGGACGTCGCGAGCTTGGTCGCGCGCGCCCGGGCGCTCGAACTCAACGTGAGAGGACTGATGGTAGTGGCGCCCCTGGGCGAAGCAGCGACCCGTGCGGCCTTTGAGCAAACGAATGCTTTGGCGAACGAGTTGGGCATTGGAGAGCGCTCTATGGGCATGAGTGACGATCTGGAGTTGGCTTGTGAACTAGGTACCACCGAAGTTCGCCTGGGTCGTGCGCTCTTTGGAGCTCGGGTGGGCTAGGGCCGCCTGACCTAACATGGTGCAGGTCGCTGTTGCCAAGGAGACGTGAATGAAAGAAAAACTACGAGGGTTTCTGGGGTTTCTCGGCCTCGTGGAAGACGAGTACGGCGAGTACGGTCCAAGCAACGCGCCGCGACCCTTCTC
This sequence comes from Acidimicrobiales bacterium, assembly GCA_035533995.1. Taxonomy (GTDB): domain Bacteria; phylum Actinomycetota; class Acidimicrobiia; order Acidimicrobiales; family RAAP-2; genus RAAP-2. The sequence continues at coordinate 37,351 of DATLSR010000016.1, read as the reverse complement.
CGAGCAGCCCGAGGACGTCGAAGCGGACTGGGCGAGCGCGCCCGCGCCCGCCGCACGGAAGTTTCCAACCCAAGCGTCGAATCCCTCGCCCTTTCGCGCGCCGGCGCCCTCGCTCGCGCCTCAGCGCAACACCTCAATCTCGGTGCTCGACGGTCACGGTGGCACGTCGCGAGTTCGCCCCGTCGCCAATCCCAACGCGGCGAGAAGTATTTCGGCGTTCTCACAAGAGCGTGACGTCGCGGTAATCTCTCCGGCGACGTACGACGATTCGCGTCGCATTACCGATCTTTTGCGTTCGAATCGCGCGGTCGTCCTTACGACCCTTGACGTGGATCAGAGTTTGGGTCGACGACTCGTCGACTTCACGGCGGGAACGGCCTACGCGTTGAACGCGAAGATCGAAATGTTGGTGCGCGGGGTCTACCTCATTAGCCCCCAGGGCATGCACGTGGGCCCCGAGACGAAGGAGAACCTCCGCGCGGCCAACTATCACGGTTACGACCAGGCATGAGTCTTGTTCACTTCTTAATCGGGCTCTATATTCTGATTCTGATCGCCATGGCGTTGTTGAGTTGGTTTCCGGTGACGAATCCAGAGGGTGGACTGGCGTCGGTCAAGCGTGTCCTGGCCCGTCTCACTGAACCGGTGTTGCGACCGCTGCGTTCGATACTGCCGCGACCGAGGTTTGGTGGCGTCGCCATCGACCTCTCGGTACTCGTCGCCATCGTCGCGCTCGAAGTGATTAATCGCTACATCTAGAGCGTTGAATCTCGACCGCGTTACGTGTTCAGCACTAGGGTAAGTGCATGGACAACTCGGATAACTCACTTTCGGCGATTGATTCCATTGACACGGTGGCCTTCAAAATCGGTCTTCGGGGTTATGGTGTCGACGAAGTCGACGAATTCCTCGAACGACTCTCGAGCGAAGTACGCCAGCTCCAAGACCTCGCCAAACAACAGCGTCAGCAACTGCGCCAGGCCGCCGAGCGCATTAGCCAACTCGACGCCCGCGGGCCAACGACCGGTCCGGTGAACGTGACGCCGGCCGCGCCAGCCATTCGAACGAGCAGCGCCGCGGGCCCCGAGCAGGTCACTTCAATGATCGCTCTGGCGCAGCGATTCATCGAGCAGGCCCAACAAGAGGCCGAAGAGAAGGCTCGCGAGTTCACTATCGCTGCGCAGGAACGCGCGCGCGAGATCGTCACCGAGGCGCGCAGTCGCGCCGAAGATGAGGTGAACCGATTGAATGGACTAAAACAGCGCCTGAGTGAAGACGTGGACACGCTGACCCATCAACTTCAAGCCGAAAAGGCGCGTATCAGTGGCGTGTTGGCGGAGTTCACTCGCTGGGTCGAAAGTGCACTGCAGGCTGGTACGCCGCGCGCGTCGACGCCCGCCCCAACCCCGCCCGCGCCGACGTCTTCGAGTCCGGGCGCGTCCACTGCGACACTGGCCGCACGTCCACTCCAGACCCCACCGCCGGCGCCGGCGCCCGGATCGTCACCGTCCACTATCGGCCAGGTGCTTAAATTCAACCAAACTTCTCGCGACGATCGGTAGAAGAGCGCTGGCCGACTGGTAGGGTCGGCGGGCACTTGTTCTAAAGAACGCGAGGAGTAAAGCATGCCGACGAGCAAAAAGAGCACGAAAAAGACCCCCAAGAAGAAGGTGGTCGCCAAAAAGGCCGCCAAGGCTCCATCGAAGAAGGCTCCGGCGAAGAAGGTCCCAGCGAAGAAGGCTCTGGCGAAGAAGGCTCCCTCGAAGAAGGCTCCGGCCAAGAAGTCGTCGGTAAAGAAGATCACGCCACTGAGCGCTGCCCAAAAAGCGGTTTTGGCGAAAAAAGCTAAGGCGATCGCCGCCGCGAAGGCCGCCAAGGATCGAGACCTCAAGGCGAAGGCCGCCTCGCACAAGGCGCTCGTTCGCGAAAAAGCGCTGGCCGCCGCCAAGGCGAAAAAAGATCACGACCTAAAGGTCCGCGCCGCCGCCAAGGAAAAAGCGGCTGAAGCGAAGGCTCGAGCAGTAGCGGCGGTCAAGGCGAAGAAAGAACGTGACGCGAAAGCGAAGATCGCCGCGAAGGATCGAGAGGTCTCTCGCAAGGCTCGCGAGAAGGCCGCTATCGAAGCGAAAAAGCAGCGGGACATTGACGCGAAGCGAAAAGCCATTGAGGCCGAGAAGCTCCGCAAGTTGCGCGAAATCGAACGCCGCGACTCAGAAGAGCGTAAGCGCCAAGAGCGCCGTGACGCCGAGGAACAGCGCCGTCTCGAGGCCCTCGAGCGCAAGATGCACTCCAAGCCCTACGCCAGCGACACGGTCTTCCTCGAAGAACTACGCGCACTGCTGGTCGACACCCGCGGCGCCACGACCGCTCAGATTGCCGTCAGTGAGTCCGAGGCCAATGAGATGCTGGTCGATCGTGAGCGTCTGGAGTACGACGACGAGGACGGCAGCAGCGTCGCGTCGGACATTCAGCGCGATCAACTAAAGGACTTCGCTTCGGCCCTGCGTCTTAAGGTTGACGAGATCGATGTCGCGCTCTCACGCATTGACGACGGTAGTTACGGGCGATGCGACGAGTGCTACGAGCCAATCTCACAAGCGCGACTTCGCGCGCAGTTGCCCGTGTTCACCTGCGTGTCGTGCCGCGCCAGCGTCTAACATTTCGTCCCAACTACACCGTGATCGCGGTGGCCCTGGTGGTAAGCGCACTCGACGCAGGTACGAAACTCTGGGCCCGTCACGACTTGGCCAGCCACGCGGTGCACGTCGTGGGATTCGTGTGGCTGCGGTTGCAGTACAACGCCGGCGTGTCGTTTTCCATCAATAACTCGGGACCCTTTTGGGTCACCATCGTGACCGTCGTGATTGCGCTCGCCATCGTGGTCGTGGGGATTAACGCCCAGAAGGGTCTGGCGACCGCGGGTTTTGGTTTGCTTATTGGTGGGGGAGCCGCGAACGCGATTGACCGACTAGCCGCCTCGCCACACCGAGTTACTGACTTCATCGCGGTCTCGTCGTTCCCGGTATTCAACGTGGCCGACGCGGCCATCACCATAGGCTTTCTTCTGCTAATGGTGGCCGCGTTACGAGGCGAGAAACTGTTGGCCCGGTGAGCGATTCGAACTTCCGCGACGCCTTCGACGGCGAGACTCTCGACCTGCTTATTCCAAGTTCCCTCGACGCGATTCGAGTCGATCGCGTGTTAGCAATGTTGACCGGACTCTCACGAAGTGAGGCGAACGACGTACTAGCGAGTGGCTCGGTGAGGGTCAATAACAAGGTTGTCGTCAAACCATCGACCACGCTCGAAGAGGGCCAACGCCTCGTCGCGGTACTACCACCCAAACCAAGCGACGACGTCGAGTCCGACGCTTCGGTGCACGTTGACGTGGTGCTCGACGACGTGGATTTCGCCGTTGTCAACAAAGCGCCCGGCCAGATCGTCCACCCCGGTGCCGGTCAGCGACACGGTACTTTGGTGGCTGGGTTACTCGCGCTCTACCCCGAACTACGTGCGCTGAGCGATGAGGGGCTCTGCGACCCGTTACGACCCGGCATCGTGCACCGACTGGATAAAGGAACCTCTGGTCTGTTGGTGGTCGCTAAGACGCCCGAAGGGTTTCTCAGCTTGAGTGATCAACTGGCCGAGCGAACGATGGAGCGGACCTATCTCGGCATGGTCCAAGGCCACGTCAGCGAAGAGCGCGGCGTCGTGGACGCACCCATTGGTCGCTCCACGCGTACGCCGACGTTAATGGCCGTGCGATCAGACGGTCGAAGCGCGCGCACCGGCTACGAAGTCATCGCGCGCGTGGACAAGCCCCACGCTATGACGTTGTTGCGTCTGCGTCTCGAGACGGGACGTACGCATCAGATTCGAGTCCACCTGGCGACGATTGGTCACCCCGTCGTCAACGATTTGCGCTACGGACACCGAAGTGACAAGCGCCTCGGCGAGGAACGTTTCTTTTTGCATTCGACCACGCTGGCTTTTATCCACCCGCGCAGCGAGGAGTGGGTACGAACCTACGTGCCGCTTCCCGCGGACCTCGCGGCCTTAGTTCCGAGCGACGTCGAGCTTTAAGCGACGTCGTGTGCCGCGAGGACGTTCGAGTCGTCGCGCAAAATCGCCAACGCCTCATCTTCGGCGCGTCGCACGCGGCGAACACCGATGTCCATCTTCGTCGCGGTGGCCTGTAACGACAGGGGAGTAGCGCCGTTTAATCCGAAGCGCAGGGTCAAAACGTCGCGTTGGAGAACGGACAATTTTGACAAGGCGTCGTGGAGCTCGTCATTCATCATCGTCTGCTCGATGTCACTGACCCAGTCGTGCTGACTCGGGGCGACCAAGTCACCCAACGTCGTCGCGGAGTCCGACGACGCCGGCTGATCGAGACTTGCGGTCACGCCCGCGAGGCCCCGTAGACCTTCGCGGACCGACTTGGACATACCGGTAGCTTCGGTGAGCTCCTCGTCGGTGGGCTTACGTCCGAGTATGGACGTCAACTCCGCCGAGGTGGCCTCGAGTCGCTGGAGCTGTTCGCCAACTTCGAGAGGGATACGAATGGTTCGACCGTGTTGCTGCACGGCGCGCTGGAGGGCTTGACGAATCCACCACGTGGCGTAGGTCGAGAACTTGAAGCCGCGCTCCCAGTCGAACTTTTCGACGGCACGCAAAAGGCCGAAGGTTCCCTCTTGGACGAGGTCGACCATTTCGACGCCACGGTCCTGGTAACGACGGGCCCAGTGCAGGACGAGTCGAAGGTTGGCGGCGACCATCTGCTTTTTGGCCTCTTCGTCACCGGCGGTGACGCGCTTGGCGAGTTCGACCTGCTCGTCGTAGTTCGGCATGGGGTAACGGTCCAGGTCACGCATGAGAAGACCCAACATGTCGTTGGTGTTCACCGCGGATCGGCGAGGGGTGGGGGTGGTGGTCACTGGCATCTCCTTGTCTGTGGGGGGCCACAAAGTCGATGCGTCCTTTTCTGGGGTATTTCTCCTATGGGCGCATTGCTAATTTACCACTAGGGAAAAGAGATATCAAGCCCACTGCCTAAGACCTCGATAAGTCCTTCAGTTAGCCGCTGTGGGTGCGGGCGACGGGCTTGACGCCTCGGGCCTGATCGACCATATCGGCGAGCGTAAAGCTCGAGAGATGCTCGCGCATGTGGTTGCCCACGTCCGCCCAAACCCCGAGTAAGACGCACTGGCCCTCGTGGTCACAGGCGCCGTCTTTATGGGGCTCTCCGAAGTCACCCGCCGCAATGGGGCCATCGACGGCGGCCACGATTTCGGCCAACGTGATCGCCTCGGCCCCGCGAGCCAGGACGTAGCCGCCTCCGACGCCACGCTTGGAGCGCACGAGTCCGGCCCCCTTGAGATTCAAGAGAATCTGTTCAAGGTAGGGCTGAGGGAGACCGGTGCGTTCAGCCAGGTCTCGAACGGACGTCGGTGCGCCGTGATTGTCACGAAGGGCCAGACTTAAAAGTGCGCGGCTGGCGTAGTCCCCACGAGTCGATACCCTCACGGCGCCATCCTATCTACGGCGAGCGCGTGGATCAGGGGACGCGCACGAAGTGCCCGATTGTCTGGCACACTGCAGTAGTGAAAGATCCAAAAAACGACAACGTGACCGTCAACCCCGATCAAGTGCTCTCGCCGGGCCAAAGTGAAGAGTCGAGCGAGGACGAAAACTCTGATTACATCAGCCAGCCCGCCAAGGTGATGCGTATTGGTTCGATGGTCAAAACGCTGCTCGACGAAGCGCGCAGTGCCCCCCTGGACGAAGCTGGTCGCACCCGACTGCGCGAAATCTACGAGACCTCCGTGCACGAACTCTCCGGCGCTCTCTCGCCCGATCTCGCCAAAGAGCTCAGCCGCATGGCGATACCTTTCACCAGCGACGTACCCAGCGAGTCGGAGCTTCGCATCGCCCAAGCGCAACTCGTGGGGTGGCTCGAGGGGCTCTTTCACGGCATCCAGGCCTCCCTGTTCGCCCAGCAGGCCGCCGCTTCGGCGCAACTCGAGAAGATGCGTGAGCGTTCGCTCAATTCGGGCTCGGGCGAACCACGGGCCGGAACCTATCTCTAGGGGTATTGAGTGATAGCCCGTCTCGGGGAGCTAACCTTCAAATCCCACCCGTGTAGTTCGCGGCAGCGCCCAAGGAAGAGTTCGGTTGATGGCTGAAGGCTTTGTCCATCTGCACAACCACACCGAGTACTCGATGCTCGACGGCGCGGCGCGCGTTGAAGAGATGGTGCTCGCGGCCAAAGCCGACGGACAGCGAGCCATTGGTATCACCGATCACGGCAATCTCTACGGCGTCATCGACTTCTACGAGGCGTGTCGCACGCACGGCGTGACGCCCATCATTGGCCTCGAGGCCTATATGGCGGCGAATTCGCGATTCGATCGTCCGCCACGTCGAGGAAAGATTGACGATACCGGGGGCGACACTGAAGGGGGACAGAAGCTCTACCATCACCTCACATTGCTCGCGGTGTCGAACGAGGGGTATCGCAACCTGCGGGAACTTTCCTCTTTGGCCTTCCTCGAGGGCTACTACTACAAGCCTCGCTTGGACTGGGAGTTGTTGGAGCGTTTCGCGGGCGGACTCGTCGCGACGTCGGGCTGTTTAGGTGGTGTCGTTCTCCAGGCCCTCCTCCAGGACAACTACCCCAAGGCCCTCGAACTCGCGGGTCGTTTACAGACGATTTTCGGCACCGAGAACTTTTACATCGAACTCCAAGATCACGGTCTCGCCGCACAAGCGCGCACGAACCCCCAGTTACTCCGCATCGCGAATGACCTAAGGGCACCGCTACTCGCGACGAACGATCTTCACTATGTCCATCACGCCGACGCCGAGATGCACGACGCGCTGCTCTGCATCGGTACGGGCTCGCGCGTGGCGGACCCGGATCGTTTTCGATTCGAGAGCGATCAGCACTATCTCAAGTCCGCCGCGGAGATGCGCTACCTCTTTCGCGAAGTTCCTCAGGCGTGTGATAACACGCTGCTGATCGCCGAGCGCTCGGACGTCACCATTGAATTTGACAATGACGCGTTGCCAGAGTTCCCGCTGCCCGAAGGGTTCGCCAGTGACTCGCACAAGGTAGAAGCGACACGGTACCTGCGAGAGCTCACCTATCGCGGCGCCGCCGAGCGCTACGGCTCGTCACTGACCGAAGAAGTGCGCGCGCGTCTCGACTACGAACTCGGCGTCATTGCCGACATGGGATTCTCCGACTACTTCTTGGTGGTTTGGGACCTCATTCGCCACGCCCGCGAAAAGGGCATTCGTGTCGGTCCGGGACGGGGATCCTCCGCGGGATGTTGCGTGGCGTACTGCCTGCGCATAGTGGACCTCGACCCCATTCGCTACGGGCTGATCTTCGAGCGGTTTCTCAACCCGGGGCGCCGACAGATGCCCGACATCGACATGGACTTTGACGAGCGCTACCGCGGCGACATGATTCGCTACGCCGCCGATCGCTACGGCTCGGACCACGTGGCCCAGATCGTGACGTTTTCAACCATCAAGGCCCGCGCCGCCGTGCGCGACGCCGCGCGCGTGCTCGGCTACCCACCCCAACTGGGCGACAAGATCGCCAAGGCCATGCCCCCACTCGTCATGGGTCAGGACCTCCCCTTGGCCGCGTGCTTCACGCCTACGCCGGGCTATGAGAATCGCTACGACGACGCGCAGGAACTTCGTTCGCTCTACACCGGCGACGCCGAGGTCAAGCACGTCGTGGACGTCGCTAAAGGTTTCGTCGACAAGCGTCGTCAAGATGGCATCCACGCGGCGGCCGTGGTGATTACCAAAGAACCCGTACTCGAGTATGTACCGGTCCAACGTAAGTCGAGTCCCAATGGCAGTTCCGAGGGCGCGCCGATCGTGACGCAGTACGAGATGTCGGCGATCGAAAAACTTGGACTTCTGAAAATGGACTTCTTGGGGTTGCGAAACCTGGCGATCATCGAAAGAACACTCGAACACGTCAAACGTCGTCACGGCGTCGACCTCGACATCGATCACGTCGCCCTCGACGACCCCAAGGTCTATGAGATGCTGCGACTCGGCAACTCAATCGGTATCTTTCAGCTCGAGGGCGACAAGATGCGTCAACTCATGCGCCGTCTTGCGCCGACGAGCTTCGACGACATCGCGGCTCTTAATGCGCTGTATCGACCGGGACCGCTCAGTGAGAACGTGCACAACGACTACGCGGATCGCAAGAACTTGCGCCAGAGCGTGAGCTACGACCACCCGGACCTCGAAGAGATCCTCTCAGAGACGTACGGGTTGATGATCTACCAAGAAGACATCATGCGCGTCGCGACGAAGATCGCCGGTTTCTCGATGACCGAGGCGGACGATCTGCGAAAGGCCTGTTCGAAAAAGATCCGTGAGATGATTCGTGCCCAGCGCGCGAAGTTCGTTGACGGTGCCGAGCGCGAGGGCTACGGTCGCCAACTGGGCGACGCCATCTTTGACAAAATCGAACCCTTCGCCGACTACGCCTTTCCCAAGAGTCACGCCTATGGCTACGCCCTGCTCGGGTACCAGAACGCTTGGCTGAAGGCTAACTACTCCGTTGAGTACATGGCGGCGCTGTTGACGTCGTCTCGAGAGGATAAGGACAAGGCCGCGCTCTATCTCAACGAGGCGCGCCAGATGGGCATCACCGTCGGGGTTCCTGATGTCAACGAGTCGTTCGCCGAATACGCGCCGTCAATGAAGGCGGAGGCGACGATTCTCTTTGGGATGGCCGCTATTCGTAACGTTGGTGAAGCTCTCGTCGAGAAGATCATCCGGGAACGCGAAGCGAGCGGTCCCTTCGTTGATATCTACGACTTCGTTCGTCGCGTCGACCCCGTGGTTCTGAACCGGCGTTCGATGGAGTCACTCATCAAAGCTGGCGCCTTCGACTCTCTTGGTGTATCGCGCCTGGCCTTCTTGTTGAAGGTCGATGAGATCATCGACGTCACGCTGAGTCGCCGTAAAGACCTCTCCCTGGGCATCTCCACGTTGTTCGCGTCAATGGCGGGTGACGGCTCGGGCGCCGATTGGGAGGGGACCGAGATCGAACTCGCCGACGTAGAGTTCGAACCGAGCGTCAAGCTCGACTTCGAGCGCGAGATGCTCGGCACGTATCTCTCGGACCACCCCCTTAATGACATTGGCGCAAGCCTCTCAACGCGTACCGACGGCACGGTGCTCGCGATACGCGAGCGGGCCGAAGAACTCGCGCGAAGCGCCAAAGCGGTCACCGTGGGCGGCATTCTCTCGGAGGTGCAGCTGCGTCAAACCAAGGCCAACAAGCAGTACGCCCGCGTGATGCTCGAGGACCTCGGAGGATCGATGGAGATCAATTTTTCCGTCGCAGCCTTCGAAAAGTTCAGCGGTTTTCTCGCCAAGGACAACGTCGTGTTGATCAAGGTTCGCCTCAGCGACAACGACGACGAACTGCGTTTTAGTGCCGTGGACGTCGAGCGCTTTCATGTCGACCGTGCGAACGCCGAGTTGCGTCTTTCGCTTGGTCCAAAAGACCTCACTCAGCAGTCGATCGCGACGCTGCGCGAAATTCTCACTCGCTACCCGGGCCCTTCACCGGTCGTGGTGGATACTGGTGATGCCGGAAAAATCTTCAAACTCGGTCCGGCGTTCAACGTCAACATTCCGCGTGTCGTGGCGGACCTACGCACGGAATTTGGACGAAACGTCATAAGGGCCTAGTGCTGATTGAGGGGGTCGTGAACTCCCGTAGAATGGTTCCTATGGCAATGACGGTCACCACAAAAGACACCACTGCCCTCAGCGACGCAGAGTTAGCCGAAATGGCCGATCTCTGTGTCGACCGAGAGCCCAACTTCGATATTGGTTTTCTCTCCAAGCAGCGTGAAGAGTGGGTGCTCGTAACCCACGTTCGCGAAGGCAACAAGCTCCGTGGCTATTCCTTCTGCACGCTCGAGCGCATTGGTGGCACGCCGTCACTGTTGGTGGGACTCTTGCTCGTCGACCGCAACGCCAAGTCCGATCAAACGTTAAAGACCATCCTGCACGACCAGTTCCGTCGGGCGCTGCTCGCTTTCCCTGATGAGGATGTTCTCTTGGGCGCCCGTTTGACGTCTGCCGATGGCTACCGTGCCTTCACCGGGCTCGACGACATCGTGCCTCGCCTCGGCTATCGACCGACGGGAGAAGACCGAGCGTGGGGACGTCGTCTCGCGAAGCGATTCGGATCCGAGAAATCAATTGACGACAAGACCTTCGTCATGACCGTAAGTCCAGGACCAGTGGGTGGACTCGACTACGTGGCCGCGAAGGGCGTGATTCCTGAGGGAGCGGACAGTTTCTTCAAGGGTCTCAAGCCCGAAAAGGGTCAGCGACTCGTGGTCTTTGGCTGGGCGATGGCCGAGTCGCTCGCGACGGGCAAACTACCTAAATAACGAGTCAGCCTCGGGGCAGTAGACCCGTGCAGCTCTTGTAACAGTGACCATCGAGTGGGCGCGAGAGCGTCGTGAGCACGTAGGTCGGGCGAAAACCCAACGCGGTCGACAAGTCTTTTCCCGACAGTGACGTTCGACGCGTCGACTCAATCGTTCGAATGGCGTGGCTGTCCTCACAGAGGAGCCACACGTCATCGCCGAACCAACCAAAACGTACCCACGTAGAACCGTCGTCGGGACGGCGGAGAAGTTGCGGTCCTCGATCGGCCGCGATCAAGGCAACGCTCGGACGTTCGCCGCGAAACTCCCAGTACGGCGCGCTCGGTCCTCGAAAGCCAAAGAGCGGACCGTCCGCCGGACTCGCTAACTGCTCGAGCCAGTGGCGCACTCGTCGACCGTGGTACGTGCCGAGGCGACGCGGTAGATCGGCGAGCGTCACGGCTTCTGGTTGGGCGAGATCGTCGCGTTCGATGTTCGTAGCAAGCTCGCCTTCCACGACGTCAAAGGCCGCGAGGTCGGTTTCGAGGTCCTTGGGCCAGGGCACGCGCCATCGTACGATCGTTTGACTGGCGAGATCGACGACGGTCGTTGACTCATTCGTCGACCCAAGGACGAGACCAAAGACCGTCGAACCACCTTCTAAGTCAACCGAGGCGCGTTGGGGCGTCTGGGTGATGAGTCGTTTCGTGGCCCGCGCGGCGGGGTCGCGACTTAGGAGGGCCATGCGTTGAGCGTCAGACGAAGTTGGGCGTCGAGCTCGTCAATGGTGGCGACGGGGAGTTGGCACACACCGGCGCGACAGACGTAGGCCAAACCCTCGCGGCGCTGCGCTAAGAGCGGCGAGCTACCCGAACCAGTGATCAGTACCGTGCGCGTCATTGCCTTCGATCGTACGTGATGCGCCATCGCTCCCTGAGCGCCGGGGATGATGATCTCGACCCCGGCGAGCGCGAAGCCAGCCGCTTCAACGAGGTCGGGCACCGCGGCGGGATGGCTGGTGAGCAGTGAGCCGGCGAGTTCGACGAGTCGTTGAGCGACCACGAGCAGCTCGTTGTCACCGAGACAGAGTCCCACTCGTGCGAGCGCGCGGGTGCTGAGTGCGTGCGCCGAGGGCGTGGCACCGTCAAATATCTCCTTCGGCCTCATCGAAAGATCGCGCACGAGGTCGCTCTGGCTGAAGATCCCTCCACCTCGATGCGCGTGTGTCGTCGTGGGCAGTGGCCCATCCCAGTAGTGCTCGAGCAGGTACTCGACAAGCTGCTTCGAGGAACGAAGCCACTGGTCGTCACCGGTGAGTTCAAAGGCGTCGACCATGGCGTCACTAAGCCAAGCCACGTCGTTCGCGGCGGCGTGCGCTTGGTGACGTTCGGTACGCCACCACACACCCTCGTGGAAGTGCGTAGCTCGCAACGAGCGCAGTAGTTCCAGCCCGAGTGTCGTCAAGGGCGCGTCGTCACTTCGCAAAAACGCTGACGCGATCATCGCGTTCCACTCGAGGACGATTTTTTCGTCACGACTCGGCTGCGCCCTCGTAGCGCGCTGGCGGATCATCGCGGCGCGCGCTGTACCCAGAGTCTCGGGCGTCACGAAGGATTCACCGTCACCTAGACGCGGAATCGAGCGGCCCTCGAATGCTCCGGGGCTCTCAATTTGCCAGCGAGCGAGCACGGCGCTCAACGTGTCGGGACTCTCGGTACCGATGAGTTCGGCGATCTCTTCTCGCGTCCAGGTGACGTGCGAGCCTTCGACGCCACCGGCGTCGGCGTCGAGCGAGGACGCGTAGCCGTCAGGTCTTCGAAGGTCTCGGGCGACAAAGGCCAGCGTGTCCAGGGCAACGTCGCGCCACTCGTGGCGCTGCATCACCACACTGGCGTCGAAGTAGCACCGGGCCAGCAGGGCCTGGTCACTCAGCATCTTTTCAAAGTGTGGCACGTGCCAATCACCGTCCACGCTGTAGCGAGCGAAGCCGCCCCCGAGGTGGTCGTAGAGACCGCGTCGCGACATCGCCTCGAGGGTGCGCGAGACTGCCCCGCGTGCCTCGTTGTCCTCAAAGCGCAAGAGAGCCTCGATGAAACTCGGTCGTGGGAACTTCGGCGCGGTGCCAAAGCCACCCTCTGCGTCGACTTGAGCGACGAGTTCATCGCGCAAAAGTTGCCGCACGGACACGAGATCGATCTCATCGTTGAAGGGCGCGAGGTGGTCGATAAACGTAACGTCGCGTTCGAGCGCGTTCGCGAGTTCATTGGCTTGGCGCTCGATACCTTCACGTTGGTTGCGCCACGCGTCACTGAGTGCGTTGAGCAGTCGACCAAATCCAATCTGACCCGAACGATCCGCGGGCGGGTAGTACGTGCCAGCCATGAAGGGACGTCCGTCGGGGAGAAGAAATACCGACATTGGCCAGCCGCCGTGCCCCGAGACGAGCTGCGTCGCGGCCATGTAGACCGCGTCCACGTCCGGTCGCTCTTCGCGGTCGACCTTGATAGGCACAAAGTGTTCGTTCAGCAGTTGAGCGATCTTCTCATCTTCGAAGGACTCGTGGGCCATAACGTGACACCAGTGACAGGCCGCGTAGCCAATGGAGAGAAAGATTGGACGATCACTCGCGGCCGCTTCGTCGAGCGAATCCTTACTCCAGGTGCGCCACGCCACCGGGTTCTCAACGTGGTCTAAAAGGTAGGAAGAACCCAGTTGGTCCCTTACGTCTCGCAGTAGTGGCATCGATTTCCCTCGCTGCGACCTTAGGCGTTGGGGATTCCCCGGCGGTCGGCCACAACCGAGTAGCGGCCCTTAGGGGACTCGCCGCGCCCGTTCGCTCTTTCGAATCGCCATCACGATCTCATCGGTCCATTCGCCCTTGATGGGCTCGTTCTCGACCAGATGAGTTTCTTGGTGCAGGCCAATCTCTTCGACGACGGTCTTCGTCATCACGGGTGTTGTCTTGCTGGGCGCGGTGACGGTCGACTCGTTGGTTCGGTGAAGTCAGAATCTATTGGAATAGCGTCATCGCGAACGCCACGATGATCGCTGATTGTTAGAAGAGGTTCTCGAGAGTATCGCGGCGAATCTTGCCGTTACTCGTGCGGGGAATCGCGGTCACGTAGCGAATCTCTTTCGGTTTGGCCCACGGTCCCAGTCGGTCGTTGGCTGCTGCGCGGATCGCGTCGTCAAGGGGCGATCCGTCGCTAACCACGAGGGCCACGACGCGCTGACCCCATTCGGGGTCGTCGACGCCCGTGACGGCTACGTCGTTGATGCCTTCGAGCGACGAGAGGACGGCTTCTAAGTCTTCGGGCCAAAGTTTTTCTCCACCGGTGTTGATGACAAAACCCAGTCGACCTCGCACGATTACTCGGCCCTCGATGACGTCGCCACCGTCTCCGGTCGGGAACCAGTCGCTATGACCGTCGGGCCCCGTGACGCGAGGACGTGCAGCGCTGCGGTACGAGCGAAACAAGGTCGGCGTGCGTACGCAGAGCTCCCCGTTCACCGCGGCAATTTCGACTCCGGGTAGGGCCACGCCGTCGTAGACGACGCCCGATCCCGTCTCGGTCATACCCCAGGTGGTGATGACGTTGTCTGGAAGTTCGCCCGGCGGTGGCGCGCCGCCGAGCAAGACCCGATAAAAGCCGCTGACGTCAAATCGAGCGAGCTGGGTGCGCACCATTGAAACGTGGGTCGCGCCACGACGCGGTGCTTGCTCGATCTCTTCGGCGTCGCCCCAGAGGAGCCAGGCGTCAGAGAGAATCGCGCGTAGTAGTACCGCGAGGCCGCCGATGTGATTGGCCGGAAGAGCCGGAAACCAGACGGGTGACGTCGCGCCTCGAAGAGTGGACTGAGTCAGATCGGCGCTGGCGCGAAGCGCCGCCCACGAAAGTTCTGCGGCCTTGGGTTGTCCGCTCGAACCCGAGGTCAACATGACCAGTCCAATCTCGTCGTCGACGAGTTGGCCCTCGCGCCGGGTTCGTCGCCCCGAGGCGTCCAAAATTTCGGTCGCGCCCAACCACGTGAGTTCTTCGTCGCGTCGACGAAGCGAGAGTCGTTGGTCGAGAACACAGAAGGCGTCGCCCGAGTCAACGCAGTCGCGAATCGCGTTTTCGAGGTCGGGACCGAGCGCGAGGTCGAGCGCTAACAAAGTTCGCACTACGAGAGACTACGGCAGTGTTTTAGGGTCCACGTGCTAGAAGAGTAGGTCATGGCATCATTGCGCTACGAGCGACGAATTGCGGCACCGGCTGACGTCGTGTGGGGCGTGGTGACTCGACCCGAAACCATTCCGGAGTGGTTTCCGGGCGTCGTGTCGTGCACCGTCGAGGGTAATATCCGCGTCATCCAACTGTCCTCGGGGCTCGAAATGCCTGAGGAGATTCTCGTCAATGACGCGCTGCAGCGTCGATTTGTCTATCGCATCACCGCGCCGCTGTACCGGTTCCACTTGGCGAGCATTGACGTCATAGAGATTGGTGAGAACGATTCACTCTGCGTGTACGCAACGACCGCCGAGCCGGACACCCTTGCGCTCATTGTCGGTGGAGGAACCAATAGTGCCCTCAGCGAGATTCAGCGCATCGCTGAGTCGAGGGTGAGCGCGTAATCGTGGGTCGCAAGATTCTCTTCATCACGACCGACCAACAGCGTTACGACACGCTGGGCGTGAACGGGGGAGAGCTCTCGCGCACCCCGGTGCTCGACCGCTTGGCCGCGCAGGGCATTCGTTACGAGCGCTGCCAGCCAACGTCGGTGGTTTGCATGCCCTCGCGCGCGTCAATGTTGACGGGCCAGTTTCCTTCGACGCACGGCGCGTGGATGAACGGCGTTGCCTTGGCGATTGACGCGCCGTCGGTGGCGGAAAATCTTCACGACCTCGGCTACGCGACCGCTCTCATCGGAAAGGCGCACTTCGAGCCCTTCATGGATCCCTTTGGTCGTTTCGCCGAGAACTCGCTCGCGAGTCTCGGCATTCCGACGATCGAACAGCCGTGGTTCGACGGACGACGTGGTGTGCATCGTGGCTTTGACTACTTAGAGTTCGCAACCCATGGCGTCATGGGACCCCTGCACTACGCCAAGTGGATGCAGGCCCAGCATCCCGAGGCGGTCGCGGGTTTCTACCAGGTGGTGGACGGCGATCTCAACGTCAACGCCGCTGGCGGGGGCGACACCGGCGCGCCCCAAGTCAAATTCAACGACGTACCGCGTGAGTGGTACCACACGGACTGGGTCGCCGATCGCACGATTGAGTGGTTGGCCCAACAAGAAGACAACAGCGACTGGTTCTGTTGGATGAGTTTTCCCGACCCTCACCACCCCTGGGACCCGCCGGCCTCCGAGCGGGGTCGCGTGAACTGGCGCGACGTGCCCCTGCCGGTGAACTATCCCGAAGAGGCGAGCCTGCGCGAGGCCTTGCTCGATCAAAAGGCCCGACACTGGCGAGCCTGGTACGACGGACGGGTGGTGTCGAACTACGAGGCACCCAAGAAGTGGGTGCCGGCGACGTTAACGGCCGACCAAGTTCGTGAGGTCAGCGCCCTCAACGCGATTGAAGTGGAACTCATTGACGAAGCCATAGGACGAGTCCTCAAGACTCTCGAGTCAAAGGGCTGGGACGACGACGTCGACGTCATCTTCACGACTGACCACGGCGAGCTCCAGGGAGACTTCGGCCTGCTCTTCAAGGGCCCCTATCACGTCGACGGCCTTATGCGGCTCCCGCTTATTTGGCGTCCCGCGCCCTCAACGAAGTGCGAACCGGCGGTCGTGCACGCGCCCGTCAGTCTGGTTTCACTCGCCGCCACCTTCCTCGAGGTCGCCGGTCAGCCTGCGCCGGATTGGGTCGAAGGCGCGGTACTGCCAAGAAACGACGAAGACGCTCGATCTCGCTCGATGGACGCGACGGTGACCGAGTGGGACTCGGTCCTTTTTGGCGTCGCCGTGCACGTGCGCTCGATTATGACGAGGGACTATCTCTACACCGAGTATCTGCCCGGCACGATGCACGACGGCAGCGAAGGCGAACTCTACGATCTCGCTGACGACCCCCTCCAGCGCGTCAATCGCTTCGAGGACCCGAGCTACACCAGCGTTCGTTCGACGTTGTCGGAGCGATTAGCGGCGCACGCGAATCGTCCGGGAGAACGAGCCACGCCCGGCGTTTTGGTGGCGCCGGTCTGACCAACGGTAGCGTGGGCGCCATGGATGACACCGTGATTCAAGGTCCACCGCACGATCCCGTGGAGGAGTTTCGCTTCAGCGCACTGCCCGTCTGGGAGCGCCGGGGCGACTACCGGGATATCGTCTACGAGGTCGGCGAGGGGATAGCGCGACTCACCATCAATCGCCCTGAGGTTCGCAACGCTTTTCGTCCCCAGACACTCTTCGAACTCGCTCACGCCTTCGAGAGAGCCCGTGACGACATCACGGTGGGCGTCATCATCTTGACCGGGACCGGTCCTGACGCGTTCTGTTCTGGGGGCGATCAACGTATTCGCGGCGACGACGGGTACCTCGGCGACGACGACGTCGCCCAACAAGGCGTCGGACGTCTTAACGTCCTCGACTTACAGATTCAGATTCGCCGGCTCCCCAAGCCAGTGATTGCCCAGATCGCGGGCTATGCCATTGGTGGGGGACACATCTTGCACCTCGTCTGTGATCTCTCGCTCGCGGCCGACAACGCGCGCTTTGGTCAGACGGGACCGAAGGTGGGCTCGTTTGATGGGGGTTACGGTTCGTCGCTCTTGGCTCGCACCATTGGTCTGAAGCGAGCCAAGGAAGTGTGGTTTCTCTGTCGTCAGTACGACGCGGCCCAGGCTCTCGAGTGGGGCCTGGTGAACACAGTCGTGCCGCTCAAAGACCTCGAGCGAGAGACCGTGGCGTGGTGTCGCCAGATCCTGACACTGTCGCCGATCGCGCTGCGGATGTTGAAAGCGGGCTTTAACGCCGCGGACGATGGGCTCGCGGGCGTGCAGCAACTCGCCGGTGACGCGACGATGCTCTTCTACATGTCCGAAGAGGGCCAAGAAGGTCGTAACGCCTACGTCGAGCGAAGAAAGCCAGATTTCTCGAAGTTCCCCAAGCGCCCGTGAGTGACGCTCCCGGTTCGCTACGGCGCTGGGTACTCGCGGCTCGTCCGCGGACCCTGCCCGCGGCGGCCGTCCCCGTCGCGCTGGGTGTCACGCTCGTGCGACCACTCAGCATTGAGTGGCTGAACGGCGCCCTCTGTCTCGTCATCGCGCTCGCGTTACAGATCGCGACCAACTACGCCAACGACTTCTCCGACGGCGTTCGCGGTACCGATGAGGGTCGTGTCGGCCCCTTTCGCCTCACGGCGTCAAAACTCGTTGCGGCGAAAAAGGTTCGTAACGCCGCCTGGCTGGGTTTCGCGCTGGCCTCGATTGCTGGCCTTTGGCTATCGTCGCGCACGTCCTGGTGGTTCGTACTCATCGGTCTAACGGCAGTGTTGGCGGGCTGGTTCTATACCGGTGGACCCCGACCGTACGGTTACGCCGGCTTCGGTGAACTGTTCGTCTTCGTCTACTTTGGCTTGGTCGCCACCGTGGGATCGACCTACGCCCAGCACTTGACGATTCCCTCGCGCTCGTGGTGGCTCGGGGTGGCTGCGGGCTCGATGGCCTGTGCTCTCTTAGAGGCCAACAACATGCGCGACATCGACGGTGATCGGGCGTCGGGCAAAAAGACGTTAGCGGCACGACTGGGTCGAGAACGAAGTAAGTGGCTCTACGTTGCTTGCGTGGTGGGCGTCGTGGTGGGAGTGGTCGGCGCTCGAGAACTCCTGGCGGGCGTCGCGGCGATTCTTCTCTACGTACCGGGACTTCGCACTGCCTTCTCTCGGCGACGCGGCCGTGAACTCGTGGCGTTGCTGATCCATTCGGCGCGCACGCAACTCCAGATTGGTGCGCTACTCGTGGTCCTGTTGGGCCTCAATCGCTACTGGGGTTAACCGGCTCAGGAGTTCGGCGAACAACTGAGGTCGTTCGAGGTGCGCAGCGTGACCAGCGTTCGCGACGGTGTGCATCGTGGCATTCACCAACGTGTCTTCTAAGAGCTCGGCCTCGGCGAGAAACTTCTGGTCGTGTGCTCCCGCCACGACGAGTGCCGCGACGTCGAGTTCTCTTGCCCGATCGCCGAGGAAGGTCTGGGTACCAGTGCCGGCGAAGCGTAGCGAGTCCGCGAGACCCTTAGCGTCGTGGCTGCGCGCCGCTCGCTCGAGAGGGTCAGGCGCCAGAGCGGTGAACATCGGTTGGGCGAGCCACTCATCTAAGAACGCCTGGGCGCCGATCTCTTCGATGTGCCGCGCGAGAGCGTCGTCGCGATACCTACGAGCGGCGCGCTCGACCTCGTCGCGAATACCGAGCGTGGCGCTCAGCAACACGAGGCCCGAAAGTCGCGCGCGGTGTCGCAGAGCAAAGTGCAGCGCCACTCGTCCACCGAAGGAGTACCCGCCCATGATGAAGGGCTCGTTAGGAAGAACGTCGGCGAGTAAGTCCGCGGTGTCGTCCAGTGAGGCGGCGATTGAGGCGTTTTCGCCGTGGCCTGGCAGGTCGATGCTGAGGACCTCATACGTTCCTGTCAGAATGGAACGAAACTCATGAGCGGAGTCCCTGGTCTGGGTGAAGCCGTGCAGCCACACCAGGACCGGTCCCGAACCATCACGTTGTAAACCAAGGAGCGACATTGTCAGGTAGCGTACCGAGCCCCAGCGTGGCCCAGGCCACGTTCACGGCGACGCTCTTTGACGAGTGGATTCACCTGGGCCTGCGTGACGTCGTTCTTTCGCCCGGTTCTCGCTCCACGCCACTCGCCCTGGCCGCCAGCGAACGCGGTGAACTCACGCTGCACGTACGCCTCGACGAACGAAGTGCTGGTTTCTTCGCCCTCGGCCGAGCGCTCATCACCAATCTTCCAGTGGTGGTTGTCGTGACGAGTGGCACCGCGGCCGCTGAACTGCACGCGTGCGTCGCTGAGGCCGATCTCGCTTTCGTGCCCTTGATCATCGTGACGGCCGATCGCCCGCCAGAGCTTCACGGGGTCGGTGCGCCCCAGACCATCGAACAGGCGCATCTCTATGGCACGATGGTGCGCCACTTCGAAGAGCCCGGTGTGACGCGAAGTGAGATGGCCAGCTCATGGCGCCCGCTCGCGACACGCCTTTGGAATCTGTCGATTGGCGGATCGACGCCCGTCGGCCCCGTTCACTTGAACGCGGCCTTCGTGGAACCACTCGTGGTCGAAGCCCTCGAACTACCTGAGCGCGAAAAAGTTGAACCACCTCGTCGGGAGAACGCGGTGGATCTCCCAGAGACCGCAACATTGAACGTTGAAGGATCGGCGGTCTTGTGCGTGGTGGGCCAAGGCGTGACCGCGGAGATGATCGCCGAGTGCCGTTCGCTTCAGTGGGTGGTCCTGGGTGACGCGACCGCGCAGGGATCATTGTCGTACTTCGACGCGCTCCTTCGCTCGAGTGATTTTGTTGCGCGCGCGCGTCCGGAATTGGTCGTTCGGATGGGCGGAATCCCCGCGTCGAAAGTTCTCGCCGAGCAACTCCGTCTCTGGGGCGTTCGAACCGTGAGCCTAAGTGGTGGCGGCTTCGTCGCCGACCCTGATCACCTGATTAGTGAGGCCTACGTCGGACATCCGCACGCGGCGTACGCCGCCTTGGTTGGTCACGGTGACTACGTGGCCACGTGGCTCAACGCGTCGATAAAGGTGTCGAAGAAACTCGCGGCGTTCGACGAGAAGGGAGGTGCCCTCAACGAGCCCCTCGTCGCTCGAGCCGTCGTGGCCGCAAGTAACGCGTCGAAGGTCCCACTGGTCGTCGGTTCGTCGATGCCGGTGCGCGACGTGGAGTGGTGGAGCGAGTCGCGTCGTAGCGTCACCTTCGCTAATCGGGGCGTGAACGGCATCGACGGTGTTGTCTCCACCACGCTCGGTGTGGCCGCGGGCTCCAAGGCGATTGGTCTCGTGGGGGACCTCACGATGTTGCACGACGTCTCGGCTCTCGTCGATGGCCTCGGCGACGCGGGTGGAACGTGCGTGCTCGTGGTGATGGACAATCGAGGCGGTGGCATCTTCTCGTTCTTGCCCCAGGCGATGGCGCTCGACCACGAGCGGTTCGAGAAACTCTTTGGCACACCGCGTCCCCACGACCTCGAAGTCGTCGCGAAGGCGTTTGGTCACGCCGCTTCTACCGTGACGACACTCGTTGAACTTAACAAGGCCTTGGAATCGGGCCTTGGGTCAATGGGACTCAGCGTGATTGTTGCCAAGGTGCCCTCGCGCGGCGAGAACGTAACGATCCATGAGGCGTGGAACTCAGAGGTGTCGAAGCTCCTCTCTGGGAGTACGGTGTGATCGCAACACTGCCGGCATCGCTCATAGCCGCGATTCCGCTCGCCATCGCGGCCGGCTTTGTCTCGTTCCTCTCTCCGTGCGTGTTGCCCTTACTGCCGGGCTACGTCGCCTTTCTTACTGGCGCTGCCGGACGGTTAGAGGGGCGTTCGGGTCGCGGCCGCGCCTTCGTCGGTTCCGTAGCCTTCGTTTTGGGGTTTTCGTTTGTCTTTGTGAGTTTTGGTGCGCTCTTTGGTGGACTCGGTAAAGAGTTCGACGCACACCAGCGGCTCCTAGAAGTCATCTTTGGCGTCGTGACGATCGCGTTGGGGTTCTTCTTCGCCGGCTGGTGGCCCTCGTCGTGGTTACACCGTGAGCGACGGGTGCATCGACTCCCTCGCGTCTCGATTCTCGGTGCTGCGGCGCTGGGTTTCACCTTTGGTCTGGGTTGGATACCGTGCATTGGACCCACGCTCTCCACAATTCTCGTCCTCGCTGCGCAATCATCAGACGCGAGCGCGCTACACGGATCAATACTCGCGTTCTTTTACTGTCTCGGTCTCGGTATCCCGTTCGTGGTGGCCGCGCTCGCCACCGAGTGGATGGCCACGGCCTCGACCTGGTTCCGACGTCATTCGAGAGTTATCGGCACTATCGGCGGGGTGTTGCTCATTGGTATAGGGGTGTGCGAAGTGACAGGGTGGTGGCACTCGTTCGTGTTGTGGCTCCAAGTGAACCTCCCGTCGACCAACTCTCTGATCTAGAGAACGAGTCTCGTAGACTCCCTTCATGAATCTTCACGATGACTGGCGTTTTCGCGGACTAATCCACCAGACGACCGACGAGGGAATCTTCGATCGTCTGAACGCGGGCTCGGTCACGGCGTACATCGGTTTCGATCCCACCGCGCCGTCGTTACACCTCGGAAATCTTCTCCAGCTCTGTCATTTACGTCGACTACAACTAGCGGGCAACTGTCCGATCGCTCTCGCGGGTGGTGGCACCGGACTCATCGGCGACCCGAGTTTTAAAGACATGGAGCGCCCGTTGCTCTCTCGCGAAATGCTCGATGCCAACGTCGCGGGCATTCGCGGCCAAATGGAGCGGTTTCTCGACTTTTCCCCGAGTGCCGGTGCGGCGCAGGCGAAACTGCTCAACAACGCCCAGTGGTTGACGACGGTGCCGCTCACCGATTTTCTGCGAGACGTGGGCAAACACTTCACCGTTAATCAGATGATGGCCAAAGAGTCCGTCAAGAGCCGTCTCGATCGCGACGACGTCGGACTCTCATTCACTGAGTTTTCCTACATGCTCCTACAGGCCTACGACTTTTTGCGTCTAAATATCGACCACGGCTGCACGCTGCAACTCGGCGGATCGGATCAGTGGGGGAACATCACCATGGGCACCGAACTCGTTCGAAAGGTCACCGGCAACGCGGCGGACGGACTGACGACGCCCCTGTTGCTTCGAGCCGACGGTCGCAAGTTCGGTAAGTCAGAAGGCGGCAACGAGAACGTGTGGCTGGACGCCGAACGTACCTCTCCATTCGCGCTCTACCAGTTCTTGCTCAATAGTGACGACGAAACGACCCCATCGTTGTTGCGCTTTTTCACGTTCCTTGATCACGAGACGATCCTTTCGCTCGATGAGTCGACGAAGACGATGCCCCAAGAGCGGCGGGGCCAGCGCGCGTTGGCCAATGAGGTCGTGACTATGGTGCACGGGGCCCTGGCTGCGGCCAAAGCCGAGCGCGCTGGCGAGGCGTTGTTCTCTGAAGCAATACGCGAACTCGACGAAGCGACCCTGCTCGAGGTTGTCGCTGACGCACCGTCGTCGACGTGGTCGCGCGGAGAACTCGCGGCTGGCGTGGATCCCGTGGAACTTCTTGTTACGTGTGAATTGGCGAAGTCCAACGGCGAAGCGCGTCGCTTCCTCGAACAAGGCGGCGTCTCGGTGAACAACGTCCGCCTCGACGTGAACTCCCGCGTCGGCCTCGACGACGCGTTACACGGGCGCTACTTGGTCGTGCGCAGGGGCAAGCGCCAGCTGCACCTCGTGGTCGTCGCGTGATTCGATTTGTTGGAGTCCTACTCGTCGTCGGGCTTCTCCTCGGCGCGTGTGGATCAATCAGTGGATCCAAAGCCATGACGTCGTGGGTCGTGCAAAGCGGTTTCCTCTCGAGCTCGAAGGTCGTCTCGAAGGACGCCCAGCACGCGGCGAGTGCGCTGGAGAATTCATCGACGTCGGACGCCGATTTACATACGGTCTGTGGCGTGTTACTCATCGACGTTGAGTCGGCTAACGCGTCGCTGCCCACGTCCGACGACCGAGCCACGACGCTGCTCTCCAACGCCTACACGAACCTTGGCGCGGGCGCGAACGAGTGTTATAACGCGTCGTCGAGCACGAGCGTACGTACGAAGGCTCTGAAGTCGTTGGCGTCGGGCCTGGGCGAACTCTCCGAAGCGTCGGCGAGAATTGCGAGTGTCTCGACGCCCTAGCTCGGTGGACGCAGGTCGATCTCGAGGTGCAAGATGCCGTCTTTCAGCGTGGCCGTCGCGTCGCCGAGCATGGCGAAGTCCTGAAAGTCCAAATTCGCGGCGTCGATGAAGAGCAGCCGCTCTGGTCCCTCGACCGGAGGGACGCTTCGACGCTTGACGGCGTCGGCGCGCTCTCGAAAGCGATGGATCATTTCGTTGGGGTCAAAGGCTGGGCTCACAGGCAAATGCTAGAGGGTACGTGGCGAGATTGAGTTGGTAGTATGGACACTCAACTCAGTGTTGTGGGGTTGTGGTCGCCGCCAGGTAGTGGCCTGCGGCCAGTGAGGAGTTGACGTGAAAAAGGGTCGCCATCGTCGTTTTGTAGAAGCGCGTGAACTCAAGCGCTCTACCGGTCCTCGAGCTACTACCTGCGTCGAGTGCGGAGCCGCACCCGAGGATATTCACGCGCAGTGGTGCATGGCCGAAGAGGATCGTTTCGACGAGATTCTTGGTTCGCTACCTCGCACGGTCTTCACCGAAGAGGACCCCCTCGCCGCTGAGGGCTAGGTCCTTTTGCGCAGTACGGGATGGGCGAGTCGCGTGCCCTTTGGTTGCGTTGCTCGATTATCGAGGTACGCGCGCAGTCGGTCGTAGACCGTTGCACCAACCATTGCCGTCAGTTCTTCTTGCATTGAGTCAACGACGCGCGTCTTGCCAACGAAGGCTGACGCCGACTCCGTGCACCACCAATGAAACTCCGCCCCACCGGCGCCCCAATCGCGTCGGTTCCATTGACCGATACGCGTAATGACGTGTCCGTCATCTTCGACTTCGTCGTCGCGCCGTAGCGGGAGCTGCCAGCAGACTTCGGGTTTGAGCGGAATGTAGCTCTCGTTGTTGTCGATCGCCATGACGTGGAGCGCACATCCCGGACCGCGGGGAAAGTCGGGACGATTTAGGAAAATGCAAGCATCTTGGACGAGTCGAGTGACGATCTCGCCGTTTCTCTTGACGCGGGTGGTGCCTGATTTTCCTTTGCTTTTGAACTGCCACTGATCGTCACTTAGGCGTTTGGCGGCCTTTTCGACGCGGCGGCAATCTTTCTCGTCGACAAAGTGCGCCCCGTAACTGCAACATCCCTGAACGAGTTCGGGCGTGGGACCAGTGAGTACGCCCTGGCAGCCATTGCCAAAGATGCAGGTCCAGTTACTCTCGAGAAACGTGGTGTCGAACATCCACGTCCGTTCGCGTTTGGTGTCTTCAAAACTCACCCACTCGTGGGCGTCACTTGGAATAGCAGTCACGAAGAAAACTTAGTTGGCGTGACGGGTTCCTCGGGTCACCTCTAGACTTTGCTCATGACTTCGATCGATACCTTTGACGTCCTCACGCTCACCGACGAGGCTCGTAACGTCGTGATCGACGCGTTGAACAACGAAGCACCGAGTGAGTCATTGGCGCTCTGGGTTGAGGTAACGGGAACCCGCGGCGCGGGTTACGCCTACGACCTGTACTTCTCTGAGTTGAATCTGGCGCCCAGCGACGCGGCCATTGGACGTGACGGTGAAGTAACCATCGTTATTCCGGCCGCCAGCGTTGAGCGTCTACGCGGCAGCCGTCTGGAGTTCGCGAGTGAAGGCGGCGGCGGCTTGGTGCTCGTGAACCCCAACAGTCCCTCGCCCGAAGAGAGCAATCCGGGGGTGCCAGCGGACATTCTGGCCCTCGGCATCGATAGCCCGTTGGCCGTTCTCGCCGTGACCGTGCTCGAAGAGCAGGTCAATCCCTCCATCGCTTCACACGGTGGACGAGCTGACCTGATCGCACTCGACGAAGCAAAGAAGACCGCCTACGTCAAGCTTTCGGGTGGATGCCAAGGTTGCGCCATGAGTCGAATGACGTTGACCCAAGGCATTGAGACCATGTTGCGCGAGGCGATTCCCGAACTCGTGAGTGTGCAAGACGTCACCGACCACGCGTCGGGCGTCAACCCCTTCTACGCACCTGAATAATTGCTAAGGGAACCGTTCACCCTAGAATTGAACAATGTTGCGCTTCCTCACCGCCGGTGAAAGTCACGGTCGCTCACTGAGCGTTATCGTCGAGGGTCTGCCGGCCGGACTCGACGTACGTGAAGAAGACATGGCCAGTGAACTCGCGCGTCGGCGCCTGGGTTATGGCCGGGGGCCACGCATGCGTTTTGAGCGCGACGAACTGCGTCTCCTCGGTGGCGTGCGCCATGGCCGCACCCTCGGTTCACCGGTTTCGGTCGAGATCTTGAACTCTGAATGGCCCAAGTGGGAAGCAGAGATGTCGGCCGCGCCGGGCACGCCGGCTAAGAAACTCACGGCCCCTCGTCCCGGTCACGCTGATCTAGCGGGAATGCAGAAGTACTCTTTTGACGATGCTCGCGACGTACTCGAGCGGGCCAGCGCGCGCGAAACCGCGGCGCGCGTCGTCGCGGGCCACTTGGCCAAGCTTTTGCTCGCCACGCTGGGCGTTGACGTGCTGAGTCACGTGATTCGCATCGGTACCGCGACAACGCCCGAAGGCGTGCGGCCGTTGCCCGGTGATCTCACCATCGTCGACGAAAGTGAAGTGCGTTGCTTCGACGCCGCGAGCGAGGCGGCGATGATCGCCGAGATCAAGGCCGCCGCTAAAGAGGGCGACTCACTAGGGGGCATCGTCGAAGTCATTGCCTACGGCGTGCCGGTGGGTCTCGGCAGCCACGTCCATTGGGACCGAAAGCTCGACGGGCTCTTGGCTGGTGCGTTGATGAGTATTCAAGCCGTTAAGGCCGTCGAAATCGGTGACGGCATGACCCAGGCCGGTCAGCGGGGCAGTGTCTCACACGACGCCATCGCGATCGATCAGGGCTTCACACGAGGCGGTGGTTACGTGCGGCGCAGCGATCACGCCGGTGGTCTCGAGGGCGGTATCTCTTCGGGCGCACCGATTATCGCCAAAGTTGCGATGAAGCCTCTGGCAACATTGAATCGACCAGTACTGGAGACGGTCGACGTCGCCACGGGCGAGTCGACGGTCTCGTTTAAGGAACGCACCGACGTCACCGCCGTGCCGGCTTTGGGCGTCGTGGGAGAAGCCATGATGTCGCTGGTGCTCGCCAACGAAGCGCTGCGAAAGTTTGGCGGTGACTCGGTCGAAGAGTTCACCCGTAACCACGCGGGCTACGTGGCCCACTTGGGCTCAACGGCCTCGGCCGCGCGTTCCGACTGATCGTGGCCCGTCTCGTCTTGGTGGGCCTGCCGGGCGTTGGCAAGACCACGACGGCCCGCGCGCTCGCTGCGTACTGGCGTTGTGACGCGATCGACACCGACGACGTCATTGGCGAGCAGGTTGGCATGGCGCCGGCGGACTTTCTTCGCGAGGAGGGTGAAACCGACTTTCGCGCACGTGAGCTCGACGCATTACGTGCGGCCCTATCGAGTGACGCGGTCGTGGCGACGGGTGCTGGCGTCGTGACGACGAGCGCAGCGCGCGATCTCTTGGCGACGTCCATCGTGTTCTGGCTCGATAGTGATGACGAAACACTCTTGTCGCGCGTGCGCGACGGCGAGCGCCCACTTCTTGGAGTAGATCACCGCCAAGGTCTCGCGAGGCTCCGAGCCGAGCGAGAAGGTTGGTACGAGGCCGTATCGCGCGTTCGTGTCGACGCCTCAGGATCGAGCGATGAAGTGTTACGAAGGATCCTCGTTGAAGCCGAAAGAGTGGCTCCGTGAAAGTGCGCGTAGAACTGGACGAGCGAAGTTACGACGTCGTCGTCGTTGACGGGGCACGCCACGAACTCTCCGCACTACTAGACGCGCGCGCGCCGCGCGCGAAGAGCGTGGCACTCGTGACGTCGGCTTCGCTCGCGGCGCGGCCTTGGTTTGACGTGGACAGTGGGCGAGACCAGACGGTGCTTCTCGTACCCGAAGGCGAGTCGGCGAAGACGCTTTCGGCGACCGAAACCCTGCTCGAATCCCTCGCGAACTTGCAACTTTCCCGCGACGACGTCGTCGTGGGCGTAGGTGGCGGGGCCGTCACGGACCTCGCGGGTTTCGCGGCGGCGGTCTACTTGCGCGGTGTCGCGTTGGTGCAGATCCCGACCTCGCTCGTGGGCCAGGTCGACGCCGCTATTGGCGGAAAGACCGGAGTCAACCTCGCCGCGGGGAAGAACTTGGTAGGCGCCTTTTACCAGCCTCTCGGAGTGCTCTGTGACACCGGCGTGCTCGCGACGTTGCCCGAACGCGAACGACTCAGCGGGCTCGGCGAAGTGGCCAAGTGTTGGCTCCTCGAGAGTCGCGCCGCGCGAGATCTCCCCACCACATCCTTAACGGACTTGGTGGAAATGTCGATTCGCCTGAAGGCGTCGGTGGTGTCAGGTGACGAACGTGAAGGTGGCCAACGAGTTCTCTTGAACTACGGACACACCCTCGCGCACGCCCTCGAAAAACTTTCGCTTCGCCACGACCCCGATTCGCTGCGCCACGGCGAAGCGGTGGCGATTGGTCTCGCCTTCGCGGTGCGTCTTGCCCACGAACTCGGTCTCGTGGACGTGGGCGTCATAGCGAACCACGACGCGGTCCTTCGTGAACTGGGTCTCGTGCGACGTCTACCCAGTGACGCCGACACCGACGAACTGCTCGAAGCGATGCGACACGATAAAAAGTCTCACCACGATCTCAGCTTCATATTGCCGAGTCCCGATGGATTTACGTTGGTGCCGGGAATCGATCCATCGACTGTCCGCGACGTACTTGAGCGTTTCCGAGGAGAACTATGAGTGACGAAATACTGCTGTTGTCGGGCCCAAATCTCGACCAATTGGGAACTCGAAATCCCGAGATCTACGGGACCACCACCTTGGCGCAACACGTCGATCGCTTTAGCGATCTCGCGAAGCACGCTGGTTACAACGTCCGACACGTTCAATCAAACTTTGAGGGTGACTTAATCGAGGCAGTTCGCGACGCGCGCGAAACATCCGTGGCTCTGGTACTGAACGCGGGGGCGTTGACGCATTCGTCGTGGGCCCTCGCCGACGCGTTGGCGACCTTCAATGGTCCCAAGGTGGAAGTGCACCTCTCAAACCCGGCGGCCCGAGAACCGTTCCGTCACCTCAGCACGCTCGCGGGCTCCGTCAGTGGGTCCATCGCGGGCTTTGGCGTGTTGAGTTACGACCTCGCGTTCGAAGCCGTTCGTCGCTTGCTCGACGCGTCCTAGTTCACCCACTCGACGTCGTTGCCTAGACTGGGTTGCGCACGAATCGCGAAAGGCAACTAGGCCCATGGCCGCAATATCTACTTCTGACATCAAAAACGGCATCACCCTCAAGATCGACGAAGGGCTCTTTTCCGTCATAGAGTTCCAACACGTCAAGCCCGGTAAGGGCGGCGCCTTCGTGCGCACCAAACTGCGCAACGCGCGCACGGGCGCCGTTATTGAGCGAACGTATCGCGCCGACGAACGCTTAGAGCAAGCCATCATCGACAAGCGCGACACGCAGTACCTCTATCGCGACGGCGACGACTACATCTTCATGGATCAGTCGAGCTACGACCAAGTGCCCGTCTCTTCTAAGAGTCTGGGCGAGACCACGAACTTTTTGAAAGAAACCGGAAAGGCCATGTTGATCTCGTACAACGATGAGATCATCGGGGTCGAACTGCCCGCGTCGGTCGAACTCACGATTGCCGAGACCGAGCCTGGCGTTCAGGGCGACCGAGTGTCGGGCGCGCGCAAGCCCGCCACGCTCGAAACGGGCTACGTGGTTCAAGTACCACTGTTCGTTGGTCCTGGTGAACTCATCAAGGTCGACACGCGCACCGGCGAGTACATGACCCGAGCGTAGGGTGAGCGAACTCGGCCGCCATCGTCATCAAGCCCGCGAACGAGCTTTGGAACTGTCGTACGAAGCGAGCGCTAAGAGTCGATCGTTGAGCGAGATACTGGTCGAGCAGTCGGTCGCACCCGACGCCTACACGGTGACCATACTGGAGTCGGCCGAGCAGCATCGCGAGCGCATTGACGAGATCATCGAGCGAAACTCACTCGAGTGGACCTTGGATCGTTTGGCGATCATCGACCGTCTAGTGATGACGTTGGCTCTCGCTGAACTGATGCTCGACGACCCTCCACCCACTGCCGTGGTGCTCGACGAAGCGGTCGAACTGGCGAAAATTTATTCAACGGAAGGCTCGGCGTCGTTCGTTAACGGCGTCTTAAGTGCCTGCGTCAACGACCTAAGGTAAAACACCACCGACTATTAAAGGAGTTGCTTCGTGCCGGGCATGAGACAACAGTCAATTGATCTGACCAACGAGCTCGTCGTCACTCTCTTTCGTCACTCGCTCTTCGTCACGGGGCTCTTGTGGATCACGCTGATTGCGATGACGGTGATGGCCGTAGTGGTGTTGACACGCGTCATCTTGCGCTTCAATCTCTCAACTACTGGGCTCGGCGAGCCACGCGCGCGCACGTATCTTCGCTGGGCCTTTGGCGCTATGTGGCTCTTCGATGGAATCTTGCAGTTTCAAGTCTCGATGCCCCTCGGCCTCGCGAACAACGTGTTGGCGCCCGCGACCGCCGGTACGCCGTCGTGGCTCCACGATCTCATGACGCACGGGATATTCCTCTGGAATAGTCATCCGATTGCCCTGGCGGTGGCCGTGGCGTGGTGGCAGATTGGCCTGGGTCTCGCGTTACTGGTGTCCAAGGGACCCTTTGGTCGAGTCGCCGCGGCGGTGTCGGTCGTGTGGGCGGGCTTGATCTGGTTCATCGGTAACGGCGCGGGCGGGATCTTCGTCTCGGGCGGCTCGCTCCTCTTTGGCTGGCCCGGTGCAACCTTTTTCTACGTGGCCGCCGGCGTGTGGCTGACCGTGCGACCCGAGACCTTTCAGCGTCTTTTCTCTGTCGTCACGCGGCGAGCCTTGAGCGTCCTGCTCCTCGTCGGGGTCGTTCTCCAATGTCTTCCTTCGGGAGAGTTCTGGCACGGCGGTAACGGCAACGCGTTGACGACCATGTCGGCGACGATGGCCAAAATTGGCCAACCTCACTGGCTTTCGTTCGTCGTTCGAAAAGTAGGCACTCTCGCTGGCGTCATGGGCGGAGGTTTCAACTTGATCGTCATTCTGTGGCTGCTCGTGTGCGCCGTCGGAATATGGATGTCAGTCGCGCGTGGATGGAATTGGCCGATGTGGACGTTGGCGGTGGGGTGCGTGTTCTTTTGGATCGTCTCTGAGGACACGGCAATCTTCGGTGGTGTCGCGACGGACATCAATTCCCTCGTTCCCCTCGCGGTGCTCGCCGGGTGCGCGACGCCGAGACTTCGCTCCCTCGGAGCGCGAAAGCGGCGATTACCCGTTGAGATCACGAACAGTGCGGGGGCCGTCGTCGCCGTCTTCGCCTCGGCGATGATTCTCTTCTCCTCAATCCTGATGACCGGCTCTACGTTCGCCGGTGCCGAGAACACTCTTTACGAGGCGCATAATGGCACCGCCACGCAGGTTTCGGGCAAGGCCGATCACTTTACGCTGACCGACCAGTTCAACAAGACCTACACGCTCGGCGAGCACCCTTCGCACGTCACCCTTTTGACGTTTCTCGATCCGCACTGTTGGACCGACTGTCCCTTGTTGGCAAAACAACTCGAACAAGTTCGATCTGAACTATCACCGAACGCCAAAATCGACATCGTGGCGGTAGCCGCCGATCCGTACCACGAGAAAATTTCCGACCTTCGACACTTCATCGCTATTCGGGGGCTCGCCCACGTGAAGAACTTCTACTTCGTCACCGGAAAGCTAGCCAGCGTCCAAAAAGTATGGGCTCGCTACGGTGTCGGTGTGACGATGCGACCAACGGACAAGATGAGCATCCATTCGGACTTCATGTTCATCATTACGCCCAGTGGCGAATTGCGCTGGATTATTCCTGACGACCCTCTTGATAACAAGGCGGGCGCGGCCTCTGCCGTGTCGGAGTTGAAAGGCCTGCTAGCGAGCCAGGGTGTTCATTAGGGAGCAGACGAGCGGTCGGTCAGTTTTGGTGTACGTTTCGAAGGTAGTCGTTATAGATTGTTAGGGACTCATCATTCAGGGGTTCACTCGGTCGGTCACCCACCGTAATAGGGGCCCCCTCGTCGTTAAGAAGCTTTCGCCACATGTAGATTGCGTAGCCTGCGAACAAGGGCCACTCGAACACGTACGCCCACGACAACTCATTACCGGACAGTGCGCGAAGTAATTCAATAGAAAATGCAGAAATACAGAGAATTTCCGCTAGGACCAAACCTAAATGAATTGTGAAATTTTTTCTCAGATTTTGGCTCATTAGTCTTCACATTAGTGACGGCAGTGGCTATTGTTTCATCAGGTTTCGTTAATGCACAAATTTCGAACGGGGTGGAAATGACAAAGGGAGGCAGGCTCGGCACCGTCCTGGGACTTTTTTTGGTTGCGGTGGGTCTTGTGGTCTGGGCGGTTGCGTCGTTCCTCACACCGGGCGTACCAGGCGGCGTCGTTAATTTCGTGAACGCGCAAGCCAAAGGTCAGCCCGTGAATCTGACGGTAGAGACCGTAGGTTCGATTGGCTTTGGCGCACACCCAACGTGGGTGTCGTATCTCGTCAAGAATCCAACAACCGGTAAGTGGTTGCACGACACGTCGTGGCAACTCCCTGCCCACACATTGATT
Organism: Acidimicrobiales bacterium; assembly: GCA_035533995.1. Lineage (GTDB taxonomy): Bacteria > Actinomycetota > Acidimicrobiia > Acidimicrobiales > RAAP-2 > RAAP-2. The sequence continues at coordinate 5,374 of DATLSR010000016.1, read as the reverse complement.
CACATGACGGTGTATCAGTACGACTCGGGCAGTCCCCTACGTAATCAAGAGTGGGGCCAAGTCCAAGGTACCGTTGGCGGCACCGCAACACTTAACGGGAAGACCTTCAGTGTCTATAATTCAAACACCGGCAACGGCGTAGGTCATACGTTTGCCATACCACAATTTAATTTGAGCGTGCCCATGGTCGGCGTCATCGGGAGTGCCACGCTGTGTGGCGTCGCCCCCTGCCACACCAGTGCACCTCACAACACCGAGACATTTAGTTTCATGACCCCGGGCCCTGGAAGTTACAACTGGCAGTGCTTTGTGCCATGTGCGTTGGGATACTTGTACGGCAACGGAGGAGCGATGTCAACACAGAACTACATGGGTGGCGAAGTGGAAGTGGTGCAATAGTGACAACCTCGCAGAACTCAACGAGTAACGACGTCAATCACCTTCGACGAATAACACTCATTTGGATCGTCCTTTCCATAGTTGGCGACCTGTTGTACTGGTTTCTTGTGGGACCTCACGTGCCACCGGGGCGCATGACGTCGACGGCCAAGGCCAATCAGTTCGACTTCAACGTTCTCTTTCTCGTGGCGTGGCCGGTGCTAATTGGGATTTGGGAGTACATGCTCTACGCCGTACTCAACTGGCGCTCGGGCAAGGCGGGCGTTCCAGAGTCAGTGGGCGGACCCAAGGCCGCAGAGAATCGAAAGTTGCAGGTTTCGTGGATCACCATCACGACGGTCGTCGTGCTGCTCCTCGCGGTGTACGGAACGGTGGAAGTCGTCGTGGGTAAAGGTTCCGGCGGCGGTGAGGGTCCGAACCCTATCTGGCAACCAGCTGGTGCTGTTAAGGCGGAGACCGCGGCGCTCGCCGGGTCGGGTACCTGGGCGCCCAATAGCAACGACGTTCTTCCGGTGCAGGTCATCGCACAACAGTGGAAGTTTACGTACCGTTATCCAACTTTTGGAGGATTCGAGTCACCTGAGTTGATACTTCCGAATAATACGAATATTGCTTTTGACGTGACGTCCCTGGACGTGATTCACAGTTTTTGGGCGTACCAATTGGAAGTGAAAGCGGACGCAAACCCCATGGAGAATAACGTGGCGTTCACCAAGACCGAACAACTGGGTAGCTTCGAGGTTCGCTGTAGTGAGTTGTGTGGAATATGGCACGGCGCGATGTTCAACTCTGGCAGTGTGCTTTCGCAGTCGGCGTTCATGGCGTGGGCGACCAAGACGGAAGCGGCGAACGCTCAAAACACTCAGTACTTGCCGCCGTTCGCGTGGACTTACACTCCTGACGCGAATGGGGCGTCTGGGGGATACTACCCAGATGGAAACTTAACTCCGTACAGTGCCGTCGAGACGTACGGCTCGAAGCAGCCTTCATGATGAATCGCGCCTGGCGTTTTGCCCGAGATGTGGAAAAGAAAGAAACGGAGATCGCGCGATGACAATAAGCGCAGAATCGCATACGGAGCTTGGAGATATCGGTTCGGTAGCTCCCGTCGCGATCAAGGAATCAAGATGGGGGCAAGGTTGGTTGAGCCAACACCTCGGCACCGCCATCGTCGGAGGTTTCCTGGGCTACATTTTCGGCCACTGGCTTGGAAACTACCTCGCGAGTGGGTATCCCTACATTGCCAACAGCGGTCAAAGCTCGATTGCCGATTTACTGGCCCTGCTCTTCATGGTGTTGGGGTGGATGCTCGGCATCGGAGCGCTGAACTATCCACTGATGAAGCTCGTTGGTCGTGAAGCCTCCCACGAAGTGGAATACACCGGATGGAGCAAGTACTTCCGCTTTAACTTGGATCATAAGATTGTTGGCCTCCAGTACGTCGTCGGCGTACTCCTCTTCTTCTTCACCGGCGGACTGCTGGCGATGGCGATTCGTACGGAACTGCTGAATCCGACCGTGCACGTCTTTAGTGCTGATACGTATATCAAGATCGTTAGTGAACACGGCACAATCATGATGATGATGGCCACTTCAGTAGTCGTCGGACCTCTCGGCAACTACTTTGTGCCACTCATGATCGGCGCTCGTCGAATGGCGTTTCCACGAATTGAGGCATTCAGTTTCTGGACCTTCCTGATTGGTTACGTGGTAATTTTCTCGGCGCTTCCCTACGGTGGATTTCCAACTGGATGGACGGGCTACGCGCCCCTTCAGACCCAAGCGGGTCCAGGAATGATTTCCTATCTGTTCGGCTTCGCGATTATTGGTATCGGTATGATGACAGCCGGATTTAACCTCATGATTACGGTGATTAACTATCGCGCGCCGGGTATGACGTGGAGTCGAGTGCCGGTGTTTGTGTGGGGAATCATCTCTACGGCGGCACTATTGACACTCGCGACGCCGGTCCTCTTCTCGGCGGGACTCTTCGGGATTCTTGATAAGACCGTGCAAACGGCCTTCTACGTCAACGAACACGGGGGCAGTTCGTTCCTCTGGGAGAACCTGTTCTGGTTCTTCGGCCACCCCGAGGTCTACATAATGGCGCTGCCCGGCTTTGGCATAGTCGGTGAAATCATTCCCGTCTTTACAAGAAAACCACTCTTTGGATATCGTGTGGCCGCAGCCGGCATGATCGGTGTGGCACTTCTGTCGTTCTTCGTATGGCAACACCACTTGTTCCAAAGTGGCATCGACCCCGATATGCGCCCTCTCTTTATGCTCACGACGGAGTTGATTTCAATTCCGACGGGTTTCATCTTCTTAGTTGGGATGGGAACGCTCTATAAGGCAAAGATCAGATACGAAGTCCCGATGCTCTTTTGTATGGCCGTGTACTTTAACTTCTTGATCGGCGGCGTGTCCGGGGTGTTCCTCTCCGATGTACCGGTCAACGTGACGGTTCACGGCGGCTTCTTCGTGCTTTCGCACTTCCATTACACGATCATGGGTGGTTTGATCTTCGCGTTCTTTGCGGGCCTCTACTTCTGGCTGCCCAAGATGACGGGTCGCTCCATGAGTAAGAAACTGGGCCTGTGGCACTTTTGGATGATGTTCGTGTTTTTCAACTTGACGTTTTTTCCAATGTTCATCATTGGCCTACTCGGCCAACCTCGAAGGGTCTTCACCTACGCCCATAATTTGCAAGGACTTAATGACTTCTCGTCGATCAGTGCCTTTCTCCTTGGCGCTTCGTTCTTGATTTTTCTTGCAAATGTCATGTGGACTCAGTTCATTAATCCGAAGCCGTCTCCGGCGAATCCGTGGGACTCACTGGGACTCGAGTGGCAGACCGCCACTCCTATTCCTCGTCACAACTTCGATCGCATCCCGGTAATCATGACTGATCCGTATCACTACAGCGAAGTGGGAGCTCCTAAGTTGGCAGACTTTGGTGATGATGAGAGTGAAATGTCCCACACGAGTACGTCGTCCACCGCCGGTTATGATTCGGCCGAGTAGCAAGGGAAGAGCAGAGTTATGACCGACACGATAAAAGACGCCTCAGGCATGAGCAACACACCTGAGGAAGTGGAGTTTGAGTTACGCGCTCATATCGGCTCGATTTGGAGCGGCGGTCGGCTTTTCATCGCGATGTACACGTTTATGGTGGCGTCGCTGGTCTTTAGTTACTTCTATCTTCGCTCCAGCAATAACGGACTTCTCTGGCGACCGGATCACGTAACGGCGCCTACGGCGTTCGGATGGGCGATCTACACCTTGGTATTGCTGGCCGCGCTGATGGCCTTCGTGGGACGTTCACGACTTCGAAGCGGTGGTGTGTTGGACTGGCAGGTGGCGAGTTGGATTGGGGTGCTGGCGGGCCTGGTAGCGATCTTTCTGCAGATCTGGGAGTTTACGGCCGTGCCGTTCTACCCTGGCTCGAGTGGCTACGCCTCGACGTTCATTGGTTACTCGGTGATGAACATTGGCACCTTAGCAATCGTCACGTACTGGCTCGAAACCAATTTGGCCCGTTCCTATCGCTTAAGTAAGGAAATCGGTGGCGTTAGGCCACTGTTCTCGATGGATGCTTCCGCTCAGTCGTTCCGAGCCAACGTTGCGTCGATGACGTACTTCATGGGCTTCATTGTTCTAGCTAGCACTCTTCTATTCGCTATGTTTTATCTACTCTAAGATGCGAATAAATCGAGTGAGTTTACGTGAACAAGCAGTCCGTAGTATTAGTTCTAGAGACTAGGTGGTGGTGATGCTAGGTGTTGATTCCTTTATTGGCCCTCAGGTACTGACTTTGGTCGTTCTTCTGGGTACGCTCTTCGGCGTGGGGGTTTGGTTGTTCTTTCAGCGCCGACCCTCCGAGTGAGCTCAGAGGTACCTCAGGGCTCCAGTGGGCACATCCAATCGAGCGTTCGTAATGTTCTGTGTGCGTTGGGCTTCATTCTCTGGATTGTTTTTCTGGTCCCACCGTTAATTTCATGGACGAAGAGTTATGAGTTTGTTCAGGCCGCGCAGTATTGCTGCTTCGCGATCGTCGTCCCCTTTTTGTTGGTTGCGGGTGGTTCATGGCGCTGTCTAGGACTGGCACCTAGCAGCGAGCTTCGCATTGACAGTGACGGAGTGCCGGTTGCGGTGTCGAAGCCGCGAAGGATTGATCGCTTCGCGATTCGAAGTTCGAGGAGAATAGGTCACCGTCAAGTTGTCACTATGGTCATCATCTTTGTGGGACAGTCAATCTTCTGGCGGTCCTCACCTGTTGTTGACGCTTTGATCCGTCATCCGTGGCTCTCGACGATTGAGTCATTGACCCTCATCTTGGCGGGCGTCTTCTTGTGGCTTGACTTGGTAGAGGCGTCGCCGTTTCATCCGGGTGCTACCCGGCCCTACCGCATTGGAGTGTCGGCCATTTCCATGTGGACGGTGTGGGTCCTTGCGTACTTGACGGCCATGTCACAGGACCCGTGGTACCGCGGCTTTCAGCACGTCGCCGGGCAAGGACTTTCACCGTCGGCCGATCAGCAGTTCACCGCGGGTGTTATGTGGTTCATATCGGCCGCCGCCTTCTTGCCGGTGATTTTTTCTAACTTGATTCGTTGGCTGAAGTCCGAAGATGATCCCGACGACGAGCTTTATCGACTTGTTCGAAGAGATCACACGAGAGGCTTCTTTGGGACCAACCCTTAGTCGACACTGTCAGTTCCCCGTGGTCCAACGAGCGGACGTCTCGAGAGACATCGATGAAAGTTCATAAGTGGAGAGGGAGACATCGCCGAAAGCGCCTAAAGCGATTACTTGATGGTGTCATTCTCATTAGGCGCAATACCGTTTACTTAAGCGTTCACGATCGTTGGAATTCGATCCGGTGGTCGTGGGGGATTCGTGTGCTCGGGTCGCTTTACTCCGTAGTTGGACATCTTTCGTTTGACGACGCGAGGGTTCGAGCGATGGCGTCGGG
>DATLSR010000015.1:0-6800 GCA_035533995.1 Acidimicrobiales bacterium | reverse complement strand
GACCTCAGCCGTGTGAAAGTGTTAATACGCTTTTCACCGTACTACGCGACGCGACGACAGACCACTTTGACCAGGACTAAAGACAACAAGAGACGACGTGAGCAAACTGCACACGACGCGATTTGTGGAGCATTTTGTGGGGCAAAACAACCTCAGCCGACACTGGGCTGAGGTTGCTTTACTTCATATTTCATCGTCATGGACTCCGTAGAACGCGAGGTCAATTCAGTGGTTCTATTTGATCCTGTTGAACTTGAATACTTTCAATTTATGATCTGTCAATCGAGAGAGCATTAGGACTCAGGAAAAGGGGCGGTAATTGTCTCCTTGCAGAGTCATGACTCGCATTGGCTGTTACGCATCCTTAGATGCCGCAGATTGAGTCGTCACGAAAGGTTAAGGTGCAACGTTCTTTACCCAGGTGAAATACATCGAAACTCGCCCTGTCAGATTAAGTTCCGCTGAGTGGTAACTCCAACGGAGTACCTCTCGATGCGTTGCCATCTTCTGGAATCGGCCAATCCAACTTGACGGGCAGGTTTCGTTCTGCGTGCAGGAACTCGATCGGCAAACGCAACGGGGAAAGCGCTACGACGTCGAGGTTCGCCTGGACGAGCCCTTCAAACTGTTGAAGAGAAGATGGATCCTGATAGTCAGGTCGGGACTCCAAGAGGCCGGCGCCCGTCCCAACGACCTGGTCGAGGTCGAGACGGGTGTTTACACGAACGAGGAGTACTCCCCCATGATGAGTTTGCCGATTGTCGAGATCAAACCGCTTGCCATCTGGCACGGTCGAAGGCGAGTCCGGCCGTAGACCTCAGAGTCAGCCGCTTCGACCAGACCTCGCGATAAATCGTAGTTGCCGTTCACAGATCGCTTAATAGGGCATCCCGCGTGACTCGAACCGCGTGAGGGTGAACCGGGGCATTAAGCTTCGGCTATATGACACCATTGGAGAAACTCGCCGAGCTCGTTGCGCTGACCGATTGAAGTCGCCACGCTTAACCCCGCCAAGAACTACCAGCCGAGGAGGGACGATTAGTCTCTGGGGTTCGTCTGTCCCGGAAAATCTGCAACATGACATTTCACGTTGGAGACCCGACGCGACAGGAATGCCACCAGGCACTGGCGATTAGTGGCTTGAATGCTCTGGTTTCGGAGACGTGACCGCCGTACCGACGTCGTCCTCAACTGCTCCCCGTCGATCTAACCACACGGCCTTTGTGCCATCACGAATCGCCGGGTTCGGGCGCGAACCTCGACCTGACCTAGGAGCCCATCGAGCAGACGGCGTAAATGCTTACGTCGTCTGCTCAATTAGGGCGCCTTCCGACGACTTACCTACCGTGCCAACCGCTACGCACCAAGTGCGCACGCAAGCTACGCCGATAAATTCGCCACCTGGTGGTGCGGCCGTTGGTCTAAGCGACCACGCACCAGCGAAAACCGCGGCGAACGCTGACGAGGAGGCATTGGAGACTTTGCCGATCACGACACATCCAGTCGAAACGCAAGCCATCCCGACTGGATTCAGGCCTGGGTGGTGCACGAATGTCACCGGGTTCTCCTGTTGCGCCCCGTTTGCCGGTGTCACATACCCAACGAACGGCGTGTAACGCCCGTTAGGAAGCCCCCATCCTTCAACCAGGCAAAGGCGACCCATGGCGGATGGTACGGTCCCCCTAAACAGCCCCTTAACGCATGACACACCCGTAATTGCGCTGGCCGATCCGGAGGCGCCAGAGGGACCCAATTTACCAAACGGCGTACTGTAATTTAATAAGCCGCCCCAGGATTTGCCGTTGAAGTCGGCAAAAGATGCCACCACCGAGCCTGGCGGCCCTTGACCGCCGGCGATACAGGAGGTCTTCGATACGCACGAAACCGAGGTCAATTGGCCGTTATAAGAGTCAGGCGAACGTGTCCATACCGAGCCGTTGAATTGGCCTTGAACAGTGGAATATAAAAAGCCATTTTGCGAGGAACCTCTAATTACTGTGCCGACGGCCATACAAAATGAGGCGGACACGCAGGAAACGCTACTGAGTGACATCGTCATGCTCGTCGTGGGGGTTCCGGGATACAGCGTGGAGTTGCTGACGACGGACCACGAGTGCCCGTTGAAGCGCTCGGTCAATGGCACTTCGGTGCCACGGACTTCGTCGCCGCCTACTGCCAAACAGAATGTCGACGACGAGCACGATACTGATTCCAGGATATTGAGTTTCGCACTGGGGCTCGGGCTCTTCGACCTGGTCCAGACACGCCCGTTGAACTGGTCGATCACGGTGGGAGCACTCACTGTCTTCTCGGCGGTCACTTCGGAGTAGTTCGGGCCAACTGCGACGCAGAATTGCCGCGAGGTGCAGGCTACCGAGGAAAGTGCGGCAACGCGAAGTGTCGTTTTCGGCGCGGGCACCGCAGTGAACGTGACCGTGAGCTTCGCGATTCTCGACGCAGCCGATGCGGCCGGGCACAACGCGAGAATCAACAGAGCGGATAGCGAGAGCACAAGCCTCACGCCGAGGTAGTGCTTCGCTTTCGCGTTATCACTATTCATCTGCCCCTCCCACGCGACGGCCCTATTCCGTTTGCAGCAGTTCCTTCGATGAACAAAGCCCTTCATGAGAGTAACCTAACTTCGGCGTCCAAGCTATGGACAGAGTCGGAACGCTCGGGTAAGCAACAGGTGTGTGCGGAGCGCAGCATTTGTCGCTGCAAGTCCCAAAAATGTGGGACGTTTCAGCCTGGAATCACCGTCGGGGTGGTGAATTAAGGGTCTGACTATGCGCGTATACACTTCTGGGCCAGGACGAACAACTTCAAAAAGCCATTCGCAAGCAGTTGGCTGTGAGCAATGTCAAAATGCCACTGTCGACGCCGAGAGACCAGTCCCGTCGCGACGATCGCCAAACTCTCCGACGATCGACGCAAGCTCCTCGAGCTCTACTGCGCGGAGAAGATCAGCGCCGAAGGCTTTCAGTAGCCCACACGTAACTGCTTGTCTGGATTTTTCGCTGAGAAAGGAACCCTGGCGCTGGGTGTTACACCTTCTAGCGCCCGCAACGCAGATGTCGGTTCCCCTTGTGGTTACAAGTGGCCGGAACACTCGCTCCGTACTCATCATGAAATCGCCCGGCGCCCTTCACACGACGGATTACGCGATGAGCAGACGAACAGACGAACACAGTCATAAGAGCAACGCGGCAACGTGACGTCAATGTAAGGAAACTCGCTCTAGGCGTACCCGCCCAAGATGAGCCCGTGCGCGGGATAGATGGAGAGACTCCCCGTCATCACGCAAAAGTGGACATCGGGACAGGCGACGTCATTGGTGAACCCCACTGCAGGCACCGCCTCGTCGCGCCAAGTGACGCCGCCATTCGTCGTGAGAAACATGGTGGGCCGCACGTAACTTGATGTACCCATACCTCCCGCCGCGACGCAAACTCGAGCGTTGACACACGAGATCGAGTGGATAGCGTTTGAGCCGTTGGGCGCCCTAAGGCGCTGCCAGCTGCTTCCACCGTTCAGACTTCGCAGCACGACTCCGTGGCCGGACTCGGCGTCACCGGTAGAGCCCACCGCAAGACAGAGCGTCGTGGTGGGACACGATAGCGAATCCACGCTGAAGATACCCGTTGGAACCGACACCAGACTCCACGGCGTCGTGGCCGCCGCGTCGTAGTAAAAGGCGAGCCCGTGGGCGGTGCATTTTTGGCCAGGCGGGCACGAACTGAAGCCAAAGCCGACTCCGGCGCACGTCGTCGCGGTGGGACAGGTCACCTGGTAGGCCTCGTCGGGCATCGAGTTCTCGACGATGCTCTCGCTGCTCCAGGTTGTCCCGCCATCGGTGCTCGTGAGTGCCCAGAGCGCCACCGTTCCGCTCGTTGGACCGGGAACGTACGAGCATCCCGTCCCACAGTTCACTGGCTGAGCCGGCGGCGAAGGCCCCGCGCCCATGGCGACGCAGTCCCCACTACTGCGACAGTTCACCGTGTCGAGGCTCGTCGGCGAGCCCGCGCTGGGTACGTAGGTAGGTGGGAGTGTCGCGAGACTCCACTGGCGCCCTCCGTCGCTGGTATGAAGTGCGACGGCGCGTAGCATCCCCTGGGCTCCTAAATCGAAACCCACTGCCGCGCATTCATTGATTGAGACGCATGAGATGCCGTCAATTTCGAATACCGGAGTCGCGAAGTGACCCGCGAACCATCTACGACCACCGTCTACTGTGACGAGGATCCCCGCCGAGTTCTTGCTGGCGTAGGAGACCCAACAGTGATTCCCATCAAGACACGTCGGCATCCCGTAACCGCGACCCACCGGTGACGGCGCGTTCATCGGACGCCATATTCCTGTCGCGGCACCGGTGGGAATCGCACCCGCCATCACCAGAAAACTAACCAATATCACCATGCGCAGTCGCCACGTCATGGCCACCCCTCAAGTACGTTCAAGGGGAAATCTAGTCGGTTATCTACCCGGTACGCATTTCTAAATGACGTGCTCTCGGGTCGCGTGCGCTCTGGGCTCTACACGAAGCGCATGGCCATCGCGCAAAACGGCCAGGGCTCGATATTCTACAAGTGCCCCCATCGGGGCCTGGAATGCGCTCAGTCGGCGAGGGGAACCAAGGGACTCTCTCAAGCCGCCGTGCTCGGACCCTCGCTCTTGAGCCGCGAAGAGCAACTTCAAAGAGCGATCCCCAAGCAGTTAGCCGAGTCCAACGTCAAGACGCTCAATTCAACCACGCGACACCGAGAGACCACGCCCACTGCGACCATCGCTAAACTCTCCGACGATCGACGTAAGCTCCTCGAGCTCTACTACGCAGAGAAGATAAGCACCGAAGGCTTCCAGCGGGAGGAGACGAGGCTCACCGCGGCAATCGAAGTTGCTCGGGCCCGCGCCGTCGACGCACGAATCGAGGAGCGGGTAAAGAGCGACCTCGAACATCGCTTCGACGAGGTCGCCACGATTCTCAAGAACCTGGACATCGAGGAGGTTTGGCGGTGCGCTGACGAAACCGAAAAGCGCATTCTGGTGGAGGGACTCGTGGAGTGGGTCACGATCTTCCCCGATCACCTCGAAGTGACGGTCGTGGGCGCCCTAGCGTTGAACTTTCTTTACAGCGAGGCCTCTTGGGGCCGGAGATTGATGGTGTCGGAGACGGTGGTGTCGGAGAGCCGACGTCAACAATCTAATGGCGCATTAACGACTGGGCCATGAAGGACTCCAGTTCATAACCCATTTCGTGTCGTGCGCCCTCGGTTGGTGTGACAGCGTTCTAATTTATCTCCGAGCGTTCAAAATTCGGTGAAAGATACTATTGCCCGTTCCGTGCTGTTCATCGTTGCGCGAACGGTGACATTACCCTGGGCATCAACACGCTACCAATGCGTAGTGGCGAATCGAGGGTAAAGGTCAGAGGTTTCAGAGTTACGCCTTAGCCCCTGCTGCGACTGCTTGGTTCCACGTGTAGTACAAGGTAGGCATGACGCCCGAGACCTGAACAAACAATTCGGTGTACGAACTAAACCCGTCGCCCGCTCCATTACGCACGTAGCCGGCCCCCATCACGATCGAGCACGACGATTCGTTACAGGGCATCCAGTTAGCGTCCGCGAGGATATTGTCACGATGGCCCCAACACCCCTGCGCGTGTGGTCCCGTGCAGTCGTAGTTGAAGGTCAACTTGCCGTCCCAGCCATCGGTGTACATCCACTCATAGTTCGCGTCCAGCGGGCTGACTGCGCCCGCGTAGTTGGCGGCCCAGGCATAGGTCGCACCCGCAACACCACTGTCCCCGGGCAAGGACGGGTCGGCGTTCGCGCGCGCACCGAGTTGGGCGAATACATTCACGCTTGCCGACACGCCGAGCACCGGCGTTTCGCCCCGACTCACGCGTTCAATGTCCACGAGAACAAGCGACTGCTCCGGAGCGCTCAACGCGGCGAAGTTGCGCGGGAGCACGATGGCCGGCAGACGCTCCTCCCTCTGAGCACGATTAGTGGCCGCCACCTCGTGTGCGAGGCAATGGGGAGCTGAAGCCCGAGCGACGAACGTACCGTTTCTACCCCATCGCCAACACGCCGGCAGCGTTTGACCCACCCGATACTGGTGGTCGTTCACCGGGGTGAAGGTGTACGCCGGGACTGCCCAGTGATCGGCGGGCGGATTACTCAATGTGTTCGAACCACCGGTCATAAACGAAGCGACTGGTCCGTACGTGATAATTGCGGAGTTCTCGGCGACCGGTTGGACGTAGTACGTCGTGTCCGGGATAAGTCCTGTGATGCTCGCGGAGATTGACACCAGGGCGGTTCCGCCACCAAGGTCTTGAACCATGGTCGTCGAGTCAAGCGATCCCGTATCGTTCACCCCGTACGCGAACCAGGCCGTCGTGTCAGTACCGCCAGGATCTACCGAACCGCTTACATTGGCTGTCGTGGCACCAACCTCAGTAACGGTGACACTCCCGAATGTCGTTACTGACCCATTCGCTCCCGCTTGGGCCACTACATCGACATTTGCAATGACAAATAGCGAAGATGCGAGCATCACTTTTGCCAGTACGGCACGGCGTCGAACCGGAGGATTCATGATTCCGTTTCTACACCTACCCGGGAGTGGGCGCTGCAGGACTCGAACCTGCGACTTCAGCCGTGTGAAGGCTGCGCTCTAACCAACTGAGCTAAGCGCCCGGGAGTCCCATGCTATCGGTTCACTTCGTCCGCTGATATTTGGCTGCGAAGTAGCCTGCACTTGTGTCTGATCTCGACGACTCATCCTTAACCCCG
>DATLSR010000014.1:0-5222 GCA_035533995.1 Acidimicrobiales bacterium | reverse complement strand
GTTCGATGGATTGCGAACTGCCCCTCGTACGGAAACCCGCTCATCTTGCCCCCCTCGCCTGCGCTCTAAAGAGCGTAAGCGAGGAGTCCGCGTCATTCTTCAGCCAGCGACGTGCTGGATCACTACTTTGAAGCGTTGGGGGATCGTCTCCACGGGGCGCCGTGGGCCGACGGCCCGCTCGGCGGCGTTCTCGGCGTGAACGCCGATCACGCCATGATGCACTGGAACTGGGTTACCAGGGACGGCCTCGCTGACCTGCGCCGGACCACCGGCCCTCGCCGGCACTGTAGGTTCTGGCCAGTCGAGACATCACTGCGCTCGAACAACGAAAGCGGGCAATCGCCATGAAGTCTGAGGAGATCTGGAAGAACATTCACTCAGAGCGTGCCGATATGGCCACGACCTGGTCCTCGCTAACGAACGACCAGTGGGCGACTTCATCTTGGTGCGGCGGCTGGACGGTCAAGGACACCGCGGGCCACGTGCTTTCAGCTGCCGAGCAGTCCCCCATGAATTTCTTCAAAGAGATGGGCGCGGCCGGCTTCAAGTTCGACGTGTTCACCGACCGAGGGGCCAAAAAACTCTCGACCCTCAGCCCCGAAGAACTGGTCCGCCGCCTTCGCGCTCGCACCACGACCACGAATCATCCGCCCGCGCCCGTCATGGCCATGCTGGGCGAGATCGTGGTGCACGGCCAAGACATCCGCCGTCCCCTCGGTCTGACGCACACGTCACCGCCCCAAGCACTGATTGCCCTCGCGGACAGTTGGAAGAACGCGAACTTGCTCATCGGCTCGAAGAAGCGAATCGCGGGACTCAAGCTTCGAGCGACCGACGCGGATTGGGTTCACGGCGACGGACCGGAAGTCTCTGGCCCGCTGATTTCACTCATTCTCGCCATGAGCGGACGCAAAAGGGCCCACGCCGATCTCACCGGTGAAGGGGTCGCGATCCTCGCGACGAGAGGTTGACCTCACCCGAGTTTCGTTCGTCGCGGCCCGTGCCCTCGCCAGGGTCGACTAGGAAACTTCTTGGGGCGTCGTGATCACCTTTGACAGCGGCGAAGACCTCCATCGAGAGGCGCGCGGCAGAGAGATGTGGTTCAAAGCCACGGCCGTCGATACCCACGCCCGTTTCTCTCTGATGGAGCGAACCTTGCCACCCGCCGGCGAGGAATCAGCTCAGGGTCGCTAACTGCCGGGCCAAGCGCGCCAGCGCGTCAGAGCTTCGCTCTCCCCACCAAAAGAGATCCTTGCCGTCCACGAACGTCGTCGGGGCCACCGTCTCAAGCTCACTCAGTTGACGCTTCGAAAACGGATAAGGCTCGCTCGGGGCGAGCACGACGTCGGGATGAAGGCTGATGACGTCGTTCAGTTCCACCGTGGGGTAAGGACCATGAGCGTCAAAGACGCTCGCCACCCCGAGATGCGCCAGCAGCGAGGCGCCGTAGGTGGGCGTGCCCAGGGCCATCCAGGGACGGCGCCAGATGGGGATGAAGGCTCGAAGGCGCTCGGGCGTCGGTTCGCCAAGTCCCAACGGTAGCCACGTCGCTTCGACGCGCGTCGCCAAGTCGCGCATCTGGGAGTTGACATCCAAGAGCGATCTCACGTGCAGCACGTGCACGTCGATCCCTCGTTCGACCAGCGCGTTGTAATCTTCGCGCCGGTTCTCTTCAACATCGACTACGACCAGATCAGGACGCAACTCGACGACGCGTTCGAGGTCGGGGTCCTTCGTACCGCCCACGTGTTCGAGGTCATTGCGCTCACAGAATCGCGTGCACGCAATGGGTGTGCGATCCCACGCGCTCAGGGTCTCGGTCACCGACGGGACCAAACTGACGATTCTCATACGCCCATCTTGGACGCCCGGCGGGGGGGGACGACAACCTTCGCGTCCGACGTCGCTTTACTCAGAGATCTTGCTCAAACTATTCAATCACCGTGTGGCGATCCTCGGTGGCCGGCATCTCAAATTAGGGGTTCATCGCCGCCGATTGCCGCCAAAGAGATCAAGCATCGATGGATCGAGTTCCATCGTCTGATTCGCCTGATGTCGGGCACGCGCTCCAACGACTCTTCGCACCACTTCACTTTCAAATCAGACGACAATCTCCGCGAGCAGATACGGGTTCAAAGGTGATGAACGTGCCCATGCGGGCATGTTCGTGACCCAGTAAGTTGCTGCCCGAGCGAATGATTTCGGTATTCCGGGACGCTCAAGTGCTGAAAAACCGAAGTACCCCTCCAGCGAGAGCGGGTGGACGCGTGATCTCCCGTACCACCGCCACAGATCACGGTAGGACGCCAGATGGTAAGCCCCCCAGATTGGATGAACGTTGAATCCAAACCTCTGGAAGATTCGCGCCCGGAACGGTGCCGAGGTCAATTGATCCGTGGGCCCGTGTTGGAGGTCGATGGGAAACCACTTATTGGGACAGGCAATCAGAATTCGGCCGCCAGGGCGTGTCACCCTCGCCAGTTCTGCCGCGAAGCGAACTCGATCAGCTTTCCAAGTAGGCGCCAGCGTTAGATGTCCGGTTGAGGTTCCGATATGTTCGATGACGCCAAGGGTGACGACGGCGTCGAATGCTCCATCCGCAAACGGAAGCGCACAGCCGTCGCCAACGACAAAACGACTCGGATCCCGATCCGACTCCTTCCAAAACCGTGCCAGACCCCGTACGTCGAGACCAACGGCGTCAAAGCCATCCGTCACCATCATTGAAATAGTTGCGCCGACGCCGCACCCGACGTCGAGGACGGACTTGGCACCAACTTTTCCCAGCCACGGACGAAGGTACGCCTCGTAAACGCGAGGACCCCCCGTCTCTTGGTGGTCGGCATAGTCATCAGTTGTCGTGTCAACTGCGAGTGCGGGGCTTCCCGGCAGAGCGACCTCAAGATAACCAGCGTCTCCAACTTGATAGAAGTGATCTTGACTACAGCGAACACCAGTGGGCGAGCGTGTTAGTTGAAGGTGGTCCACTGGGCAGGCAAGCTTCGTTGTCGTTTGTTCCCAAGACACGATCGTAATTATGGCACCTGGAGATGAGGGTCCAGATTGCACGATTCACGCGGACTTTCGTTGGTTTCATAGTGTTGTAACGAAGCGAAGGTCTCACAGTGACCGGTAACGTTGAGCGAGTGAAAGTCAACTCACGACCCTTCAGATGGTCGCTACTAAGTTTGCGTGGAGCGCCTCTTGAGAACTCCAAGCACGCGTAAAGAGAGAGTCAAGATCTTGCCACCCCTTCAACGATTCGACGACGAGACCACGCCGCCAATCACCTCCAAAGAGATCAAACATCGTTGGATTGAGTTCCATCGCCAGATCCGCTTGATGTCGGGGACCCGCTTTCAACGCCTCGTGGGCCGAATGATCGGCGAAAACACCATCCGCTACCACGTCGTGCGATTTATCTTTCGACCGATCCTGAAATTTCTACGCAGACATCGAAAGGAGCAAGCTCGCAGGGCCACCATCGTGATGGCCACCAAGTCCACCACGATCTTTCCCGTCAACTATCGACCGAAAGTGATTAACTACGACGTCGAACTGGCCACGATGACCTTCGACGCCAACGACGTCAACGTTGTCGAAATAGATGAGACGCAATCCTCGCCCGAAGAGCTCATCGCCGCACTCAACCTCACGCTGAATGAAACCGCGGCTGAGTGGCTCTTTCTCGCCGACACATCTCAAAGTGACGAGAGTCACCGCTACAGCGTGACGTCACTGCTCTCTCACGCGAGCCACGATGACGACGTGGTCTTCGCTGACGAATCCGGAACGAATGAATTCGCCCCGATCCTGAAGAGCCCCGCCGTAGGGCCGCACACGCTACTCAGTTACAACGTCGTCGGTCGTCCCGCGCTTCTTCGAGTGGAGACGCTCTTTAGGATTGGTGGCTTTTCTCCCGACGCCGGGTGGGCCTACGAACACGACGCCTACTTACGACTCAGTGAAGCCCAAGCCCGCTTCCGCCACGTGGCGAGCGTGCTGCCGTCTGGTCGTCCGACGAGTTCATTTGACGCGGGTCGTCTCGATGACGACACGTGTCGCGTCGTCCAAGCCGCTCTCGATCGACGCGGCTGGCCAGGCACGGCGTCCCCAGGGACTCTTCCCGGTCTCGTTCGTTGGTCGCTCGAGGCGCCCAGGCCCACTCCATCGATTGACATCATCATTCCCACGCGGGATCACATCGATCTCGTTCGCCAGTGCATCAACTCCATTGAAGAGAAGACAACGTACCAGAACTACGACATCATCCTTCTGGACAACGATTCAGTGAAACCCGAATCACTCGACTACTTCGCCACGACGAAGTACCGCGTCGTGGCCTGTCCGGGACCCTTTAACTACGCAGCAATCGTCAATCGAGGAGTAAAGCATTCGAGCGCGGACTACATCGTGACGCTCAACAACGACACGGTCCTTGTCACGCCCGACTGGCTCGAACAGATGCTCGCGCTCGCCGCCCTACCGGACGTGGGCATCGTGGGGGCGTGTCTCTTAGACCCCGACGGGCGACGCGAACACGAGGGCATCGTCATTGCGCCCTATCCCCAGCACCTGCGTACCGACTCCAACTATCCCCACGTCGACTCCTACTCGCGCGCGATCCGAGACGTCGCGGCGGTGACCGGTGCGGTGCAGATGGTCGAACGCGACTTCTGGCAGTCGCTCGGAGGTATGGACGAACAACTAAAGGTCGTCATGAACGACGTGGATATCTGTTTACGCAGCCAGATGGAGGACCGCCTGGTGGTCTACACCCCTTTCGTGGAGCTCTTGCACCACGTCGGATCGTCGCGTGGCAACCTCGACCCGCTCGACGACCGCAACCGATTCATTCGCCGCTGGGACATCTTTGGCTCGTTCCGCGATCCCTACTTCCCCGATTCACTGCTGCTCTTGGGCGAGAAGTTCTTCTACTTTTTGCGCTGAGTACCAGTCCCCGAAACGCCAAGTCGCCCTTGTAGCCTAAGAAGGTGAATTCGACGAGGGCCCGGTTGACCGCCTTCTACCGTCGACTTCCCCCGTCCACCATTCCCATTCTCTTTATCGTGCTGCTCGTCCTGGCCGGCAACGCCATGTACGTGCTGCGACTCGCGAACAACGACCCGATCTCGTGGACGGCGGGCATTTCGCACTCCCTGTGTCGGATCAAGTGTGGACGTCCCGCGATCGACCCGAACGTAGGTTTCATCACCCAGTCG
>DATLSR010000013.1:0-35963 GCA_035533995.1 Acidimicrobiales bacterium | reverse complement strand
AAGCCAAAGGAAGACGCGTTCACCGTTGAGGGAACCGTCGTTGAGCCCCTACCCAACGCCATGTTTCGTGTTGAGCTTGAGAATGGTTACACCGTCCTCGCTCACAGTTCGGGAAAAATGCGCATGCACCGCATCCGTATTCTTCCTGGCGACAAGGTCCAAGTAGAGATCACGCCCTACGACATGACCCGCGGACGCATCACCTACCGCTACCGATAACTCACGTTCTTCGAGATCGAGAAAGAAAATACATGAAAGTTCGCGCGAGCGTGAAACCCATCTGTGAGAAGTGCAAGGTCATTCGTCGGGCCGGGGTCGTTCGCGTGATCTGTGAAGCGAACCCGCGCCACAAGCAGCGTCAGGGTTAGGAGAAAACGATGGCCCGTATTGCTGGAGTTGACATACCGCGCGAGAAGCGTACCGTCATCTCACTCACGTACATCTTTGGTGTTGGTCCCACGATCGCCCAACAGATCTGTGCCGCGACTGGTGTCGATGAGTCGACGCGCGTGAAGGACCTCAGCGAAGCTGAAGTCAACGCGCTGCGTACCTACATCGACCAGAACGTCACGGTCGAAGGTGACCTTCGCCGCAACGTCACCCAAGACATCAAGCGCAAGATGGAGATCAACTCACTCCAGGGCATTCGTCACCGCAAGGGCCTGCCCGTACGCGGTCAGCGCACTCGCACCAACGCGCGTACCCGCAAGGGTCCCAAGCGCACCGTCGCCGGCAAGAAGAAGGTAACGAAGTAATGGCTAAGCCAACCGCGGTTCGCAAGGTCCGCAAAAAAGAACGCAAGAACGTGGCCTTTGGAGTTGCGCACATCAAGAGTTCGTTCAACAACACGATCGTCTCGATCACCGACCCCGAGGGCAACGTGTTGTCGTGGGCTTCGTCGGGTCAAGTTGGTTTTAAGGGATCACGTAAGTCCACGCCCTACGCCGCGCAGTTAGCCGCCGAGAAGTGCGCGCGCGCCGCCATGGAACACGGCGTCAAGAAGGTTGACGTGTTGGTCCGTGGGCCCGGTTCGGGCCGCGAGACCGCCATTCGTTCGATTGCCGCAGCTGGCATTGAAGTCGTCGCGATCAAAGACGTGACGCCACTGCCGCACAATGGATGTCGCCCTAAGAAGCGCCGTCGAGGTTAAGGAACAGTTATGGCTCGTTACACCGGACCCGTCTGTCGACTCTGTCGACGTGAGCGTACGAAGCTCTACTTAAAGGGTGAGCGCTGTTTCACACTGAAGTGCCCCGTTGCGGAGAACTCAGATCGTCGCGTCCGCGCCTTTCCGCCCGGCATGCACGGCCGCGACCGTCAGCGTCAGGGATCTGAGTACTTGACCCAGCTGCGCGAGAAGCAAAAGGCGCGTCGCATCTACGGCATCTTGGAGAAGCAGTTCCGTAATCTCTACGAAGAGGCCAACCGTCGTCCCGGCATGACCGGTGTGAACCTGTTGCAGTTCCTCGAGACCCGTCTCGACAACGTGACTTATCGTGCGGGATGGGGCGCCTCGCGCGCTCAGGCCCGTCAACTCGTTCGCCACGGACACGTCAGTGTCAACGGCAAGCGCGTGGACATCCCCTCGTACCGGGTCCGCCCCGGTGAGGTGGTGTCGCTCAAGGCCGTCACCCGCGAAAACTTCAACGTCAAGCGCAACCTTGACGTGTTGGACCGCACCGTGCCGGGCTGGCTCGAAAAGGGCGACAACGGCTTTAACGTCACCGTGCGCGTCGTTCCCCAGCGCGAGCAGATCGACGAGTCGATCCAGGAGCAACTCATCGTCGAGTTGTACTCCAAGTAACCGATCTTTTTACATACCCCTAGGAGTCCCATATGTTGATTATCCAACGACCAACCATCGAAGCCCTCGGCGACGAGGTCAACAATCGCCAGTCCTTTGGCATTGGACCGCTCGACCCTGGCTTTGGCCACACGCTCGGTAACTCGCTGCGTCGCACGTTGCTCTCGTCGATTCCCGGTGCCGCCGCGACGCGCGTTAAGTTCGACGCCGTGTTGCACGAGTTCGGGGTCATCGAAGGCGTCAAGGAAGATGTCCAGGACATCACCTTGAACCTGAAGGACCTGCTCTTGCAGGTGCACTCGGACGAGCCCGTGACGCTGCGCCTCGATAAGAGGGGCGAGGGTCCTGCGACCGCCGCCGATCTCTCCACGACGGCCGACGTAGAGATTTTGAACGGTGACCTGCACCTCGCGTACCTCACCTCGCCCAAGAGCGCGTTGACCTTCGAGCTCACGGTCGAGCGCGGTAAGGGTTACGTCGGTGCCGAAGGCAACAAGGGATCCTCCACCATTGGCGTCATCCCCCTCGACGCCATCTTCTCGCCCGTTCGTCGCGTCAGCTTCGAGATCGAGCCGGTACGCGTCGAGCAGAGCAAGGACTTCGACCGACTGGTTATCGACATCGAGACCGACGGATCGATCTCTCCTCGCGAGGCTCTGGCGTCGGCCGGCAAAACGCTCGGCTCACTCGTGGAGTTGATCGCCAGCTTCGACGAAGAGGCACCCTCACTCGAACTCGGTGACGTGGGCAGTGCCCAGGCCGCCGCGAGCGAGCTCGACATCCGCATCGAAGAGTTGGGTCTGACGGAGCGCTCGCGCAACTGCCTAAAGCGCGCGGGCATCAACACGATCGCCCAGCTCGTCAACGCCACCGAGCGCGACCTCACTTCGATCACTAACTTCGGTGCCACGTCGCTGAAGGACGTCAACGACCGTCTCGACGAGCGCGGACTTTCCCTGCGAATCGAGGACTAGTCATGCGCGGAACCCCAACCAAGGGCAAGCGCTTTGGTGGCAACTCAGCGCACCAAAAGGCGATGATGGGCAACCTCGTCGCGTCCATGATCGCCGCGGAGTCGATCGTCACGACCGAGGCCAAGGCCAAGGCGCTTCGTCCGATCGTCGAAAAGGTCGTCACGGCCGCGAAGAACTCGCCCGAGGGTTCGGTACACGCGAATCGTCGCGTCGTGGCGTTCATCCGCGACAAGGACATGACCCACAAACTCTTCGCCGAGATTGCGCCTCGTTACAGCGACCGACCTGGTGGCTACACGCGCATCTTGAAGCTCGGACCGCGTCAGGGCGACAACGCCCCGATGGCGCGCATTGAATTCGTCTGATCCACTAGGCGCCACGCAACGCTGGCGCCTCGACCTGGCCTACGACGGTCGGGCCTTTAGCGGTTTCGCCTACCAACCCCAGCACGACACGGTTGTGGGGCTGTTGCGCGCGACGATGGCGAAAACTCTTCGACTCGAACACGAACCACTCGTAGTCGGCGCCGGAAGAACCGACAGCGGCGTGCACGCCTTCCAACAGGTTGTCCACCTTGATCTGCCCGTTGCGGCGAAGGTGCGCTCCTTAGACAGTGAGCGACTGATGACGTCACTCAATAAGCAGATGCGCGGACGAGTTCAGATTCTTAGAGCCGAGCCCGTGAGTTCGGAGTTTCACGCGCGGTTTTCTGCGCAGTGGCGCGAGTATCGCTACTTGGTGCTTGAGTCACTACCGCCGGGACTCGAGTCCAGCAACGCCTGGGCTTGGTCGGTGAAAGGACCACTCGATCTCAAGGCCATGAACCGCGCCGCGAAGGACGTCCTTGGCACGCACGACTTTCGCGCTTTCTGTCGCCGTCCAACGAACGCAACGGCCGACGAGCCCCTACTTCGTAAAGTGCTCGCGGCTCGCTGGGAGCGCCTCGAGGACGAGTGGATCATGAGCGCGCGGCACGCGCCCGTGGTCCGTCTCACCATTCGCGCTCAGTCGTTCTGTCACAATATGGTGCGCTGCCTTACCTCAACGATGGTTGCCGTTGGTCAAGGTGAACTCCAGCCCACGATTGTTCAAGAACGCTTGGAGAGTCTCAGTCGTTACCAGCTTCCTCAGGCGGCACCCGCCGGTGGACTCGCGCTCATCGGCGTTGGTTACCCCGACGCGTAGAAGTCAGGTTGCTCGCTCGCTTAGTCGCGTGACGGCGCACCATTGACCTATCATCGCCACACGCCGTTAGAGAAGGTACCCAGTGGACGACGACCAAGACGTTCTTCCCACTCGACCACTACGTTTTCGCGTGTCCCATGAGTGATTTTTCGTGAACGTGTTGTTGTTCGTCCTCGGGGCGCTCTTTAGTCTCATCGTCGGCGCTAACGTTCTTTTTGCGCTGGTACTCCCTCGACGACCTCGGGGCTTTGAGCGAATATCACTCAAAATTAATTCGTTCGTTCGAATGTCCTTTATTGGTCTCTCGCAAGTGGCCACACGTTACGAGACGAAGGACGCCATCCTCGCGCCCACGGGTCCGGTGTGCATTGTGGCCCAACTCGTGTCGTGGGCCGGAGGTTTCATCGTCGCCTTCGCGTTAATGTTGCACTCGACGACCCACAGCTTCGCGACCGCTTTTCAACAAGCGACGACGAGCCTCTTTACGGTGGGCGCGATTCACGCCGGTGGCCCAGCGAATATCGCGCTCGACATCATCGCCGGTGCGACGTGGGTCGTGGTCGTCACGCTGCAGATTGCCTACCTACCGAGTCTCTACGCGTCGTTTAACCGACGTGAAGGTTTGGTGGCCTTGCTCGAAAGCCGGTCGGGTGTTCCAGCGTGGGCCCCCGAGATCTTGATGCGCCATCAGATCGTCGGCATCACCGACACCCTTCCCGATTTCTACGCCACCTGGGAGGCGTGGTCCGCGGAACTGGCCGAGAGTCACACGACGTATCCGGTCCTTCTCCTCTTTCGCTCACCGGAACCCTGGTACTCGTGGCTCGTGGGACTGCTGTCGGTGCTCGACGCCGCCGCCTTGCACCTCACGCTCTCGCCGGCTCGAGCATCGTCCAATGCCCGACTGTGCCTTCGTATGGGTTTCACGGCGCTCAATCGCATTGCCGTGACACTCGGTTGGGACGTCGAATCGGATCCCGATCCCGCGAGTCCGATACAACTCACGTACGCCGAGTTCGAAGAGGCCGTCACCATGATGCGCGAGACCGGATTCGAAATGGAACGCAGCGCTGAAGAGGCGTGGCCCGACTTCGTGGGTTGGCGGGTGAACTACGAGAAAGTTGCTTACCGACTCGCCGCGCGTATCGTTGCGCCGCCGGCGCCATGGTCGGGGCCGCGCCCCCACGTACGACTCTCCACCGAGTCGCCGCACCGTCCTCCACAGCGAACGCCGCGCGGATTCTCGTCGGGCTCGGTTGAACCCCACTCACTCTCGGGTGACGGTGACGACGCTTCCTTGACCCAGGCTGATTCCTAATCAAGTGGGTCGAGGCAGGGAAGGGGACTCTGGGAAACTGAGCGAAGAATTGGCTGGGTAGGCTGGACGCGATGACAGAGCGCCACTCGGTTTCCGGTATTGCGGTGGACGACCTCAGCGAGAAGATTCGCCCGCAAGATGACCTTTTTCATCACGTCAACCAGCGATGGATTGAGCGAACCGCGATTCCCGCCGACAAGGCGAGTTACGGCTCGAGCATGGTCCTGCGCGAAGAGGCGGAGAAGGCAGTCCGCGCCATTGTCGAAGAGGCGCAGTCCGCGCCTAGTGGCAGCGAAGCGCGAAAGTTCGGTGATCTCTATACGAGTTTTATGGACGAGACGCGCGTCGAGGCGCTCGGCGCCGATCCCCTCTTCGCTCGTCTCGAACTCGTTGCGCGAGTGGCGTCAACCGCCCAACTGCTCAAGACCATCGGCGAACTGCAGAGTCGAGGCCTCTCGGGTTTCTACGAGTTGTTCGTAGACAACGATCCGGGTAATCCCGAGCGCTACCTCGTGTTCTTCGAACAGGGTGGTCTCTCGCTACCCGACGAGAGCTACTACCGAGAGGAGCATTTCGCGTCGATTCGCGCCGCGTTCGTCGTGCACGTGCGCAGTCTGTTCGAACTCGCGGGACTCGGTGAACCCCAAGAGCGGGCGGAGCGGGTCTGCGAGCTCGAGACCGAGATCGCCAAGCGCCACTGGGACAACGTCGCGTCGCGCGACAGTGAAAAGACGTACAACCTCGTGGAGTGGCGCGAAGCACTGGACCTCTTTCACGAAGGTTCTCTCGAATCTGGGGTGGAAGGACCGACCAGCCTCGAGGAGTGGTCCACCAGTCTGGTGGGCTCGGCGCATCCCTTCGATGAAGTGGTCCTTCGCCAGCCGAGCTTCACCCACGACCTCGCCGAGCTCTTTGACGAAGTGCACTTCGACGCCTGGAAGGACTGGTTGAGTTGGCGGGTGATCAGTGGTGACGCGCCGTATCTCTCCTCACCTTTCGTCGCGGAGCACTTTGACTTCTACGGTCGTACCCTCACGGGCGCGCAAGAACTGCGCGCCCGTTGGAAGCGCGGTGTCTCCTTGGTCGAGGGGGCCATGGGAGAAGCCGTTGGTCAGATCTACGTCGATCGCCACTTTCCACCCGTAGCGAAAGAGCGCATGGACGTGCTGGTGACCAATCTCGTCGAAGCGTATCGCCAGAGCATTACGACGCTGGAGTGGATGAGTGGCGCGACTCGTGAGCGGGCCCTCGAGAAGTTACGAGCGTTCACACCGAAGATTGGTTATCCACCCCGGTGGCGTGACTACTCGTTGCTCGAGATCGATCCGAGCGATCTGCTCGGAAACGTACGTGCGGCGAACGTCTTCGAGTTCCAGCGACAATTGGCCAAAGTTGGTCAGCCGATCGATCGCGACGAGTGGTTCATGACGCCCCAGACGGTCAACGCCTACTACAACCCGGGTATCAACGAGATCGTCTTCCCCGCGGCGATTCTCCAACCGCCGTTCTTCGACGTTGGTTCTGACGACGCGGCGAACTACGGCGGTATCGGCGCGGTGATTGGCCACGAGATTGGCCACGGCTTCGACGACCAGGGATCGAAATTCGACGGCACCGGGCGCCTCACCGACTGGTGGACGCCCGAGGACCGCATGGCCTTCGAAGAGCGCACGAGCTCGCTCATCGCGCAGTACGACGCGCTCTCGCCGAGTGAGGCGCCCGACCAACACGTCAACGGTGCGTTGACCATTGGTGAGAACATTGGTGACCTCGGTGGGGTGGGTATTGCGTGGCAGGCCTACCTCATTTCACTCAACGGTGAAGAACCGCCGACTATCGACGGACTCAGCGCGGCGCAGCGGTTCTTTCTCTCTTGGGCGCAGTCGTGGCAGTACCAAGCGAGGGCCGAGGAAGTGGGTCGGCGCTTGGCGGTTGATCCCCACTCGCCGCCGCAGTTTCGCTGTAACCAGATCGTGCGCAACCTCGACGAGTTTTACGACGCCTTTGGCGTTGTTTCGAGCGACGCACTCTGGCTCGATCCCGTGAAGCGCGTCACCATCTGGTGATAAGGCTTGTTGAAAGAGCCCTAAAGCCTGCCTATTGGGCGTGAGTGCCACGAACTAACGGCGACCGCCAAACGAGGGCTCGAAGTTCGCCAGGAGGGCTGGAAAGCCTGAACTTGCTTATAGGGGCTGGAATTTCGTAAGATGGAGAGTCCCTTCGGACCCCGTAGGGGCTGATCCGAAGATTTCGCTGAAAGAAGATTTGTGAAGACCTATTCACCAAAAACGAGTGAGTTGACGCGCGACTGGCTCGTCATTGACGCCGAAGGCCTCATCCTCGGTCGCGTCGCGACGGTCGCTGCTTCGCTGCTGCGTGGAAAGCACCGCACCTTCTTTGCGCCTCACGTCGACACGGGTGACTACGTCATCATCGTCAACGCCGACAAGATTGTCGTCACCGCCAACAAGTTGGCGCAGAACTTCCACTACCACCACTCCGGTTACCCGGGCGGACTTCGCGCGACCTCGTGGCAGACCCTGATGGACACCGACCCCGAGAAGCTGGTCGCCGACGCCGTGCGCGGCATGGTGCCCAAGAATCGACTGGGCCGCGCCCAGATGGACAAGTTGTTCGTCTACGCCGGTCCCGAGCACCCGCACATCGCCCAGGCGCCCAAGCCCTTTGACACTTCAGCGATTCGTCGCGGTTAAGGAAACACATGACGATACCTCTGACCCAGACGACCGGACGACGCAAGGAAGCCGTAGCTCGCGTTCGCTTTCGTCCCGGCACCGGCACGATCACGATCAACTCGCGCGCCTTTGACAACTACTTCACCTCGGCCACGCACCGCCAGATGGTGATGGAGCCCCTTCGTCTCATTGACGCCCAACAGACCTACGACATCGACGCCACCATTGAAGGTGGCGGCGTAGCCGGTCAGGCCGGCGCGCTACGTCTCGGTATCTCCCGCTCACTCTTGAAGATTGACGAGGGTGTTCGTCCCGCCTTGAAGAAGGCCGGACTGCTCACTCGTGACTCACGCAAGAAAGAGTCCAAGAAGTACGGCCTCAAGAAGGCCCGTAAGGCTCCTCAGTACTCCAAGCGGTAATGGTTATGACCGTGTGTTTTGGCACGGACGGGATTCGGGGTCGGGCCGGCGACGAGATAACCCCCGAACTCGCCTACCGACTTGGTCGTGCGGTGGCTTCGGTCTTTTCGCTTCCCGTGTTCGTTGGTTACGACACCCGGGAGAGTTCGCCGTCACTGGCGAGCGCCGTCCTGGCGGGGCTTAATGATGGTGGCGCCATGGGCGTCAATCTCGGATACTTCACGACACCGGGCGTGGCGGTCATCGCTCGACAACGCGGTGGCGCGGGCGTGGTGGTGTCGGCGTCGCACAACCCCTACTACGACAACGGCCTCAAGGTTCTCGGCATCGGTGGCGCCAAACTCGATCACGCCAGTGAGGCGGCCGTCGAAAGGGCACTCATTTTGGCCGAAGGTCCGTTGTCACTCGAGTTCGAAACGGTCGCGATCGACGAGTTGGCCGAGGAAGAGTACGTAGGACACTTGCGCGAACTCGCGCCCACTGATCTCTCGTCGCTGTCCATTGTCGTGGACTGCGCCAATGGCGCGGCGTCGCACGTCGCCAAGGAGCTCTTTTCCTCCACCGGGGCGCGCCTGCTGATGATGCACGACCAGCCCGATGGTCGCAATATCAATGAAGGCGCGGGGTCCACGCACGTGGAGAGTCTGGTCGAACAGGTTCGTAACTCTGGCGCGGATCTCGGTCTCGCCCTCGACGGCGACGCCGACCGACTGATTGCCGTCGACGGCGAGGGTACGATTCGAGACGGCGACGATCTCATGGTGCTCTTTAGCCTTGATCGCCTCGAGCGAGGCGTGCTCGGTGGGGGTTTGGTCGTCACCTCGATGAGCAACCTGGGACTGTACCGAGCGCTGGGTGCCGCGGGCGTCGAGATCGAAGAGACCGACGTCGGGGACCGCAACGTGGTGCTCGCGCTGGAGGAGAAGTCTTGGCTCTTGGGCGGCGAGCAGTCGGGTCACGTCATCTTTCGTGACATGACGCCGACTGGTGACGGTCTCTTGACGGGACTGCTGTTGGCCGAGTTGATTGTCCGTCGTGGTCCGCTCGCCGAGATCGCCGGGAGCGCGTGGCGCCGTGTGCCCCAAGAACTCTTCGGTGTGCCAATCGAACACTTCAACGACGACGAGGTGCAAGAACTCTTTGACGAACTTTTGGCGTTGTACTCGGTCGATCGCGGCGACGTACGTCTCTTGGTACGCCCCTCGGGCACCGAACCGCTCGTTCGAATAATGATCGAAGCGTTGAACGCGGAGTTTGTAGAAGCCTTTAGTGAACGTCTGAAGGCCCTGTACTCTTCGTAGTTCGCTGGTCGAAAGAGGCCTAAAAGGCCACGAGTAGGCTGGGGGTCATGTGCGGCATTATTGGGGTCGTTGGATCCTCCGACACTCTGGCGACACTGCTCGAGGGCCTCGCGCGCTTAGAGTACCGCGGTTACGACTCCGCGGGTGTGGCGCTCGTGCGCCCCGGTGAGACCTGGCGGGCCCGTGCGGCCGTGGGGACCGAGTCCGTGAAGGCCCTTCGCGACGAGTGTGCGTCGGTCCCTCTTGGTTTCTCTTCCGGTATTGGCCACACGCGCTGGGCGACCCACGGTGCCCCCGAAGCGATAAACGCCCACCCCCACCTCGACTGCTCGGGCAACGTGGCCATTATTCACAACGGCATCATCGAAAACCACACCGAACTTCAAGAAGATCTGGAGTCGCGTGGCCACCTCTTTAGTTCACGTACCGACTCTGAAGTACTCGCACACCTCATCGAGGAGTCGCGCGCGAACGGCTTCGAACTCGTTGAAGCCGTTCGCCGTAGCCTGCTCGTCGTGCGCGGCGCCTTCGCGGTGGCGGCCATGGACGCGACCGAGCCCGACGTCATTGTCGCGGCGCGGCGGATTTCGCCACTCATCGTTGGCACCGCACCCGGCGTGACCTATCTCGCGAGCGACATACCGGCCATACTCGATCGGGCGACGGCCTTCTACGCGGTGAACGACGACGAGATCGTTCGACTGGCCCCCGAGGGCTTTAGGGCGATCGACCTCGACGGCGTACCCGTTCACCTTCGCCCCCTTTCCATCGACTGGGACCTAGAAACTGCGGAAAAGGGGGGCCACGAGGACTTCATGACCAAGGAGATAAACGAACAGCCCGACGCCGTTCGTGCGACCTTGCTCGATCGCCGTCGCAAAGACGGCACGATTACCTTTGACGAGCTGCGCATCTCCGACGAAGAGCTTCGCGGCGTGAAACGCGTCGTCATCGTCGCCACGGGCACGTCGCATCACGCGGGACTCGTCGCCAAGTACGCCATCGAGCGTTGGGCCAGAGTTAGCGTCGAGGTCGATATTGCCAGTGAGTACCGCTACCGCGATCCCATCGTGGAGATCGGTACCTTGGTCATTGGCATATCCCAGAGTGGCGAGACGATCGACACCATCCAGGCGATTCGCGAAGCGCGACGTCGAGGCGCGAGGGTGATCGCGGTGACCAACATCGTCGACTCCTCGCTCGCGCGCGAGTCCGACGCCGTCATCTACACTCGTGCGGGCCTCGAAGTCTCGGTGGCGTCGACGAAAGTCTTCGTCGCCCAGATTGCGGCGCTCGAACTCTTGGCGCTGCGATTGGCCCAACTACGTGACACGCTGCTCCCACTAGACGTCGACGCTCTCTTTCTTGGGCTGAACGCCGTCGCCGCGCAGGTGGCCACTGCCCTCGAGCGTCGAGGACACGTGGATGACGTGGCGAAGCAACTCAGCGGCGCGCGCGACTTTTTCTACCTTGGGCGACACGTGGGTTTCCCCACGGCTCTCGAAGGTGCGTTGAAACTGAAAGAACTTAGTTACTTACACGCCGAGGGCTATCCGGCCGGTGAGCTCAAGCACGGACCACTCGCCTTGATTGAACCGGGGGTCGTGGTCGTGGCGGTCGTCACCGATCCCGCCATGCACGACAAGATGTTGTCCAACCTGGCCGAAGTGAAGGCGCGTGGGGCGAGCGTGGTCGCGGTGGCGACCGATGACGATGAGTCAATCGAGGCGATCGCGGACTACGTGTTGCGAGTACCGGCGACCGAGCCAATGTTCTCACCCATGGTGGACGTTATCCCCTTGCAGCTTTTCGCGTACTCGGTGGCGAAGGGACTGGGCCGCAATATTGATCGTCCGCGCAACCTCGCTAAAACCGTGACGGTGGAGTAGTGAGTACGCGGGGCGTTGGCGTCGACCTCGTCGACGTCGCGCGCTTTCGATTGGCGCTCGAGCGCCATCCCCGTCTCGTCGAGCGACTCTTTACCGCCGGCGAACAACGCGACGCTCGCTCTCGCCCCGAGCGACTCGCCGCGCGATTCGCGGCGAAGGAAGCGGTACTCAAGACCCTCAAGGTGGGCGTTGGCGCGACGACGTGGCGTTCCATTGAAGTGACGACCGACGACGCGGGCGCGCCCAGCGTGGTGTTGCACGGGACGGCGCACGGATTGGCTAGAGCGGCGGGCGTTACGTCGCTACATCTCTCCATGACCCATACCGACGTGACGGCCTGCGCGTTTGTTGTGGGTTCATCGGCGAGTGGCGAATCCAGTGCCCGTTGAAGGCGTGCGCCGTCCGGCCTGGGCGGAGATCTCCGCTCCGGCTCTGGCGCACAATATTCGAGTCCTCCGAGAGGTCGTCGGCGACGCGCAGTTCTGCGCCGTCGTTAAGGCGAATGGCTACGGTCACGGCGCGCAGTTAGCGGCGAAGGCCGCGCTCGAGGGCGGCGCCGACTCTCTCGCGGTGGCGATCGTGGACGAGGGGATTGAACTACGAGGGGCCGGCGTCAGCGCGGCGATACTTCTACTCGCGGAGATCCCACCCGAGGCGATTCGCGACGCCTTAGAGAACGAACTCACGTTGACCATAGGTTCCCTCGCTGGCGCGAGGGCGGCCGTTGAGTCGGCGCAAGAACTCGGCGGGCGCTACACGGTTCACGTAAAAGTCGACACGGGTATGCACCGCTCGGGTGTCGCGCCCGAAGGCATCGACGAGGTCGTCGATCTTCTGCTCGCCTCGCCCTCGATCGACCTGGAAGGTCTCTACACGCACTTCAGCGTGGCGGATGGTTCGAGCGCCGACGATCGAGCCTTTACCCGCGGCCAGATCGAGCTCTTTGGCGAAGTCGTGAGCGCTCTCGCAGAGCGAGGCGTCACGCCGCGCGTGCTCCACAGTGCGAACTCCGCCGGCGCGCTCGGTTACCCCGAAGCCCGTCTCTCGATGGTTCGCGTGGGTCTCGCGATGTACGGCTACCTGCCCGAGGGATGGCTCGGCGGCGCACTCGAGGACAAGGGTCTCAAACTGGAACCGGTCCTCACCCTTCGCGCCCAGGTCGTCGTCGTTCGTCGAGTCGGCGCGGGTGAACGGCCGAGTTATGGTCGCCAACGCGCGCTCGATGCTGAGTCCACGATCGCTACCGTGCCCTTTGGCTACGCCGACGGCTACCCCCGGCGCCTCTTCGAAGCCGGCGCCGAGGTCCTCATTAACGGCAAACGTTATCCACTCGCCGGCAACGTCTCGATGGATCAGTTGTTGATCGACGTGGGTGACGACGACGTGGCCCTCGGCGATGACGTGGTGCTTCTAGGGGCCCAGGGCAACGAAGTGATCTCGGGCGACGAGTGGGCCGCCAACGCCAACACCATTACCTGGGAGATTCTCTGCGGGCTCAGTGCGCGCGTCGCCCGCGTACTCGTGGACTAAGACGTGATCGACCTCGCCGAGCTACCTACGTGTACACGCTGTGACCTTTCGCTTACGCGACAACGAGTCGTGGTCGGCTCTGGTCCGCTAACTCCTCAACTGATGGTCATCGGTGAAGCGCCCGGTCGTTTGGAAGACGAAACCGGCGAACCATTTGTGGGCCGAAGCGGTCAGTTGCTCTTTCGACTGCTCGAGGAGGAGATTGGCCTACGTAGAGAGCAGTGTTTCGTCACGAGTGTTGTTAAATGTCGGCCTCCGGCCAATCGCACGCCCACGCGCCACGAACTCGCCACGTGTCGGCCGTGGTTGGACGAACAGCTCGAGCTCATCACGCCGCGCGTCGTCGTCACGCTGGGCAACACGGCAGCGCGTTCGGTCTTTGGCTTTAGCGAGCCAATGCGCGACTTTCACGGCCGCGTCGTGAACGTCGGTTCAGTTCCGGGACTGGCGACCTATCACCCGGCGGCGGCGTTGCGCGGAGGCGTCACCGTAGTCGATCTCATGCGCAACGACTTTCGAGTCGTGCGTCAACTCCTGGCAACACCGTGAGGTGGCAGCGCTACTGCGCCAGCGCCGTTGATACCCAGCGCGCCGGCAGAGATTTTGCGCACGTTCTTCGCCCGGGTGACATCGTGCTGCTCTCGGGTCAACTCGGTGCGGGTAAGACCACCTTCGTCCAGGGAGTGGCCCGAGGCCTCGGGGTCGATGAGCGGGTGACCAGTCCGACCTTCACCATGGTGCGCCAGCACGAGTGCGTCAACGAACGAGGGATATCGACCTTGCATCACGCCGACGTCTATCGAGTCGAGAGCATCGGCGAGGTTATGGATCTGGACTTGGGTGAGCTGGTCGAGGAGTCGGCCGTGGCACTCGTTGAGTGGGGAGAGATTGCCTCGTCCGTCTTTGGCCGAGAGGTGATGACCGTCGACTTTGCCATCGACGACGATGAGGGTCGCACCCTCGGCGTCGAGGGCGCTTTGGCTCGGACGCGCAGTGCTGAACTGACCACGTGGGCGAGGTCATGAACATCCTGGCGATCGAGACCGCGACGAGCGCGTGCGCGATGGGGCTACGCACCGGCGAAGGCGTCGAGCTGACGTTGCTCGCCGACGACGAACGCCATCACACCGAAGCCCTGACACCAGGCATCCGAGACCTGCTCAATCAAGTCGGATTGGCGGCCAAGTCGATTGATCGCGTCGTCGTCGATCGCGGCCCCGGACTCTTTACCGGACTGCGCGTCGGTATCGCGACCGCGATTGGCATTGCCCTCGCGACGGGCGCCGATCTCGTCGGGGTGACCTCACTCGAACTTCTCGCGCATGGGGCCCGCAGCGCGGGCGTGCGCGGAACGCTCGTAGCCTGTGTTGACGGGCGTCGCGGCGAGGTCTTTGTTCAAACCTTTTTCCTCGATGACGTCGTCGTCGCGAAAAGTGAGCCGAGCGTCGCCGTGCCGACGGACGTCACGACCGCGTGGGCCACCAATGCGCAAAGCGTCACCTTTACCGGTGACGGTGTCGCGCGCTACGTGAGCGAGTTTCGCGACGTTGCGAACGCATCAATCTTCGAACAGCTCGTGCCGTCACCCCTTGAAGCGCTGCGACTGGGCTCGACGCGACCAGCCAGCGCGGAGATCGTGCCGCTCTACTTGCGAGAGTCAGACGCCGTGGCGAACTTCTCGACTCGTCAGCGTTTCCCATGAGCGTTTCCTGGAACCTGCGTTTGGCCGAACGACGCGACGTGCCCGATCTGCTCTCCATTGAAGTCGCCCAGTTCCCCGAGCCGTGGACGAGGGCGATGCTGCTCGACGAGATCACGAACACGGAGACCCGTCGCTACACGGTGGCCGTCGAGAGCAAGAAGCTCATTGGCTACCTCGGCATCATGTACGTCATGGACGAACTGCACGTCAACACCATTGGTACGTTGCCCGGCCACGAAGGAAAAGGTGTCGCTACGTCGTTAATGGACGAGGCGTGGGTCGTGGCGAAAGAGCGCGGCGTGAAGCGCGCCACGCTCGAAGTTGCGGTCTCCAATACGCGGGCGCAGGAACTTTACTTCCGTTACGGTTTCTCGCCCGTCGGTGTGCGCAAGAACTACTACGAACGAACGAACGAAGACGCGCTTATCTTGTGGGCAGAACTCACGTCGGACCCTTGATTGAGCGAAGCCTTGTGGACGATATTGCTTTACGTTCGCTCGACTCTGGTTTGTTGTGAGTTCGAGCGAGGTTGAATGCCGTCCCGAAGGGACCAGGATTGTTGTAGGAATTGCCACACCCGCCGGGCCGGTTTCGTCGCGTGGAGGATGACCCGTACGTTGCAAGTTGTGACTATCCACGGGTCGGTAGGAGTCGCCCGCGAGTCCCTGAACGCCCTGGTGTCCGCTGAGCTGGAGAAGTTCAAGTCGTAGAGGCGAGGTACGTTCGGCGCGGACCCTTTGGGTGCGATTGTACGTCAAATGGTGTACAATCTACGTGTGGCTACAAAAACTGAGCGATTGAGTATCCGACTAACTCCCGAGCAGGACGTCGTGTTGCGCCGCGCCGCCGAGGTTAGCGGTGAGTCGACCAATGAGTATGTGCTTCGTAATGCGGTAGGTGCGGCCCAATCTGATCTAGCGGATCTGCGAACATTCGTCGCCACTGAAAATGAATGGCACGAAATCGAAAGTGCACTCTCCAAACCAGTGACGTTAAATGCCGCGATGGTGAAGTTGCTCACATCTCCCTCAGTGCTTGAGCGGTAGTTTCACTTGAAACTATTGGGACCCCTACTCCTCGCGGAGGAGCATGAGGTCGACCAATTCCGGTGCGGATCTGAGCCCCTCGATGCCTGGATCAAGACTCGCGCCCGAGCGAATCAAGCGTCAGGGGCATCACGAACATGGGTAGTGCTCGACGGTCACGTCGTTATTGGCTACTATGCCTCAGCCAGTGCGGCCGTCATCCGAGCAGCCGCCCCAAAGGCGATGAGGCGTAACCAACCAGAGATTCTTCCGGCGGTACTGCTTTCGCGACTTGCGGTGCACGGCGACTTCCAAGGTCGAGGTCTCGCCGCCGCACTTCTCAAGCACTTCATGTTGACGGCATTTGAGGTGAGCGAACGCGTCGGCGTGAGAGTCGTTCTAGTTCACGCAAAGGAAGACGGGGTCAGGGGCTTCTACGAAAAGTTTGGTTTCATCAAATCACCTCTCGACCCTCTGACGCTCTTTCTTCTGTTGCCTCAGAGCTCTCCCGGCATCTCGACCAGCCGTTAGAAACCTCCTAAGTATTTCGAGGAAAATCTCCGTCGGTCAACTGACAATGGTTGGGAAAAGTTTGGACGCCGTTATGTAAGGTCCAAAGCAGAATAAGAACCGGTCGGACTACATGGGTCACCGGCACGATTTTCTCCTTGAAGTTCACTCTCCACGAAGTCAACCTGGTCGAAGCGCACGTCGCTCAGATGGTAATAACGTGAATCAGTTCTTCGAGGCCGGCGAAGTCGTCCGGGTTGCGCGTATAGAGTTCGAGGCCATTGGCGTGAGCGGTTGCCGCGATGAGAAGATCGGCCATACGTGATCGGTGCGTGCGACCGGTACTCGCCACGGCCGCAACAATCTGGGCAAAACTTCGCGCGGCGGCTGCGTCGAACGCGATTGGCTCGAAGGTTGCTTCAGTTTGCTGCAGGCGCGCCTGACGAATTGATTGCTCGGTGATGGTGGATGCCAGAATTGGGCCGGCGGCCAATTCCGCAAGGGTAATCGCGCTGACCGCAATCTCCTCTGGCAGGGCTCTCTGGACTGAAGGATCGTCCCAGTCGATGACCACCGAAGTGTCAAGCAGCCCCGTGGTCATCTAGAGATCCGGATCGATGAGGTTGTCGATGTCGGCCCGAAAGAGTTTCGCGTCGATACCGGGCCTCGTATCGATGAAATTTGCGATGCTGGATTTCGGCACCACGGTGCGTCGTAGCGCACGAAGCGGGAGCAGTTCGGCTACGGGGACTCCATTGCGGGTCACAACGAAACTCTCGCCGGCAACTACTTCATCGATCACTTTGGCGTTGTCATTGCGCAGTTCACGTTGAGCGATGGTCTTTGTCATGAGGAAAGTGTAGCATATTATGCTACAAATTGCTACAAGCTGGATCACGGCGTTCATGCGCGGTTGTCGACCAAAGTAGTTGAAGTGAGCGAATTCCTCACCAAGCATTGCGCAGACCCCTGACCTTCCCCCTACTTACCGGACACGTCATAGAGGAGGTAGAGATGGCAGTTATGACAAAAGAATCAAGGACCCCGGCCGAGGCCTTCCCCCCAAATTCCGAGGACGTCGTTATCGCAACGCTAAATGAAAGCGGCTCTCCTACTCAAAGGCTCAGAATTGACCAATACCCAGTAGCTCTGCAAGTGCCTGAGTCTTGAACACCGCACTCCGTGCCGTACCTCCGGTGCTCGTTTTCGGGGTTACGCTACCAACCGCCGCACAGGGTCCACCAGGGCTACAAGCGATGGCTTCGAGCGCCCCAGCATGCCCCGAGGGAACCGACGGACCGGTGACGGACGACCACGTCGTTCCGTCCCAGAACTGGGCGCCCGTCGAGTAGTCGACGGCCCAGCAACTACTAGAGGTGGAGCAGCTTATGGCCGACGTGCCACTGAAACCAGAAACTCGCTGCCAGGCTCCGCCAATGTAACGCAAGCCATTGGTGAAACACGAAGCCGACCACTGACACGAGACGCTGAAGAGTCCGTAGCGCACATGGGGGGCTTTGGCTTGGGACCACGAATGACCGTTGTAGTGCTCGATGAGCGATCCGATCTTGGACGAGACCGCGGCGTCGTTGCTCGTCCCAACGGCCCAGCACGAACGGGCCGACGGGCAGCTGACGGCGCTCAAGAGAGTGTCATCACCGGGGCCCGGTGAGGCGACGACCGACCACGATCGGCCGTTGTAGTGCTCAACCAATGCTCGTCCCAAGGACGTCGCGCCTTCCTTGCCACCAACCGCCCAGCAGGACTTCGCGCTCGGGCACGTTACGGCACTTAGATAGTTGGCCGCGATCGTTGAGGGCGTGGGTACCGAGACGCTGGTCCACTTCCGGCCGTTGTAGTGCAGGGCGGTCGGATATTCGCCCGAAGGCGTCTCGCGCGCGCCCACCGCCCAGCAGGACGTGGTACTGAGACAATCAATCCCGTTCAGATTCTCGTTCGTGCCCTCGGGCACGGGAGTCGATGAAGCCGTCCAGACGCGATTGTTCAATTGGACTATGACTGCAACCGCCTTAGTTTCTGAAACGGCAACGCTGCCCGTGGCCCAGCACCGAGACGTCGTAGGGCAGGAAACCGCCGTGAGGTTGAGCCCCAGTCGCGTGTCGTGCATGGTCATTGTCGTGATGTTCGGGGTGGTTGGGCCGACGGTAGTGGTTGGACCACCGGTGGTAGTGAAAGAGCTAAGCCCCCAGTCGGTGGTACCAGTAGAGGTAGGAATCAAGGGAGATACGTGGGTGACGAGCCAGACGTAGTACGTCGTGCCCGCGGTGAGTCCCGTGAGGATTGCGGAGATTGGCACCGGGGCCGTGCCGGCGCCAAGGTCTTGCACTGGTGTCGTCGAGTCGGCTGCTGGGTCGGCGGTGCTCACTCCGTACGCAAACCAGGCCGTGGTGTCAGTACCACCGGGGTTGGCCGTGCTACTTAGATTGGCCGACGTGGTTGCGACGTCGGTAACAGTGGTCATGTCCAGAGTTGACGGAGCCGCGCCCGACGCGCGAACGCCAGCTGCGCCAAGGGCTGCAAGGAGCAGCGAGCCAGCGAGTAGTGCTTTCCATAAAGTGGTTTGACGTCTGGTGTACGAGTTCAATATTGTCATTACCCCTCGAATCCGGCGGTGCAAAGTCTGAGCACATCCGCCCGGTGCACTACGCTGACTCACCGTCGGGGCCAGTGTGGCTTTTCTGCCCTTACCGCAGCCAACACGTAGCTACTTGTCTGGGCTTTACGCTCCGGGTAAGGAACCCTGGCGCTCGACGTTACACCTTCTAGCGCCAGCCAGGCGCTCCACACTGATTGGTCGAGTTCGAGAGCAAACTCGAACGCCACGGTGAAACGAGGCGCATCCTCCGACCTGATTTGAAGATCGACCCGCGCTTGATTGGGGGTGGCCAGTCAGCTCTTGTGAGTTCTGTCGTTCGGGTCCAGTGAATCTCGCCACTCTAAATCGGGCAAAATCGGTCCGATGGCGTCAAGACCAACCCAAAAGGTTATTCATTGGACGGTTCAGCACCTTACGCTGGCGGGGTGACGTTGGTCCTCGGTATCGAAACGAGTTGCGATGAGACGGCGGCGGCCGTGGTGGATGGGCACCTTCACGTGCTCTCCTCAGTGGTGGAGTCCTCCATCGACGTGCACCGCGCCTTTGGCGGCGTCGTGCCGGAACTCGCCGGGCGGGCCCACGTCGCGATCATAGGTTCGGTGGTGCGACGGGCTCTCGAAGAGGCGGGTCTTGACGTCGAATCGCCGTCACTGGACGGCGTCGCGGTAACGAGCGGGCCGGGACTTATTGGCTCGCTGCTCGTTGGGCTCTCCACCGCCAAGGCGCTCGCGCTCGCGTGGGACATTCCCTTCGTTGGCGTCAATCACCTCGAGGGCCATCTCTTTGCGCCGTTGCTCGAGTCGAGCGATCTCGAGTGGCCGCTCATGACGCTCTTGGTATCTGGCGGTCACAGTCTCATCGTTCTTCAAAGAGGGCCTGGTGTTCACGAAGTACTTGGTGAAACGATTGACGACGCCGCCGGCGAGGCCTACGACAAGGTCGCGCGATGGCTGGGACTCGGATATCCGGGCGGCCCCGAGATCGACGCACTCGCGAAAGAGGGCAACGCCGCCGCGATGAAGCTGCCCGTCTCGATGATTGGTGACGACTTCGACTTTTCGTTTTCTGGACTGAAGACGGCCGTCGTTCGGGCCACCGAGAAGCATCGCGAGATCGGCCTCGCCGACGTCGCGGCCTCTTTTCAACGTGCGCTCGTCGAACAGCTCCTGCGCAAACTTCGCCAAGCTCTCGAGCGCTACGAGGTAAAGGGTGTGGCGTTAGCCGGAGGCGTGGCCGCGAACTCGGCGCTTCGTAGGGGCGTTAGTGAACTCGCTACAGAGTTCGGACTGGTCGCTCACTTGCCCACGATGGCGATGTGCACTGACAACGCGGCCATGATCGCGGCGGCGGGACTCCACCGTCTCCAAGCGAGTGGTCCGAGCGGTCTCGATCTCTCGGCGCGGCCGAACTGGCAGCTAGCGGACGTTCGATGAGCGAGCGTTGGGTGCCACTCGACGTGACGACCGTCGATCCGAGTCCTTTCGTCCAGTTTCAGCGTTGGTTCGATGAAGCAAGCACCGAGATGCCCGAGCGCGAAGCCGTGGCGCTCGCGACCGCGACGACGGAGGGTCTGCCCAGTGTTCGTATGGTGCTGCTGCGTCATCACGACGGGGACTCCTTTGGCTGGTTTAGCAACTACGAATCGCGCAAGGGCGAAGAGCTCGCCGCCAATCCCCACGCCGCTCTTCTTTGGTACTGCGAACCCCGAGGCCGCCAGATCCGCATCGAAGGAACCGTCGCGAGGATGAGCACCGCGCAGTCCGACGCGTACTTCGCCACGCGCGCTCGAGGGAGCCAACTCGGTGCGCACGCGAGTCGTCAGAGCCAGCCTCTCGTCGACCGCGAGACGCTAGAGCGACGGGTCGAAGAAGTTGGTGCACTCTTTGAGGGTGGCGACGTCCGGCGGCCCGACTTCTGGGGTGGCTTTCGTCTCGTGCCCCGTCGCTTCGAGTTCTGGCAGCACCGTGACGATCGACTACACGACCGAGTTATCTACCAGTTGGCGGACTCGGCGTGGTGTGTTGAGCGTCTCTCGCCCTAAGGTCGGCGCGCTTGGTGCGCGCGGTGACTCGTGCGCAGTTCTAGTGGGCCAACAATCAACACCGACAGTATCGAGAAGACGCCCCCCATTTGAAAGACGGTCCGGGGTGCCACGAGCGACAGCAGCAGCCCGCCGAGCACCATCGAGCTGATCTCGGCACTGGTGAAGAGCGCCCCGGTCGCGGCGAAGACGCGACCGCGCAGCGCTTCGGGGGTCTGGACCGCGAAGAGCGTCGAGGCCGACACGTTCACGATACCCACCGCGAAACCCGTGACGGCCATGAGGGGAAAGACGTAGGCCACGTGTTCCATCAGTCCGACGGCGCCTAAGAGGATGCTGATGAACGCGATGCTGAGCAGGGCGACTCTTACCAAAGAGAGTGGGGCTTGACTCAGCCTGCGTGCGCAGAGCGCGCCGACGATGGAGCCCGCACCAAAGCTGGTGCCCACGAGTCCGTACATCAGGTCGCTCGCGTGCAGGGTCTGGGTGATGAAGAAGACCTCGGCGACGTTGACGGCCCCGATGGAGAGCATGAAGACCGCGACCGTGACAACGACCGGGCGCAGGTACGAGTCGGAGAGGATCAGTCGAACTCCGGCGCTCATCTCCTTCTCCGTCTTCTCGGTCGCGACCCTATTAATAGGGCGGCGATCCGTGCGCAGCAACATGGTGCCTAGACCCGCCAGAGCGAAGCTCGCGGCGTCGAGGTAGAGCGGCCAACTTTGACCGAACGCCCCCACCAACAGTCCACCTATGGCCGGCCCGGCGGTGATCGCGATGCCCTGCACCGACTGGAGCGTGGACTGGGCCACGACGATGTTCTCCTCGCCGCTCAAGGTTGGTACGAGGGCTGAGTAACCGGGCAGGGAAAAGGCCACGCCACAGGTCAGTAGAGCCATGAGGGAAATGGTGGCGAGGTCACCGTGCCAAAGACCAATGCCCACACAGACGAGGCCCTCCGCACCACAGAGCAGGGCCAAGAAGGTCTTGGCCGGCACGTGGTCGACGACGTAGCCCGCGAAGGGAGCGAGGAGGACCAGGGGGAGTGCCGCGGCGATCGACAGTGCGGCGATCATCCAGCCGTGCCCGTGGTGGGATACGCGTAAGTACAGCGTGATCAGGGCTATTGCGTCACCGAGAAAGGAGAAGCCACGAAAGAGCGCTAAGAGGCGAAGATCTCGCCGCTGCACGGGGGTTAAGGCCACCCGAGCAGGATAGAGGGTGGCCACACCCCGTTGGCACGTAGGCGCCGTGGCTGCTAAATTGGCAGTCGCAAGTATCGAGTGCTAATTGCTCAGGAGGCAAGAAGAATGAAGTTGCACCCACTAGAAGACCGCATCGTCGTTCGTCCCAACAGCGCTGAGGCCACCACGGCTTCGGGCCTGGTGATTCCCGACACGGCCAAAGAGAAGCCCCAACAGGGTGAAGTGCTCGCCACGGGACCCGGCCGTCGCGCCGACGCCACCGGCGACATCATCCCCACCGGCGTTTCGGTAGGCGACACCGTCGTGTACTCGAAGTACGGCGGCACCGAGATCACCGTCGACGGCGAGGATCTGTTGATTCTCTCCGGTCGCGACGTACTCGCCACCGTTTCTAAGTAGCCCTCGTGGCGAGCTGGGCTCGTCACCTCATCTGAATACGAAAGAAGACTCATGTCAAAGATTTTGAAGTTTGACGAGGACGCTCGACGCGGCCTCGAAGCCGGAGTGGACAAGTTGGCCGACGCGGTCAAGGTCACGCTCGGACCCAAGGGACGCAACGTTGTCTTGGGTAAGAAGTTCGGCGCGCCCACCATTACCAACGACGGCGTCTCCATTGCTCGAGAGATCGAGCTCGAAGACCCCTTTGAGAACATGGGCGCCCAGTTGGTGAAGGAAGTCGCCACGAAGACCAACGACGTGGCCGGTGACGGCACCACGACCGCGACCGTGCTCGCCCAAGCCCTCATCAAAGAAGGTCTGCGCAACGTCGCGGCCGGCGCGAGTCCCTCGGGTCTAAAGCGCGGCATCGAAAAGGGCGTGAAGGCCGCCGTGGAGTCGATCGCCGAGCAGAGCCAAGAGGTTGCCGGTAAGACCCAGATCGCTCAGGTCGCGACGATCTCGGCCGCGGACTCCGCCATTGGTGAAGTCATCGCGGACGCCATCGACAAGGTCGGCAAGGACGGCACCGTCACGGTCGAGGAGTCGAACACGTTTGGCATCGAGCTGGAACTCACCGAAGGGATGCAGTTCGACAAGGGCTACCTTTCGCCGTACTTCGTCACCGACGCCGAACGTCAAGAGGCCGTGTTGGAAGACGCGTACATCCTCTTCACGAGTAACAAGATCTCGGCCGTGCACGACCTCGTGCCGGTGCTCGAGAAAGTCATGCAGGGTGGACGACCACTTTTGATCATCGCCGAAGACGTTGAGGGTGAAGCCTTAGCGACGCTGGTCGTGAACAAGATTCGTGGCACGTTCACGTCGGTCGCCGTGAAGGCGCCGGGCTTTGGCGAACGTCGCAAGGCCATGCTCCAGGACATGGCAATCCTTACTGGCGCCACGGTTATCTCTGACGAGATTGGCCTGAAGCTCGACAGCGCGACCCTCGACCTGTTGGGTAGGGCTCGCCGCGTTGTGGTGACGAAGGACGCCACCACGCTCGTTGACGGTGCTGGTGCTAAGGAAGACGTCGCTGGTCGTGTCGCGCAACTAAAGCGTGAAATCGAAGACACCGACTCGGACTGGGACCGTGAGAAGTTACAAGAGCGTCTCGCGAAGCTCGCTGGGGGTGTCGCCGTCGTAAAGGTCGGCGCCGCTACCGAAGTTGAGCTCAAAGAGAAGAAGCACCGCATCGAAGACGCACTCTCTGCGACGCGGGCCGCGATCGACGAAGGCATCGTTGCCGGCGGCGGTACTGCGTTAGTCCGTGCGCGCGTTTCAGTGGACAAGCTCATTGAGTCCTTAACTGGTGACGAGGCGACGGGCGCGCGCATCGTTGCGAATTCCTTGTCCGCGCCACTTCGTCACATCGCCCAAAACGCTGGCTACGAAGGTGCCGTCAAGGTGCGCGAAGTCGCTGACGCGAAGGGATCAGTTGGTCTCAACGCCGCGACGGGCGTTCTCGAAGACCTCGTAAAGGCGGGTGTCATCGACCCCGCGAAAGTGACGCGCTCGGCGCTGCAGAACGCAGCCTCCATCGCGGCATTGTTGTTGACGACCGAAGCGATCGTGGCCGATAAGCCCGAGCCCGCCGGTGCCCCAATGGGCATGGGTGACGGCGGTATGGGCGGTATGGGCGGGATGATGTAGGTCGTTGTACTTGAACAAATGGAAAGAACCAGGTCGCGCGACCTGGTTCTTTCCATTTCTAGAGTGTCGGCGTCGTAGTTCGGTGCGCGGGCCATCGGCAAATGAGCGGTTCAGCCTCGTCGCGGTTTACTAATCCCGTGAACGTGACACGTCATGAACGCGACGTTCCCGATGAACCGATGGCGACTCCCCAGCTCTTCGCCGACGTAAAGAACCTACTTAAAGACGTAGACCGCGCGTTGATTAGCGGCTCGTCCCGCCGCGGTGCTATTACTCTTGAAGGTGTTGTCTTGAATGCCGTAGAGGTTGAGTCGTCGAGGCGAGGCTACGGCCGCTACCACGCCTACGGACGTTACGGCGGATACGGAAACTACAGCACTTACTCCTAGTCGCTGCGTCGCTTCCTTCGTACGTGCTTGATCGTTGGCTGATTGACGGGTTCGTAACGAGCCTTACTTGAATCTCGACTTATTCCGTCGCCTCTACGGCCACGTGAGGGACGACCCGGTCGAGCCATTTGGGCATCCACCAGTTGGCTTTGCCAATGAAGTGCATCAACGCTGGTACGAGCACGGTGCGAATCACGAAGGCGTCAATTAAGACCGCACCACCGAGACCGATACCGAACTCCGCGATGACCCGTTGTCCGCCGATGGCGAAGGACGTAAAGACGCAGATCATCACGAGCGCGGCGGCGGAAATGACCCGACCGGTGTTGGCCTGACCGCGAACGATGGCCTCTTCGTTGTCGTTGGTGTTCAACCACTCTTCGTGCATTCGAGAGACCAAGAAGACCTGATAGTCCATCGAGAGCCCGAAGAGGATGGCGATCATGATGATCGGTAAGAAGGACTCCACCGGCCCGGCG
Organism: Acidimicrobiales bacterium; assembly: GCA_035533995.1. Lineage (GTDB taxonomy): Bacteria > Actinomycetota > Acidimicrobiia > Acidimicrobiales > RAAP-2 > RAAP-2. Next base: position 10,791 of record DATLSR010000013.1, on the reverse strand, counting down.
CCGGCGCCCAGCAGCGCGCTACCCCAACCCCACTGAAAGACCGCAACGACGAGCCCGAACGACGCACCGACCGCGAGGAGGTTCATCAACGCCGCCACGATAGGAACGAGGACGCTGCGAAAGGCGACCATCAGTAGCAAACAGCCGAGTAGCACGATGACGCCGACGAAGAGCGGGAGCTTGCTCGTCAAGACCGCGGCGAAGTCCACGAAGATGGCCGTGATGCCGCCGACGAAAATCGCCGTGTGCGACGTGGACGTCGCCGCGGGAATGTACTTCGATCGAATCGTCGAAATCAGCGTCGCGGTCCCGGCGTCCTGGGGACTCGTCGTAGGGATGACGTCAATGATGCCGACGGTGCCCGACGGATTCGTGAAGAGGGGCGCCACGGCAGCGATACCGGGCGTGCCCGTTAAGGACGCGTCGAGGTTCTCCATAGCGGTCTTGTCATTCGGGTTAGTGATCGCGCCCACGATGGTGAGAGGACCGTTGAAGCCCGGTCCAAATCCCTTCGCTAAGAGGTCGTAGGCCTGGCGCGTCGTCGAGCCCGCGGGGTCCGATCCCTGGTCCGAGCTCCCGAGATGGAGCGAGAAAAACGGAACGATGAACGCGATGATGACCGCGAATGCTGCCAATGTCAAGACCCGTGGGTGCCGCGCGACGAAGTGCGACCAGCGCTGCCAGGGACCACTGACGACGACCGGTCCCGGACCGACCTCGTCGAGGGATCGGCGTTCCTTTCGACTGAGCACGCGCCTTTTCTGAAACGCCAAGAGGGAAGGCAGGAGCGTTACGGAGGCGAGCATGGTCACTAAGACGGCCAAGGAGGCTGAGATCGCGACACCGTTTAAGAACGACAGTCCGAGTATCAACATCCCGAGGAGCGCAATGCAGACCGTGGAGCCCGCGAAGAGTACGGCGCGGCCCGAGGTGTTGAGGGCCGTCGCGACGGCCTCTTCCACACTGGCGCCGCGTTTGAGCTCCTGACGCGAACGCGTGACGATGAAGAGCGCGTAGTCGATGCCGACGCCCAGACCAATGAGCGAACCCAAGATTGGCGCGAAGGACGCAATCGTCAGAACGTGGCTGAACAGTATTCCTCCGGCCAAAGCGATGCCGAGAGCGAAGAGGGCGATGCCCAGGGGCAGGAGCATGGCGAAGAACGACCCGAAGGCTAAGACCAACACGATGGCCGTCGCGATGAGACCGAAGGCTTCGTAGGGGCTGCCCTTGGTGGCGTTCAACTGACCAAACGCGTCACCGCCGAACTGAACGTGGAGCGAAGCGGATCGAATCGTCGACGCCTCCGTTATTACTGCCTTGATTTGGGGGTTCGTCAGATGGTTCGAGGTCTTGGCGAAGTGCACGACCGCGTAGGCAATGGTGCTGTTTTTGGACACCTGCGCCGTTCCCAGGCACGTGCCGTTGGGCAGCGTCTCGCTTGTGGCGAAGGTTCCCGTGCAAAAGGGCGACGTGACGCTCGCGACTTCGGGAAGTTTCTCGACTTTTTGCAGCATGGTCTGGATGGTCGCGAGGTGGTTAGAGACCGGGCCGCCGGTTGACTGAAAGACGACCTGGTCAGCGTCGCCGGACTGTTGGGGGAAGCCGCTCGCGAGTAGCGCTTCGGCCTGCGTGGAGTTGGTACCCGGCAGGCTGAACGCGTTCGAGTACGCCGAACCAATGGACTGGGAGATGACGTTGACGAGAATGAAGAGCGCGAGCCAAGCCCCCAAGACGTACCAGCGATGGCGAACGCAAAAACGGGCGAGGGATTTCAAGGGGGTATCTCCTGGGAGGGGGAAGCTGCATGCGTTACGGTTGGACCGTAAATCGCACCGCAATCTTAGAGGGTCCTCAATGGCGCAGAATCCGCAGCGTCCCAATCGCTTCGTTGGTCATCTCTATCCCCAGGTAATTCCCGACCCGGGCGAAGTCGAAGCCGGTGCGCCAGCCCCGTGGGCGCACCTTCAGACGTCGTCGCGCTCGAATCTCAGCCTCGCTCACGTGGCCACAATGCTTCGCTCCTCCGCCCGTCTCCTCGACACGGACCTTCCGCCTGATCAGCCGGCGGAACTCACGATCGTTGCCGACGGGCCGCCGGTACCCATCACGCGTCGCTCGGCCGTGCTCGCGGCGCTCTTTGAAGAGGACGGCGAGTGTCGCGTGATACTCACGCGTCGCGCCCTTTCGCTGCGCCACCACAAGGGTGAGATCGCACTGCCCGGGGGAAGATGTGACGAGCACGAGAGCGCGGTGGAAACCGCACTTCGTGAAGCGCACGAAGAGGTCGGCCTCGAACCCTCGTTGGTGACGCCGCTGGCGTGGTTAAGTCCGCTCGCCACCTTCGCGTCGAGTTCCGCAGTCTGGCCCGTTGTGGGCACCTTGGCCAATCGTCCGACGTTCACCATTAACGAAGCCGAGGTCGACCGGGTTTTCACCGTGGCGTTAAAGGACCTGGCCGCTGAGGGAGCCTTCGTCGAAGAGCGTTGGCGCCGCTCAGCGCCGCGGCCCGGCGCCGACCCCGACGGCTCCTTCGCAATCTACTTCTTCAAGGTGCCCGGTGACGTCATTTGGGGAGCGACGGCGCGGGTCTTGACCGAGTTGCTCTGTCACGTCACCGGGGTTCCCTGGCCCGCTGAACGCGGGCTCTAGAGCGAGTCCTCCTAGTAGATTGATGGAAACCCACTCTCGAAAATGTGGTGTTTTCTATCGGAGGATTTCATGGCGGAAGTAGAGATTGGTATCTTCAAATCGGCTCGTCAGGCCTACGGCTTTGACGACATCGCAATCGTGCCCTCACGGCGCACCCGCGACCCCGAGGACGTCGATATCAGTTGGCAGATTGACGCCTATAAGTTTGAACTGCCCGTCCTCGGCTCGGCCATGGACGGCGCCATGTCGCCACTTACGGCCATCGAACTCGGCCGACTGGGTGGACTGGGTGTACTGAACCTCGAAGGTCTCTGGACCCGCTACGAGGACCCGATGCCCCTCTTTGAAGAGATCCGCGAGCTCGACGACGACAAGGCGACCGCGCGCATGCAACAGATGTACTTAGAGCCCATCAAGCTCGAACTCGTGGCCGAGCGCATCAAGCAGATGAAGGACGCCGGCGTCACTACCTCGGCGTCCGTGACGCCCGCGCGCACCGACTGGATGAGTAAGGTCATCATCGACGCCGGTCTCGACATTCTCGTCATCCAGGGCACCGTGGTGTCCGCCGAGCACGTCTCTAAGACCGTCGAGCCACTGAATTTGAAGAAGTTCATCCGCGGCTTCGAGATCCCGGTCATCGTTGGGGGCTGTGCGAGTTACCAAGCGGCGTTGCACCTCATGCGCACCGGTGCGGCCGGGGTGCTCGTCGGGGTTGGTCCCGGAAACGCCTGCACTTCTCGTGCCGTTCTCGGCATCGGTGTTCCCCAGGCAACGGCGATCGCTGACGTCGCGGGTGCGCGCATGCGCCACCTCGACGAGACCGGCGTCTACGTGCACGTCATCGCCGACGGCGGCATGAGCAAAGGCGGCGACATTGCTAAGGCCGTCGCCTGTGGCGCCGACGCCGTCATGATCGGCTCGCCGCTCACCAGTGCCGTGGAAGCGCCCGCGCGAGGATTTCACTGGGGCATGGCGACGTTCCACCCCACGCTTCCTCGGGGCACCCGTGTTCGCACCCAAGTGCGCGGCACCTTAAAAGAGGTCTTGCTCGGACCAGCGCACGAGAACGACGGGCGCCTCAACCTCTTTGGCGCACTGCGCACGTCCATGGCGACCTGTGGCTACGAGACCTTAAAGGAGTTCCAAAAGGCCGAGATCATGTTGGCCCCGTCGATCCAGACCGAAGGTAAGCAACTCCAACGCTCCCAGGGCGTAGGCATGGGACATTGAACGACACCGTTCTCGTTGTTGACTTTGGGGCCCAGTACGCCCAACTCATAGCCCGCCGTGTGCGCGAAGCGCACGTGTACTCAGAGATCGTCCCGAGCACGATCTCGGCCGACGAGGTTCGTACGAAGTCGCCGGCCGCGATCATTCTCTCGGGCGGTCCGAAGTCCGTCTACGCCGTGCCGGCGCCGAGCCTCGACCCGGCGATCTACGACCTCGGTATTCCGATCCTTGGTATCTGTTACGGCGCGCAGTTGATGGCTCAGCAACTCGGTGGCGAAGTGGCGAACACCGGGATTGGCGAGTACGGGCGGACAGCACTGACGCGCCATGGTTCCAGCGTGTTACTGACCGATTGGCCCGCGACGTCGACGACGTGGATGAGTCACGGTGACGCCATCGCGAAGGCGCCCGAGGGCTTTGTCGTGACGGCCTCTTCGCCCGAAGCTCCGGTCGCGGTGATGGAAGACGTCGGACGACGTCTGCACGCGGTGCAGTTCCACCCCGAGGTCGCTCACACCGAGCGCGGGCAGGAACTCTTGACCAACTTTCTTCACCACGTCGCGCTGACACCTCCCACGTGGACCAATACCTCGATCATCGAAGACCAAGTAGCGCTCATTCGTGCCCAGGTGGGCAGTGAGCGGGTGCTCTGCGCTCTTTCGGGTGGCGTTGACTCAGCGGTCGCCGCGGCGCTCGTCACCAAGGCCGTCGCCACCCAGTTGACGTGCGTCTTCGTCGACACCGGTCTGATGCGCAAGAACGAAGGCGATCAGATCGAAGAGACCTTCACGCGCCAGTTCGGCGTGGAATTGATCCACGTCAAGGCCGAGGACCGATTCTTCGACGCGCTCGCTGGCGTGACCGATCCCGAGAAGAAGCGCAAGATCATCGGCGAGCTGTTCATCCGTGAGTTCGAGACCGTAGCGCGCGACCTCGCCAAAGACGGCCAGGGTCCGCGCTTCCTCGTCCAGGGAACGCTCTATCCCGACGTCATCGAGTCGGGTTCGGGCCACGCCGCGAACATCAAGAGCCACCACAACGTGGGAGGACTGCCCGAAGACCTCTCGTTCGAGCTAATAGAACCGCTGCGCGCACTCTTCAAGGACGAAGTGCGTCACGTCGGTGAAGAGTTGGGACTACCCACGGAGATCGTCTGGCGCCAGCCCTTCCCGGGCCCGGGGCTCGGCGTGCGGATCGTGGGCGAAGTGACGAGAGAGCGAGCCGAGATACTGCGCAACGCCGACTACGTGGTCGTCGACGAGATCAAAAAGGCCGGGCTGTATCGCGAACTCTGGCAGAGTTTCGCCGTGTTACCGGCCGTGCGTACTGTGGGCGTTATGGGAGATGGACGAACGTACGCGTACCCGATCATCATCCGGGCGGTGACGAGTGACGACGCCATGACCGCCGACTGGGCTCGTCTGCCCTACGAGGTGATCGAGTCAATCGCGAACCGGTTGATCCGTGAAGTCGAGGGCGTCAATCGTGTCGCGCTCGACGTCACGAGCAAGCCACCCGGCACCATTGAGTGGGAGTGAGCCGGGGCTCGTTCTCGGACGAGTCTTTGTGGAACGACAACTCCGCTGACTCGATGACGCGCCTCGACCCCGCGTCACTCCTCGAAGGTCTCACCGTCCCCCAACGTGAAGCCGTCGTCCAGCGCGGGGGGCCACTACTCGTCATCGCCGGCGCCGGTTCGGGCAAGACGCGCGTCTTGACGAGACGCATCGCGCACATTCTCGCCAGTGGGGACGCGCGACCCTTTGAGATCATGGCCATCACGTTTACCAATAAGGCCGCCGACGAGATGCGTCGTCGCGTCGTTGATCTCGTGGGTAGCGACGCCGATCGCATGTGGGTTTCGACCTTTCACTCGGCCTGTCTACGAATGCTGCGCGCGCACGCCGAGGTCCTGGGTTACCAGCGGGGATTCACGATCTACGACGCCGGCGACGCCGAGACGGCCGTCGAGCGCATCATGAAGGAACTGAACCTCGACACGAAGCGACTCCCTCCGCGCAGCGTTTCGGCGGCCATCTCGGCCGCGAAGAACGAGATGCTCTCGCCCGGCGCGTACGCAGCGGCCTACGGCGACGACCCGCAACGCCGGCGCATCGCCCAGATCTACGAGCTCTACGCGGCGCGCCTGCTGCTCGCCAACGCAATGGACTTCGACGACCTGTTACTGAACGCCGTGGCGATGATGAAGGCGGACGCTAACGTGCTGCTCTCCTATCAGGAACGGTTCAAGTACCTGTTGGTCGATGAGTTCCAGGACACCAACGGTGTGCAGAACGAACTCGTGATGATGCTCGCCGAGCAGCACCGCAACCTCTGCGTGGTGGGTGACTCGGACCAGTCCATCTACCGCTTTCGCGCGGCCGACGTGCGCAACATCCTGCAGTTCGAGCAACGTTTCCCGGACGCGCAGGTCATCTTGCTCGAACAGAACTTTCGCTCCACCCAGACTATTCTCGACGCCGCCAACGCGGTAATCGCGAAGAACGCCAGTCGTCACGCGAAGAATCTTTTCACCGACGCCGACCAGGGCGACAAGATCCTGTTGTACCGCGCGGGCGACGAGTACGACGAGGGCCGCTGGATAGCGGCGGAACTGCGTCGCTTGCGCTCTGAACACGGTCTCAACTGGAACGACCTGGCCGTTTTTTATCGAACGAACGCCCAGAGTCGGGTGCTCGAAGAAGAGATGTTGCGCGCGAGCGTGCCCTACCGTGTGGTCTCGGGTACGCGCTTCTACGACCGCAAGGAGATCAAGAACGCGCTCGCTTTCGCGCGACTGCTCGTCAATCCCCGCGACGAAGCCTCGGCGCGGCGCGTCATCAACGAACCTAAGCGGGGCATCGGCGAGTCGGCCCAAGCCAAACTCGGCGCGTACGCCGCCGAGCACGGACTCTCTTTCGCCGAAGCGTCGCACTACGCCAGCGCCGCCGGACTGACCGGCAAAGCCTTAAGCGGGGCCGCGAAGTTTTCTTTCATGCTCGACGAACTGCGCGCTCTCGCCAACGATCTCAGTCCGAGAGAGATGATCGACGCGATCGTTCGTGAGTCGGGCATGGGCGACGTCCTGCGCGCAGAAAACTCTGACGAGGCCTATTCGAGACTGGAGAACCTCGGAGAACTCGCCTCCGCGGCGGCGAAGTACGACACGCTGCTCGATTTCGTCGAGCGCATGGCGCTCGTCGCGGACTCTGACCAACTCGGCAGTGGCGAAGGCGCGATCTCTCTGATGACGCTGCACGTCGCCAAGGGTCTCGAGTACCCGGCGGTCGTCGTGACGGGACTCGAAGAGACGATCTTTCCCCATCGCCGCGCCCTCTCCGACGACGCCGAACTCGAAGAAGAACGTCGGCTCTGTTACGTCGGCATCACGCGCGCGATGCGGTACCTGATCTTGACCCACGCGTGGAGTCGCACGATGTGGGGTCACCGGGTCGAAGCGATCGCGAGCCGGTTCATCCAAGAGATCCCCGCCGAGCTCGTGACCGATCTCTCGTCGACGTTGCCGACGCGACGCATGAGTTTCACGCCCGAGGACGACGGCTTCACTGGCCGACTGACCGAGTTCACGTCGGGCAAGGCCTTTGGCACGGGCGCGGCCCCGCCGGTGCGGTCGACCGGGGCCGAGAAGTTGGCGCTCGCGGTCGGCGAGCGGGTGGTGCACGACCGATTCGGTCTCGGCACGGTCGAACGGGTGGAGGGTGAGGGCTCGCACGCGAGGGCGGCCGTCAACTTTGACGATCACGGCACGAAGCACCTGGTCCTCGCCATGACCCCACTACGGCGCGCCTAATAGGTTTCTAAGATTTAGCGTCCGCTCCTAATAAGGCTCCGCGCGAAGGTGCGAGACTAGGGGTTAAGTGGACACTCCCCGGCACGCGTATCGCCCTCCAGTAGCTCCAAGGAGCGTTCGACTCTCTCGCTTTGTCTACTGGCGTCGCCGCGCGATCGTGGCACTTTCGCTCGTGACGTTCGTGGTGCTCGCCTACCTCGGCACCACCTTCGGTTTCGCCTTAACGAATCAGTCCTACGGCGTGTCGCTCCAGGCGCGCATTGCCGAGTGGGGACGCCAGCACGGACTCGGCGGCTTCGTGACCTGGGCCGAAACCGAGTACAACAAACTCAATCCGCCTAAAGTCGGCGGTGCGCCGCCGGTCAACGCCTTTGGCTCGGGCGCCGGGGTGCCGGTGGGCCAACGCCTCGCCGCACCAAAGACCATGACCACGCCCGCAAAGACGCCGCTGCCCGGTGAGGGCGTGTGGCACCCGGTCGGGCGTCGAACCGCCAACGGCACGCCCACGATGTACGAAGCGTTCGTTCGTCCCGACGCGGTGCACACGAGTTACGTCGTGGGCGTCGTCTGGATGGATCCGAACCTGCTTTCGGCCCAGCTCTACTCGGGCTCGCAGATTCCCGGTGGCGGCCCCTACCCCTTCACCGCCCCCATCACCGCGAAGAACTCTGAGAATCTGGCCGCCGCCTTCAACGCGGGCTTTCTCATGCAGGACGCGAACGGTGGGTACTACACCGACGGCAAGATCATCAAACCACTGCGCACGGGTGCGGCGTCGGCCGTGGTCTATAAGGACGGACGGATGACCGTGGGCGCGTGGGGACGCGACGTCAAGATGTCCAATCAGGTCTCTTCGGTGCGCCAAAATCTTGATCTCGTCGTCAACAACGGTAAACCGGTCGCGGGGCTCACCAACGCGAACCTCTTGAAGTGGGGCCTGACCCTCGGCGGCGCGTACTACGTGTGGCGTTCGGGTCTCGGGATCACCAAGAGTGGCGCGCTCGTCTACGTCGGCGGTCCGAGTCTTTCGATCAGTGACCTCGCCAACCTTTTGGTACGCGCGGGCGCGGTGCGCGCGATGGAACTCGACATCAACACCGACTGGGTGCAGTTCTCGACTTTCGTCGGACCGCTCAACACGCCAATTAACGCGAGCAGTGGCACCAGTCTCTTGACGGGCGCGCAGGGCATGATCGGGCCACCGGGGCGCTACTTCGCCAACTGGTGGACGAGGGACTTCTACACCATGAGCGTGCGAACTTCCGTGGCCAGCGCTACGACGACGACGGCCAAGGGGTAGTGGCCTAGTTCCACCTTGCGCAGGCTGAGAACTCTACCGAGATTGCAATTGATGCAGTGCTACGCACCAATCAGGTGCCCTCGGTGAGACCTGTTTTTCGGGTCAAGACTGAATTCATAAGCAATCCCCTCAACTCGTAGACGCTGCTCGCTCATCACGAGAGAGGTTCGATTCTGGGCTCTCGTGCTTAGGAGTGTGATTGCAATCCCAATGAGAATGAACGGTGTAACTGCCGTAAACGCGACTATCCCGGTCCATGTGCCGAGAATCGGCACGGAAGATGCGAGAACCACGAATCTCTTATTTAGAGCCTGATATTGCAATAATTGATCAGCACTCAGCCCCTTCGTGTCGGGCTCGTTTAATGCTCTAATTTTCGCCTTTTCTCGATCACTCATGTTTCGGCTTAACCAAAGAGCGACAGCGATACGCACTGGCGTGAATTCATCCGCTACACGAACGAAGGAATCGATTCTCCGAATCAAAGTGTCGATCGCTTGATCTTCGAATGGGAATTCCCCACTACGACGAGCATCGTAAATCTCATCTCTCAATTCCGAGAGGCGCTCTTTGAGTTGAGGGCGCAACAAAATCCGTGGCGCTAGAAGCACCACGACCGCGAGAAAAGCGGCGCCGACAATAAGAATGAGAACTAACACGGTTGCCATTTAATTCCTCACTTTCTACAGCGTAGCGACGTTCACAATTGAGGTACTCATCAGGTTCAAGGAATCGTTGGGCCGGGCTCTCGAAAGAGAGGAGGAGGCGTGTTATCTCTCAGATTCCGATTCTCAGCTTCGAGAGACCGAATACGAATGTCCTGTCTTCGAACTCTCTTAGTCATGACTCTGACACGAGCCCAAGCGACGAGTGAAGCGGCAACACCCACCAGCGTAATCGCGACCGTCACAGTGAGGCTGACGGTGACGTGAGTATTCTTGCCCGCGAGAACGTGCGCAATTGAGTCCGCGAAGACGCTTACAACAACTAGGGCCGCTATAAACGCCACCCAATTAATTGCATTACTCGCGAGGTCGAACCACCATGGAATGCTGTCTCTACGGTCGGCCACTCCCACTCCCCCCGGCGGCCTAGAACACTCTTAATTCAAGAGACGTAACCCTAGAGCACAACGGTCTCTCGTTCCAACTCTCAGTTCAGGAATTCTGCGATCTTTCTCATGCTCCATATGTGGTCAACGATGCCAACAACCATTGTGGGCGCGCGCTTGGCGAACGTACCGTCAGCATTCCTAACGCGCAAACTTTGGTGAGGACGAGCGAAGTTGTTGTAAATGAAGTTTTGACGCTTCGGACTGGCCCGCTGCCTCTTGAACGACCGCCCACGCCTTCTGCGCATCGCCCTTCTTTGGAGACTTCTTCACACCTATGCGGCAAGCTTGGCCAAGGCTTGCGCTACAGGAACGTCAAACTTGTGATGCGCGTAGGCCCCGCCGACGGCCGAAAGTATCAAGACGACAATTTTCGTGTTGGGCTTCAGTTTCGTATCGCTCATCACAAGGTGCGAGGCACCTGCGCTGACCGCCCCCACGAAAAAGTGACCGGCCCATACTTGTCCTGTAGTCGGTGCTGGTCCTTGCATGGCCCGATTTTACTTCCCCTGTGTGTATAAAACCACATCAGAAGTTTTCAAACTAGTGCAGTGAATCAGTTTTAATTGGTGATTGCTTCGAGGGCCACCCGACCGCGACCTACTTTCTCGAGGATGCTCTCGGCTGAGGCGACCCACACGAAGGGCTTGGGGTCGTCGTTGTGCGCGTTGAGGTAGTTCTCGA
>DATLSR010000012.1:0-19380 GCA_035533995.1 Acidimicrobiales bacterium | reverse complement strand
CGATACCTTCGGCGCACGCGAGGCCTTCACTTGAATTGCCTCACCCGTCTGCGGGTTGCGCGCGGTGCGCGCCTTACGCTCGACGCGCTCGAAGGACAAAAAGCCCGACAGCACGATCTTCTCGCCGCCGGACACGTTACGTACGACGACTTCCTCAAAGGCCTTAAGCACCTCAGCAACGGTGTTCTTAGTGGCGCCACTTTCGGCGACAATTGCTTCTACCAACTCGGCCTTGTTCACCGGTCGACTCCTTACTATTAGTGGAAACGGAACTGGGCATTGCCAGCAACCAGGCCCAGTTTTACCGTCTTTATGGGAAAATTACGGTATTTCAGGGAAGAAATAACGAATGACGTTCCGTGCGAAATTTAATACTACCTGGTCAATCGGGATTTAAGGCGAATTCGGGGCGGTAAGAACTCTCGCGGAGAGCCTACGATGGCGCCATGAAAGCACTTAATCGCCACCGTTTGAGCGAGTTGGTCGCGCTCGAAAACGCCCGCTACGAAGCACGCCACCCGGCGTCGCGAGCCCTCTTCGCCAGCGCGGATCACCTCCTCGCTCGAGTGCCCATGACCTGGATGAATAAATGGGCGGGCGGTTTTCCCTTGGGTTTTGCCCGGGCGCACGGCGCCACGATTACTGATCTGGACGGAAATGAACTCGCGGATTTTGCTCTGGGCGACACGGGGGCGATGGCGGGCCACTCGCCGGCCCCCCTCGTGCGTGCGCTCGCGCGAAGGGTGGGAGAGGAGGGCGGTCTCACCACGATGTTGCCGAACGAAGACGCCGAGTGGGTCGCGGCCGATCTGGCCCGGCGATTTGGCTTGGCGCAGTGGTCCTTCACACTCTCGGCCACTGACGCCAATCGATGGTTGCTTCGATTGGTGCGCATGGTAACGAAACGGCCCAAGATTCTCGTCTTCTCGTATTCGTACCACGGGACCGTCGACGAGACCTTCGTCGTCGTCGACGACCGGGGTCGGCCTCGGTCACGCTCGGGAAACGTGGGCGCCGCGATAAATCCAGTGCGCACGACTCGAGTCTGTGAGTTCAACGATCTCGCCGCGTTGGAACGTGAACTCGCCTACGGCGACGTCGCCGCGGTCTTGAGCGAGCCGGCCCTCACGAATATCGGCATCGTGCTCCCCGAACCCGGCTTTTGGGAGGGCGTGCGGCGCCTCTGTGACAAAGCGGGCACGCTTTTGATCCTCGACGAGACGCACACCTTCTCCGCGGGGCCCGGTGGTGCGACGAGGCGGCTCAATCTCCAGCCCGACGCCGTCACGATCGGCAAGTCGCTCGGCGGCGGCGTGCCCTGCGGGGCGTACGGGTTGAGCCAAGAACTCGCCGAGCGCGTCTTGACAAGCGCGCGTAAAGGGGCCGATATCGTCGACGTGGGCGGCGTAGGGGGAACACTCGCGGGCAACGCCTTGAGTTTGGCGGCGATGCGCGCGGTCCTCGGGGAGGTCTTGACCGATGAGGCCTTCGCGAAGATGGAGCTGCTCGCGACACGATTCGCCCAGGGCGTGCAGGGTTCGATCGACGAAGGGGAGCTCCCGTGGTCGATCAGTCAATTGGGGGCTCGCTGCGAGTATCGCTTCGCGTCGCCCGCGCCGAGCAATGGTGGCGTATCGATGCGAAGCGCCGACGGGCTTCTCGAGGACTACCTGCACCTCTTTGGCATTAATCGCGGCGTTCTGCTGACACCCTTTCACAACATGGCCCTGATGTGCCCGGCGACCACCGAGTCGCAGGTGGACCTCCATCAACGGGTATTCGACGATGCGCTCGAAGAACTGCTCGCCTAAGTGGTCGCCAACCCCTCGCCCGTAGGATGGTGGCGTGTCCTCCTTCGTAGACGCCGCTCAACTTCACGCCAAAGCCGGTAACGGCGGGGCCGGTTGCGTCAGTTTTCGCCGCGAAGCACACGTGGCTAAGGGCGGCCCGGACGGAGGGGACGGTGGAAAAGGGGGCGACGTGTGGCTCGTGGCCGACCACAATCAAGCGTCGCTTTTGGGCTTTCGCGACCACCCCTTTCGTCGAGCGACTGATGGCCAACACGGCACGTCCAAACGCCAGCACGGTGCTCGCGGCAAGGACCTTGACGTGGCCGTTCCGGTCGGGACCATGGTCTTTTCTCACGACGGCGAACGACTGGTGGACCTCGCGACCGCGGGCGAACGTTGGCTGGTCGCGCGCGGAGGCCTCGGCGGGCAGGGTAACGCGCGCTTCCTTTCCAATCAGCGTCGAGCACCCGCCTTCGCCGAGCAGGGCGAGGTCGGCGAGGAGCTCTGGTGCAATTTAGAGCTTCGCCTCAAGGCGGACGTCGCCCTCATTGGTTTTCCCAATGTTGGCAAATCCACCCTCATCGCGCGCGTTTCGGCCGCGAGACCCAAGATCGCGGACTATCCGTTCACGACCTTGGTGCCGAACTTGGGCGTCGTGCGAGCGGGCGCGCGCTCGAGTCGTCCGGGCGACGCCACGGAGTTCGTCATGGCCGACATTCCCGGTCTGATCGAAGGAGCGGCGGAGGGCCGAGGGCTTGGTCACGACTTCTTACGCCACGTCGAGCGCGCTCGGGTGCTCTGCGTGCTCCTCGACCTCTCCGAATTGGCGCCGCACTCGCCCGAGGAGCAGTTGGCGATCCTTTTGCGCGAGCTGGGTGACTATCAAGCGGACCTCCTGGAGCGCCCGAGGGTCATCGTGGGCTCCAAGCGCGACGTGGCGCACTTCAACCTGGACGAGGGCTTCGCCATTTCGGCCGCCACCGGCGAGGGCGTCGATCGACTCGTGGGCCACCTGGGCGCACTCGTTGATCAAGTGCGAAAGGACGAGGCGACGCAGCTCTCTGACGAGATCGTCATTCACCGGCCGCTGCCGGAAGAGATCACCATTGTCCGCGACGGCGAGCACTCCTGGTTGGTCGAGGGACGCGCGGCACTACGAGCGGTGCGCTTTCAGGACCTCACCGATGACGAAGCGCTCGCCGAGGTCGTTCACCGACTGCGCGACCTAGGCGTGGATCGATCGCTCAATCGCGCGGGTGTGCATGACGGCGACGTGGTCACTGTCGGTGGGCTCAGTTTTGAGTGGTGGCGCGACGCGATCGCCAGTGGATTAGACCGCGGCGAGCACCATCGCGCGACTCGGCGCGAGCGCTTGGCTCGTCACGGTCGCCTAGATGACGTCGACCGGAGCGACGATGATTCGTAGCGTCGTCGTCAAGATCGGGACCTCGTCCTTGACCGACGAGCTCGGTGGCGTCGCCCACGACGTGCTCGCGAATGTCGCGCACGACGTGGTCGCGGCGAAACGAGAGGGCTCGGCGGTCATCGTCGTCACCTCGGGAGCCATTACCGCGGGGTGGGCGAGCGTCGGCGAAGGCCAGCCTCGTCCCCACGACGCCGCCACCCTCCAGGCCGTTTCGGCAGTTGGCCAGCCGCTCTTGATGCAGGCCTGGCGTGAAGCATTTGCGCTCGAGGGCGTCGCCGTGGGTCAAGTGCTGTTGTCGCCGCTCGATTTTTCAGTGCGCTCCCAGTACCTGCACGCGAGAGGAACGCTCGAGGCGCTGGCGAACTTGGGGGTGGTGGCGATCGTGAATGAGAACGACGCGGTTGCTGATGAAGAGATCCGCTTTGGCGACAATGATCGCCTCGCCGCACTGGTCGCCAATCTCGTGGGCGCCTCGCACGTGGTGCTCTTGACCGACACGGAAGGGCTTTTGACGGCAGATCCTCGGTTGGACCCCGGCGCCACGCTCATCGAAGAGGTGACTTCTTTTGACGAGGAACTCGTACGCGGCGCCGGTCAGAGTCGCTCGGGCGTCGGAAGTGGTGGCATGGCGTCGAAATTGGCGGCGGCGCGAATGGCCACCTGGTCGGGCGTGACCGCGATCATCGCTCCCGCGCACGCGAAGCGCTCGCTCGCTCGAGCGCTGGCGGGCGAGGCTGGTTTTGGCACGACCTTCGTCGCGCGCGCCGACCGGCTCAGTGCTCGAAAGTCTTGGATTGCCTTCGCCGTGAGCAGCCAGGGCTCGCTGCGCGTCAACCAGGGAGCGCTTCATGCGTTGCTTCATGATGGACGCAGTCTCTTGCGCGTGGGCGTGACCGAGGTGCGTGGCGATTTCATCGACGGCGACGCCGTCGACGTCTGTGGACCTGACGGCGAAGTTGTCGCGAAGGGTCTCGTGCGCGTCAGCGCCGAAGCCCTAACGCAGAGTGATGAGGTCGTCATCCACCGAGACGACCTCGTCCTTTTACGCTCCGCTTAGCGTCTCCATTACGCTGGAACCATGACGACCCATGACCTTTTGGCGCAGGGCCGCGCCGTAAAAGTCGCCGCCACTCAACTCGCCCAGGCGTCGAACGAGCGGCGCCGGGCGGTGCTGCTCTTCGTCGCCGAGCGCTTGGTGTCCTCGATGGACGAGTTGCTCGCGGTCAACACGCGAGAAGTAGCGGCGTACGCGGACTCCGGCCCGGGACGCGACCGACTGCTCTTGACACCCGAGCGAGTCGCCTCGATGGCCGAGGCGCTCCGCCAGGTCGCCGACAGCCCCGATCCGCTCTTTGAGCGCGTCGACGTCGACGTTCGGCCCAATGGCTTGAACGTCGAACGCCTTCGCGTCCCTCTCGGCGTCATAGGCGTCGTCTACGAGAACCGACCGAACGTCACGTGCGACGTGGCGGGTTTATGCGTGCGCAGCGGCAACGCCGCGTACCTGCGCGGCTCATCATCGGCCATCGAGACGAACCGCTTTCTCGTGTCGCTCTGGCGCGAAGCGCTCGAGAAGGAGTCACTGCCCGCCGCTGCCGTGAGCCTCGTCGAGGAGACTTCGCACGAGACGGCGGTGGCCTTCATGCAGATGAGTGACGTCTTGGATTGCCTGGTGCCCCGAGGCGGACCGAGCTTGATCGCCGCCATGCGAGAGCACGCTCGCGTACCCTACGTGCTCGACGGGGACGGTAACTGTCACGTGTACGTGGACGCCTCCGCCGACCTTTCGATGGCGGCGGCGATCGTGAAGAACGCGAAAACGTCGCGACCCGGAGTCTGCAACGCCGTCGAGACGCTGTTGGTGCACGCCGACGTCGCCTCTGAACTCTTGGCGCGGCTGGACGTCGAGCTCGCCGACGTGGAACTGCGTGGTGATGAACGTGGGCGTTCTATCGTTTCACGAATGCTCGAGGCGAGCGACGACGACTACGCTCGCGAATTTTTGGATCTTATTTTGGCCGTTCGGGTGGTCGACTCCCTCGACGAGGCAGTGGCTCACGTGGCGCGATTCGGCACGGGTCACAGCGAGGCCATCGTCACGCAGAACGAGGAGAACGCTGAGGCGTGGGTGCGACGAGTGGACGCGGCGGCCGTGCTGGTCAACGCCTCGACCCGCTTTATTGATGGCGGTGAACTCGGCCTTGGAGGAGAAGTGGGTATTTCGACCCAAAAACTGCACGCGCGTGGGCCGATGGGGTTACGTGAGTTGACCTGTTTGAAGTGGGTCGTACGAGGAGAGGGACAGATTCGATGAGCACGCTTGACCCACGCGAAGAGATCGCCAAGCGACTCGGTCTCGATTCGATTCCTCCCGTTCGTTTTGATTCGAGTGACGATGTTCTGGAACGATTGGCGAAGAACGACTACTTGAGCGACGAATCCATCGCGTCGGTGACCTTTCTCGCCGATCGACTCGCCAAACCGGTTCTGGTCGAGGGCCCCGCCGGCACCGGCAAGACCGCGCTGGCCAAGGCCGTCGCCGACGCCACGAACTCTCGCCTGATTCGACTCCAGTGTTACGAGGGTTTGGATGAGAGCAAGGCGCTCTACGAATGGAACTATCGAAAGCAGCTGCTGCGCATTCAGGCGGGACGTAGCGAGTCTGACGGGGCTGAGGAGTGGAGCGCCCTCGAAGAGGACATCTTCGCCGAAGAGTTCCTCTTGACCCGCCCTCTCCTCGAGGCCATTTCGGCGACCGACCCGGTGGTGCTGCTGATTGACGAGATCGACCGAGTCGAACTCGAAACCGAGGCGTTGTTGCTCGAAATCCTCTCGGAGTACCAGGTTTCGATTCCCGAGCTCGGCACGGTGCGCGCCAAGCAGATCCCCATGGTTTTTTTGACTTCGAACAACACGCGCGAACTCTCCGAAGCGCTCAAGAGGCGTTGCCTGTATCTCTACATTGGCTACCCCACGGTGGAGCGCGAGCGCGACATCATCTTGGCCCGCGTACCGGGCATCACGACCGCGCTCGCCGAGCAGATCGCCCAGGTGGTCCGCTCGTTGCGGTCACTGGACCTGAAGAAGGCACCCTCAGTCTCAGAGACCCTCGACTGGGCGCGCACGCTGGTCGTGCTCGGACGAGACGAGATCGGTGAAGCCGACGCCGCTGAGACGTTGCACATTTTGCTCAAGTATCAAACCGACATCGAACGCGCGACGAAGGAACTGCTCGGTCGCACTCGGCCCCTTGCTTAACCTTCTCGGCGACTTCATTGGCGAATTACGTGCGGCGGGCATTCCGGTGTCAATGAGCGAACACGTCGACGCCGCCCGTGCCGTGGAACTGATTGACCTGTCGAATCGGTCATTACTTCGTTCGTCGCTCGCGGCCACGCTCGTCAAGGACGGCGATCATCTCCCGGTCTTCTACACGGCCTTTGACGTTTTCTTCGCCACCAGGTCGTGGGAGAGCGCCGAAGAGATTTTGGGGGACGGCCGCGAAGGCGATCCAGAGGGTGCCGCGGGAGCGACCGGTTCGGGACCTTCGAGGGGCCAAGGCGGCGGCGCGGCGGGAGCGATGAGCGCACAAGAACTCGCCGACTTGCTCCTTCGCGCGCTCCGTGACTCAGATCAAGCGGCGCTTCGACTGGGTGCGAGCGAGGCGGTGACGCGTTACGCGGGAATGGAACCGGGCCGTCCCGTGGGCGGGACCTACTACCTCTATCGCACCCTTCGCAATCTTGACTTAGAGGAACTCGAACGGCGTCTCGTGGGCGCGGGCGACGAGTTCGACGATCAACTGCGAAGTCGAGTGGCCCACGATGAGGCCAGCGCTCGCATCGAACGTCTGAGGGCCGAGATCGAGCGCGAAATTCGCGAGCGACTGGTCGACGACCGCGGCTCGAAGGCGCTGGCGAAGTCGGTGCGTCGTCCGCTGCCGGAGGACCTCGACGTCATGCACGCCAACCGAGAGGAAATGGCACAGTTGGAGCGCGCGCTTCGACCGCTTTCACGCAAACTCGCCGTACGCTTGGCGCGCCGGCGCCGGCGCCGGCGCCGCGGTCCGGTGGATTTGCGACACACGGTACGGCGCAGTCTTTCAACGGGCGGCGTGCCACTCGATCTGCGATTCAAGCCCCCACGTCCGGCCAAACCCGAGATCTTCGTCATCGCCGACGTTTCTGGCTCCGTGGCGTCGTTCGCGCGCTTCACTCTCCACCTCGTGCACGCGATCAGCTCTCAGTTCTCAAAGGTTCGCAGTTTCGTCTTCGTCGATGGACTGGACGAAGTCACCGCGCTCTTTGAGGGCGTGGACGATCCGGCTGAGGCCGTGGCGCGCATTAACGCTGAGGCCGACGTCATTGCCTTCGATGGCCATTCGGACTACGGTCGGGCCTTCGCGAGCTTTCATGATCGATTCGCGAGAGACGTGACACGCCGGTCGACCGTTTTGATCCTTGGTGACGCGCGAAACAACTACCACCAGGCCCACGCCGAAGTCTTGGCAGACTTGCACTTGCGCGCGAAGGCGGTCTACTGGTTGAATCCGGAGCCGCGCAGCTATTGGAACAGTGGCGACTCCATCGTCGGTCAGTACTCCCCACACTGTGACGGCGTCATTGAGTGTCGGACCTTGCGTCAATTGGAGCGCTTCGTTGGAGAGCTGGCGTGAACGAAGACGAAAATCTGCCCCCGCTGGGGTTTCGCCAACGTGGTCCGGTCCCCACGGGCACTCGATTGTTGTTCATTCGACACGGCGAGAGTCACGCCAACGCGCTCGGCCTCGCGGGGGGCGAAGTCGGTGACGGAGGCTTGACCGAGCTTGGTCGACGCCAGGCCGAGGCGCTGCGAGATCGCCTGCATTCGAGTGGCGAACTCGCGAGTGCGTCGGCGTTGTACTGCTCGACTTTGCCGCGCGCCGTGCAAACCGCGGAGATTCTTCGCGCCGCCCTTCCCCCGAGACTCACGGCCGTTCACGATGAGTCGCTGGTGGAACTCAAGGTGGGTGTCATTGATGGCATGACGTGGCGTGAAGTCAGCGAACGATTTCCCGCACCGGATTGGGATACGGACCCGTCACAACCCTGTGCGCCCGAGGGTGAGTCCCTCTTGGCATTCCACGGTCGTTGCGTCGAAGCCATCGAGCGGCTGATAGTTCATCACCCCGGTGAACTCGTTGTGGTGGTCGCCCATGGCGGCGTTATTGAACAGGCAATGAAGATCTACCAAGGACTGCCCGCGGGAACTCGGATGCGTCCACGCATCGCGAACTGTTCGATGACCGAGATTGAGTTTCGAGGGACCACTCGGCGCCTCTTGCGATTTAACGATCTCGCGCCGTTGCCCGCGTCGCTCTAGAGGGTCGCTTCGAAGCCCGAGTCCTCGGGAGGGTCGACCCGACCGGGCCCGGGACCGCGTCTAAGGGCGCCACGTTGGGGTGCACCTTGAAGCCGCGAGCAGCGCGTCGACTCAGTCCGGCGCGTTTCGTGCGGCCGCTGGATTCGGGTAACGGGCCGAGTTTTGTACGCGAACGTGGACGCGATAGTGCGCTGGTGAGACCTTGACGTGCTGTGAAAGATTCCCGGAGGAAGACGCGGAGACATCCAAAACCGAGAGTGCAACGAAAATTACGCGACGAAAGTTGAAACATGTCGTCAATGTTGAAGACGTTTCAAACTTAAAAGTAAATGTGTAACGGTTAAGTAGTGCGATTGCACTAGTCGATTAGTGATGCGTATTTTTTTGTTGAACGATGTCGCTTAGTGAGTAGTACGCATTCATTGAATTGAATTCTCTCTAGATTATTTCAAGAGTGCTGTGCGATACTTGATTGGCATGAGGTGTCCCAATAAAGCATGCGTGCACCGTCGGAATTTCTGTAGTGCGAGTTGGACCATAAGGAGCAACTGTGGGATTTAGAAAGAAGACTCGAGACGAGGGCACCTCGAATGATGACCAGAAGAAGAAGTCAACACCGAACGTCGTTCACGCGTTGACACCGTCCGTGTTTGGCGACACTGCGTCGGCGACGAGTGACGTAACCAAAGATGCCAATGGTCTCGAAGACGCCCTGCGTGACGTGTTCGCCGGTACGTCGATCGGACTGCTGGGTGAAAAGCTCGTCGAGAAAAACCTCGTCACCGCGGAGCAACTTTCGGCAGCCTTCGAAGTGCAGCGTCGTACCGGCGGCTTGCTGTGTGACATCTTGACTTCAATGAACGTGCTTGATGAGGTCACCATCGCGAGCGCGTACTCCGAGAGTTTTGGTTTCTCGATGGCGGAGCTTCGACGCGTGTCCATTGAGAAGGACGTGCTCGACTTCCTCGATGAATCGATTGCTCGTGAGCGCATCGCGATTCCTGTGCGCGTCGAAGAAGGAGAACTCTTCATCGCGGTTGCCGAACCGAGCAACGAACTTCGAGACCAGTTGGCAACGGCGACCAAGATGTCGGTGCGCTTCTTGGTCGCGCCACTCAGTGACGTGCGTTGGGCCGTCGACACGAACTATCGCTCCATTGCTCACGTCGAACAGTTGGTGAAGGTCTTCCAGTCCATCGAAGTCACTCGAAAGAGGCCGACGGACGCGGGAGACAATGACCTATCCGGTGACGACGCGCCGGTGGTGCAAGTGGTCGACAGCATCCTTACCCAAGCAATGCGTGACCGTGCCTCCGACGTTCACATTGAACCCGCCGACGACGTCATAAGGGTGCGCTTTCGTATTGATGGTGCTCTAAAGGAAATTATCGAATTGCCCGCTTCGATTGGCCCCGGCTTGGTGAGTCGAATCAAGGTCATGGCCAACATGAATATTGTCGAGCGCCGTCGTCCCCAGGACGGACAGCTCGCGATCACGATTGACGGACGAGAAGTGGACGTTCGTGTTTCCACGGTCGCGACCATCATGGGCGAGAGTTGCGTCCTGCGACTGCTCGACAAGACACGCTCCGTTCTTCACTTGAAGGACCTCGGGATGCCCGCGGACACCTACGAGACCTACTCGAAGATGGTGCACGCCCCCTTTGGCATGGTGCTGTGCGCGGGTCCAACCGGCAGTGGCAAGACCACGACGCTCTACGCGACGTTGAGCGAGGTCGCGAACCAGACCGTCAACGTCATGACGATTGAAGACCCGGTCGAGTACGTCTTTCCGGCGATCAACCAGATCCAAACCAACGAACAGGCGGGTCTCACGTTCGCGACGGGCCTCAAGTCGATCCTCCGCCAGGACCCTGACGCGATCCTCGTTGGCGAGATTCGCGACGTCGAGACGACTCGAGTGGCGGTGCAGTCGGCGTTGACGGGACACTTCGTCGTGTCTTCACTGCACGCCACGGACTCGGTATCGGCGCTTCACCGTTTTCTCGACATGGGCATCGAGTCATTTCTGGTCGCCTCCTCGGTCTTGGGTGTGGTGGGCCAGCGTCTCCTTCGGCGGATCTGCCCTTCATGCAAGACCGTGTATACCCCCACCGACGAAGAGATGGCGTTTTACAACGACTCCGGTGCGCCCGCCAAAGAGGTCTTCTATCAAGGCGCCGGGTGCAACTTCTGTTCGGGCACGGGCTACAAGGAGCGCATCGGCGTCTATGAGTTGCTGGTGATGACTCCGGAGATCAAGCGTCTCGTGGTGGGATGGGCGACCCAGGAGGAACTTCGCAATTTGGCCGTGAAGCAGGGAATGCGCACGATGCGCCAAGAAGCCATCAACCTGGTGCACGACGACGTCACCACCATCGCTGAGGTGATCCGGAGTGTGTACACGCTGTGAGCGTTATCACCAGGGACGAAAAGGTCGCCACTAAGACCGCGGATAAGGCGACGAAACGTAACCTAAAGCGTCGCGCCAAGAGTGCGAAGGCCGCCGAAAAAAGGCGCAGTTCAAAGAAGGCGAACAAGCCGCGCAAAATCACGTTGGTCAAATTCAAGTATCAGGCCCTGAACCAAAACGGGAAGAAAGTCTCGGGAAGCGAGAAGGCGGCCTCGGCCGGCGCGTTGCACCTAGGACTCATTCAGCGCGGCATGCAGCCCCTTGAAGTTCGCCGCCAAAAGAGCCTGCTCAAGTTCGAGATCACCAAGAAGAAGGTCCCGCGCGAAGAGGTGATGAACTTCTCGCGTCAAATGGCGGTTTTCATGAAGGCTGGCATTCCCATCATGGAAGCACTTGAGGTCATCGTCGACGAGACCCAGGGCAAGATGATGAAGGAAATCCTCTACGACATGATCGACAGTTTGCGCAATGGTGATACCTTCGCGACCGCCGCGAAAGCTCACCCGGAGGCGTTTCCGAACTACTACGTGGGCATCTTGGAGTCAGCGGAGCTGACGGGTAATCTCGACTCAGTCCTCAATCAGTTGGCCGAATACATCGATCGCGACGTCAAGGCCCGCGGCAAGATCACGGCGGCGCTGATCTACCCTGCCGTCGTGGCGGGTATGTCCGTCGTTACGATTTTGGTGCTCACGGTGTTCGTCATGCCTCGTTTCGTCGTCTTTTTCGCGTCGCTGAACGCCAAGCTTCCTTTCGTCACGCAACTCATGTTGAACGCCTCGTCATTCGTCTCCAAGAACTGGTACGAACTTCTCGCCGGCGTCTTGTTCATCGCCATTTCGTTCATGACGTTGCGCCGCACTGACGGGGGGCGTCGTCGACTCGACACGCTGCTGCTACGTCTGCCCGTCGTGGGCGAAATCACCAAGACCGCGATTTTGGAGCGGATTTGTCGAATCCTGTCGTCGTTGCTGCGAGCGGGCGTCGATCTGCCCCAGTCGATGACGGTGACCGCCGACTCGTCGAATAACTACGTCTACCGCTCTGCTCTCGAGGACATTCGTGAAGAGATGATGGAGGGGCAGGGGCTCGCCGCGCCGCTGGCGCGAACGGGACTGTTTCCGAGCGCCGCCAAACAAATGTTTCGCGTGGGCGAGGAGACCGGCACACTCGATCAGCAGCTTGAAGTGGCCGCCGAGTACTACGGCCGCGAACTCGAGACCAAAGTAGACCGTGCGACGTCGCTCTTCGAACCCGCGATCATCATCGTGATGGGCGTGGTCGTCGGATTCGTCGCCGTCGCGCTGATTTCCGCCATGTACGGGATCTACAACCAGGTAAAGGTCAACTAATGAAGGGGCGGTCGTTGAACTCGCCCGCCACTGCCTCGCAGCCAGGGACTCCGGCGCAGCGAATGACGAACACTCTCTCACCGCGGTCTTTACGTGGCGACGAAGGCATGACGTTGGTGGAACTGCTCGTGACGATGTTGGTCTTGCCACTGATCATTGGGGGACTGGCCTTTGGGCTGATCGCCGTCTTTTCACTTCAGTCGAGCGTTTCGGGCCGAGTGACCGACTCGGGCAACGCGCAGACACTCTCGGCGACGTACATGAAGGACGTTCAGAGCGCGCAAGCAATCACGACCTCCGCGACACCGATCTGCGGCACGGGCACTCAGCTCTTCGCCGTGGCCTGGGGCGCGACCGCGAGCGGATTCGTGAACTACGTGTCGTACGACACTATGCAAAATGGCGCCGCCGCCAACTACTCGCTCACTCGTACCCAGTGCGCGGATGTCCCTTCGAGCGTGCCCACCTCCTCTCAGCTCGTCGCGACTGACCTTTCAGCGACGAGTGCTTCGGCGCCACCGATTTTGACGTGTTCGCCGTCGCTTAGCGCCTGCTCGAGCCAAGCTCGAACGGCCTGGGTGACCGCGTCGGGCGTTTCACAGGTCGCTCTGACCATCACCGAGACGCAGAGCCAAATCACGAATAGTTTGGCGGCCTTTGCGTTCGATTTGAGCGCGACGCCGCGGGGCTTCACTGAAGCCACGAACGCCACCCAGCTGCCGACCTTTGCGCCGTTCTCGCTGCTAAGTCCCTCGTCGTGCAGCGCTCTTTCGTTGGGGAACAACTCAGTGTTGTCCATCAACGTCGGCACCGGCACCGACAATGGGGCACTCGAGGTGGCGAGCCCCTGTCCCGGTGCTGTTGCCATCGCGGCAAACGCCCAACTTCTCGCGACGAGCATCAACACTTCGGACACGGCGCTTAACTCCGTGAGCGCGGGTAGCGGCGCGGTGTATCCGTCGAACGAGTACTACACCAGCCAAGTAGGCGACCCATTCGCTTCGCTCACCCCACCGGCCGATCCACCTTCTGGCGGATCGGTGGTGTCGTGCACGAACGTAGGCAGCGTGTACACCTGCCCGCCGGGCTATTACACGACCGATCCGGGAGCGAGCTGGGTCAACGGTGCGACCGTACGGTTCACGCCCGGTGGAACCTTTTGGTTCGAGCAGGGCTTGACCGTTTCAAACAACGCCAACGTCACGTTCGCGACCGGTACGTACATCTTTGACGGGACGAGCACCGCGCTTTCGACCGCGCCCAACACGACGATTGATGCCACGAGCGGCGTGTTGTTCTACGTACACAGCGGAGCCGTGACCTTCGGCAACAATGCCACGATCAACGTGAAGGGTCTGGCTCAGTACAACTACGTCGCGCTTTGGGACGCGGGAGCTTCGGGAACGACGAATCCGATCACGCTCGGCAATAATGGATCGGCGGGATACGGCTATGGCGGCATCTACGTGCCCAACGGCGAGGCCATCCTCAATAACAACGGAACCGTCACCGCCGCCTTCTTGGTCGCCAACACGGCCGTGATTTCGAATAATGTCTCACTCAATATCACGTCGCCGTGATTCACCGAAACCGGAGTTGGGGCGCGCCGGCGCCGCGCCGCGCTGACGGAGTTGCTGGGCGACATGATGACGCGGGCGATACGTTGATCGAGGTGTTGATAGCGCTGATTGTCTTGGGCATCACCGTCGTGAGTCTGCTCGTAGCGTTCTCGACGGCCTTTTCGGCGTCCGCGACACATCGAAATCTGGCCGTCACCGATACGGTGCTGCGAAGTGTGAACGAGCAGGTCTATTCGGCGTTCCAGCAGATTTCGACTCCGGTATACGCGGCGTGCCCGACCGCGACAACGGATTACTACAACACGGTGTTGGCGGGCGCGCTCACGCCACCGGCGCCCTATAACTCAACCTACACGGGCTCGATCTCGTCCGTTTCATATTGGAGCGGCTCGGACTTTTCGTTGACCTCCTCCACCTGCACGAGTGGAGCGACGGTTCCCGAACAGTTGACACTTCTCGTCGTGGGCCCTCGAGGCGCCAGCGAATCTGCGGTCTTCGTCGTGAATGGATCGGGTCAAATCATCGTGGCGCCCTCGGTGCAGCTCAGCGCGCCGACCATCACGAGCGTGACGACCCCGGCTTCGACTTCGGGTGTCCTCGCGGTCGACTACGACGGGTCCTCCAACGCCCCAAGTGGCCAGACCTATACCGCGAGTGCGTGTTTGGACACGACGATGTCAGTTCGCTGTGTGAACGACGACTCCTACGTCTCGGGCTCGAACATTGCGGGATTGATTGCTGGCGCCACCTATTACGTCACCGTTTCGGCGGACGCCTCGACGGGATATCTGACGGCCACGTCGTCTCAAACCAGCGGCGTCGCCAGTGGGACCTCGACGGTTCCCACGGTTTCGTCGGTCACGAGTTCGACGTCGACCGCGGGCGCGCTGGTGGTGAGCTTCGTAGGCATCTCTTCTCCGCCGTCGGGCCAGACGTACACGGCCACCGCGTGCAGCGATAGTTCCATGACGACGAACTGCCACTCGCAATCATCGTTCACGTCGGGAGCGACTTTGACTGGCCTCACGTCGGGAACGCGCTACTACGTCACCGTGACGGCCGATGCCTACGACCTGACGCCGGCCGCCACTTCTGTCGTGGCGTCGCCGGCCAAATTCGCCACGGTGCAGCTCAGTTCACCCGCTTCACTGTCGGGAACGCCATCATTAACTACCGCCGGCGTAATCGACGTCTCATTCAGCGCCCCCAGTAACGCCCCCTCGAGCCAGGCGTATTCGGCGAGGGCCTGCACCAACCTCGCGATGAGCACGGGCTGTGTTTCGGTCTCGTCGTTCTATAGCGGGGCGCAGATTGCCGGCCTGACGCCGGGAACTTCCTACTACTTCACCATCACGGCGTTGGCCTCTAGTGGGTACTTGACTTCGACGTCGGCGGTGTCGAGCGCGGTAAAAGCAACCACGTCACTGGTCGCTCCAACGATTTCGTCGACGTCGAGTCCCTCGACCGGCACCGCGACGATCTCTTATTCGGGCTCGTCCAACGCGCCCAGTGGCCAGACCTATAAGGCAACCGTGTGCACGAATGCGTCGATGACGAATGGTTGTGTGAGCGTGAGTTCCTACGTCTCGGGTGCGTCCATCACGGGCCTGAGTTCGGCAACGACGTACTACGTCACGGTCACCGCGGTGGCGTCACCGGGTTACCTCGCGTCGACGTCCCCGACTGCGAGCGTCAATGTCAAGTAAATCCACATTTTCGCTCCAGGCGATCACTTCGCAGAGTCGAAGGGTCCGAGGCGAGGAGGGCAGTTCGCTCGTGCTCGCCATTGTGTTCATGACCGTCGTGAGCGTCGTCATGATCGCGCTCGTGCAGTGGGTCGGCAATGACTTACGCAACACGGCCAAATTCACGGCGGCGCAGTCCTTTCAATCAACCGCGAACAGCGCCGGCGAGATCGCGCTGCAAAACGTTCGTTACAACTTCATGGCCGCCACGTTGAACGCGTCGCCTCCCGCGCCGTGTTGGACCGCCTCACCTAGTCCGTCACTCTTGTTGCTGAATGGTCAGTCCGTCGACGCGTGGTGTTCAACGTCGTGGACGACAGGGTCATCCGAGTCTCGCGTCGTCACGATGGCGATCTGTTTGAGTACCGTGAGCGCAGCGAACTGCGCGTTGGCTCCCTTGCTACAAGTCATCGCCGACTTCGGCGACTTCGAGAAGACAACCGGTATTTCCTCTTGTAGTCCCGTAGTCACCCCCGTTGACTCCAAGACCACGACCTGTGGCACGACGATGACGATTGCTTCATGGGCCTTCTCACCAGTGCCTCCAGTCGTCTCGGGAGTCGTCGATAGTTCATTCAGCTGCAGTTCTGGAAAACCCGTCCAAATACGAGGTTCTGGCTTTATCGGGACAAGTTCGGTGACCTTCATCTTGACCACCGGCGCGAGTTCGAATCAGGTCTATCCGGCCTCCAGTTTCGTGACCGCGAGCGACGTAGTGATTAACGCGTGCACACCCAGTGCGGGTTCAGGAACGGCCTACGTCGTCGTGACGACGTCGGCGGGTTCAAGTGCATTTGGCCCGACGTATACGTTCTAAGCGTCAACGCGAAATAGATTGCAGCGCCTTTGTGACGTCGTGACGATCGAGTGGTGACGGCGTGCGTTGGCAACTACGCAATACCAGTGGGTAGCGGCGACGAACTACTTAGTGACGATTACTTTGTAACTGTTACTGGTTAAGAGCCCGTAGTGAATGTTGATTATCAAATAAAGGCGAAATGACCTATGGCGTTTTGCGCGAGGCGACGTTAGCGTCAGGAATATACAACGGAGGTAGCACCGAAAGTCGGTTCGCCTATCGACGAAAGCGAGTTGTAAATGAAATATTTGTATCAGCAAATCAAGCGTCGTCGTGAGGCCGAAGGGCTTAGCACGAACGCCGGCTTCACCTTGATCGAACTTTTGATCGTCATCGTGGTGCTCGGCATTTTGGCTGGTGTCGTGATCTTCGCCCTTGGTGGAGTAACCGGCAAGAGTGCTAAAGCCGCTTGCCAAGCAGATGGCGCGACCGTCTCGACGGCGATCTCCGCCTTCAAAGCACAGAACTCGACAGTCACGGTGACGCAAGCGGCGTTGACTGCAACGGCCTTAGGTGGTCCGTACTTGCAGTCGTGGCCGAGCAACGCTCCGCACTACGGCTTCGCCATTGGTGACGGTGTCAGCACTGATTACGGCGGCGCGGCGGCTGGAGTTCTGGTGGTTAACCCAACTACGGCGACGACGTACACGGCGACTACGACTGGTTGGATTCCCTACGCCGGACCGACCTCCTGCGCCAGCGTTTCGTAATAGCAATTTAAGACCAAGCGAGAGGTGCCCGGCTGCGAAGTCGGGCACCTCTAGCATTTAGGAACGCTAGGACTTTTGAGGAACGCCACATGAGTGCACAAATCAGTGAATTGCTGGAGAGGTTCCTTGAGGCATTGTGGACTGTTCGCGGGAGCGACCTGCTACTCGTCGGTGAGTCGCAGCCACGAATTCGTGTCAGTGGCCGTTTGGCGCCCATCGAAGGCTTTCCTTCGCTTTCGGGAGCGGAGATTCACGACATCGGGTGGTCGCTGCTCACCGAAACCCAGCGCGAGATTTTCGTTGAAAAGCAAGACGTCGACTTCGCGTTTTCGTGGCAGGACCGAGCTCGTGTTCGAGGCAGTATCTTCACGCAACGCGGCGAAACGGCGTTGGCGCTTCGAATGATTCCCGCGCAGATCCCAACCTTTGAAGAGTTGAAGTTGCCGACGGCGGCCGACATGGTCGTAAATCAACCGCGGGGTTTCGTCTTGGTGACCGGCCCTACGGGCTCGGGAAAGTCGACCACCCTGGCGGCGATTATCAATCGCATCAATGAGACCAGACCCGCTCATATCTTGACGATTGAAGACCCTGTCGAATACGTGCACCATCACAAGATGTCGGCCGTTTCGCAGCGCGAAGTAGGTCTGGACAGTCCAAGTTTCGAACGCGCTCTTCGCTCCGCTCTACGCGAGGACCCCGACGTGTTGTTGGTCGGAGAAATGCGCGACCTCGACTCGATTCAAATTGCCCTGACGATGGCTGAAACCGGCCACCTCGTCTTTGCGACACTCCACACGAATGACGCGCCCCAAGCGATCGACCGCATCATTGACGTGTTTCCGCCCGAACGCCAAGAGCAGACCAGGGTGCAAATCGCCGCGTCACTCAACACCGTCATTGCGCAGCGACTCGTCCCCAAGATTGGTGGCGGTATGGTCGCGGCGTTCGAGGTGCTCGTCGCTACGAACTCCGTTCGAAACCTCATTCGTGAGGGTCGAACGAGCCAATTGGCCAACGTCATGTTCACCAACTCCAAAGAAGGCATGCAGACGCTCGAGACTGACCTCGCCCGTCTGATCGAAGAGGGCGCCGTGACGTATGAAGACGCCATGGAAGTGACCGCGCGTCCAAAGGAACTCGCGCGGGCGCTCGAGCAAATGGGTGTCGCCGCCCAACGTCGGTGAGGAAGCGTGCCGCTTAAGCGAGGGCCCCAGCTTCCTTATTCGGTGGTCGCGGGAGCGACGCCCTGGGGACGACGCTGGGTGGTGGCGAGCGCGAAGATCACTGGATCGGTGTTCGCGCCCGAGCCGCCGAAACTCTACGAAAACCTCCAGGAGATTCTTGACGAACACCCTTCCTTCGCGGCCATCGTGGTCAACTCGCCGATTGGTTACACGGATGCTGGTCATAGGCGCTTTCGTCGATGCGACCTTGAAGCGCGCTCGCTGTTGGGACGTAGGGCCCTGACTATTCGCCGTGCCCCTACCCGCAAGACCCTGGTAGGTGGCGGCAATGCGCTTGACGACCACCTAGACGCCGTGAGTACGATGCGCCTGCCCGTGATGCGAGAGGTGGCGCAAGAGATGTCGCCCTATCGCCAGCGTCAGGTCTACGAGGGCAATCCCGAATTGAGTTTCTATCTTCTCAATGAGGAGGCCCCGCTGCGCTTCTCCAAGGCCAAGCTCGACGGTCGTGACGAACGACGTGAGATCTTGCTCAAGAAGATTCGAGGCGGCGAGAAAATTACTGACTCGACGATTGCACCCACGCGCCACCTCCTCGACGCCGGAGCGCTTCTCTTCTCCGCTCGGCGAGTGTTCTTGCATGCCGCGCAGCGACTTCCCGCAGACGCGGAGTGGGATAGCGAAGGACTGCGAATGGAGATCGTCTATTAGAGAGCGTCTGGGTCTCGTATTGATTGCGAGGTGTAGGACTTCGTGAGGCGAAAATGCAGAGTTTCTGGGCGACCACGTTGACGCTGGATTGCCTGCCACCACGGTGCGGCCACTAAGAGAAGCGAAGAAGGAACCAGGACGATCTGCCAGAGCCAGTAGGGCGTATCGGCGCCGCGGACGTGTCCCGGAAGGTGGTTTGAAAGCGCCATCAAGAGGCAAAACGCCGCCAACGCCACGACGTACCAA
>DATLSR010000011.1:0-5170 GCA_035533995.1 Acidimicrobiales bacterium | reverse complement strand
TGACTCCGGCTTGGCCGACAAATTGGTGCAGAACTGGAAGATCTCGGTGCTGATCGCCCAGTTCGCTCCCGAACACCTACAAGAACACTGGTTCACCCGTTACATGGCCGAGCCGCAGTTCCTGATGGCGCACTGCTTGACGGAACCGCGCGGTGCGTCCGATCGTTGGCTGCCCTACAACGTTCCCGAAGTCAACATGGACACCAAGGCGGTCCTCGAGGACGAGCACTGGGTGATCAACGGTCGAAAGCAGTTCATCAGTAACGGCTTCGACGCGTCGCTCTACGTGGTCTACGCCAATACCGACGACGCCGTGGGCGTGCAACAAGGAACCTCGAGCTTTCTGGTGCCTCGTGAGACGCCGGGGCTAGAAGTGACGCGATGCAACGAAACCATCGGCGGACGATTTATGAACAACGGTGAAATTACCTTCGACCACTGTCGGGTGCCGGCCGATCACCTGCTCGTTCTTAACGACGCCCTCGGCAAGGCCGGTATCTATTTTCGTCCCGGAAAGATCCTCGTGGCCGCGAAGAGTCTGGGAATTGGTCTTGGGGCGTACGAAGAAACCGTTGCCTTTGTCCACGAGCGAGTGCAGGGTGGCAAAGTGCTGATCAAACACCAGGCAGTGGCGTTGCGAATCGCCGACATGGCCACTCGTCTCGAGGCGGTCGCCGCCCTGCTTCGCCACGCGGCGCTGGCCGTTGATGAGCACTCGCCCGACGCCGACGCGCTGTGCAACATGGTGAAGGTCTTCGCGTCACACGAGATTGTCCAGGTCTGCCAAAACGCCATGGAACTGCACGGCGGCTACGGCACCATGCTCGAGGTCGGAATAGAGAAGTACATGCGTGACGCGCTCATCAATCTCCACTCGGATGGAACCTCTGACGTGTCTAACTTTAAGATTGTCCGCGCGATGTTCCCCGAGACCGCTGGTCGTTACGCCGGTTCGGAGTAACTGACCGGCGAGTCTGCCCGAAACAACCCGTGCCCGTGCCCAATCTTGCTAGCGATGAACGAGTGACTTTCAGTTCATTGAGAATGTGATCGGGGACACGTAAGTCACCACTACCGCCCAGCCACCAGTGAATCACCTCGGATTTTTCATTTTTGAAGTGATCTTCGGGTGGGACTGCTCTTCGACTTGTACCCATAACTTCCCCGGCCCGGAGAACATTCCCGCAGACCGACTTTCGTTAACTCATGTTGGCTATTGCCAGATCACGGCTAGTTGAACCCGAGATCACTCGGTTCCGCTTTGAGGTGGTCCCGTTACTCGTCCAGCGTGGCCCAGTACTGTGGATTACTCTTGGACGCCTTAAGGGCTTCCTCGGTCTCGAAACCGGGCGCCATGGACGCATTGGTTCCGGCCATAATCTGATGGTGCTCGATGTTGAGAAGTCGGATCCAACTTTGCTGGCCCATCGTCAACGTGATGCAACAGCCGAGTTCGACTAACTCCTCTTCGGAGAAATTAGCGTGCAGACGATCCCAGAAGACGTCGTCGGGGTCGAGGCGCCAAGTAATGGCTTCGGCGTAAGAGAGAGCAGCTCGTTGGCGCTCGTCGTAAGCTTCGGACTTCTCGAAGTTCAGGAGCTCATCGAGCTTCCCTTCGGATAGTCCCTGGCTCTTGCCTTGGGCGCTGCGTTGGTTGCCGCAGTACTCACACTTTACGGAACGCGATACGTACAGCCGACAGAGTTCCTTTAGGGAGTGTTCGACGACTCCGTTGTGAAACAGGCTGGCCCATGAATCGGCGAAGAACCAGAAGGCGGCCTTGGAGTGCGCACGCACGGCCGAACTTTCGGGGCGAGGTGTTCCGACGGTGGCGCAACGCTTCATCTCTATCAGCATCTTTTCATCCATTTGTTCCAACGGGAAGTAGGAAATACGTTGAGGCCGGTCAGTCATGGGGGCACCCTCCTGGTGGGAACGCCTACTGAATAGGGCAGTATCCATTCATAGCCCGGAAGCGATTGGCTGAATCACGATTTGGACTGAAGTCTTTTCAGGTCTTTCGGGGGCCTCTGGTGTTGCTCCGGGTTTCCTAGCGACCATGGTATGCCCTTCAATCGTGGAGTTGGATTACTTGAACCATGCCACTGTCTGATCTTCTCGTCGAGCACATCCCGCACCACGGGGCGCATTACCGCGCCGTCTGGATCGCCATATTTGGTTACGTCGCGGCGGCGATCGGTTTGTAGAGTACGTCGTTGCTCTTCAAGGTGGGCGGACTCGAGCCATTGGCGTGGATTGGACTTCGCGTGGTGGCCGTCATGTTGATCTTGCTGCTTGTGACGCCCTACAACGAGGGAACGTTTCTCAACTGAACTCACATGACCTTCGGGGTCGTTGGCGCGCTCGTCCAGTTGGCCGTTTCTTACCTGTTTCTTCGACGAAACGGTTCACCCGCCTTGATTCTGAGATCTTCACTTCAGCTCGCCGGAGGAATACTCGGCGCACTTTCACTGCCCGATTGGAGCTTTCATATCATCTTGTACGCAGAGATCATCTTTCAGTTGGGCTTTTGCTGGTGCCCTCTCGAAGGGACCAAAGTCTGGGCGCTTGATGAGGTTCGTTCGCACTAGGAGGGCGCTGTGCTCGTGGCGGATGGCGGCCTCGGCTAGCACCGTGAGCGCGGTAAACCACTCGTCCGCGTTGACTGAGAGCGCGTGTTCTCCTTCGAGTTCTATCTGACCAAAGAAGAGCGCGTACCAGATTCGAGCAAAGGCGACGGCAGTCATGCCTTCAGCGAGGAGGTTCAAGTCTTCGAGTGGCTTCACGCGGTTCACAATCAAAGTTGCCGTTTCTTTCTTCGCTTCGGCAATACCGGCCGACGCCGTTGGGTTGTGGCGGGCGAACGACATACTCTCGATGCGCTGGATGCGCGCCTCGGTTCGTGCCGGGACTTGCGCGTCGGCAATGATGACGCGAAGGGCCTGACGGAGGCCGTCGGTGGTTCGTACCGATTCGAAGGGGCGGGTGAAGGTCTCCGCCAGACCGAGCAGTACCTCGCGAAAACGGTGCACAATGGCGCTGGCGATAAGATCTTCGCGATCGTCGAAGTAACTGTAGAGGAGAGCCACCGAGATTCCGGCTCCGAGCGCGACCCGCTTTACGCGAAACTGAGTCATCCCATTGAGCTCAATTTCGTGAGCGGCCGCTTCCAAAATCTTGTCACGCATCATGACGGGAGATTACATCGCAGGGTCGTGCGAGCGGCCGCGCCAGCCCCGTGTCCTTCTTGTCAGCGCGGTGTTGGCGGTGGCCACCCGGGGATTGGGCCGCGACCAGAGGGAAATCGGACATTCTTGGCCCGGACGAACTCGTGCAGTGTTTCGGGACCGTACTCACGGCCGTAGCCACTTCCCTTGACGCCGCCGAACGGTGAACCAATGAAATTTCGCCGTGTGTAGTTGTTCACGAACACCATGCCGACCTCGAGGCGTTGCGCCAGCTGACTCGCGCGCGCTTCGTCGCGAGTACAGATTGCCGCGGTAAGTCCATACGGCGAATCGTTGGCGATGTCGACGGCTTCGTCATCGGTGTCAAAGCGCATCAGACAGGCGACGGGACCAAAGATCTCCTCCTGGGCGATAGCCATTTTGGCGCTGACATCACCAAAGATGCAAGGAGCGATGAAATAGCCCTCGCTGAACTGCGGGGCGTCAGGGATCGTGCCCTGGAAGAGAAGCGCGGCTCCTTGTTCGATGCCGAGATCTACGAAGTGTTGCACTCGCTGGTGCTGTTTGGCGTCGACCAGAGGTCCGATGTCCGTTGCGCTCTCCAGCGGGTCGCCCACCACCAATTGCGCGGCCTTGTCGACGAAGCGTCGTGCGAATTCGTCGTAGATCGACCGATGTACAAGTATTCGCGACGTCGACGTACAGGCCTCTCCTTGGTTATAGAACATGCCCTCAATCGCAATCGCGACCGCGCTGTCAAGTTCTGCGTCATCGAGCACGAGGAGGGCGTTTTTGCCGCCCAGTTCCATTGTGGCGAACGTCAGGTTCTTCGCGGCACCCTCCATCACTTTGCGTCCCGTGGCCGTGGAGCCAGTGAATGAGATTCGCTCGACTCGAGGATGGGCCACCAACGCCGCGCCGGCGGACATGCCGCTCACGGCATTTATTACGCCGGGCGGCAAGACTTCGTTGGCGATTTCCGTGAGTCGCAGCACGGTCAATGGTGCCTGTTCGCCAGGCTTGATCACGACTGTGTTGCCGACCGCTAGTGCGGGAGCGCACTTCTTTGAAAAATGGATTGGGGGCCAGTTGAAGGGAAGTATTGCGGCGACGACGCCGTAGGGTTCGTACGTAATGCGTGCTTCAATCGGGCCCTGGTCGAGTATTTCGCCGTGGACGTAATCGGCGATGCCGGCGTAGTAGTCAAAACTCGAATGGCACGAGAGGACGTCGACATGAAGAGCGTCTCGTTTGGGTTTACCGACCTCTCGTGCGCAGAGCTCGGCCAATTCGTCGGCGTGCTCACGTATGCGCACCGCGACTTCACGCATCAAGGCGCCGCGCTCCTTTGGCGAGAGGTAACGCCAGACCTCCTCGTAGGCCCGTCTGGAATCCATCACCGCACGGTGAACCTGTTCGTCGTCAGCTATCGCGACACGTGCTAGGGGCTTTCCGTTCGCCGCCTCAATGACTTCGAACGTCGCCGTGGCGTCGGCGTTGACGAAGGCTCCGCCGATGAACGACTGCCACAGCGGGCGACGTCGGAGCAAGCCGTCGGTGACGGTGGTTTTGGTAGGGCGTTGATCTTCAGTGGTGGTCATGAGACCTCGTTTCGTCTACTTCGTGTGTTCAGGAATCTCTTACGATGTGAGGCTAGTCACCTGGTGAGCGAACGCACCACGTGGCGGGCGCCGTCGGACACGTTCGTCGCCACTATTCGATGGCCCGATCGAGCACGACCGTATCGATCGCGTCGATGATCGTGCCGAGCTCGGGTGTTGGCGAGAACGAGTGACGTAGTTCGACGAGCGTCGCAATCGACGCGCGGTCGATTCGGCCACTCTCGACGAGGCCGGTCGTTGGATTGCGTAGGCATTCGTAGTGGTCCTGGGCCTCGTGCTCGGTGAGACTAAGCAGTCGCACGGCCGCTTCAATGACGTCGGCCTCTCTGTCACCGGCGACGATCTCGCGTGTCGTTTCTA
>DATLSR010000010.1:0-132458 GCA_035533995.1 Acidimicrobiales bacterium | reverse complement strand
GCGGGCACGTCTCGCCTTAGGTGAGTGGCCTCCGCGAATGTCGGTGTGGTCAGGAGGAACGGGAACTTAATTGTTTTCTTATCTTCCCTCGCTATCGTTCCTTGGTTCAATAACTGATCATCGTATCGTTGGTTAGCGCTTCGTCGAGAAGATCGTACGTTGAGATTGGCGCAAGGAAGGATCCAACGAATGAAGTTACGCATTGAGGACTTCCCGACTTTCGCGCGACCATTCCTCAAGCTCTTCCACGTCGACTTCGCGCCACTTCGCCAACCTCCGTGGGGTCTCGTTGGCCTCGCGACGGTGGTCTCACTTGTTGGTTCGCTGGTCGCTGACGCACTCCTCGTCGCGATAGGAACAAGAGTCTTTCCTTCAACCAAGGGCTACGGGCACTTTCACTTTTCCGACTACTCCAAACTGACCATCATCGGCGTACTCATTGCTTGCGTCGGGTGGTCCATTGTGACGCGGATCACGTCAACCCCTCGGTGGCTGTTTCTGCGAGCGGCGCTCGCGGTATCCGTCGTGTTGTTACTGCCCGACGCCTTTATCTGGTACCAAGGCGCCTCCATCCAGGCCGTCTTCGTCCTCGTCTGGATGCACTTCGCGATCGCGCTCGTGACTTACAACGCGCTGGTTCGTTTGGCTCCGATCTCTCACGCTCGTCACGCCCGCTAGATCAAAGGGCGCGGTTCTCTTCGAATTATCCGGACACTTTAACGTCCAGTCGTGGTTCGCCTGCGAACCAGTGTGAGAGACTAATGCAGGAGGACATGCGTCACCGGTAAGTCGGAGAACGTTTTTAGGCACGCGAGCCGCCGCCGCGGTTGCCACTGTCGCGGGTGCAACCGCAGGGACTTTGGTTCTCGGAGGCGCCTCGGCGACGACCTTCAAGTGAAGGTTGAAGGTTGTCGTTGCGCTCTCTTGAAACGGACGGCGTACCAGTGAACGACTGGCCTCCTCGGTCGCGCCGGCCAAAGCAATAGTTGCTGCGCGCTGCGCGCAACACGTGCACAGGTGGCTTGAGATGTTGCGGTTACGTTACGGATATCGCCGCGCGGAAGGTCTTTCATTTCGTATCATGGATGACATCATCGAGCGAATCGATTTTATCCACGACGAAAAAGTTATTTCCCAATCTCTAGGGCGACAACCATGAACTTCACTGTTACCGTGACAACGAGATGCGTAATTCCCTCAATGCCCTGCCCCCGCGCCGTTGGCCATTGCGAGTCATTCTTTCAGTGGTACTCCTTGCACTTCTCCTCACCGGATCAGGACTCGAGTTCTCTAAGAACACGCCCGCGCCGTCGTCCACCACCACTTTGTCAAACTCAACCACCACGATTGGATCAACTGCCCCGACCACTGCTTCAAGAGCAACTACCACGACGACGGCGCCGTCGGTCACGGCGCCGTCTCAGTCACTCGCGTCGGATCCACTCGCCCTGAATGAACCATCGCACGGTTGTGGATTCGCGATGACCGCTGATTCCACCGCGACGACAGACACCACGACGACAGTTTCGTCAACGTCTTCTTCGACGTCTTCACCAATAACTCAAACGACGTCGTCAACCAATACGTCGACAACGTCCAACAACGCCGTACCTGTCCGAGTGATCGGCCACTGCACGGTCCTCGAGATCGGTGACTCACTTGGTAACGACCTGGGTTGGGGACTGGCACGAGAACTCGCACCGAAGCCCGGACTGAAACTCGTTCAGAGGGACAAGTCGGCTTCGGGTCTCGTGGCTTCGTGGTTTTACAACTGGCCCGAGCACCTCAAGACGATGCTCGCGCGGTACCATCCCAATCTCGTCGTGGTCTGTGTCGGGGGCGACGACGAGCAGGGTCTCGAAGTCAACGGCCACGCCTACGGCTTCGACTCTCCACCGTGGCTTTCGCGTTATAGCGCCTTAATCAGGCAGATTGATGCCATGATCACCCGGTCTGGCAGTTACGTTCTCTGGGTCGGCCTACCGGTCATGGCTCCGACGAGTTATCGCGTAGGCGTCGCGACCCTCAACTCGCTCTACCGATCGGTCGGGGTCACCGTACCGGGCGTTACGTACCTTCCCTCGTGGGACCTGTTCGCCAACGCCCAGGGCCAGTACCAGAGTGTCGGCGTGGTCAACCACGTTCGAACCGTGCTTCGTTCGAGCGACGGCATTCATCTCAGCTACGTGGGCGAGAACGTCTTCGCCACGTACGTCGCCAACGAGATTGCCGCGATCTACCACGTCCGTCTCGCGCCGCGACAACCGGCGTTGATAACGAACTAGCGAAGCCGACTCCTCTTACATCGCGTGACTGAGTCGTCCAATGATCAGCGTCACGTTCCACGACAACGCGACGCAGATGAGTAGTAACAGCGCGGTCGCCCAGCCGTCGTGGATCAGGCGCCTTGATCGACGTATCGGATTTTCCAAGAAGTGATACGACACCACGGCGCACGCCGTGGCGCCGCTGACCTCGATAACCCGCGCCCACGGTGATGAGATTGGACGCACGAGTTGCAAGGGCAGCATCAACCACGGAAAGTGCCAGAGGTAGAGCGAGTACGAAATGTCCCCGACGTAGCGAACGGGTCGCCACGAAAGCCACGACGCTGGTGCGCCCTTTACGCTCGCCTGACCCGTCCAGAGCAGCATCGCGCTCGCTCCACAAGGCCACCACGCCAGTACTCCGGGAAAGGCGCTGTTGGCGTTGAGGCGCCACACGGCCCCGGCGAGCACGACCACGGCGAGGACCGCGAGGAGGGAGTTCGTTCGCGGCGTTCGTCGGGCCCACGCCACGGGCACGAGCGACACCAGCCCGCCGAGTGCCAACTCCCAAAACCTCGTAAAGGGCGAGTAGTACGCCGTCACGGAATTGATGGGCGTGAGGTGATACGACCACCACGCCGAAGCGACGATTGCGACGGCGAGAAAACAGACGAGCGCGACGGAGCGAAAGCGGCGCGGGGTGAGCCACGTGAGCGAGAAGACTGCCAAGGGATAGAAGAGGTAGAACTGCTCTTCGACGGCGAGGGACCAATAGTGTGTCACGAGCGACGGTGCCACGCCCGGTACGAAGTAGTTGCTGCCAGTATGGATGAGACGAAAGTTCTCCGCGAATAGCGACGCCCAGCGAACATCGCCGAGTAACGAGGTTTCAAAGTTGACACCGAGAAGCCAGTACGCCGCAATCACGGTCACGACCAACGTCAACGTCGCCGCCGGAACGATGCGTCGTATTCGGTTCGCGTAGAAAAAGCCGAGATTTCGCTGGATACTGCGACGGGGTTGGCGCAAGAGTAAGCGCGTAATGACGAAACCGCTGATTACGAAGAAGACGTCGACGCCGACGTAGCCGCCTTCGAATCCGGGAACGCTCGCGTGTACCAAAATGACGAGCACGACGGCCGCGGCGCGTAGTCCCTGGATGTCCGGACGAAAGGTTGGCGAGTCCGTTTGGGGCAGGTCGGTCGCCGCCACGAGGAAGTCACGCTTTTCTAGCGACAGGTCTTTGGCCACTTCGTCGAGAGTAGACCCCCATCAGGATGGGATGAATTATTTCGCTCGACATCGTTGCGGGCTGCGCTCGCACTGGCCGTAAGGAAGGATCGCGAATAAGCGCTGGCAACGACCATCTCAACCCGTCGTCTCGGGCCCCGGGGTGAACTCAACAGAAGGCTTGTGACCCGTCTTTCTGTGATGCGGCGAAGACAGATTGATTAGTCACCTAGTACTGACTCGTTACGAAGGACGATATCGATGGTCGCGTTCCGTGTACACATGCGAGGACTTCCCCTTAATCAAAAGGTGGTACTCGGAGCTCAATGCCTATCATCCTCGTGCGTCGTACGTCCCGCGGCGCCAACGTTGAACGGCTTAATCACTTACTTACTCTCGTGAACGCGTAATCGTTGACACCGTCAAGTATCAGTGACTCATATCGATGGCGTACAGATCTTGTGCCTCTGGTTGGCATCAATGTCCGCGTCGGGGGTCGAGTCAGGTATGCGTCCGTCGCCCACGTCGTTGTCGTGACTTGGCGGAAGCGTGGTGTTCGACAGTCCTGTGGCGGGAGTCAGCACGAGGACCTTGCACGCCACTTTGGAACCACCAGCAGAGCAACCCGCCAACGACAGCGAAACAACGAACAGTGTCACCACGGCGACACTCACGACTCGACAACGGCTGTTACTGAGATGCAGGGCCATAACTTCTTTCGCGTAAAGGCTGCTCATGCTTTTTCATGGGGGCCCATTCCACTGTAGTTTCGGCCCTGAAAGAGTGACCGGGGGACTCTAACTGCGATGACTCGTGTGGCGAGTGAAACCTACGCCGAAGGTGCCGACGCTCGACGGAAAACCGAGTCTCAGCCAATTGGTGCGGCTGTGCGTCAACGCTGGCCCAAAACATTCAGGTATCTGTTCCGACCCTATGATGTGAGTACGTCCCATGAGATATTCCCGCGGCAGGCGTGGAGTAGAGGTGGTGCAGGATTACTGCGAAGACTGACTCAATCGTGAATGAACCGTTCAGCCAGCGGCCGCTCCTGGTCTTTTGGGAAATGACGAAGGCGTGTGATCTGGCCTGTTTTCACTGTCGCGCCAACGCCCAACGGTTTGCGGGTCCCGACGAACTTTCAACCAAAGAAGGCTTCGCATTGATCGACACCCTGGCGGCAATCGGCAGGCCACGGCCAATTCTCATTCTCACTGGTGGTGACTGCCTCATGCGCGAGGATATTGTGCAACTCGCGACGTACGCCGAATCGGTGAGGGTGCCCGTGGCGATTGCCCCTTCAGTAACACCTCAGCTGAAGTCATCGACCCTTCAGTCACTGCGCGCCTGTGGGGTGAAGAGCGCGTCACTCAGTTTGGATGGAGCGACCGCGTCGACCCACGACGCCGTTCGGGGTATCGACGGCCATTTCGCATCGACGATACGAGCCATCGGTGAGCTCAAGCGCCACGGATTCACCACCCAGGTCAACACGACCGTTATGCCTTCAAACGTTCGCGAACTGGCCGACGTCGCTGCTCTGTTGCACGATCAGCAAGTCGACGTATGGGAGATCTTCTTTCTGATCACGACCGGTCGTGGCACGGAGATGAATGCCACCACGGCCGAGGAGAACGAGGACGTGTGCAATTTTCTCGTCGACGCTTCGCGCTACGGGTTCACGGTGCGTACGGTTGAGGCGCCATTTTTCCGCCGAGTCGTCATCGAACGTCGGGAGAACAACGAGTTGTCCCCGCGCGAGTTCGAGACCGATTCCTTGTACGCATCATTGCGAGATCGGCTTGTCGAGCTTTTGGGTTCGAGCACGGCACCGATTCGTGCGCCGAGTGCGGCGACCCGCGACGGTAAAGGTATTGTGTTCGTCGCCGCCAATGGTGACGTCTATCCGTCGGGCTTCCTGCCCCTGACTCTCGGAAACGTTCGTACTTCGAGCCTCATCGATATATACCGGGAAAATGAACTTTTGCGGTCCATACGGGCGGCCGAGTTCGTCGGCCCGTGTGGCGACTGCGAATACGCCAACCTTTGCGGCGGTTCACGTTCGCGAGCGTTCGCGAGCTACGGAAATCCTCTCGCGTCAGACCCCGGTTGCGTTCGGGTGATCGAGGGAACGTTAGCGAGCCGGTAGTCGTGGTTCGGACAAAGTGCCGGTCGTACAGTTACGGCGTCGCGTGTCGCTCAGGCGTGGCGATTGACCTTGCGACCCGTCATCTCTAGGGCGCGAATGCGAAACGCTACCGGTACTCGACCCTCACCCGAAGCACGAGCCTCGCGCTTTGCGCCATTCGTTGGAGAAAGACGTTCAGTGAGTATCCGTAGCGCGCGTGCGGCGTCTTCGTCACGCAACTCTTCGTAGACACCTTGCACGATTACGCTGCGCCAGCCTCCGTTGACGACGTACTCATCGATCTCGAAACAGACCCGCGAGTTGTGGCGCATCATGGTGACCTTCTGACCCTCAGTCGTATAAACGTAGAAGCTGTCAATTTCCCAAGCGAAGATGACGGGAACGACGTACGTCACGCCCCCGGCGTGGCAGCCCACTCGACCGACCCTCTGTTCGAGGACGAATTCATTGATCTCGAGTGTGGACATCTCTTGGATCACCTCGTGAGGCTACCTTCGATCGCTGTACCCCCATTGCAAACCGCTTAGTTCTGGCCACGTTTACTATCAGCGCAAAGTACTGGACCCAAACCGGTCTCTTCAATTTGCGCGGCAAGCGACGCACGAGATTTTCGCCCCTCGCTCGACATCGCGTGCGCCGTTGCCTAAATGGTCACTTCCGGCCGAAGTTTTGCAACGACTCTGAAAAAGTTCGTGACTGATTCGGATACTTGGTGTGGTCCACATCAGACTGACTCCGAACCATGAAACGATTCGAAAAGTGCGTTCAATTCATGCTGTCATTGGCAGAGACTCTGCCGTTGAAAAGGGCCTACGCACGAGGAACCGAACTCTACCCAGACTCGGCTGGCGCGAACGTAGACTTACGTATCGCCCAGAGTCAGACGTGCATCCAGACGGCGAAGAACGGTCAACAGAGTGAGTGACGCCAGCACCAAGAGCTTGCAACGCACGCCGTGGCTCATTCAGGGTGGCATGGGAATTGCCATATCCGGCTGGCCACTGGCGCGCGCTGTTGCCCGCGCGGGACAACTTGGCGTGGTCTCGGGAACCGCCATTGACAGCGTTTTCGTACGCCGACTGCAAGATCAGGGAATCGATGAGTCATTACAAGCTGTTCTCGATCGTTTTCCCGTTCCTTCAGTCGTCCATGAAGTAGTCGAGCAGTTCGCCACAACACGACGATCGGCGGGGGCCCCCTACCGCAATATCGCCATGTTGACGCACCGAAGTGTGCAGCGCTCCCACGATTTATTGGTGCTCGCGGCCTACGTCGAGGTGGCGCTGGCGAAACAGGGGCACGATGGTGTTGTAGGGATCAACTTACTCACCAAGGTGCAGATCCCCACGGTGCCCACCCTCTACGGGGCCATCCTCGCCGGCGTCGATTACGTCGTCATGGGGGCTGGCGTGCCCACCAATATTCCAGGCATTTTGGAGCGATTGGCACGAGGGCAGGAGGTCGACCTTGCGCTGAACATCGTTGGAGACGTCACACCCGAAGTGACGCCCCCACTGCACTTCGACCCCGCGCGCTACCTGGCGTCTGGCTCCCTACGACGTCCAAAGTTCCTCGGCATCGTTTCCTCCCACGTGTTGGCGACAGCTCTCGCAAAACGTAGCAATGGTCCGGTCGATGGTTTCGTCGTCGAGCGCCCGAGCGCGGGCGGGCATAACGCCCCGCCCCGCGGTCAGTTCACTTTGGATGACGACGGTAACCCGGAGTACGGCGAGCGCGATCGCGTCGACTTCGAAGTGATGCGCGGTCTGGGAGTTCCGTTTTGGATTGGGGGCGGCATAACTACTCCCGAAAAGGTCCAAGAGGCATTCGAACTCGGGGCGGCGGGAGTTCAAGTGGGAACGCTCTTTGCGTACTGCCGAGAGTCGGGCATGGACCCCGTTCTGCGGGACCAAATCTTGACGAGTGTTCGAAGCAGTTCTATAGAAGTCAACACGTCGATGCGGGCCTCTTCTACGGGATACCCGTTCAAGGTGGCGTCCGCGACGGGAACGATATCGGAATCAGAGATCTACGAAGCGAGAGAACGCAAGTGCGACGTGGGTTACTTACGAGAGGCGTACGTCAGTTCACTCGGAACTATTGGCTACCGCTGCGCGGCCGAACCCGTTGGCGCGTATACGAGGAAGGGGGGACTACTCGAAGATACGGTTGGACGCACCTGCCTGTGCAATGGACTGCTGTCCACGTGCGGCTTGGGGCAGGTGCGCAGCGGCGGTCGCCAGGAACCACCCATTATTACCAGCGGTGACTGCATCAACGAGATCCGCCCCCTCTTGGCGGGGAGCAGCAGTTATGGCGCCGACGACGTTATTGCGCACCTGCGAGCGGGAGTC
This sequence comes from Acidimicrobiales bacterium, assembly GCA_035533995.1. Taxonomy (GTDB): domain Bacteria; phylum Actinomycetota; class Acidimicrobiia; order Acidimicrobiales; family RAAP-2; genus RAAP-2. Next base: position 124,461 of record DATLSR010000010.1, on the reverse strand, counting down.
ACCGTCGATAGCCGCGTCCTACTTGGGGCTAAAGAAAAACTGTCGTGAGAACGGTTCAGGCGCATCCAAGGGGTTAGCGCAACATTTGGCGGGATCGAGACCCAAGGGGCCCATTGGCTACATATCGAGTCCACCATTGACCGAAATGACGGCGCCCGCGACGTAGGACGCTCGGTCATTGGGGAGACTGCTCACGACGTACGCGACCTCCTCCGGCGTATCGAGTCGACCAACAGGAATCCGTGCGACGATCTTTTCAAGCACCGTCTCAGGAACCGACGACATCATGTCGGTGCTGATGAAGCCCGGCGCACCGCGGCGACCCCCATGCTTTATGGGGTTATCGCCGTGATAGTTGCGGTAGCGACAACCCGGTGGTGGGCTCGGGTCGTGATGTGGACGCTCGCCGTCACGTTGACGGTGGCCGTCGCCTTATCGCGCGTCTACCGTGGCGAGCACTACCCGATGGACGTCATAGCTGGATTCCTAGTTGCCGCGGTCTTCATTATTCGAGTGGCTGGCGTGAATCGAACCGAGAGATCGAACGCCTCGGAGGGATCAACATTGGTTACGCAGGTGACCTCAACGGACGACGCGGCCCAATGACGTCAATTGCCGTCATCGCCAACCGCAAAAAGACCTTTGGTGGAGGGCTCGTCGAACTGCGCAAGGTCTTGGCCGAGAAAGGTTACCCCGACCCCCTCTGGTACGAGGCATCCAAGAGCCCCAAGACGTCCGAACTTGCTCGCCGCGCCGTGAAGGAAGGCGCCGAGCTCCTCTTCATTTGGGGGGGCGACGGAACGGTCCAGCGATGTGTCGACGCCGTAGCTGGAAAAGCGGTGAACCTGTCGATATTGCCAGCGGGCACCGCCAATTTATTGGCAACCAATTTACAAATACCGAACGACGTAAGTGGCGCGGTCGACGTTGGCCTCTTTGGTGATCGCCGGCGCTTGGATGTGGGAGTACTGAACGGTGAGCGCTTTGCGGTTATGGCGGGCGTGGGCTTCGACGCCATCATGATGCGCGACGCCGACGGTGAGTTGAAGGGTCACTTTGGCCGTCTCGCGTACGTGTGGACCGGCGCGCGCGCCACACACATGAATCCTCGAAAGATCAAGATCGAGATTGACGGAGAGCCGTGGTTCAAGGGCAACGCGACGTGTGTGCTGTTTGGCCAGATGGGCACGCTGCCTGGGGGAATCGAAGTGTTTCCCGATGCGCGGCCCGATGACGGGCTGCTCGAGGTTGGTGTCGTGACCGCGGAGAATGCCTTCCAGTGGGTGCGCGTGCTGAGCCGACTTGTGGCCGACGAAGCGAAACACTCCCCACTAACGCAGATGACCCGCGCCCGTAAGGTGCGCATTACTCTCGATCGACCGACCACGTACGAACTCGACGGCGGCGCGCGGAAAGCGACGAAGAAAATTCGTGCACGAATCGAGCGAGGCGCAATAACCGTGTGCGTCCCGAAGAAGCAGCCGTGAGCAGCGCCTCACTCGTTCCCGAAACCCGGGGGCTCACCGGTGACGACGCGTGGGAGGTTCTCCAGCGCACGGGTTGGGGCCGCCTGGCCAAAGATGCCTTCAAACGAATGCGCGTCGCGGACGGTTTCAGCCACGCCCGCTCGTTGGCGTTCCTGATGGCGCTCGTCGCCATCGAAGGGTTGATTGGGATCGTCGGTTTCGCCAGTGTCCTGCATAAGGGAAGAATCAGCACCATTATCGTCGCCACGGTTCGCGGGACCGTTCCTGGGCCGGCTGGGCGCGTACTCACCACCGCGGTCGCCCAGGCGCACCGCGTGGTCGGAGGGCATCACTACAGTGCTCTCCTTTTTGGAGTCCTCGGGTCCCTGGTCGTCGCAACGACCGCCATGGGGCAGCTCGAACGTGCTCTCAATCGCATCTACGGCATCGAGCAGGACCGCCCGACTCTAAAGAAGTACGGGCTGGCGCTTCTTTTCGCACTGAGCGCTGGCGTCGTCGGCGCGGCAGCCTTTATATGCCTGGCTTTTGGCCGAGAACTCTTCATCGCCACCGATCACTCCATGGGCGCGTCGGTCTGGTCCATCGTGCGCTGGCCCCTCGGAGTGGGCCTGATCGCGGTGAGTGTGACGGTGCTCTTTCGCTGGTCCCCTCGGCGGCGACAGCCCCGTCTGTCGTGGCTCGCCTTTGGCTCTGGCGTCTCGGTGTTCTTATGGGGACTGGTGACAGTCGGACTGGGTCTCTTCTTCGCGTCGAGTTCATCTTTTGGTTCGACGTATGGCCCGTTGGCGGGCGTGGTGGCGTTGCTCGTGTGGAGTCTCTTGTCGAGCACGTCACTCTTATACGGAGCCGCGTTGGCCGCCCAACTCGAGGCACTCAGAACGAGTGCCCCCGCGCCGCAGGATGCACAAGAGGTAACCGAGTCCAATCCCGCAAGCGACGCACACCCTGGTGAGGCCTGACCACGTGAGGACGAATGACGCTCAGGCCATTACTCACATCGGAGGAGTTGAGTGATCGGGCACGTCGCGTCCTCGAAGGGGTCGTGGGCATTCCCGCGACCGACAACGACCAAATAACGGTTCTGCAAAACGGATGCGAAATTTTTCCGACGATGTTCGACGCCAGAACCGAGTTCATGTCGCCAATTTTGTAGTCCGCGTCACAGATACGAGAGGACATCTGCGAGCCTGGTGGATTGACCGATGCCTCTGACCTGGAAAACCGGATGACTAGAGAGACGTTCGGATTGCCCAGATTGGCTTCCGAGGTGCCGGTACCGAGACCTGAGGGGTCCACTGACAGAAATTGAGCGTTTACGCTCATGGATCTCTACGGTCGCGCGACTAGTGCGCTGCAACGGAATGTCAACGGATTCATTCGCTTTATTAGACGAGGCATCGCGCGCCATCTTGTGAACAGCTCCGCTAGAGATCGTTGCCAGCGTAGGAAAGATTGAAACTCTTATTGACCAGTGGGAAGTCGGGCACGATGGTGTCAGCCAGCGATGTCGCAAGAGCGGGCCAATTGAAAAACGAAGGGTCCGCGATGCAACAGCGCGAGACGACACCCGCCCCGTCGAGCTCTACTCGATGGACAATCGAGCCCCGCCAACCTTCGACGATCCCGAGTCCCGAGGCCGACCCGCGTGGCGAGGAAGCCTCGGTGCTCTCGAGGCGTGGCGAGAGGGCGAGGTGGCCACGTATGAGCTCGAGAGAGTTCTTCACTTCATCGGAGCGTTGCGTGAAGCGCGCGTGGACGTCACCCTGCGACTGGGTAATCAGTCGAAACGCAGACGCGCCCGACACGAAGGGGTGAGAGAGTCTCGCGTCAACCCGCTGACCCGACGCACGCGCCACGACACCAAGCGTTCCGATGGCCTCGGCATCGCTTGCCGCCAGGACGGCTGTTCCTTCAAAGCGATCGGAGACCGTTGTGTTGGAAGAGATGAACTCCATCAATTGACTCAACTCACTCGCGATGTTGTCAAGCTCTGGGGAAGTTGGAAGACGTCGAAGCGAGGTCAGTCCCGGAAGAATCGATCCACGCAGCAGACGGTGTCCCGTGACCGACTCGTTGAGACGGAGCAGTTGTTCACGAATCACCATGGCGCGCGCGTGCGCCACGCCAAAGCTGACGTCGCTGCACATAGCGCCGATGTCGCCCACGTGATTGTAGATTCGCTCCAACTCGAGGAGTACGGACCGGATCACGCGAGCGTCGTGGGGCACGTCGATCCCCTTTGCCTCTTCGACGGCCATGCAGTAGGCGAGACCGTGACCAACGGCGGTGTCGCCGGAGATGCGTTCGGCAATCTGTAGTCCCTCGTTCACGCCCACGCCTTGGAACATTCGCTCAATACCACGGTGCAGGAACCAAAGTCGCGCTGTCATTTTGAGTATTGTCTCGCCCACAACCGAGAATCGGAAGTGTCCGGGCTCAATGAGCGCGGCGTGCACTGGGCCCACGGGCATCTCGTAGACCCCGGCGCCCTGCACCTCAATGAAGGGATACGGTACGCCGTCGTGGGGGATGGCGGGCGTCGGTCCCGCGTCGCGGCGCATCGGATACCAGTATTCGGGCCAGTGCGAGTGTCGAACGAGAGGACGCAGAAAGGGATGCCCTTCGGGGACGATGCCAAACGTGTCGTGCATCTGTCGCTCGAAGCGGCTCGCGGGAAATGAAATATCGCTCAGCGTTGGTACTCGCGGATCGTGCGCGTCAAGTCGGACCGTGAGTTCGAGGCGTTGGTCGGGTGGACCGGAGGTAAGAACGTAGACCACGCGCAGGCTGTCGCCGTCGTCGTGCGCCGCGACGAGCGCTAATCGATAACCGCTCCCGAGCTCCTGCTTCACGCGATCATGCAGCGCCTGCGCCGAAACGTCGATGGAGCGACGTAGCCCGCTCATCGCGCCACCACGTGTGCGGCCGCACGAAGCAACGTCAGCAGGGGCCACGCCGAGACGCCCATGAACGAGCTAGTCGCCAGAGCCGCCACGAGCGGGACGACGACCGATTGCGCGTTCAGCGGTACCGCAACCGACGAATCACCTCCCAAGAGCATATGACGCGCGTGATTGGTAATCGAGACGAAAATCACGGAGAGAAAGACGAGCGAGAGTGCCACGACCCACCACAGTCCGACGTTAACTTCGGCGCGCGCCATCGTGAACTCACTAATGAAAAGGCTGAAGGGAGGAAAACCAAGCAGCGCGATGAGCCCACACCCAAAGATCCCGCCGAGTACTGGACGACGCGCCAGCAACGCTTTGACTTTGGCGATCTCGGTGGTTCCCTCGGCGTGAGCGATCTCACCCGAAGAGATAAAGAGGGTTGACTTGGTGAGACCGTGTCCGAGCATGTGCAGCAGCACCGCCGCGATTGCGAGTGAACTACCAGCCGCGGCCCCCAGGGCCAGTAGTCCCATGTGTTCGACACTGGAGTACGCGAGCATTCGTTTGTAGTCGCGCTGAGCGATAAGCAGGATCGCCGCCACCAATAACGACAACAGCCCAACAACGATAAAGAGCGCCCGAGGAAAGTCCACGCCGAGCGCGGCGTCGGCGATCGCCTTGAATCGCAAGAGAGCGTAGAAGGCAACGGTCAAAAGAACACCCGACATGAGAGCCGACACCGGCGCGGGGGCCTGACTGTGAGCGTCGGCGAGCCAACTGTGCGTCGGGGCCAGTCCCACCTTGGTGCCATAACCGAGGACCAGCAGCGTTATGGCGAGACGCATGACCCCGTGATTGAGGTGCGGCGCGATCGCCATCAGCGACGTCCAGTTGAGCGACACCGTGCCCGGCGTGGCGACGCCCGAGTGAAGCGCGGCGAAGTACACCAGTACGGTGCCCAGAAAGGCCAGCGCAATGCCGACTGAGCAGAGCATGACGTACTTCCATGACGCCTCGATGGCCTTCTTCGTTCGACTGTGACTGACGAGAAAGGTAGTCGCGATCGTCGTCGCTTCAACGGCCACCCAGAGCACGCCGAGGTTCGCCGCGAGTACCGCAGTGAGCATGCACGTGATGAAGGCCTGCATTAAGACGACGTAGTAACTCGCGCGCCGTGCGGTCGTTATTCCCTCCGCGATCTCTCGGCGCATGACGCGAGGGGTCTGCAGCGTCGCGAGTAGCGAGACGGTACCAATGACGACAACCATGAACGAGCTGAGCGCGTCCGCACGAAGCGTTCCGTGCAGGGCCGACACCGGAGCGTGCGAGGACGTCGTGATTGAGAGAGCTATTCCAATTCCGAGCACACCCGCCGACGAGAGGGCACTACCCCAGCCAATCCATCGCCGCCACGGAACGACGAGTGCGATGACCCCCATCAAAAGAGGAATCACGAGAGCGAGCAGACTCAGCATCAGTCGTGGAGCTCTCTCATCTCGTCCAGATCGAATGATCCATGTTGGGCGCCCGCGTTGACGACGAGCACCTGAAGAACAACGACCACGAGCAGGACGTCGAGGGTCGCACCGAGTTCCACGATGAGGGGCACGCCCGCGGTCAGGAGGAAAGTGACGAGCGCGATGCCGTTATCGACCAGTAAGAGTCCGACGATCTGTGAGACGGACCGGCGTCTGGTGACCAACATGAAGTAGCCCACTAACACCGTCGCTACGCCAATGGGCACCAGACGCGTCGCGGCGGAAGGCGCGAGTGCGGTGAGTTTGGAACTTACGACGTAGGAGACGACGATGAGGAACGCGGCGGAGACGAGTGAAGCGGGCACGTTGATGAGCGGCGCCGTCTCGCGGCTCCTCGGATCGAGGCGGATCACCCGACGAAGCAGCAGGGGCACCAGTGCTCCCTTCACGGCCAGAACCAGTGCCGCCGTTATCGCTAGACCGAGATCGTGTTCGTGCCAAGCCAACACGCCGGCCACTGCGGCGAGAGCCACTCCCTGGAAACGCAACATCGTGACGATGGTGCGAACTTGACGTCGCCAGAGGGTCATCACGGCGCACACGAGGACGGCACCCGCGGTGAGCTCGAGCGCTCCGACGTAGAACGACGTACTCATCGCGTGGCTAGTTGCGTTATGACGGCGAGCACGGCGAGCACGAAGCCGCCCGCCAGAAGCTCGGGCACTCGAAAGAGGCGCAACTTGGCGCTGTGCACTTCGATGAGTGAGACAGCGGCGGCGAGAAGTGACGTCTTGAGCGCCAAGAACACGACGGCGGCGAGTAGCCAGGGGATCGAGTTGCCGGTAGCGACGCCCCAAGGCACGAAGAGATTCATGAGCAGAGCAAAGAGCAGACCGAGCCGCATCGCGGCTCCCAGCGTGACGAGCCCGAGATCGGATCCGGCGTATTCGAGGGTCATGGCCTCATGAATCATCGTGAGTTCGAGGTGGGTATTTGGGTTGTCGACCGGTAGTCGTCCGGTCTCGGCGATGACCACGATCACGAGGGCCACGAGCGCCAAGATTCTCGTGGGCGTTGACGTCCACACTGGATGGGTGATGGTGTCGGCGACGATGGCGGGGAGATTCGATGTTCGAGCCTGAATGGACAGAGCGATGACCGCGACGAGGAGCGCGGGCTCGGCGAGCGCGCCTACAGTGATGGCTCGGCTCGATCCCATTCCCCCAAAGACGGTACCGGTGTCAAGACCCGCCAAGGCCATGGTGACCGAGCCCGTCAACAGAAGATAGACAATCACGAAGAGATCGGCGCTGGCACTCAAGAGAGGGTGCGTCGTCACCAACGGCGATATCGCCACGGCTAGCGCGGTGGATCCGAACACGACCAGTGGCGCTACGGCCAGCACCGCGCTCGAATGTTGAGCGCGCAGACGCTCCTTCCCCATGAGCTTTCGCAGATCACGAAGCGGCTGATGGATCGGCGCGCCCACCCGTCCTTCCGCCCGGGCTCGAACCTTGGCCATCAGTCCCATCAGCAGCGGTCCACCCAGGGCGATCAGCGCGACTTGAAGGATGGACGCGATGATCGCGTAGGCGAGAGGTGTTCCGACGTGCGTCACGCCAGCACCACCAAAACGATGAGGAGTGCGATGAAGCCAAACGCCAGGTAGCGGTGAACGCTTCCGTTTTGAAGACGTCGAGCAACTAGTCCAACGCGCGCGAAAGCGCGGATCACCGGTTGGTACGCGAGGCGCTCGACGGCGTCGTCGACGCGACTCTCGTAGGAGAGTGACTGCTCGTTGTAGTGCGATTCGACGGCGTGGGTGACTTCCACGTCAATCTCCGGACGCAGAACGTCAGCGAACACGCGTTGGAGCGGCTCGGCGTAGGAGGTCGCCGTGTACTGCATGCGGGCCGTCGGCGGGCCGCCTCCCCCACGCCATGCCTCCACTTTGCGTGCGGGACGTCGAAGCAGCGATTTCACGCCCGAGATGAGAGCGACGAACACCAAGAAGCCCGCCAACAGCAACATTGGCTCGATCGCGCCGCGAACGTGACCGAGCGTGAGCCCAATCCCGCTTTCGAGCGAACGAGGGACGACGCTCGCAGAGCCCCGTTGTGCGGCGCGGCTCACGAGAGGAATCACCAAGCCGGGCGCGACGCCGAGGGCGACGCAAGGAATACATAAAATTCCCATGCCGAGTTGCATCGTGCGCGGAACTTCGTGAGCCGACGCCGCGCCGCTCGATCGCGCTTGACCCAGAAAACCAATGCCAAAGGCTTTCACGAACGCAACGGCTGTCAAGCCACCCGTCAGCGCCAGCGCGACGACGCCCACCAAGAGCACAATCAACGTCGGTGAACTCCGATCGACGAAACCGTGGAGTAGTCCTTGGAGCAAGAGCCACTCACTGGTGAATCCACTGAACGCGGGCACGGCGACGATCGACAGGGCTCCGACTGCGAAAAGGGCCGACGTCATCGGGATGCGGCGAATCAGTCCGCCGAGTTGATCAAGACTTCGTGAGCCCGTCGCGCGTTCAATGGCACCTGCACCGAGGAAGAGACAGCCCTTAAAGGACGCGTGCGAGACGACGAGTAGCAGGGCGCCGATCAGGGCAAGATGAGCGTCCCCTGGGTGACCGGTCGCGGCGAGGGCTCCGGAACATCCGACACCAATCAGAACGAGTCCGAGGATGTCGATCGTGGAGTAGGCCAGCAGGCGCTTGAGATCGACGCTCGTGACCGCGTGCAGCGCGCCGAAGAGTGCGGACACGACACCGAGCGCGACGACGACGACCCACCACCAGAGCGTGCCGCCCCCCAATAAATCGTTGCTGACTCTCACGATGCCGTACACACCCATGGCGACCATCGCGCTCGACATCAAAGCCGACACCGGACTCGGCGCCTCGGGATGAGCCTTGGGCAACCACACGTGAAACGGTACGGCGCCCGCCTTGGACGCGAAGCCGATCAAAGTGAGAACGAAGGCAAACGACCGCAACGTCGGCGACATCAAAGCGAAGTGCGCTCTGATATCAGCGAACGTTTGACCGCTCTTCAGTGACAACAGAAGAAGTCCGAGAAGAATTGACGCCGCCCCTAGCTGGGTCATTGCCCCGTACCACTGGGCGGCGGTGCGCGCTTCAACGTGTCGACGCTGTTCGACCATGATCAGCAACATCGAACTCAGTGCCATGAGTTCCCAAGCGAACATTAAGGTGACGACACTCGACGCCGCTGGGACGGACAACAGCGACATCAAAAAAAGCAGCAACAGGCTGAGCGAAGTACGAGAACGAAGTTCGCCCTTCGCATAACCCACGTAGTAAACGAGCGTTGCGATACCAACGAAGGACGTCATCGCCACGAACAGCGCTCCGAGAGGGTCGAGCGTAAGGCTGACTCCGTTCAACGGTAGAACGAGTGATGAATGGAACGACACCGCGCGTCCGCTGATCAACACGTGAGTGGCCGCGACAAATGTCAGGAGGCACCCCAAGGACCCGGCGAACGACGCGACAACGACTCGACGTTCGATCGAGAGGATCATTGCCGCGACGAGACCGAGGACGCAGCAGCCCAGACCGGCCAGAAAGAGCGTCATGATTATCGGCCGGTGAGGCTGCGCAGCGCCTGGGTAATCGCTTCAGGATGGGGAGGACATCCGGGAATGCGAACGTCCACGTCGACGAAGGAATCCAGCGTCCCGGCAACTCCGTGGGCGTCGCGAAAGATGCCACCGTTCACCGCGCAGTCGCCACACGCGACGACGACAAAGGGTCGAGGTAGGGCGTCGAGTGTTCGTACTAACGCTCCCGCCATGTTCCGGGTTACGACACCGGTTACTAATACCCCGTCAGCGTGGCGCGGTGAAGCGACCAATCGAACGCCAAATCGTGCGGCGTCGTACGTAGGCGCGAACGCTGAGGCAATCTCTACTTCACAACCGTTACACGAGCCAGCGTCCACGTGACGGAGTTGAAGCGAACCCCGAAGCCCGGTGTGAGGTATCGCTTCGGGAATCGGGGCGGCGCGTTCAGTACGCGCTCTGGAGAAGAGTGAACGAAAGATGGATCCCTTGCGGTACCGGAACGTCGACATCGGCCTTACCTATCGACAGACCACGACGAAGAGGCGTCGATTGGCTGCACCTTCGTGCACCGAAAGTCGACGACCATCGCGCCCCGCAAGATCACCATCGCCGTCACCCAGGACCCACTAGGTCCTCGAGTGTTTGGCGCGCGCGACCAAGCGTCGTCGCGAGGAGAGATCGGGCCGCGGCCAAGAATTCGCCCACCGCGGGATCGGTCACGCGATACGTCACAATATTTCCGGCGCGACTGGATTGAACCAGTCCCGTGTGTTTTATGACACTCAAGTGTTGAGAAAGGGAAGAAGGTTCGAGCCCGGTAGCGGCGAGGAGGTTGCTGACCGACATCTCGCCAGCCACCAACAGTTCAAGAATTCGTACACGAGACGGATGGCCCAACGACTTGAAGAGTTCAGCCTTAGCAACGTAGAGCGGCTTACTGTTTCTCAGGTCATTCATGGAATTAGTATATCCATGAATTCATGTATTACTTAAATCAACTTGGTAATTGGCCACATAGTTTTGGATCTTCCGATGTACCACGGGGGCGCCAAATGCCCGAGGGATTCTCCACCGGCAATCGTGGGCCGTATCACTCGTGGCACAAGATGAGAGCCGCGCTCGACTCACTTGGGACGGTGGTCGAGGAGCGAATGCTAAACGCGTCTACCGAAGTACGCCGCGAGCAGGTCCGCTTGGCTGGCACCGACTTCTGCAGTGCGCTCGGGCGCGAACGGTGAACCTGAGACCGATCGCACAATAGGCGAAACGGCAATTTTTTCGGCGACGAGAAGCTTCACTGCGAGGTCGGGCGAAAGATCAGTACTCTGTCCGGTCGCTCTGGCGAGGTCCCACCCGTGTACGAAGGTGTCCGTCGCGGCAATTCGCACGAGCGAGGACCCGGACGTCTCCGAGGAGAAAAGTAAAAATGTCTCGCTCATCACGCCTTCGTTTGCGAACGCCTCCACGTAAAGACTGGCACCAACCTCAAATGTCGCGAGATAGTCCCCGGCCGAAAAATTGGAGGATCCATTGTCGCGAACCTCGCCGGCCAAAATTCCGAGGTAGAAGAACTGGTCGCCAACAATGTGATTTATGAGCTGGCCGACGTCCCACTGATCGCACGGCGTTGGATCACGCAGTTGTGAGGCGAGTACTCCCTTGAGCACGTCTCGGGTTGCCGCTATCGCAGACTCCAGTAAATTGGTCGCCATGAATTATTCTCCTAAGGGCAGACACTAACGGAGCCACCGAAAGACCTCTGAAGGCGAACGCCGCATCCCACGGGCAACGTAAACCACACGCAATCTCGCCGGCGTCAACTGACCAGTTTTGTTTCTGTTTAGGACTTTCCGACACGGTTAGTCAACGTCGACGGAATGTACCCTTCTTTCGATCGCCGCCTCATGGCACCGTTGAATTGAACGATGCGACCACTACCGGGTTTTACTCAGTCGCCAAGAGTTCTCGGGTACGCGACGACTGGTGGCACTCTTTAGGGGTGTGAGGCGCCGCGACGTAGTCGTCTCGGTCGAACTAGTCGTTCGCCGCCGTGTCGTGGCCCCCGCGTAGCCAGGACATTCCGGCCGCGAGCAGACAGACAATGGTCGCGAAGTCGAGCGCGGGGTGAAGCCCCGAGACGAAGGCTCTTTGAATGATCCTCGGGAAGAACGTCTTGCCAATGACGGTGGCGCGGGCCGAGGACGAAAGTGTGGCCAGCACGTGAGGACCGAGGAGATGGACCATGGGGTTGTAGCCAAGTAGTGAGGCGAAGAGTGTCGTCACCGGTGGCAACGTCGAGACGCGCAGCGCGGTCGCGTGGGCGACGCCTTGGGCGCTGAGACCGCTCAACAGCGCGTGAGGCAACGTTGACGACAGACCGATAATCATCAAGGTGAAGAAGATGCCGATCGAAACGACTTGACCCGAGTTCTGGAACGTCGAATTCATGCCCGAACCGACCCCGCGGTTCTCCGCCGGGAGCGAGTTCATCACGCTGGCTCGATTAGGCGCCGCAAAGGCGCCCATGGCGATCCCGTTCAAGAAGAGAATCAGTCCGAACTCGGGGTAGGAGAAGTTCGCCGAGAGACTCTGAAGAAGGAGAAAGGACGCCGCTGCGCCGAGCATGCCGCCCACGGTGAAGGGGCGCGAGCCGTACTTATCAGAGAGATAGCCGCACAGCGGACCGGCGACGAGAAAGCCGACCGTGAGTGGCGTAAGTGCAATGCCCGCCCAGAGCGGCGTGTTGGAAAAGTCGTACCCGTGCAAGGGCAACCAAATGCCCTGGAGCCATATGACCATGGTGAACATCAGCCCACCGCGTCCAACGGAGGAGAGGAGCGTCGAGATACTGCCCGTCGAGAAGGCGCGAATCTTAAAGAGACTTAGTTTGAACATCGGATCGGGCGAGTTGATCTCGACGCGAGCGAAGAGGAAGAGCGCGACGACGCCAATGGCGAGTGAACCCAAGACAAAGGGACTGGTCCAACCCATGACGTGACCGCCGTAGGGCTGGATGCCGTAGGTGATGCCAACCATAAGCGCCACGAGACCGACGGCGAAGCTGACGTTGCCACCCCAGTCGATGGTGGTGTCTCGCTTGGTGGGGACCTCGCGCAGTTTGAGGTAGGCCCACACGGTGCCAAAGAGGCCAATGGGTACCGAGATGATGAAGATCAGCCGCCACTGGATCGGCCCCAAGAGTCCGCCGAGTACCAATCCGATGAACGTGCCCGCGATCGCGGCTATCTGGTTGATGCCAATGGCCATGCCGCGTTCGTGCTCGGGGAAGGCGTCGACCAAGATCGCCGTCGAGTTCGCCATCAAGAATGCTGCGCCGACCCCTTGAAAAAGTCGCATGATGACGAGCCAGAGCGCCGCCGCGGTGCCCGACATCCACGTGATGGAGAGCAGTAACGAGAAGAATGTGTAGATCACGAAGCCCAAGTTGTACATTCGCACGCGCCCGAGCATGTCGCCGAGCCGCCCCAAGCTCACCACGAGCACCGAGGTCACGATCATGAAACCGAGAATCATCCACAACAGATAGAAGGTGTTGCCGGGTTGGAGGGGATTGATGTTGATGCCCTTGAAGATGTCGGGCAAGGCAATCAAGACAATGGAGGCGTCGATCGTGGCCATCAGCATGCCCAACGTCGTGTTGGAGAGCACGAGCCACTTGTAACGATCGGCGTCGGGGTGGGGGAGGTCGCGTCGCCCTGGTGACGCGGTGGCGAGGCTCACGTGGTCGGTTCGCTCAGCAACTCTTTTGGCACCGTGTCGAGTGAGTGCAGAATCGCGTTCGCGAGCGCTCGGGCGCTCTCGGGGCTGAGCTCGAGGGCGACGCGCGCCGACGGCCCTTTGGCGGGATTGAGCACGTCGATCAAGAGCGCGTGACCGGCGCCGTAGTGCACGGGGTGATCGAAGTAGACCGTGGCGTCGGTCATCGAAGTCCAGCCTTCGGGCGTCTTCGCGCTACCTTCGAGGGAAAGTCTTTCAGTTTGGTAGGTACACACGGTCTCTCCTCAAGCAACCGTACGAGCGAGGAACGTAAAGATGTCCTTCCAGCCCTCGAGGGCCGACTCGGGTCGAAACGATGGACGGTCCACGTTGAAGAAGGCGTGTCCGGCTCCTGCAAAGGTGCGAAAGGTGAACTCTTTACCCGCGGCGCTAAGCGCTTCGGCGAGCGCGTCGTTCTGTTCGGGCGAAGGGAACGTATCGTCGGCACCAAAGAGCCCGAGCAGCGGAGCCGAAAGATTGCCGGTTTCGCCAATAACGGCTTTGACTTTGAGGGGGGACTCCGACGGTGGGTCAATTGCGACGAAGGCGCCGTAGCAGTCGATGACGGCGTCCAGCGGAAGTCGACACCCGGCGAGAAACGACTGGCGCCCACCGGAGCAGTAGCCAATAGAGGCCACGCGACCATTGGACGAGGGGAGCGCCTTTAAGTAGTTCATCGCGCCCTCGACGTCACCGACGAGTTGTTCGTCCGCGACGCCACCACTCGCTCGCGCCGTGGCGGCCGCGTCGTCGGCACTCGCGCCGGGTGCTTGGCGGTGATAGAGGTTCGGCATCAAAGCGGCGTACCCGTTCGCCGCGAACTTGCGCGCGATCTCTTTGGTCGCTTCGTCGTAGCCGGGCATGTGGTGGATAACGACGATCGAACCGAACTGTTCGGTGTCAGTCGGCACCGCGAAGTAGGCCTCAATCTCGTCGCCACCGTGTCCCTTGAGGGTGATGGTGTCGGCACGCAGATCGTGTGTCATGCTGGTCCTTTCGATGGTCCGCTCGAGCGACGTCACGTGAATCGGCGTCGTCCGGAACTGTGGTACTGAATTAGTTACTTAGAGTAACTATATGGTATGTTAGCGCAATGAGCAAGGCGTTAAGAGAATCAGATGGCCCCACCACCCTCGAGCGTGAGCTCGGGCGGCTACGTCGAGTCCACTTGATGCAGCTACTGCGCTCTCCGAGCGAGCCCGGGCTGAGTCCCTTGGCGACGGAACTGCTCCGCGTCGTCGTCGAAGCTGGGTCCATCCGGGCCTCGGATCTCGCGAGCACCCTCTTCGTCACGAAGACTTCGATTAGTCGTTACGTGAATGAGATGCTCCACGATGGACTCTTAGTCCAGCGCCGCGATCCCACCGACGGACGGGCCACGTTGCTGTCGCTGTCATCAACGGGACGTCGAGCGCTCGAAGAACGCGAAGGGCGTCGCACGGCGGTCTTGCACGAACTCTGTGGGGGATGGCCGAAGGGCGACGTGGCGACGTTGACCAGGTTGCTCAAGCGCCTCAACGACGTCAGCCAGATTCGACGGATGGAACAGCGCGTTCGCTAATGGAGAGCGGCGAACGGGTGGCTACTCCTCGGTCACCAATGAGTTTCTCTCCGCGGTACCGGTGTAGTAGGCAATGCCGGCCGAAACTAGAAGTAAGAGGCCCGAGGCCGTGAGCGCCAGATTGAGTCCGTGCGTAAAGGCGCTGTAGGCAGCCTGCACGACCTCTTTGATTATTTTCTTCACCGCCGCGCTGCTGATGTGACTCTCCGCGGCGGCTTCGGATTTCACCTGGCCGGTGATCACCGCCGTGATGACCTGTTGTCGAAAGGCGGCCGGTACTCCCAAATGAATGAGGCGTTGGGTCAGACCCACCGTGAGCTGCGCGTTGACCACGGATCCAAGTATCGCGACGCCCGTCACGGCGCCGAGTTCTCGACTGGTGTTGATGGTGGAGGCGGCCATGCCCGAGTTGTCGGCGGGAATACTGATCAGCGCCGTCGCGTTAACGGGTACCACCAGGATGCCAAAGCCCACGCCCGCGAGCCCCATGCTCCAACCGAGCGTACTGAGGCCTGCCGTGGGGTTGATGGCGACGTCGGTCAAGAGAACGCCGATGCCCGCGAGAAAACAGCCCACCGTCATGGGCACGCGAGATCCTACGCGGCCGACCCAACGACCCGCGAAGAGCGAAGCCAAAACCATGCCCGCCAGAAGAGGCAAGAAGTCAAGGGCCAGGGTGTAGGGACCAACGGCGGCCACGACTTCAAGGTAGAGCGCGACGAAGAAGAAGATGGAGAAGATCGCGAAGCAGCTCGTAAAGGCGATAACCGTCGAGCCCGCGAACGCTCGATTCTTCAGCCATTTGACGTTCAACATCGGGTACTTGGTCTTGGCTTCTACGATGAAGTACACCACGAAGGCGACGCCACTGATCACGTAGAGCGAGAGCACGCCCGACGATCGATACCCCCACGACTCACCGGCAATCGTGGCGAAGGTCGCGGTGCCGAGAGCGATGGACGCAAGTACGAAGCCGTAACCGTCAATGCGCCGGCGAATCGCGTTCACGCTCTCGGGTAGCGCAATGGACGCAGTGATCAGAACGAGCATGCCAAAGAAGAAGTTGAACCAGAAGACCGCGCGCCACGACCAAAGTCCGACCAACACGCCGCCAATGACTGGACCGAGAGCCAGCGCGAGACCCGAGACCGCAGCCCACGCGCCGAGCGCGCGAGCGCGGGCCTTCTTCTCGGGGTAGATGTGGCGAATCATCGACAGCGTGCTCGGTTCAGATCCGGCAGCGCCGACGCCCATGATGACGCGGCCGATAATGAGTTCACTGGGCGAGCCAGCGAAAGCGCACACGAGAGACCCGGCGCAAAAAATGACCACACCGATCAACATCACTTTTTTGCGTCCGAAGTTGTCACTGAGCGATCCTGAGATCAGCATGAGGCTCGCGAAGGCCAGAGCGTAGCCGCCCACAACCCACTGCAACTGAGAAACGCCCGCGTGCAACTTCGACTGCACGCTCGTCAACACCGCGCTGGCGATGGTGTTGTCGAGAAACGTTAGGAAGAGAATCGCGAGTAGCGAAGCAAAGCTAAAGTGCGATTTTAATTGGTGGACGATACGGTCGCGTCGCCCTTGGAAGGATCGCGTGAGATGAGAAGGTGAGCCGCTGCGCTCGCTCATGCAATCCTCCCCGTGACAAAGCCTCTGCCATCATCTCTCGACAACGTGTAGTAAAAGGTCAATTACCGACGGCTCCACTACGTGCGCGCCCAAGGGCACCGATCTCTTGCGAGAGTCACGTGATGTCGGGTGGCGTCCTCACTGACGTTTATGATGCAAACTTATTCTTAACGGACTGCCTTAAAGGCGATACGACCCACTGCTGAGTCGCCGCCGGTGATGTTGCCGACACTCATGGCGCAGGACCTCAGGTTGTACTTGTTGGTACCGCACTTGCCGTTGCCGATTTTGCCCGTGGAGACCTTGAAGGCCGTCTTGGCCAGGTGACCCGTTGCGCTGATGGTGACGCCCTTGGCCTTGCCGATGTTGCACCCGGCCGCGCCCTTCGCGGTAGCCAGGCACTCCACGACGTAGACCGCATCACCAGGAGTGAAGCCACTGCCACTCACATGGACAATCTCGCCGTTGTGGAGTTTCGTCGACGGCGTGACGACCAGTTTTGGGACGGTGGTCGCTGAAGCGCTGGCCACTGACACCAGACCACTGGAGATCCCCGTAATGCCCAAGACCGCGATACTGAGCGCGACTCGTAGTCCTCTTGTCGACTTCATGTTCTCTCCCTGATTGTGCTCGATCGTCGAAGCCTTCGATAACTCGCTGCTCAACTCCGCTCGCTCGATCGATAGGCCCCGACATCACTGTTGCTCTCATAGTAGTCAGACGACCCTTGCGTAAAACGCCGAGGAACTGGCCACTCGAAACCGTGAAAGAGCCAGTACATTATGCGCAAATTACTCAACTTCGCAGTGCATAACAACGCACCCGGCTCAAGACAAATTCTCTCCAAATGGGGAGCCTTGATTCATCGCTTATTGCTTCGTTTTTACGGGGTGAAGACCAATGAGGGGAGCGGGGACCATCAACGAAATGTTCGCCACGAGTGCCGTCACCGGACTCGTAGTTCTCGGCGCTCTAGGTCTCTACGTTGCTCCTTCTAGTGGCGAAAGTGCGACGCACGCGTCCTCGACCACCGAGGTCCCCTTCGCGTCGACTCCTTCGAGCACTGTCGTCAACGTGTGTTCAGCCAAGCAGCCCGCTGGCTACGCGCTGCGACGCGCAGCCTCTCTCGCCAACGAACGCGTCTAACGCCACACCTAACGCCGCGCTTGGCGACAATGGTGCCTACTCGCCGGCCTTTCTACGTTCCGCCTACAACGTCGCTTCTCTGGACGTCGCTGGGAACGACGGCGTGGGACAGATCGTCGCTATCGTCGACGCCTGCAGCAACCCGAACTTGGCGAGCGACCTGGACTTCTACCGCAGCTATTTCAATTTGCCCGCCTGCCCGGTTGGCACCGTTTCGGCCACGGGCACCAGTTGCGCCCTGGAGCAGGTCAATGAGAAGGGTGCAACGACACCTCTTCCGCCAGCCAAGAGCAGTTGGGGCCTCGAAGAGGCCATCGACGCCGAAATGATTTCTGCGCTGTGTCCAAACTGCCAGATCCTCGTCGTCGAGGCCACCACCTCTTCGATGAACGATCTCGGCATGTCGGTGAACACTGCGATCAGCCTCGGCGCGACCGTGGTATCGAACAGTTACGGGTCCCCGGAGTTCGCTTCTGAGAACGACCTCTCGAACGCGTACTACCTACACCCCGGTGTACCCATCGTCGCCGCGGCCGGTGACAACGGCTACGGCGTGCAGTTCCCAGCGGCGTCGCCCAACGTCGCCGTCGGCGGCACGACGCTGATTCAAAAGACCGACACCGGTGCGCGTAACGGATCTGAGAAGTTGTGGAGCGGTTCGGGTTCGGGTTGCAGTCTCTACGAAGCCAAGCCCGTGTGGCAGCACCACACGAGGTGCGCGAACCGCGCCGTGGCTGACGTTGGCGCGGACGCCAACCTCAACACCGGCGTATGGATTTACAATACTTTCGGCGGGTCCGGCCTCTACGAGGCCGGCGGCACCAGTGTTGCCACCGCACTCGTCAGTGCAATCTTCGCTCTTTCGAACACCGCCGCACCTAGCACGGTGAGTCCCGCGTCAAACCTCTACAGCAACGCGAACGCGCTCTACTCCGTGACGCAAGGTTCGAACAGCGGCTGTGGCAACTATCTGTGCAACGCCGCACAGAGCTAGAACGGCTACAACGGCCCTACCGGTATGGGAACGGCTGGCGCCACGCCGAACAGTCTCGCGGTCTTTCGCCCGGCAACGTCCTCGAACAGTGCTTCTACAAAGTCAGTCGCCTCCGTTTCGACCTCCGGTAGCCCCACCGGCGTCGAAGCGCTTCCTGGTGACGGAGAGGCCATTGTTGGATGGTCACCGCCAACCAACAATGGCAACTCCAGTGTCACGAGCTACCCGTGACTGATGGCGCGAACCAGAGCTGCACGAACACGGTGACGAGTCAAGAGGCCGATTCCTGCACGGTGGCTGGTCTCACTAATGGTAAGAGCTACGGTTTTCGCGTCACCGCGATGAACGCGAGGGGCGCGAGCGCGAGCTCACTTGAGTCCAACACCGTGACGCCGGCCGACTCCTCCGCGGTGACGCAAGTCGCGGCCGGCTATGACTTTGGCTGCGTGCTTCACGTCGACGCGGCGGTGTCGTGTTGGGGCGTCAACGGTTCGGGCCAACTCGGTGATGGGTCGACGACGACGCACACGAGCCCCGTCACCGTTACGGGCATCACGAGCGCCACTCAAATCGCTCTGAGTTGAAATTACGCCTGTGCGCTCCTCGCGAGCGGCACCGTGTCGCGTTGGGGTAACAACGCAAATGGACAGCTCGGCAATGACTCGACCATTTCCAGCGCGACTCCCGTGGCCGTTGATGGAATCAAGGACGCGACGCAACTCTCCGTTGGCACTTCGTACGCCTGCGCCGTACTTTCGAGCGGCACCGTGTCGTGTTGGGGCGCCAACTCCTCTGGTCAACTCGGTAACGGATCGACGACGGCGTCACTGAAGGCCGCCGCGGTGTCGAACATCGACAACGCCACGTCGGTCGAGACGAGCGTCAA
Organism: Acidimicrobiales bacterium; assembly: GCA_035533995.1. GTDB lineage: Bacteria > Actinomycetota > Acidimicrobiia > Acidimicrobiales > RAAP-2 > RAAP-2. The sequence goes on along the minus strand of DATLSR010000010.1, from coordinate 105,009 downwards.
CCATACGTGCGCTTCTCGCTTCGGGGACCGTCCAATGCTGGGGTTCTGGTGCCTGGGGCGCGCTCGGTAACGGCACGACCACTTCGTCAACGACACCCGTTTTAGTGGGCGGAGTTACCAAGGTGACTCAAATCGGCGTCGGTTTCAACGACACCTGTGCCCTCCTTACTAATGGCACCGTGTCGTGTTGGGGCGTCAACGGTGAAGGTGAGTTGGGAAACTGCAATTACACCAACTCATTGTCGCCCGTCACCGTGACGGGGCTTGCGAACGTCTCTCAGATCTCTACTGGCCCGTACGGCACTTGCGCGATCTCTGGCGGCATTGTCCAGTGCTGGGGATACCACAGTGCCGGGCAACTCGACCTTGGCGCCACGACGAACTCCAACACTCCCGTTGTCGTCAAGAAGCTCTCGGGTGCCACGCAGATCAATCAGAGTTACGACTTCAGCTACCGGTGTGCCCTGCTTCACTCGACGACTGTTGCGTGCTGGGCTGACGGGGCCACGGCGCCCACGTTCATCAACACGGCGCACGTGACCTCAGCGGCCAAAACCAAACTCGCCGCAACGAAACTCGCCGCTTAGAAACTCGCAGATTAGAACGTCGACCAGTTCGACCTCACGCGCTATCGCGTTGGCCGCTACAGCAATGACTACACGTCGCCTTCAGCAACCGAACGTACTGCCGCTAGAACTTCTTCGATGGGGCGGTCTTTGGAGAGTACGCGAGCACAACCTGCTTCTCGCGCGCGCTCTCGCAAGTCACTCTCATCGTTGCTCGAGAGCAGGATGAAGTGGGTTGAGGATGAATCGCCCAGCATCTTCTTAATGGCTTCAATACTGTCGCCGTCGGGAAGTGCGTAGTCGATGAGTACGACGTTAGGACGCTCGTTGGCGATGAGCACGAGCCCATCGGCGATGTTCGTGGCGACACCCGCGAGATGAAGATCGCTCGCCTTCGTTATTGCGTGCGCCATCATCTCGGCGACCAATATCTGGTCATCGACAACGGCAACGCTGATGTTGGACGACGAAGAGTTACTCATTAACCAACGAGATTAGCGATGAGATTCAAAGATCTATGAAGAATCGAGCGTATTTTGTGGTGACCGACATCGCTCGTTGCCCCACGAAGTTTGTGAACCCTATTTTTTAACTACCGTGAAACTTCAATGTCTAAATCAACATTCGAGAACGCAGCGCACACTCCTTTCTTGTCGAATAAATTACTCGGTTGCGACTGCTGTCACGTTTAAATCACGCAAAGGACACGGCTGCTCGTGACTACCGTCAAGCACTGCGCCACACTCGTCGCACAGAACGTGGGCGTAACAAACTTCTTCACCACCCAGCACGACTTCGATCTCTGAGTCCTTTTCCGTCGTCATCTCGTCGCCCACGCCGCAAGTGCCTAGCGAAAATCGGCTTGAAGTTTCGTAAGTTCGTCCGCTCCGGGGCAGAGCTTCTCGTAGGGCACGCGATTGAGTCCGGTGTCGGGCGTGTGGTTGAGTTCGTGAAGTTCCTGGCCTGATTCGTTCAGGTACAAGAGGCCGGTCGCGATCTCGCCACGACTCTGGCGGTCGCGAATGTACTCTTCGACTTTGCTGCGATCACTTGGGTCGTAGCCCTCGGGCAGCGAGCGGAACCTCATTACGCTGCCGTCGTGCATTACGACTTCTTTGGCGCTGTCACTCGGGATCTTTGCGCGAATGGGAATCCTCAGGGGAACAAAGTCCGCCTCCACCTCTTGAACTTCGTGCTCGCGAAAGAACTTGTAACTCTTGGTGGAACCCTCGTGGTCGTTGAAGGTCACGCACGGCGAGATCACGTCGATGAGGGCGAAGCCGTGGTGCTTGACGGCCGCTTTCAAGATGGGGATGAGCTGTTCCTTGTCGCCCGAGAAACTGCGCGCGAGAAACGTCGCGCCGAGCGAGAGTCCCACCATGATGGGGTCGATAGGCGCGAGCAAATTGGGCTCGCCCTTCTTTGGGCTCGAACCAATGTCGGCGGACGCCGAGAGTTGGCCCTTGGTGAGTCCATAGACGCCGTTGTTCTCAATGACGTAGACCATGTTGACGTTGCGACGAATGGCGTGCATGAGGTGACCGAGGCCGATGGAGAGCGAGTCGCCGTCGCCTGAGATGCCGATGTAGGTGAGTTCACGGTTGGCGGCGTTGGCGCCGGTGGCGATGGTGGCCATGCGCCCGTGGGCCGAGTTAAAGCCGTGGGCACCACGTACGAAGTAGGTGGGGGTCTTCGAAGAGCAGCCGATTCCGCTCAGCTTGGCGATGGACCGAGGCGGTGTTGAGAGTTCGAAAAAAGCGTGACTGATGGCGGCGGTCACCGAATCGTGACCGCAGCCCGCACACAGCGTCGACATGGCGCCTTCGTAGTCGCGCACCGTGAGACCAAGCTCGTTCTTGGGCAGGGGGTTCAGTGGAATGAAGGGTTTCAGTATTGAGGGCATTAGGAGATCTCCATCTGGGTGAGCACGCTGTCCACGACCTGCTTGGCGCTGAGGGGGAATCCACCGTAGGCCAAGACGGAGGTCATCTTTTCAATTGCGACGCCGGTCTCAATAGCGATCAACGAGCGCAGCTGTGCGTCGCGATTCTGTTCGACGACAAAGCAGCGATTGTGCTCCTCGACGAACGCGCGAACGTCCTCGACGAAGGGGAAGCCCCGCACCCGCAGGAAATCACAGACCAAGCCCTGCTCGTCGAGCTCAACGAGCGCTTCGCGCACCGCGAGGTCGCAACTGCCGATGGTGATGACCCCGACGGTCGCCTTCTTTCGACGCTCGATGACCGGCGTGGGTACGTAGGCGGCGGCGGCGGCGTGCTTGAGCTTTAGACGGTCGATGACCTCTTGGTAACTGTCGGGCGTCTCGGTGTAGCGACCGAACTTATCGTGGCCCGATCCTCGGACGAAGTAGGCGCCCTTGGCGTCAGAGCCGGGGATGGTCCGCGGCGCGATGAAGTGGTCGTCTTCGTTGGTGTAGCGAAAGAACTCAGGTATCCCCGCTAAGTCGTCGTCACTGAGTACTCGTCCGCGGTCGGGTATGAAGTTGTCGTCCCAGGAGAGCTTCGGCACCACCCAGTCGTTCATGCCAATGTCGAGGTCGCTCAGCATGAAGACCGGCGTCTGGAAGCGCTCGGCTAAGTCAAAGCACGCTACGGCGAACTCGAAGCACTCGTGAGGGTTGGCGGGAAATAACAAGATGTGCTTGGTGTCACCGTGGCTGGCGTAAGCGCACATCAAAATGTCGCCCTGTTGGGTACGAGTCGGCATGCCCGTCGAAGGTCCAACGCGTTGCACGTCGATGATGACGGCGGGAATCTCGGTGTAGTAACCAAGTCCGAGTAGCTCACTCATTAACGAGATGCCCGGGCCCGACGTTGACGTGAAGGCGCGCGCGCCGCTCCATCCGGCACCTAAGACCATGCCAATGGAGGCGATTTCGTCTTCGGCTTGGATGATGAGGTAGTTGTTTTTGTACTCGGGCTTCGCCAGGGGATCGTCGTTCGCGATCAACTCGCGCCGATACGTCGCGCAGAGCTTCGTGAAGTTGTCCATCACGGCCGTAGCCGGTGTGATGGGATACCAGCCCGCCACGGTCGCTCCGGCGTAGAGACAGCCCAACGCGGCTGCGGTATTGCCGTCAATAAGAATTGAGTCATCGTTTTCGTGGAGCGATTCCAAGCGGAAACTCAATGGGCAGTCGAAGTTGGTCATCGCGTACTCGTAACCCAGACGCAGCGCGCGCTGGTTGGAGTCGCGAAGTGCCTCGTTGCGCGCGAAGTTCTCCGCCAGCAGATTTGCCACGACGTCGATGTCGACGCCGACGAGCGCTACGACCGCGCCGGCGTACGCGACGTTCTTCATCAAGATTCTCTCGCGGGGCTTAGAGAAGGCCTCTAGGCACATCGCGGCGAGGGGCACGCCAAGGAATGTAATGTCTTCGCGTTCAAGATCGGGATCGAGCGGCCAGGACGAGTCGTAGAGGAGATAGCCACCGCTCGTGACCTCTTGAATATCCTCGACGTAGGTCTGAGCGTTCATGGCGACAACGAGGTCGTAGTCCAGGGCCCGCGCGGTGTAACCCGAGGCATTAATGCGGATTTCGTACCACGTGGGTAGTCCCTGGATGTTCGAAGGGAAGAGGTTCTTGCCCGAAACGGGGATGCCCATGCGAAAGATCGCTTGGACGAGGAGTCCGTTCGCGCTCGAGGATCCGGTGCCGTTGACGTTGGCGAGTTTGATCGAGAAGTCGTTGACCTGGCTACGAACCTTGGCCTTTTCGGTCATCGTCATGGTCTAACTCCGCGCCGCCACGCCACCACCGAAGCCGAGTGCGACGGGGATGTAGTTCTTAGAGCCAGCGTAGGGAATGGCGAGGTCGAAGAGCTCCATGTCCCAGGCGGCCGTTGGACAACGCTCGGCACAGAGACCGCAGTGCACGCAGACGTTCTCGTCCTTCACCATGACGCGACCGGTCTGGGGTAGGCGCTCAGAGACGAAGAGGTCTTGGGCGAGATTGGTTGCGGGCGCTAAGAGTCGCTCGCGCAGATCCGCCTCGTCGCCGTTACTCGTGATGGTAAGACACTGCACCGGGCAGATGTCGAGACAGGCGTCACACTCGATACAGAGCGGCGCGCTAAAGGCCGTCTGCACGTCACAGTTCAGACAGCGCTGCACTTCTCTCGCCGTCTGCTCGGCGCTAAAGCCCAGTTCGACTTCGAGGTTTAGCGACTCGAACCTCTTCGTGAGCTCGACGTGACTCATCTTTGCTCGCGTCGACTGGTTGTAGTCGTTGTGGTAGCTCCACTCGCTCATGCCCATCTTCTGGCTCGCGAGCGTCATACCCATCGCGGGGCGATCGTCCAAGGCGACCTCGTGGCAGTGGTTGTCGATCGAGATAGCGGCCTCGTGTCCATGAGCGACGGCCCAGATGATATTGAGTGGTCCCCACGCCGAGTCGCCACCAAAGAAGACGCCCGGCAACGTCGACTGCATGGTGACCTTGTCAACGACGGGCATGTCCCACTCACCGAACTCCATACCGAGGTCGCGCTCGATCCACGGGAAGGAGTTCTCTTGACCGATGGCGAGAATCACGTCATCGCAGGGCAGTATTACCGTGTCGACGGTCGTGGACTTCGTGGCCTTCTCGTCCCACTCGAGGACGTCGAACTCCATACCGACGAGTTTCCCCTCTTCAATGACGAATCGAGTGGGTGCGTAGTTGATGAGGATCTCGACGCCCTCTTCTTCGGCGTCGTCGAGTTCCCAGGGCGACGCCTTAAAGAACTGTCGGGGACGCCTCGCCATGACCTTGATGTCACTGCCACCGAGTCGTCGAGAAGTCCGACAACAGTCCATTGCTGTATTGCCAACGCCAATGATCAAGACGCGCGATCCAATTTCGCTGATGTGCTCAAAGGCAACTGACTCGAGCCAGTCGATACCGATGTGGATGTGCGATTCGACTTCGTCGTGACGACCCGGCAGGTCCAGTTCCTTGCCACGCGGTGCGCCCACGCCGACAAAGACCGAGTCGAAGCCTTGATCGAGGAGTTCTTTCAGACTGGTGATGGGTGAGTTGTAGCGAATGTCGACGCCCATATCGAGAATGACGCGCGTCTCTTCGTCGAGTACCTCTTCGGGTAGACGGAACGAAGGGATGTTCGAGCGCATGAGGCCGCCGGGTTTGTCGAACTGTTCGAAGATCGTGACCTCATAACCAAAGGGCATGAGATCGTTCGCGACCGTGAGTGACGCCGGTCCCGCACCAATGCAGGCCACGCGGTAGCCGTTCTTTTCGGTGGGAATCTTGGGCAGGCGGTCTTTAATATCGCCCTTTAGGTCACTGGCGACGCGCTTCAGGCGACAGATGGCGACGGGAGAACCGTCCACGCGGTCGCGTCGACAGGCCGGTTCACAAGGTCGGTCACAGGTGCGACCGAGAATGCCGGGAAAGACGTTGGACTCGCGGTTCAACATGTAGGCGTCGTCGAACTCACCCTGGGCGATGAGGCGGATATAGCCCGGAACGTTCGTGTGCGCGGGACAGGCCCACTGACAGTCGACGACCTTATGGAAGTAGTCGGGACTTTGAGTGTCCGTCGGTTCCACGCAGAATCCCCTTTCGATAAAGCCCGAAACAGTTCCACGTCGTACCAGAACTACTGCCCAGGTCCTTCGAGTTTCACTTTACTTCGTTTGAAATGGCCCTTGGTAGCACACCTCGACGCGGGCCGAGATGCAGTTTCATTGCGTCACAGGCGTGCCGTAGGGTGAAGCCATAGCGAAATCTTCGGGACTCTCAAGTGGTAGTGAACTCCAGCGCGTCATGGACGCCGCGCGTGCGCCCGAGTGGAGTCTTGGACTTGGCCGGCAGGGCCAAATAATGGCCACGAAGGACTCGGGCCAGATTGGACTGCCGTGGGTGGTCCTCGTTGTCAAGGCAGGTCGAGGCATGCGCGTGTCGAAGTTCCACCCCGGCGACGACGTGGAGGCTGAAGGTGAGGTGGTCGGGGAGATCACGGGCAATCCACGCGAGATGGGGCGCCAACTTCGAACGCTCCTCGGCGAACTCGAATTCGAGTCGTAGCCACTCGTCGCGTTTATCGTCATCCGCCGCCGCCCCATTCCTATAGTCAGCACTATGAAGTTTGTTCAAGGACGAAAGGGCGAACGCCCGACAACGTCGGACGTTGGGGCGCACCGTCAGGTAACCCAACAATCGAGTCCCGAGATGTGGGGACGACTAGTGGCGCGGGCAACAGCGCTCCCACACGTTGTTGAAGGCCACAGTACGGTTTCGCTCCCTTCGACGCGAGCCCTCTTTTTCGATGACTTGACCGAAGTTCGCGATCCATCGACGTCACTCGCGCCGAACAACCGCCTCGAGCCGGTGCATCTGCACGGCGTTGAGGACACGAGCCTTCATCTCTGTCTTGCCCAACAGAGAGTTCTTGAGTTGTGCGTGACCGGGTGGGGAGAGGTCCACGCGCACGGTGACCACGGCACTGAGATGATGATCTACGGACCACGAGACGACGAAGAACTTGCCTTCGTGGTGTCGCTCATAACCGAGAGCTTGGCATTTGCTCGCGATAACAATCACGTGGAGCGATAACCCGGTTCGTTCAATGTTCGAACGGTTCTTAGAACCAGTGCCACTGCCCGAGCGGCCAGAACTTCAAGAACACTTTGCCGATCATGTCCGAGCGCGGCACGGTACCCCAATAGCGACTGTCACAGGAGTTGGCGTGGTTATCTCCCATCATGAAGTAGTGATTCGCGGACACGGTCACGTGACCGATTGGATTACCCAGTGGCTCGTAGTGAGACCAGGCCTCCTTCAATGGTTTTCCATTGACGTAAATGGTGTTGCCTTTCGAGGTGAGCTGATCACCGGGTAAGCCAATGACCCGTTTGACCAAATCCGTCACTGCGTCGCCACAGTCTTTCGTTACGTCCGCGGGCGCCTTGAAGACCATGATGTCGCCGATATTGATCGTGCCAAAGGTGACGCTGAGTTTGTCGACGACGACGCGGTTTCCGACGTAGAGCGTTGGTTTCATAGATCTCGAGGGAATGGAGAACGTCTGAAAAACGAAGGTGCGCAGGAACAGCGAGGCCAATACCGCGGCGACAACGATGATGATCCACTCGGTGAACGCGCGCTTGCGCGACTTTCTAACCCTCGGCGACGCGGTCTCGATTGGGGGAGCGTCGGCGTCGAGAGACATAGATGAACAGTACTGTTCATCAACTGCATCAACTGCATCAACTCTGACAGAGTTGCGGTTGCTAATCGGATTCGATGGGACTGGGCTTAGTGACGATCATCGAGTCGGTCACCAGTTCCCCGTCGAGTAACGCATCGCCCGATCGTGCCTCATCGACATCAAGGTCAACGCTCGAGAGAAACACCGGCGTGGTCTTCGTTCGCGAGAGACCCGTGCAAATGACCCCCGCGAGCGCGGCCGTGGTCGCGCAGAACCACCACAGGTGTTGAAAGTTGCGCAGCGCTTTGACCGCACTCGCGGGCGCGCCGAGAATTACCACGAGTAACGCGACGCCAATCGCACCACCGACCTGGCGGGCCGTCTGGTTAACGGCGCTGCCCACGGCGTAGCGCGCAGGCTCGAGACTCGACACGGCCGCGGCACTAAGAATCGGGAAGGTGAGTCCAATGCCTAGACCAACGATGAGCGCGCCCGGCAACCAGATCGCGGGGTAGTCCGGCGTCACACCCACGCGGAGCACGTACCAAAGAAGGCCCAGGGTGAAGACGCTGAAGCCAACCAGCAAGACGCGGCGAAAGCCGTACGTGCCGGCGAGTTTGCCGGCCGGTCCCGAGATCGTCGCGACGACGAGGGGTCCCGGCGTTACCGCAAGACCAGCGTCAAGAATTGAATAGTGCCAGACGCTCGTAAGGAACAAGATGTTGCCGAGCAGCATGGCGAAAAATCCCATGGCGTACAACAGCACTGCTGAGTTCGCGACGCTGAACGAGCGTGCCTTAAAGAGTTGAAGGTCGAGCACGGGCTCTTCGTGGTGAGCGGAACGATAGAGGAAGAAGGTCGTGAGCACCACCGACACGACGAAGCCCGTAATGACGCGCGCACTACTCCAGCCCCAGCTCGGACCTTCAGAGATGGAGAGGACCAACGTCGCGAGCGCGCCGCTCAGAAGCACCACGCCGGGAAAGTCGGGGCTCGATGTCGATCCGGTACCCGGGGTTCTGGCGAGGACTCGGCGACCAACGAGCCACGCCACGAGACCGATGGGCAGGTTCACGTAGAAGGCCGCTCGCCAACTAAAGGCCGTGATCAACGCGGCGCCGAGCGAAGGACCAGTGGCGACGGCGAGCGCACCGATGCCACCCCACAACGCCACGACCTGCGAGCGTTTTTCTTTCGAGTACGCGGCGAGAAGTAGTGACAACGAGGCCGGTAAGAGCGAGGCCGCGCCAAATCCTTGGACGACGCGACCAATGATCAATGTCGGTACCGAGGGCGCGACCGCGCAGAGCAGCGATCCGAAAGAGAAAACGCCCAGACCGAAGAAGAAGACGCGACGACTGCCGAGCCGGTCGGCGGTTCTTCCCGCGACGACTAGCAGCGCGCCGAAGATGATCGCGTAACCGGTGAGAACCCACGACAAACTCGCTCTCGTGTCGTGAGGGAACGCGCGTTCGAGCGCGGGAAAGGCCACGTTGACAATGGAGAGATCGAGCGAGGCCATGAAGGCGCCGAGCGCAGTGACCAAGAAGATGGCCTTGCGGTGAGTGGTCGCCAGAGGAGCAGAACGGGTTTCTGGACCACCAGTTAGTTCTGTCATGGGATGCACTCTACATGCTTGCGTTCTATGATGCAACTGACTAGAGTTGAAACTATGGAGCACAAGAGTTTCTCTGGCATGGACTGTTCGGTGGCGCAGTGCCTAGAGGTGGTGGGCGAGCGATGGAGCATGTTGATTATTCGAGACACCTTTATGGGCGTGACGCGCTTTGAAGAGTTCCACCGACGACTGGGAATTTCGAGGAACATTCTGCGAGAGCGTCTCAACGCTCTCGTGGGCGCGGGCGTCTTGGTTCGCGTCCCCTACTCCGAGCACCCGCCGCGCGACGACTACAAGTTGACCGAGAAGGGTCGCGACTTGTGGCCCGTGCTCACCGCAATGCGTCAGTGGGGCGATCAGTACGCCGCACCGTCGGGACCGCCCATTGAATTGGTGCACGGCTGGTGTGGCAAGACGACCCACGTCGAGACGGTGTGTGGTGAGTGCGGCGAACGGCTTAACTACCGCGACGTGAAAGTCGTCGCCGGCGCGGGTCGCGAATTGAGCGCACTGCTAGCAGCCAAGGTGAAGGCGCCCGTCGAGAGCAGCGTGGCCGCGCGTTAGGACTCATGGGGCTTTGGCGTAACCGGGGGAAAGTTTCCAGTCTCGGCGCCGACTTTTTTGCCGATGTTGGTGACGTGAAGGTGAATCTCGTCGAGTAGGTCCGTCGCCTTTTTCACCGCTTCGGTCAGATCGGTGTTCTCTTGCACCAGTTTCTTGATGTCGTCGGTGTTGGTGGAGGTGTGCAGAGCGACCTCTGAGGAGATCGAGTCAGCTCGCTTGGCCGCGATGAGTAGCGCCGCCGCCTGCACTCCGGCCATCATCGAGAGAAACAGGTTGAGCAGGATGTAGGGGTAGGGGTCGAAGGCCTTGTGGTGCAACACGTGCACGAAGAAAAACGTGTTCACGACGGCCCAGAGGATCATCACCGCGAAGAAGCCAAACACGAAGCCCCACGAGCCCATGATGTTGCGCATCTTGTCGGCCGCGCGCTCGCCGCGAGAGAGGTCCGAACCTGAGCGTACGCCCGGGTGCTTATGCCAAAGGCTTTGGAAGGCTCGAGAGGTCACGGTTGCATCGTTGCACACCAACGCGTGAGTTATGAGGACTCACCAACGACGCGTCGCGATAAAAAATTCCTAAAACATTGGTTCGAACGAGGGACGAAGGGGCATTTCACTTCGACCTTCGAGCGGGCGAACGTTGAGAACCTGGTGAATCTCTAAGTGATGTCGTTCGAATCCAACGGCCGATCCCGCCATATAGAGACGCCATACCCGGGCGCGCTCGACGCCCACTTCTTCGACGGCTTCCTCAAATCGTTTGGTGAGATTGTTCACCCAATGGCGCAGCGTGATCGCGTAGTGCTCGCGCAGACTTTCCAAATGGCGTACTTCAAAGCCGTGGGCTTGGAAGATCGAAACCAGCGTGCCCACTTCGTGAAGTTCACCGTCGGGGAAAACGTATCGATTGATAAAGGCACTGCCGGTCTTGGAGGGGCCCCTAAGACCAAGCGCGATCTGCATCTGTCGACTCAGTTCCGAGGTTCTCGTTGGTTGAGGGTTGTCATCAAAGGAGACGGGCTTGCCGATGGCGTGGTTGAGGAAACGTCCACCGGGTCTGAGCAGATTGAAGATGATCTGGGTGTAGTTGGGCAGCGATTTGATGCCCACGTGTTCAGACATTCCGATAGAGCTCACGGCGTCAAAGGGACCGTCAGTGATGTCACGGAAGTCCTGGACGCGAAAGTCCACGAGGTCGCTCACGCCGGCGAGTCGGGCCGCTTCGGTTGCGTAGTCGCGCTGGGGTTGCGAGAGCGTGACGCCCACCACGTGCACGCCGTAGGTTTTCGCCGCGTGAATGCCCATCGCACCCCACCCACAACCAACGTCGAGCAAGCGCATGCCGGGTTTGAGGTCGAGTTTGCGCGCGACGAGGTCCACTTTTCTGGTCTGAGCAACTTCGAGCGTGTCCTCGGGCGACGTGAAGACCGCGCATGAGTAGGTCATCGAGGGGCCGAGCACCATCTCGTAGAAGCGGTTCGACACGTCGTAGTGATGGGTGACGGCTTGGCGATCACGAGCGCGCGAGTGTAACGCGCCGCGTGGGCGAGCTTCTATCGTTGGCGGCGCGAGGGGCTTCATGGCCGAGGCGCCCACGACCGAGAGCAGCGAACGAAGGTTGTTCGCGCTCAACAGTTTGTGCGCGGGCGGCAGGGAGAGCTCGAAGAGGGGATCTAAGTCGCCGTCGACGTCGAGGTCGCCGGCCACGTACGCCCGAGCGAGTCCGAGTTCGCCAGGATGCGTGAGGACTCGGGTAATGGCGTCGCGACGCAGAATCTTGAGTGTCGTGGCGTTCGCACTCGAGGTGACGGTCGGTTCCGCGACGCTGCCGTCGTAGGCCTCGACGCGAAAAGGCAGTTCGTTGTTGAAGATCGAGGCAACGAAGTCAGCGATGTTCATGTCTCTCCTTTCACCGCGCCGGTGTCGAGCCGACGCTGTTCAGTCCAAGCCCCTACGTTTTACCAGGAAGTTGAGACAAATGTTGAGGTGACCTCATCCGCTGCGTTCGATGGGCCCTAAAATTGCCGAGGTATGGTCAGCTCAAGAGGGCGACGACGCGGCGCCCGAGAGATCGCAATCCCTCTCCGATACACTGCGAATATCAGCCAAAATACGCCCAGTTACCTCAACTGAGACGACGTTTTGGGGAGGTAAGTGTTCTATGAATACCGGAATTGTTCTCGCGGTCGTTGCCGCCATCATCGTTTTGTTGGTTATCGTGACCATTTCAAAGTCGGTGCGCATTGTTCAGCAAGGATTTGAAGGCGTCATCACGCGCTTTGGTGAGTTCAAGGACATCAAGAATCCTGGCCTGACCTTCATCTTTCCCTTCATCGAAGTGATGAAGATCATCGACGTCCGTGAAACGCCGCGCACCGGCGACCGCCAACAGGTCATCACGCGCGACAACGTCGCCGTCATCGTGAACGCCACCATCTTTAGCCAGGTCGTCGACGTTCGCCTCGCGCTCTTTACCAACTCCGACTACCTCGTCAGTGTCGACAACTTGGCGCGTACCTCGGTGCGTGCGGTCTTTGGTTCCATCAGCCTCGACGAAGCCTTCTCCCAGCGCGAGCGCATCGGCACGTTGCTCCAGACCCAGATGGAAGAGGCGACCGACAAGTGGGGCGTGCGCATCAACCGCGTTGAGGTGTTAGAGATCACCCCTCCCGATCAGATTCTCCAGGCCATGGCCCTACAGAAGCAGGCCGACCAAGAGAAGCGCGCGCGCATTCTCGAATCAGAAGGTCAACAGCAGTCCGCGGTGAACGTCGCGGACGGTCAACGTCAGGCCGCGATCAAAGAAGCCGAAGGCGCTCAGCAGTCCGCCATCTTGCGCGCTGAAGGATTCCGCCAGGCTCAGATTCTCGACGCCGAAGGGCGAGCTCAAGCAATCGCCCTGGTGTACGCCGCGATTAAGTCGCAGGCGCCTGATCCGACGCTGGTGGCCATTCTCCAACTGGACACCTTGGCGAAGTTTGCCGAGAGCGACAACACCAAACTCATCATCCCGGCCGAGAGCGCCGCGTTGCTGGGTGCTGCTCAAGCAATCAAGAGCGTGATGGAAGGCGTTCCGGGAGCAGTTCAGATCTAGACGATCGATTGGGGATTTACGGGTCCCCTTTTCTCGAATAGACTATATGTAGTCTATTAGAAATTTGTGATTCGTATTGTCTCCTAACAGAGACTAAATATCATCTGTTATACTGTCTTATGGGGTGTAAGAGATGGAATCTAATCCACTATTGACAACCGAAAACTGGGAACGCCGTATCGGCGTCGAAGTTCGCCGACTTCGCCAGCGTCGCGAACTTACACAAGCCGAACTCGCCGAACGAGCGAACGTTTCAACGTCGTCCGTCAAGTATCTCGAGGCCGGGAAAGGATCCTCTCTGGCCACGGTCGTTCGCGTCGCCAAAGCCCTCGGGCGAGTGGACTGGTTGGAGTCGTTCACGCCTCCCGAGCCAACCGTCAGCCCGATGGCGTTGTTGCGAGAGCGCCAACGAAGTGAACAACCTCCGCCTACGCGCGTTCGACACGCTCCACGCGGCGCCACGTCGACGTGAGTTTTACGCCGAGCAACGTCATTGAAGTGTCGGCGTGGGGGCGCGTCGTTGGCGCGGTGGCGCTGGACCCGACGATGAACTTCTACGCCTTTGAATACGACGATGATTGGATTGACACCGGGGTCGACTTGGCGCCACTGCATCTACCGCGACGGCGTGGCACCTTCGTCTTTCCTGAACTCAATCGTCAAACGTTTTACGGACTTCCCGGAATGTTGGCGGACGCGTTGCCGGATAAATTCGGCAACGCGTTGGTGAACGCTTGGATGGCCGACCAGGGTGTCAGCGCGAGCCAGATCACTGCGTTGGATCGACTGGCGTACGCGAGTGACCGCGCAATGGGCGCGTTGACGTTTGCGCCGCCCACGGGACCGCCGACGTCGGAGGTCTCCGTCGTACAGCTGGCCGACCTCGTGACCGCGGCGAGAGCCCAGATCGCGGGAAGTCTTGATGACAGCGAAGACATTCACCGAGCGCTCGCAGAACTGATCACCGTCGGTTCAACCGCGGGGGGCGCGCGCGCGAAGGCAGTCGTCGCCTACAACCCGACGACCGGTCAGATTCGCTCGGGCCAGTTCAACGCGCCTGCAGGCTACGAGCAGTGGCTCTTGAAACTCGACGGCGTGGGCGACACCGTGGGACAGAACGATCCCTTGGGCACGAGTCAGCAGTACTGTCGCGTGGAGTACGCCTACTACCTCATGGCCACGAGCGCGGGCATTGAGATGAGTGAGTCGAGACTGTTGCACGAAGATTCACGGGCGCACTTCATGACGCGGCGATTCGATCGCGGAGTAGAGAATGAACGCATTCACTCTCAAACACTGTGCGCGCTTGCCCACCTGGACTACAACGCCTCACACGCGCACTCTTACGCGAGCTACTTCCTTACGGCTCGCGAGCTCGGGCTCGGACCTGACGACCTGCAACAGATCTTTCGGCGCGTGGTCTTTAACGTCATGGCGTCAAATCGTGACGATCACGCCAAGAACTTTTCGTTCTTGCTGAAGGAGCGTGGTGCCTGGCAGCTCGCTCCGGCGTACGACGTCACGCACTCGAACTGGGGCGTCGAATGGACCAACGGGCATCAGATGAGCGTACGTGGCCGATTCCTCGGCATCACCTTGGACGATCTGCGCGCGCTCGGTGACCAGCAGGGTGTTCCTGGTATCGAGCAGGTGCTTCGCGACGTCGCTGAGGCGACGAACGAGTGGCGAGCGTTCGCGTTTGAAGCCGGGGTCGACGGTAGCGAAGTCGAAAAAATAGCCTCCGACATCATCGACTTTCGCCCTCGTTAGCGCGGGCAATCTCTCCGTTGGTAACGTTGACGATGAGACCGTACGTGAATCGTCGCGCCTAGTGAGTTACAGGTTTGATACCAGACACTGGCGGCTCCTGAGGTAACGTCTTCCGACCGATCAGTCGTGAATCGGCCCGGTTCTTCGTCTCGGAGAGGCTTCGCGACCTGTCTAGTCTTGGTGCAATGGAAAATTTGGGGTCACTCTTAGTCGAAGCACAAGCGCTGTTGCCGGCGGCGGTGACGTTGCGAAGAGATATTCACGCGCATCCAGAGCTTGGACTCGAACTGCCGCGCACGCAGGCCGCGGTGCTCAAAGCACTCGACGGGCTGGGACTTGAGGTCACGACGGGCTCGTCGCTCTCCAGTGTGGTGGCGGTACTGGACAGTGGTCGACCGGGTCCGACGGTGCTACTGCGAGGCGACATGGACGCACTGTCGATGCCCGAAGATACGGGCCTCGACTTCGCCAGTACCGTACCCGGCGCGATGCACGCCTGTGGACACGACGCGCACGTTGCGATGCTGGCGGGCGCGGCTACCCTGCTGCGCTTGCACGAACACGATCTCACCGGTCGAGTGGTGTTCATGTTTCAACCCGGCGAAGAAGGTCACCACGGCGCGCGGTTCATGATTGATGAAGGCGTACTCGAGGTCGCCGGAACCGTGGACGTGGCCTTCGCGATTCATCAGAGTCCGAACTTCCCCACCGGGATGATGGCAACAAAGAGTGGAACGATCATGGCGTCGGCTGACGAGATTTACATCGACGTGGTGGGCCGCGGCGGACACGCCTCGATGCCGCATCAAGCGCTCGACCCAATTCCCATAGCCTGTGAGATAGTGCTCGCCATTCAGTCGATGGTGACGCGACGGATCGACATCTTCGATCCCGCCGTGGTTACGGTGGCTTATATCAACGCGGGCACCACCACCAACGTCATTCCCGAGCGTGCTTCTATCCACGGCACCGTGCGAGCGATCTCATCTCGAACCCGAGAGTTGGTGCACAACGAGTTGCGACAACTGGCGACGGGCATCGCGTCAGCCCACGGCGCGACGGCAGAGGTTGAGATAGTCTCCGGCTTTCCAGTGACGGTGAATGACCCGTCAACCGCGGAATGGACCCGAAGTGTGGCTACCCGTCTCCTCGGGGCGGAACAGGTGATGGAGCTGCCAACTCCGATTATGGGCGCCGAGGACTTCAGTTACGTGCTGGAGCGGGTGCCGGGCGCGATGGTATTTCTCGGAACGTGCCCGGAGGACGTCGAGCTCTCTCAAGTGGCGCCCTGCCATTCGAACCGGATGCGACTGAACGAAAGCGCGATGGCGACGGGTATCGCCCTTTACGCGGGGATGGCGCTCGCTCGCTCGGGAGCGACCTGAGGGCCCTCGTATTGGTCAGTTAACGCGGCGCAGAACATCGGGTCAACTCGTCGGAGAGAGGACTACTGGCGGTGGAGCGACTTAGACGCGCTCGACCCAGAGCGTGGTACCAAAAGACTTCGTGACGACGACTTGGGTTCCGTCAGGGATCGATTCGGGTGACGAAGTCACCGCCCTCCACACCTCGCCCTTGATCTTCACGTGACCGGGGTGGCCTTCATCACCAACGGTGTCCTCAACGAAGCCCGTCAGACTCGTCATCGAACTCTTTGATGGTGCCGAGAGATCCAAAATTCCTCGGTGATGGAATCTATGCAACGCCGCAGGTCGAAGTACGCCAATCAAGAGTCCCGAGATGATGAGCCACACGACCGCCTGCACGGCAAAGGGCACACCCCACAGAGCGAGGAAGAAGGGGACTATCGCGCCAGCACCAAAGAACACGGCGAGGAAGGCGTTGGTGTGAATCTCCGCGAAGATGCACACGAGGATGATGATTAACCAGAAAAGAACGGCCATAGTTCGCAGTATAAGACTCGGTAACTCTCAATCGACGGCGCTCGACTGCGCCGGTGTCTGGCTCGGAATGGTTTCGCCAGTATCGTCAGGCAAGTGGACATCGCCTCAAAGTCATTCGGTGGGCCGGTCTCACCGAGCGAGATGCGCAATCACCGATTGCGTTATCGCTTTAGTCCGCCACCAACGCCACATCTCAAGAAGCCTCAAAGGGCGATTTATCGCGTGCAGCGCCTCATTCTCGGCGATAATCGTCGACGACGAGCCCAAGAACATCAGGGCTAGTGGCTTGATGATGATCTATGACTGACTCCCCACGACTCTCTGGTGTTGTGTTGGCGTTGGACGTTGACGGCGTTGTGCTGGAGGCACCGAATGACCCCCGAGAACACTGGCTGAAACAATTCACTCGACGCTTTGGTGTCGAGGCCGACGAGTTGAGAACCACGTTCTTTAAGCAGTGGTGGCCGGAGATCATTGTGGGACGTCAACCCATTGAGGTCGGACTCGCCGAGGTGTTCTCTTCTCTTGGATGGAACATCGACGTCGAAGACGCCCTCGCGTGTTGGTTCGACGGTGACTTCTTCGTCGACAATGACGTAGTCAGTGCGGCGAAGGAGTGGTCGAGTCGAGGCGCACGAGTAGTACTCGCGACCGATCAAGAGCGTCGTCGAGTCTCGTACCTCGAGCGTCACCTTTCACCGCTCTTGCCCTTTTGCGGTATTGCCTATTCCGGACAACTCGGCCACCAAAAAGTGGAAGCAGCGTTCTACCCGGCGGCGGAGAACTTTCTCGGAGTATCTCAGCGAGAGGTAGTGGTCTTTGTCGATGACCGGGTCGTCAACGTCACCGTTGCTCAACAACACGGTTGGCTCGGCTGGCATTTCGAGAAGGGAGACGACTGGCGACGTGGCATCGAATCGTTACTGCTTCGAGCGAGTCGCCGTGACCCCACTGCCCCAGAGTGAGCGAATCAAAGGATTCGCCGAAGGGGGTTACGTTGGAGGCAGAGGCAAGGAGAATGTCGTGGCACGTAGTGACGAGCTGGACGAGGGACGAGGTCTCCTCGCCCCGATGACTGACTCCGTTGAAAGCGACGCCGACGAACTCGATCCGCGGCGTTTGGAACTGAGATCGTGGCTCGCGGAGCACCCCGATCCTTCAGGGAGAGACCTGGTAGAGGCGAAGTTGGTCGCTCCGGCGTGGCCCGAGCCGTGGGGGCGAAACGCGTCGGCCGAGTATCAACTCCTGATCGACGACGAACTTCGCCGGGCCAAGGTGCGCCGTCCGATCAACCCCATTGGTATTGGTTGGGCCGGCCCGACCATCGTGGCCGCCGGCACCAAGGAGCAACAAGACCGCTGGCTGCCCAAACTGCTGAGCGGCGAAGAGTTCTGGTGTCAACTCTTTAGCGAACCCGACGCGGGGAGTGACTTGGCGTCACTGAGCACGTCCGCGCGCAAGGACGGCGACGAGTGGGTCATCACGGGACAGAAGGTTTGGACGAGTTACGCCCACGTGGCGACCTGGGGGATCCTGCTCGCCCGTACGTCGAACGAAGGCGCGCCACAAAACGGCATCTCGTACTTCATCTGTCCGATGCGCGCCCAGGGCGTCACCATTCGTCCGCTCATTGATATGACGGGTGACCACGCCTTTAACGAGGTCTTCCTCGACGAAGTACGACTCCTGGCGGACCATCTCCTAGGTGAGGTGAACGAGGGATGGCGACTCGCGAAAGTGACCCTCGGCAACGAGCGGGTCTCGCTCTCGGGCGAGGGCGTTCTCTGGGGACGAGGTCCCACGGCCGACGACCTCGTGAAACTCGTCAGTGCGCAGGAAGCTTCGTTGAGCAAGGTCGAACGCGACGATCTCGTCAAGTGCTGGTCGCACGGGGAAATCCTTCGCTTCCTTCGACTGCGACTCAACGCCAACGCGCTGGCCGGCCGCGCGACCAGTTCTGACGCCAGTCTGCGCAAGGCGCTCGCCGACGATCACGGTCAAGAGGTGATGACGATGGCCCAACGTCTGGCGGGCAGTGCGGGCATGCTCACCGGCCATGGGCCCGGAGGCATTGACGGTGACGAAGGTCAGTCGTGGTACTGGGGCTTTCTCTACTCCCAGGCGCTCACGATTGGTGGGGGCACGTCGGTGGTGCAACGAAACATCATCGCCGAGCGTGTGCTGGGGCTACCTCGAGACGTCAGCGTTTAGGCCGAGCCCCGTCGACCGATATCAGCGGCGTTGGGTTTCGCCAAGTCCGGGGCAGCGGGGTTTCGGTCCGGCGTGAACGTTGCCGTAGCGGTGGTTCGTTACCGCGACACTCTGCTCCAAGAGCCAGCGCGGTAGTTCCACGCTGCCACTTTGGGCGAGTTCACGGCGATCGACGCTGACGCCCTTCTCTAAGAGCGCGAGCGTGGGCACGCTCTCGCCACTCAGCCAGCGAATCTTCGCGAACGACGACGCGCGCTCTACTAACGCATCGATGGTTTCAATCGTGACTTCCGCCACGGTTGAAACTGGCGCCGCCGCGCTGAAGTCAACGTCGAGGCCCCCGAGTGCGATCAGGCCACGTAGGTAGGTCAACTGGTCCAACGTAAAGGTGCCGTCGATTCGAAGCGCGACCGGACGCAACGTCTGGCGAAAGCGAACGAAGTTCGACTCTGCCGCGAGTCCCGATTCGTCGCGAGCCTTCGATCCAACGTCGCTCCACCACGTGGTCGCGCTCGCCAGCGCGTCCTCCACGTAGGACAGTGCTCGCCAACGCCGAAGGGCATCAACGTAGTGCGCCCCACCCGCTTTGGCCGTCGCGCCGACGCTCGAGCGCTTCCAGCCACCGAAGGGTTGGCGGCGCACGACGGCCCCAGTGGTGCCACGGTTCACGTAGAGATTGCCCACCTCGACGGCGTCGATCCAGCGTTCGCACTCGTCTTCGTCCAATGAATGCAACCCACCGGTAAGGCCGTAGGGCGTCTGATTTTGCCAGGTAATCGCCTCGTCGAGGTTGGTGGCGACCATGACACCAAGCACCGGACCGAACCACTCGTTGAGGTGGCTCCACGATCCGGGCGCCACGCCAACTTTGACGCCCGGACTCCAGAGATAACCCTCGTCGTCGAGGCGACGGGGCTCGACGAGCCACGATTCGCCACGCTCCAGCGTGGTGAGAGCTCGCAGCAGTGCGGGCTCGGGAGGACGAATGATCGGACCGATCACGGTACCGAGTTCGTAACTCGCTCCGACGCGCAGACTGGTCACGGCGTCGATGAGTTGTGACTGGAACTTCGGGTCTTCGTACATCGAGCGTTCGACGATAGCCAGGCTCGCCGCGCTGCACTTTTGACCCGCGTGGCCAAAGGCCGATTGGACGAGATCCTTCACTGCGAGATCGATGTCGGCGCTCGCGGTGATGACGAGGGCGTTCTTGCCACTCGTCTCGGCCAGTAGTCGAAGCGACGACTTCCACGAAGTGAAGAGCATCGCGGTCTCGAAGGCGCCGGTGAGGATCACGGCGTTGACGCTGTCGTGGCACACGAGGTGACGACCACACTCGTCGTCGCGCGTCGGCACTAATTGCAAAACGTTGCGCGGCACGCCGCCGTCCCAGAGTTGGTGAACGAGTTCGCTAGCGACGGCGACGGTTTCGGGCGCGGGCTTCAAGATGACGGCGTTGCCCGCCGCTAGCGCGGCGAGGATCCCACCGGCGGGGATGGCGTAGGGAAAGTTCCACGGCGGCACGACGACTACGACGCCGAGCGGCACGGAGAGATCGTCGCTCGGCGCGTGGGCGGCGTAGAAGCGCGCAAAGTCGACCCCTTCACTGACCTCGGCGTCGGCTTCGGCGACGGTCTTTCCACCGTCTCGGGCCATGACGGCGATCGAAACCGCTCGTCGACTCGCCATAACATTCGCCACTTGGCGCAAAGTGTTCGCCCGATCGTCGCCGTCAAGGTTCTGCCACGAAGCGAAGCCTTCTAACGCTCTCTCGAGAGCACGATCGATGTTGGGAATTGACGCCACGCGGTAGCGGTACCAGGGACGACCGTGGTCGTTCGGGTCACGACCGTCCTCAAAAGACGCCACGTCACTGGGCTGGAGATCGCTGAGTGAGTCGATGTTGTCCCTAGCGCGTGCGAGGACTGTGTCGAACTCTCGGGTGACCTGCGCGACGTAGGTGGCGTTAGCGGGATCGCCGTCGGGCTCGTTCCAGAAGATATCCGCCGAGATAAGCGGGCGTGGGCCCCGCTTCGCTGTTACGTCGACGCTGTGGCGTTGGTCGAGCGAAGTAAGAAAGCGCCGTTGTTGTTCCTCGTAGATGGCGTGGTTCCCAGCAATGAAGAGCGCTGCTCGCAGGTAGTTGTCGGGCGCGGTGTTCTCGTCGAGGCGCCGTACGAGGTAGGCCACGGCCGCAGCGAAGTCGTCGTGGCGAGTAACGGGCGCGTAGAGCAACACCGCCTGACCGCTCGCGACGAGGGCTTCGGCCTCGGCGTTCGCCATACCTTCGAGCATCTCGACGTCAATCTGTGCCGACACGCCGCGCGACGCGGCGAGCTCCAGCGCCCACGAAACGTGAAAGAGATTGTGACTCGCGACACCCACGCGAAGCGACGCGGCGTTCTCCGGGCGCAGCACCACGTCAAGGAGTCGACAGTAACTGGCGTCGACGTCGGACTTCGTGGTGTAGGGGGCTGGAGTCCAGCCGTGGAGTTCGGACTCGACACGTTCCATTGCGAGATTCGCGCCCTTGACGAGACGAACTTTGATAGTGCCGCCGCCTCGTTGGTGTCGGCGTCTCGCGAAGTCGATCAACTCTTCTAGGGCGCCGTGTGAGTTCGGAAGATAGGCCTGGAGCACGATACCCGCGGCGTGGTCGTGGAAGTCGGTCTCACTCAGTACCGTCATGAAGGCGTCCAAGGTGAGACGCAGATCTCGGTACTCTTCCATGTCCAGATTGATGTACGTGTCGACAGCGTTGGCCGCGCGGAACAACTCGCGCAACTTCTCAGTTACTCGTTCCAAGGATCCCTCGTGGTCGACGGTGAGCAGTTGGCTCGCGATAGCCGATAACTTCACCGAGACGTAGTTGACGTCGCTTCGACGAACCATCTCGAGCACTCTCGCAAAACGATCGTCGGCTTCGCGTTCGCCAAGGACGGCCTCGCCGAGGACGTTGACGTTAAGTGAGAGGCCCGCACGTTGATGACTGCGAAACTGCGACGCGAGCTGACGAGGATCGGCGTCCAAGATTAAGTTCTTGGTGAGCGCTCGGACTCGATAGTCCACCAGTTTTCTGGCTAGAGAGGGCGCGACCCTCGAAGTCATGGCGACGCCACGAAGACCCATCATGTTCAGAAGTCCAAAGCCTCGACGAGATACGTGGGGCACGGTTGAGCGCAGGGCGCTGGACGCGCTCTTCGCGGACGTGAATCGCATCACTTCGTCGGTCAAGGTCATTGTGACTTCTACGGCTCGATCATCGACGAAGAGCCTTCGAAAACGTCGTCGTATTGCGCGTTCGCGTCGAGAACGCGGCGTCGCCGAGGCGCGTATCAGCGTCTGGGTCCTCTGGAGGGCGTTAGTGAGAACGGACGCGGGGACGTGCTCGTCGGGTGTGATCATCGTTGATCCATCACCGACAGGTTTACTCGCCGGGCGTCTCGCCAGCCACGGTCTCCGAGCCCTGGGCGGTAACCATCGAGGGCCCCGTTGAGTTCCAGACTTCTGCGAACAGCACGTGGACCGTCGCCGCGCCCGGCACGGCCAGCAGCACACCCACGAAGCCGCCGAAGATGCCACCGACCCACGCGCCGAATTCGGCGCCCACGATGATGGCGATGAACACGGTGAGCGGATTGATCTTGACGGTGCGACTCATGACGATGGGGTAGAGGACGTGGTTCTCCAAGAGCGAATAGACGACGAAGACGACGCCGGTGATGATGCCGGCAGATAGTGAGTGAACGAGCGCGAATAAGACGGTGGGCACGCCGGCTAGCAGTCCGCCCACCTGGGGTAGAAAGTCAACGAGCGCGACCCACAACGCCCAGAGAAAAGCGAACGGCACCGACACGGCCCACAGCGTTATGAAGACGGCCAATCCCGCGGTCAAGGACATCGCGAGGTCCCCGATCATGAAACCGAGTGCCGATTTGCCGATCTTCGAGCCGACCCTCGAGACCCACGTCACGGTCTCGGGCGACATCATCGAGATGAGCGAACGTCGAATCTTTGGTCCTTCGAGCAACAGCAAGACAACGAACGCGAACAACGCAAAGAGTTCAAACAAGAGGGTGACCGCGCCCTTGCCCAAAGCCAGCGCGGGTTTGCTCAGACCCTTGGCGAAGGTCACTAACTTCGAGGCGTTCTTGTGGATCCAACTCTTCACGTGGTAGTGACGAAGCAGATGTCCAATCCAGCCTTTGCCCTTTTCGGCTTGGCTGATGTACCTCGGCAGTGCGTGGGCGAGGTGGGTGGTGGAGTTGACGAGCGGGTAGCCAAAAGCGAAGGCCAGCCCCGTGAAGAGGAGCACGGCAACCAGCGTTACGACGAAAACGGCCATGCCGCGTCGCGGTAGCTTCCAGTTCTGGAGAGAGAGCACGAGTGGGTTCAACAGCAAGGCAATGAAGCCACCCACGAGCATGAGCAAGAGGACAGCCCGTAGTCGGTAGAGCGCTTCGCCCGCGACCAGCACGAGCGCCACGGTGAAGATCGTGACCAGGATGGTGCGTAGCGGTACGTTCTCAATCTGCGCGCGCAACAAGATCTTTGAGCGACGAGTGGGTACGTCGTCGTTGTTCGAACTCACGTCGTCAGACACTCCCACCTCCCTCGCCGTGAACTCTCCGCGTCACGCTACCTCGGCCCACGCGCCAACGACTACGGCGCGACAACCTCGCCTTGACGCAGCGGACCGTAACGACGCCGATACAAGACGTAGCAGACGCCCCCGGCGATCGTGGGCAGCCAGTAGGAACCGAGTCGAAAGGCGAGCGTCGCGACGACGGCGTTGCCAACGGGCACGTTGGCTAGTACGAGGAGCCCACTCAGACTCGCCTCGACGAGTCCAAGACCGCCTGGGGTGAGGGGGAGCAGCGCCAAAACCGCGGTCGCGGCGTAGGCCAACAACACGAGCGCCGGGTCGGGACGCGTGCCGGTGGCGCGAAGAACCGCCAAGAGACTGAAGTAGTCGAAGCCAATACGACCAGCCACGAGTAAGACGGCTTTCCACCAGTTCTTGCCGAGGTCGGTGCGCACCTGATCTCGCTCGGCGATGAGACGTGTTCCGAGGTCTGTCGTCGGTTCTCGGTGCCGGCGAATCTTGTTCATGAGCCACTGGATGCCTTGACCCATGGCCAACAGCGTCCTATCCGAGGTCAGCACGACGGCCCCGAGTGCCACGATGAGGACAAAGCCGACACCGCCGAGTTCTCCCGCGTGCACCAGACCGGCGCTCACCGACTCTCCACCGAGCAGGACCGGCAGCGCGAAAATGGGCAGTGAAAAGAGCCCGGCGAAGCCGATGATGGAGGTGACCGCGAGCCCACTGGCCGCCTGCACGGTGTCGATACCAGTGCCCGCGAGCATCCGGTACTGCACACTCGCCCCGACGGCGTCACCGCCGGGCAGCGTATTGGTGACGGCGTTGCCCGCGAGTGCCGCGGTCACCACCGCGAACCAGCTCTTCGTGCGCAGCACGAGGCGGAGCAACGCCAAAGCGCAGAAGAAGCTCGACGCTTCACAGAGCAGCGCGGCGACCAGCCACCACGGCTCGAGGGTTAGGAGTCTGGGCCACGACGAGATGACGCGCACGAGGGCGGGCAGGAGGATGTACAGGCTGAGTCCCGCGATGACGACCGCGACGACGCGGCCGACGACTGCTCTTCGTGAACGAGGCTTGGTGTCGGTTGCTATGGCGCCAATCTATGCCAGCCGTGTTGAACTGACGACGGTTCGCTCAGGCACCGTTGAACTACGGGCGCTCTAAGCACTGCGGGAATGAAGCAGGAAAACCACTGGCGACGGGGCGTGCGAGCAGTATTCTTTGACGGATATATGACGTCCGCGTAACGCGGTGAAGGAGAAACCATGACGGGGGTACGAGTTCTGGTGGGCACCCGAAAAGGTGCCTTTATTTTACGTTCGGACGGCAAACGCAAGAACTGGGACGTCAGTGGCCCCTTCTTCGGCGGCTGGGAGATGTACCACCTCAAGGGTTCACCCGTCGATCCCAACCGGATCTACGCGTCCCAGAACACGAGCTGGTTCGGTCAACTCATCCAACGTTCGAACGACGGTGGCGTGACGTGGGAACCGGTGAGTAACCAGTTCAACTACGACGGCGTGCCCGGCACCCACCAGTGGTACGACGGCACGCCACACCCGTGGGAGTTCGCCAGGGTCTGGCACCTCGAACCGTCGCTGACCGACCCCGACCACGTGCTGGCGGGCGTAGAAGACGCGGCGCTCTTTCAAT
This sequence comes from Acidimicrobiales bacterium, assembly GCA_035533995.1. Lineage (GTDB taxonomy): Bacteria > Actinomycetota > Acidimicrobiia > Acidimicrobiales > RAAP-2 > RAAP-2. The sequence continues at coordinate 79,852 of DATLSR010000010.1, read as the reverse complement.
CGACCGATGGTGGTGAGAGCTGGAGTGAGGTCTCGGGCCTGCGCGAGCAAAAGTCCGGCTCGTCGTGGATGCCCGGTGCGGGCGGGATGTGCTTGCACTCAATAATCGTGAGTCCCAAGGACCCCGAGCGAATCTTCGTCGCGATTTCCGCGGCCGGCGTCTTTCGCACCGACGACGGCGGAAAAAGTTGGCGTCCCATTAATAAGGGCCTTCGCTCAGAGGGCCTCCCCGACGAAGACGCCGAAGTCGGGCACTGCGTTCACCGCATCACGATGCATTCGTCCAAGCCCGACACGTTGTTCATGCAAAAGCACTGGGACGTGATGCGCACCGACAACGCCGGCGACTCGTGGGTAGAGATCAGCGGCAATCTGCCGACGGACTTTGGCTTCGTGATCGACGTGCACGCGCACGAACCCGAGACCATCTACGTCGTACCGATCAAGAGCGACTCCGAGCACTATCCGCTCGACGGGCAGCTTCGCGTGTACCGCAGCCGTAGCGGCGGCAACGAGTGGGAACCGCTCACCAAGGGTCTGCCACAAAGCAACTGTTACGTCGACGTGTTGCGCGACGCGATGAGCGTGGACTCGCTCGACAAATGCGGTCTCTATTTCGGCACGACCGGCGGTGCGGTCTGGGCATCGGCGGACGAGGGCGACAGTTGGGAACCGATCGTCCGTGACCTGCCGGCCGTGTTGTCGGTCGAAGTCCAAACGCTGGCATGATTCGGGTCGTCCTTCCGGCCCATCTCAAGACTCTCGTCAAAACCCATGGCGAAATCGAACTTGACGTGGTTGGCGTCGTTACTCAGCGCTCGGTCGTCGACGCTCTAGAGACCCGCTACCCCGTGTTGCTGGGAACCATTCGCGACCCCACCACCAAGAAGCGTCGCGCCTTCGTGCGCTTCTACGTCTGTGAAGAGGATATTTCTCACGACGATCCGGAGGCTCGGCTTCCCGAGGCGGTCGTTGACGGGGCCGAACCGTTCTTCGTGATCGGGGCGATGGCGGGGGGCTGACGGGTCGCGCTCTCGTTCAACGCGCGGACCATCAGAAGTCGGAAGCGAGTGAGTCAATCACTCCGACAAATTGCCATCCTCTACGATCGAAGGGATGGAGCTCGCCGCAAAGATTCTCATCGTCTCTGATTCGTCAGCGGCGGGAACTCGTGAAGACCTGGCGGGTCCGCTTCTAAGGGCGCGCCTGGAAGATGCGGGGTTCCGCGTCGCGGAGCTAAGAATCGTCCCCGACGGGGTGGGGTCGGTCGCTAGTGCTCTTCGTGCACTCATCGAAGGATTCGCCGGCCTCATCGTCACCTCGGGGGGAACCGGATTCTCGCCTCGTGACCTCACCCCGGAGGCCACGATGGAAGTGATTGAGCGCGAGGCGCCGGGGTTGAGTGAAGCGATGCGACTCGCCAGTCCCCTCGGGCGTCTCTCGCGGGCCCGGGCTGGCACCGCGGGGCGAAGCTTGATCGTGAACTGTCCCGGTTCACCGAAGGGGGCGATTGAATGTCTCGAGGCGGTGTTGGACGTCTTGCCGCACGCGATCGAACTGCTCGGAGGAGAAGCGTCGCCTCATCCTCCCGAAACCGGTGGGAGCACGGTCACTTCGTCGTGAACCTCGACGGGAGAACTGCGCGACGCGGGCTCGCCGTTCAACCAGACTTGGCTGACGCTGAGGAGCTCCTCGAACGCTGTGCCGTAACGAAGAACCGCTTCGTTTAAGACGGCGTCAAGGGTCGCGCCGTCGAAGAAGTCTTCGCGCGTTCCAGCTACCTCGTGGGCCGGACCGAGGAGAATGAGTCTCGCCACCTCACGCGCCGTTCAACTGATTGTTGTCAATGACCATGGCTTCGACTTCTTGTCCGGTGTCGAGACCGTCACCGTCGGGAATCAGGGCGATCGCGTTGGCGTCGGCGATGGCGTTCAAGAGGTGCGAGGCCTGGCGAGCGACGCTCTTCACGTGGAGTCGTCCGTCGTGGTGCGAGCGCGCCGTCACGTGAACGAGATGAAGTTTGCCGTCACGACGCCTCGGCAGGGGACAGTCGAGAATCATGGTGAACGTTGGACGATTCAGTTCGCTCTGGCCGGCGAGCAATCGAAGTGCGGGGCGCACGAAGAGCTCGAAACCAACGAGGGTCGAGACGGGATTACCCGCGAGACCAAAGAAGGGCATACCAGAGGGGGCGACCGCGAACGCGAAGGGTTTGCCGGGTTTGATCGCCACCTGCATCGAGCGCGCACTGTCGCCAACGAGGTCCGTTAGAACCGATTTGACGAAGTCGGCGTCGCCGACGCTGACGCCACCGGTAGAGATGATTGCGTCGCAACTCAACACGCCACGTTCGAACGCCTCAGTTATCTCGCCCGGCGTGTCTCCAGCGATGCCCAAGTCAACGGGGGTGAAGTCGGACCGGGCGAGGGAAGCGAGCAGGGAAGGCCGATTTGCGTCGCGAATCTTTCCGGCCTCGAGCTCGCCCCTCGAGTCAGAGAGTTCGTTGCCGGTAGAGAGCACGCCGACGCGGGGTCGCGGGTGGGCGAAGACCGTGTCGATGCCCTGGCTCGCGAGCACTCCCAGCAAGGCCGGCCCGATAACGCTGCCGATCCCGACGAGCGCCTGGCCTACCGCGACGTCGTCACCGACGAGGCGCACGAACTCTCCGGGACGAATGGTCCGTTGAATGAGGACGACGTCGCCCTCGGGATCGACGAGGGTTTCTTCTCGCATGCAGACGCTGTCGGCGCCATCGGGAATCGGCGCGCCCGTCATGATTCGAGCCGCCTCACCTGTTTTCAATCGCGTGGTGGCGAGGTCGCCGGCGAAGATGGTGTCCACAATCTTCAGTCGTACTTCGCCACTTTCGGTGTCGTTCGCTTGGAGCGCGAAGCCGTCCATTGACGAGTTCGCAAAGCGAGGCGAAGGTTCCCTCGCACTCACGATGCCCGCCGCCACCAAGCCCAGCGCGTGCTGGAGTTCGATTTCCTTGGGTGGGAGTGGCTTTAGATCCGAGAGTACGAACCGTCGAGCCTCTTCGTAGGAAATCATCGGACGTGGCCCACGCGCGCACTTGATGGTTGGGCGAACGTCATTGATCACGCGCGTCGACGATGGGCGACGCCTCGTCGCTCCAGGCCGATCCGCCATCCCAAAGCTCGCGTTTCCACATCGGCACGCTCACCTTCAGCGTATCGATGCAGAATCGAGCGGCCTCGAAGGCGACGTCACGGTGCGGCGAGGAGACGGCGACCACGACCGTGGACTGCGAGAGCTCGACTTTGCCGATTCGGTGGTGGATCGCCACCGCTTCGAGCGCGGGCCAGCGCTTGCGAGCTTCGTCGGCGACGTCGCGAAGACGCCGTTCCGCTAATTCGGTGCTGGTCTCGTACTCGAGGGCGAGAACGTTCTCTCTCGATTTCGAGTGGTCCCGCACGACGCCAGAGAACGTCACGACGGCACCGCAGTTCGGGCGAATGACCCAGGTGGAAAGTTCGTCGGGCGATAGAGGACTCTCCGTTATCAAAATCCAGTCCGAGGATGGCGCCGACGACACGGCCACATCCTATTGTCCTCTCGCGAACTCTCCCTAGTTCGGTAGGGACGACGAGGGCTTGGTGGTGCAGCGGCGTCCCCGGTTCGGATTTACCCCGGCATCACTAGGCGCACTTAAGTGAAATCAGGCCATTTATAACGTGATTTACGTTTAATAGGCAACACTAGTACTGTAAATGCAATGTACCCGGAAGCACGGTAATGCCCCACAATTATGTTCGCCCCAAAGAGTGTCTCAGTCAGAGGTTCGCGTGTCGACTTCTCGTCACGTCGCTCGTCACGCTCGGACTTGTTCTACCGCTCGCCAGTGTGTCGGCTAGTGCCGCGAGCACGAAGAAGGCCTCTGGAACCGTCGACGTTCTCTACGCCGGTTCGTTTCTCGATCTCATGACACAAAAGATGGGCCCGGCCTTTCATAAAGCGACGGGCTACACGGTCAGCGGTTTTTCGGCCGGCTCCACGGCACTCGCGAGCGAAATTAAGGGCGGGACGCAAGTGGGCGACGTCTTCATCAGCGCGTCGCCGAGCGTGAATGCCTCGCTCGGGGGTGCGAGTAACGGTCACTGGGTGTCGTCGTACCGCGAGTTTGGGTACTCACCCCTCATGCTCGGCTACTACGCCAACTCCAAGTTCGCGAAGGATCTAACGACCAAGCCCTGGTACGACGTCGTTAATCGGCCCGGGTTTCTGCTCGGACGCACCGACCCGGCAACTGACCCCAAGGGCGTACTCGCCGTTGACGCCCTTAAGGGTGCCGCACGGACGCATCATCTTCCAGCACTGAACGCTCTCGCGACGTCTTCGTCGAACATCTTCGCAGAGACTGCGCTGGTTGGCGAACTTCAGGCCGGACAACTCGACGCCGGGTTCTTCTACGGTGTCGAAGCCGCGGCGGCGCACATCAAAACAGTTGCGCTCAAGGGAACTGAACTGTCCGGTAAGTACACGGTCGCGATCCTCAACAAGGCGCCACACAAAATTGCGGCGAAAGCCTTCGTGAAGTTCTTGCTCAGTAAGGCGGGCCAAGCGATTCTTAAGAAGAACGGTGTCACGCCGATCGTGCCGGCAAGGGTGACGAAGGCGTCGACGACCACGACAACTGCCGCGACGACCAAGTCGTCGTGAACTACTCGGGAGCTCTGAAGAGTCCTCTCATCTGGTTGGGTGGCCTACTCGTTGTCTACCTGGGCTATCCCTTGGCGGCTTTCGCGCTACGACTCATCACGTCACCGCAACGCGGCTTTCACGTACCCGGCCTCTTTCCGGCGCTGTGGGTTTCGGTCAGTTGCGCGACTATTTCCTTGGCGATCGTCACGGTCCTCGGCGTGCCGCTCGCGTACCTTCTCGCGCGATCGTCGGGACCGATCTCGACGATCGTCGGCACGATCGTGCAAATTCCCTTGGCGTTGCCACCCCTCATGAGTGGCATCGTGCTCGTCTACCTCATTGGGCCGTACACCTTTTTGGGCCATCTCTTTGGCGAACACCTCACCGACTCGTTGGTGGGAGTCGTCATCGCGATGTCCTTCGTGTCATCGCCGTTCTTGATCGTCGCCTCACGAGCGGCGTTCGCCTCGCTGGATCAGGGAATGCTCGACGTCGCCGCGACACTCGGGCACTCTGACGCGTCGCGCTTTCTGCGCGTGGCCGTACCAACGGCGGGACACGGCATACGCGCGGGCATGATGCTCACCTGGCTGCGAGCTTTTGGCGAGTACGGTGCCGTCGTGATCTTGGCCTACAACCCCGCGTCGCTCCCGATCTACACGGACAACCAGTTCAGTGGACGGGGTCTACCCACCACCTTGGCGCCCACGGCGTTAGCGCTCGGTGTCGCGATCGTCGTCGTTCTTCTCAGCCGCGCGAAGGTCACGAAGCCCCCGTCTCGAAGGTTGAGTAGACCAAAGCCCAGCGCGCCGGCGATGGTGACGCCGCGGCCCATTCGCTTCGAACTCGACCATCACGTTGGAGACTTCCACCTCGCCGTTACCCACGACGCGGCGACCACGCACTTGGGGATTCTCGGTCCATCGGGATCGGGAAAGACGGCCCTGCTGCGTTGCCTGGCCGGTCTCAACGGACCGCGTCCGGGCCCCGTCTGGTACGGCGAGGAGATGGTGCAACACGTGCCCGTCGAGCGTCGCGGCGTTGGTTACGTAGCCCAAGGATTCTCCCTGTACCCGCGCATGTCGGTGTGGCGACACTTAATGTTCGCTGGCGCGACGCCCGAACTCGGTGCGTATTGGATTGAGCATCTTCGTCTCCAAGGTTTAGAGGACCGACGTCCCGCTGAGCTTTCGGGAGGTCAGCGTCAACGAGTGGGCTTGGCGCAGGTGCTCTGTTCTTCACCCAAGGTGTTGTTGCTCGATGAACCTTTCTCGGCCCTTGACGTGCCCGTGCGTCTAGAACTTCGGCGCGAACTGCGCCGTCTTCAACAAGAGACCGGTCTCGCGACCGTGCTCGTGACCCACGACCCCGAGGAGGCCGCGTTCTTGTCCGACGAGTTACTCGTCCTCGCCGATGGTGCGTTGTTACAGTCGGGCACCAGTCGATCCGTCTTCTCTCGACCGACGTCGGCCGACGTCGCGAAGTTGCTCGGTGGCGAGAATCTGAATTTTGGCACCATTGACTCGGTGAGCACGATGACGATTGCGGGAGCGACCATCCCTATTCCGTTAACCGAACTGAGAGAGGGGACGAAGGTGTGGTGGAGTATCGCGCCCGAAGATGTGCGAGTGCTACCAAGGATGGGCACCGACGCCGACGAAGGAATCGTCGGCGTCGTGAAGGATGTGGCTGACATGGGCACGTCGTACGACCTCTTCGTAATGGTTGGTGACGGCGTGGAAGTAATGGCGCGTACCAGAGGTGCGCTGGAGGTTGAGGTAGGTGCTCGCTGTCAACTCGAATTTGACCTCGAAGCCGTCTCTCTTTGGGCGGCACCGAATGGTGCAACGAAAGACTACGTCACGGGGATCGCTGCTCGCTAGAACGTCTCGGGAATCTCCACGCTGACGTTGGTCGCTTTGATCACGGCGTCAACGACCACGCCGGGTGCGAGCTCGAGTTCGTCGGCCGCTTCACGCGTAATTAGTGAAACAAATCGGTGGGGTCCGGCCTGAATCTCCACCTGAGCGACAACTTTGTCCTTTACCACCCGGGTGACGATGCCGACGAAGCGATTGCGCGTTGACTGCGCTCGCGGGCTCTTTGGCTTCACGCTCGCTGAGGTGGCAATCGCCACTTCGGCTAACGCTTCACCGTCGAAATAACGTTTGCCATCTTTCGCGAGGGAGGAACTAAGTCGTCCCGAGTCGGCCCAGCGGCGAATCGTGTCGGAACTTACGCCGAGCAGTTCGGCTGCCTGCGCGGCGCGGTATTTCGCCACGTCATCCACCAATCATGGACATCGAGCGAGTGGGGCTTAGAAACCCGGGCTCGTTAATGGCGTGACCAGGAAACTTTTCCCACACGGCCTTTCGAAGCGCGAGTGCGATCACCTCATCGCCGACACCATTGCGCATCAGGTCGCGCAGCGAGTGCTCGTCGTCGGAGAACAAGCAGTTCCGAATCGCTCCGTCAGCAGTGAGCCGTAGTCGATTGCACGTGCCACAAAAGGGCTGCGTGACACTCGAGATGAGACCAATCTCACCCTTTCCGTCGACGAACTTGAATCGCTCCGCGGGCGCCCCGTCGGAGTTAACCAGCGTTTCGAGTGGCCAGCGCGCGTTGATCTGTTCGAAGATCTCTCGTCCCGGCACGAGTTGGGAGTTGTCCCACTGACCCTGGGCGTCGAGCGGCATGAACTCGATGAAGCGCACCACGCGACCCGTGTCACGCGCGAATGCCGCGAAGTCCAAGATCTCATCGTCATTTTGACCGCGCAAGATAACGACGTTCAACTTGAGCGGTGAGAGACCAGCGGCTTCGGTCGCGTCCATTGCCTCGAGCACGGTCTGGAGATCGCCCCGACGGCGAATGGCGTTGAAGCGCTCTGGCTTTAGTGAGTCACAACTGATGTTGACTCGCTTCAGACCGGCGTTGGCCAGGGACTGCACCATCGGCGAGAGCAACATTCCGTTCGTCGTAATGGAGAGATCCTTAAAGCCAATGGCTGAAAGTCGCTGGACCAGGGTCGGCAAGCCCTTTCGAACGAGTGGCTCACCGCCGGTCAGACGCAGGGCGGTGATGCCCAGTTTGCTCGCGACGCTCGCGACGCGAACTATCTCGTCAAAAGTCAAGAGGGCCGAGCGGGGCTGGAACGTCATACCCACTTCGGGCATGCAGTAGACGCAGCGCAGGTTGCAGCGGTCGGTGACCGATATGCGAAGGTCATTATGGATCCGTGCGTAGCGGTCCACTAAGGGTCCGCTCTCGGGCATGACGAGAGGTTCGCGACCCTTCGTTGACGCGTCCTCGGCACCGCCGCGAAGGTGAGGGCGAACCGAGACGAAGACGGGCGCCCCGGCGCCACCGTCGAGCGACGTCACCCGTTCACCCGCGCCGTGTAGTTGGAGGAGGCGACAAGACGGTCAATGTGTTTCATTGATGTGTACCTTAATGGGCACTAATGATATCTCACAGGCCACGAAGTGAGACGCTCGTTCGCCGGCGAGACCCACGCAACGCGTCGTTCGTGGCGAGGCGAGTGTTCTTTGAGTTAATTGGTCGGATTCTTCTCGGTAGTGACTACGAGTCGCCCCCAACTGCCCGACTTTCCCCCCTCCTTTTTCAACACGACGAGTTCATCGATCCACGCCTCGGGGTCCGCGTCTTGAAGAGAGTCCACGATGCTGAGCGCCGCGAACGCACACGCGCTCAGTGCTTCCATCTCCACGCCCGTGCGTTGGGTGGCGGTGACCGTTGTCGTTATTTCGATGCCATTGTCTCGACGGCTCAACTCGACGTCGACGTCGTTCAGATTGAGCGTGTGGCAGAGCGGGATGAGTTCCGCCGTCCTCTTCGCGGCTGCGACGCCCGCGATGCGAGCACAGAGTATGGGGTCAATCTCGTCGTCTCGGGGCTCGAGCGCGTCGATGTCGACACTCGTCACAACCAGACACCGGGCCAGTGCCTGACGCCGAGTCAGGCGCTTGTTCGTGACGTCGACCATGCGCAGTTTGCCGACGGCGTTGATGTGGGAGAACGGACGTTCCATGATTTTGGTCCCTCCCTCGGCGATCAGCCAACAATCAGTGCACGCCTTAAAGGTGACTCAACGACGAGGCGCGCGTCGCTCTTGTTGCGATGAAGTGTACCTGGCCTCGCTAGATCGACGTCTGGGGTCATCGGACCTCCTCTCTTCCACGCCCGGCGCCGGTATGGTGACGGAGTAGACGACGCAGACCTCTTGACGCGCCTGCTCGCTGGTGACGAGCGCGCCTTCGCGGAGATCGTGACTCGCTACCAATCCCTGTTAGTTCGCGTCGCGCGCTTCTATGTCAAGAGCGACGCGAGTGCCGAAGACGTCGCTCAAGACACCTGGATCGCCGTACTGAAGGGCGTAGAACGCTTTGAGGGCCGTTCGTCGTTTAAGACGTGGCTGTTGCGAATCCTGGTGAATCGCGCTCGCACCACGGGAGCCAAAGAGAGCCGGATCCTGCCGATTGATCTCACGTGGTCCGAAGGTTCGGCGTTGTCGAAACGCTTCGACGAGGGAGGTTTCTGGCGCGAAGCGCCCGTTCCCTTCACCGAGGCGATTGAAAGCGGTATCGTGAACGCGCCGATGCTGGCCCTGGTGCACGAGCAGATTGAAAAGCTACCGGACGCGCCACGAACTGTTGTAACGCTTCGCGACGTGGAGGGACTATCGACTAGCGAGGTTGCTTCGCTGTTGGGACTAACGGAGGCCAACGTGCGCGTTATCTTGCACCGGGGCCGGTCCCTAATACGATCGGCGATCGAGAGCGTATTGCAAGGAGGTGAGTCATGAGAGTTCTTCCCCACGCGCTGGTCTGCCAAGAAGCCGTTGACCTGGTGAGCGACTACCTCGACGGCTCACTCTCTCGCGGCGATCGTCGCCGCCTCGAAAAGCACTTGGCGGGCTGTGACGCGTGCAGTGCCTACGTCGAGCAGATGCGCGTCACGATCGCGGCCAGCGGGCTCGTTGGACCCGACGACCTCGCGCCCGAAGCCTTGGAGACGCTGACCGAGCTCTTTCGCCGGTTCCAGGACGAAGCGTAACAACCTCAACGGGGCTCGATACCAGGGAATTTCGAGCTTCGGCGCAGAGTTCAGATTTCTTGTAACGCTTTTTCTACTCGCGGAACTGTAGTGATGGACGAGGTCGTCCGACGTGCCGACATCACTGCGTACCGCGCAGGAAGGAACTAGCAAATGAAGAAAATACTTGCCGCCCTCGTTTTGCCAGGCGTACTCGCCGTTGGGTCACTGGGACTCGGCGTGGCGCTCACCAATGGTCCAGCCGGTGCCGCCGAGCACGCGCACAAGGCCATGGATCACACCTGGCACGGAAAGATTTCGAAAATCAACGCCAAGATGGGCACGACCAGCTCGTTCAGTTTCGTTTCGGGCTCGAAGACGTACGTCGTTCACTGGGACGCGATGACCCACTTCACGATGGGCACCGCGAAGAACATCAAGGTGCGCGCCTTGGTCACGGTGACCGGTACGTTGAAGGGCACGACAGTTACTGGAACCAAGTTCGACGTGTAACTCCATAGGGGCGGACCCGCGACGAATCGAACGTTGCGAGTCCTAAAGATTTCATAGTCGTTTGAATGGAAAGGAAATAGATGGCCGAAGTGGACGCCACGCTCTTATTTGTAGCCCTGCCCGACGTGACTTCGTGGCGCGGACGGGTCAGACTAAGCGAGTCCCCTCGCGCACAGCGTGCGTCGGAGTCGTTTCGTGTCGTGAATGGTAGAACAGAATCGAGCGACGCCCATGTCGGTTGAGTCTCACAACGCAGCGCCAGAGCAGCCGCAGAAGCGGGTCAACGTCGGGCGACGAATGTTCCTCGGCGTCGCGGCGCTCGGCGCACTCGGTGTCGCCTTTGGCAACAGCATCCAAAACGGTCTCAGTAACGCCTTCGGCTCGGGTCTCGGTGGGATTTTGCCCATTGGCGATCACTGGCGGATCTACTCGATCACCGGTAACTATCCCGAAATCAGTAAAGTGAAGTATCGACTCAACGTGAGTGGCCTCGTGGACCATCCGACGACGTTGACCTTCACCGATCTTCAAGCGATGCCGAAGACCTCGTTCACCAAGAACTTTCAATGCGTGACCGGATGGAGAGTGCCCAACGTTCACTGGGAGGGCGTCAAACTCAGCGACATTTTGGACAGCGTCGGTGTGCAGTCAAGCGCGGTCGCGGTGAGTTTCGACTCGTACGATCACGCCGACTCAGAGAGTCTCACCATCGAACAGGCCCATCTACCCGACGTCATCGTTGCCTACTCCATGCTCGGTGCTCCGGTCACGACGGAACACGGTGGACCGGTGCGCCTCTACGTCGCGCCGATGTTCGGCTACAAGTCATTGAAGTGGCTCTCGGGTATTCGCGTCGTCGACAGGGTCGAGCCCGGTTTTTGGGAAGACAACGGGTACCCGGTGAACGGGTGGCTCGACGGCACGACGGGTCCGAATAATCCTGACCCCAGTCTGACCTGAGATGTCGCTCGCTCAAGCTTCCACCAAGACCTTGCACGTACTGCGTTTCGACCGCGTGCAGCGTAGCGCCCACTGGTCCAACGCGCTGCTTTTCTTGGTTCTGATGTTCACGGCCATTCCGCTCTACTTCGGGTCCTTCTTTGGCGTCGTGCTGCCGCGTCACCTCATCGAGATGATCCACCTCTGGAGCGGTCTCGCGCTGCCCCTGCCCATCATCATTTCGTTGATCGGGCCGTGGGGGAACGCGATGCGTCACGACGTACGACGCATCAACGACTGGACCCGCGACGAGATTCGTTGGATGCAAACCTTCGGCAGGACCAAGCTCGAAGCCGACAAGTTCAACCCGGGTCAAAAGCTCAACGCCATCTTCATCGGTGCGTCAATTCTCGTGACGCTGGTTACCGGTGCGATGTTGCAGTGGTTCAGATTCTTCCCGGTGTCGTGGCGCTCGGGGGCGACTTTCGTCCACGACGTCTTCGCCTACGCGATCTTCATCGTGGTCATTGGACACATTTTCATGGCTCTTACGCGCCGCGACGCGCTGCGTTCAATGTTTAAGGGTTGGGTGAGCGAGGGTTGGGCCGCGCGCCACGCCCGACGTTGGCTCACGGAAGAACAGTTGGGCGACGGCGGGCACTAACGAGGCTATGGGGGAGTCCCCGTTCCAGTGTGCGGCGTCAGCGTCGCAAGGACTAGCGCGCGGAGCTTTGTAGAGCTGAACGAGATAAGTTCACTTCGTGGGTTTCTACGGTGAGAAAGTTCTTCCCCGAATCATCGATCGGGCGTGTGGTGCGTCGACGTTTGCGCCGTGGCGACAGAAGGTCTGCGAGGACCTTTCGGGCAAAGTCGTGGAGATTGGCTTTGGCTCGGGCCGCAACGTGCCGTACTACCCTTCGAAGATTGAAGTGGTCTACGCCGTCGAACCCGAATCACTCGCTCTCAAACTTGCGAGAAAACGAATTGAGAGTGCCTTTGTCGGAATCGAACACGTGGGCCTCGACGGTCAAGCGATACCGCTTTCGGACAAGTCTTGTGACGCCGCACTCTCGACGTTCACCTTGTGTACCGTTCGCGATCCGGCCGCGGTACTCCAAGAGGTCGTGCGCGTCCTGAAACCGGGTGGACAGTTCCATTTTCTCGAACACGGCTTGGCCCCTTCGTGGGGAGTCGCGCTGACCCAACGCCTGCTCAATCCCCTAGAGATTCGACTCGCGGGAGGATGCCACCTTGATCGTCACCCGCTCGCCCTCATTCGAGACGCGGGATTTGAGTTGTTGTGGAGTGACGAAGGTCCAGCCAAGGGTCCCAAACCCTGGACCTACTGCAGCGCGGGCGTCGCCATCAAGATCTGAACGTTGGCGACCAGAGCGTTTGCGCAGAAAGGGCGACTGGGTTCCTGGCTGCACCGAGTGTGGACCGCGGCACTCTGTTGGTTGAAGCTCGTCAACGAGACGCCTAGATGAACGATTAGTCCTCGGGAAGCGCGGCAAAATCGCGCTTGGCTTTCTTGTACCACGCCATTCCAGATAGCGGATTCTTCCACCTACCCTTCATCGCCTTCAGGGCACTCTGGTGCGCTTTATCACCCCCGGTGACCATTTCCTTCAAATGTCGATCTTGCGCCTTGATGACTTCATCGCCGCTCTCGCCGTGGTGCGGGTGGTCACAGGGTCCACCCAACTGTTTACACGTCATGGTTTTCACTATTCACACCTCCTTTCGTAATGGTACGTCACGGGGCCGCTGTTTCTCTCCCCCGAGGTGAGCGCGGGACTCACTACATTGAACAAGTGCAGCGTGTGGCGATTGTCGGCTCGGGTGGTTCGGGGAAATCGACGTTCGCGAGGAGACTCAGCGAACTGACGTCGCTGCCACTTATTCCTCTCGACAACTACTACTGGCATCCCGGATGGGTCACGACGCCAGAAGAGGAGTGGCGAGTTCTCCAGAGCGAACTCGCGTCGGGCGACTCGTGGATCATCGACGGAAACTACGGTGGAACCTATGACGTCCGTTTTCGCCGCGCGGATACGGTGATTTTCCTGGCGCTGCCGCGGCGGGTGTGTATTCCAAGCGTTGTGCTCAGAGTCGTGAAAAATTGGCATCGATCAGTGCAGGCGGAGGGTTGCCCTGAGCACTTTGACGTGAGTTTTCTCCTGTGGCTCTGGCACTATCCACGCGACGCTCGGCCACTGCTCGAACGGGCCCTCGCCGAATTCGCAAGTCAATTCACGTTGATAGAACTCAAATCCAGAAGGGAAATGCGCGACTACTTCGCCTCATTGAATTAGTTGGACCACTATGTCGCGTTCGTAGTGACAGCTCGCCGTCGCCGTCAACGCTCCCTGATACGGGCAGACGCTTTCGCACGACCGAACCGTAAACCGAGCGCCGAAGTACCATGGGCCAATGCCGCTGTCGCCCGACGACTTCTACGCCAACGCCATGACCGCCGCGGACGGCGAAGGGCGCATGCCACTGTCTCGACTCACGGCGTGGGAGATTTTTCCCTTCGATCCAGACGGTCTTCGAGTCGTTCCACTGAAGAAGCCGGAGTTACCCGAGTCTTGGCGGCAAGGCGAAGGTGGTTCGTCGTGTGGCTCGTGCGCGTCGAATGGCCGAGGGGGAGTGTGGCACGACAGTCGCTGGCGGCTCATAACCTTTTCTGAGCCTTCTGGCGCACCACTCGTCATGATGTTGTTGCCAAAGGATCACTTCGACCTGACCGATCTGCCTGAGGACCTTGCTAGTGAATTTGGGCGACTCGTTGTTCACGTCGCAAGGGCGATTGAATCGTTGCCTCACGTGGCTCGTGCGCACGTCTCAAGATGGGGCGACGGAGGTGCACACCTCCACGTCTTTTTCCTTGCCCGTCCCGAAGGATTTGTGCAGTTACGCGGTACCAGTCTCGCTATCTGGGACGACCTCCTACCGCCAACGCCACGAGACGTGAGAGACGCCGACGCGCTTAGCGTCGCTCGCGCCCTCGAATCTTCCTACGGCGGCGCCGTGATAACTCGGTAGATCTTGTGGAGCGTGAAGGGATCTCACCGTTCATCGCGTCGGCCGAGTCTGATCGGTCTTCGTTCAACTACTCCTCAGCACTCGCCACGAAATCGAATTGGACGAACTTGTCGATGAGTTGGTAGCCAATGTGTTGGTAGATCGAGTTGCTCGTGGGATTCGCTTCGTCGGCGTAGAGCATGACGCGTGATCCGCCGCGCAGTAGTTCTTCGCTGAGCGAGGACGTTATCGCGGAACCGTAACCGTGGCCACGAAGATTCGCCGGCGTGTAGACCGGTGCAACGCGGGTAACGAGACCGCCCGGCGTCTCGACCGCGGGCGCGTGACCCGCCATCGAGACCGGGACGTCGTTGTCTATCCAGAGTCGTCGCGCATTCGACGTCAATCTGATTCGTAGCGCCGCGCGGTCGCTCTCACTTGGTGCGTAGGGTGCCCCGTCAATGAACTCAGCGAAGTCGGTCGTCCACTCGTCGACCAGTTCGAAATCATCGAGTGTCGCGACGCGACTCCAGCCACTCACCGCGGGCACAATGACGTCCGTGATTTCGTAGAGCAAGCTGGTGCGACCTTCGATGAACTCACGTCGAGAACGCGCACCCCGGCTTGCCTGATAGGCGCCGAGGAAGGGCGCAACAACGTCGCGGGGCCCAGCCAGCCATGGGAATTCGTCGTCGGCCAGGGATAGCGCTGGGGCCAGCGCCGCCGCGGCGCTCGCCGGCATCGGTCCGAGTTGGAGTCCTAAGGGTGCGGTTCGAAACGCGGCGCCCACGACCTCGTCGCGGTCTTTCACTACCCACCACCAGTACGCGTCGTACTCGCGCGCGTACTTTGATACCGAGAGGGCCACCGATCCCAGCACGTTCGTGCGAATGGGGTCGCGACCGCGATAGTCCGTGGTCTCAGCCAGAAACTCTTCGGGTGACGAACAGCGCAGAACTTCCATTAGATAACGATAGGGGACGAGATACGCATCGTCGCGGCGATAGTGAATGAGAATACGAGAGTGAGTGGAGAAATCTGGCTGGTCGTGGGTGTACAGGCGTCGGGCAAGTCCACCGCGGCGGACCTGCTCGCTCGTCAGTTCGACGCGGGCGTCCACGTCCGCGGCGGCGAGTTCTACCGCTGGGCCGTTCGCGGTTGGGTCCATCACGACGATGAACGCGCGAGTGAAGCCCGACGACTTTTGGACCTGCGTTATCGACTCTCGGCGAAAGTCGCCGACGAATACTGCACAGCAGGGTTCACCACGGTCGTGCAAGACAACATCTACGGCTCCGACGTCGTGGCCTGGCTCAGCCTCGTGAGCGCTCGACCGCGTCACCTCGTGGTGCTGCGTCCCTCCATTGAGGTAGTTGGCGAGCGTGAAGAACTCCGTCGACGTACGACGGGCAAGGCTGCCTACCGCGAGGGCGGCGTCAGCATTGAAGAACTAGATGATCAACTCTCTCTGACACCTCACGTCGGTCTGTGGCTCGACACGTCCGCACTGAGTCCTCAAGAGACCGTGGACGAAATTCTTCGTCGACGTAGTGAAGCGATCGTCGATGAGATCGCCGGAGATCTGAAGGACGCCGGTACGCCCGGGCCGACGTCGAACTTTAGGACTTTGGAATGACGCTGGCGGCAAAGAGGAGATGGGTACCCCCGTCAATTGCTCCGGGCTCGGCGCAGGCTCGAATCTCGTGTTCGAGAAAGTTCTTCCACCGTTCAGGATCGGTTTCTAGTTCACCCAGTGCTTCGGCGTCACTGAGGGAGGCCCAGTTGCTTGCGCTCATCGCCAAGACTTCAGCACCGCACGACGTGACGAGTCGCTCGATGTCGCTGCCTCGGTACATCTGGCACACGTGTTCGGTACCAAAGTAGCGAAGGTCGCCGGTAGTGAGGACCAGATTGTTCGCCTCTTCGCCGGCAACTTTGGTGTCCTCGATGACAGCGGGGAGAAAGTATCGCCACGTACCCAGGAGCGACATCACCGACGCGACGACGACGCCGCCAGGCTTGGTGATCCGAAAGAGGCCGGCGAGGGCCTCAGCGTCGTCTTCGAAGGCGTAGGAGAGCGGGCCGCCGAAGGCGAGAACGAGGTCGAAGGTGGCGTCGTCGTAGCGCGACGTGTCACAGATGTCGAGCAGTTCGCGAGATACGACAGCGCTCTCGGCATCGGTGCCAGCGAGGTGTTGGGCGTGCAGGCTCAGTTGGACGGGTGAGAAGTCCGCCACCGCGACGCGGGTATCGAGGGCCGCTAATTCGAAGGTAAAGCGACCAGGACCCGCGCCAATTTCGAGGACGCTCTGGCCGGGCTTGACGAATCTAGCGAGGAATTGGCGGTGGACTTCGAAACTGACACGTCCTCGCAGCGTCGTTTCGAGGCGGTCCCATTCGGCCTCGCCCAAACGTTCGTAGAACGCACGCATGGCCTCGCGGTCCTTTATCGACATGGCGCGATCGTAACGTGGATACTGCGCCTTTGCCGACTCTACGGGTTGGGAAACTCGACGCGACGCGAGAGCACTCTAGATTGACTCTTGATTCTCGGACAAGGAATGGTCGTGTCGACAGAAACTTCAGTTGCGTGTTTTTCTTGTACGCAGGAGACCCAAGAAGGCGTACCGCTGCGCGAGCGGGTGTGGAGTGTGCCGGGTTGGCGCGTGGCGCTCGCGTTCAACTCCAGTTTGCCGGGGTGGGTGGTACTCGTTCCAACGCGACACGTCGAATCTCTTGATGAACTCAACGACGAGGAGACATTGGTACTGGGTGGGCTGATGCGCGACGTCACGAAAGCCCTCAAAACCGTCACTGGATGCGTCAAGACCTACGTCATGTTGTTAGCGGAGGCTCCGGGCTTCACTCATGTGCACTTCCACGTCGTGCCTCGAATGGTCGATCTTCCTGAAGAGCGACGAGGGAGGGACATCTTTGCGTACTTGAAGGAGGAACCGTTGACCGGCGAGCAGCTCGACGAAGTCGCTCATCAACTTCGTGGGGCGCTGTCAGGTAACTAAGTTCGCGAACCAGGTCGTGGTTCGCGGTGCTACACCTCAGTCGAACTCTGGCGATAGCCATTAGAGAGGGGACCGCCCACACCCGTCAATACGTTGAGCGTGATGGAACGAAGTTCCTCTCGATCGTCAACTGTGAGTGCCGCGAAAACGCCGTCGCTCAGTCGTGCCGAGAGGTCGGGGTTCCACTCTTGGAGACGCCGGGCGAGCCATTTGCCGGTTCCGAGCCACTGTCCATCACTCGAAAGTGCGAGTTCGGTGGTCATCTTCAGAATCTGACTCGTGATGAATATCAACTCCATACCATCAGAAACGCTGGCGAAATCATCGAGCAAATCTGTCAGTTGATAGCGCGCCTGGTTGAGTTCACTCTTAGTGAGTGGCGGCGGTCCGAGTTCCAGCAAGCGTCGCGACTCCACTTGGTATCTCTCGGTCGTGCCGTCGACTGAGAACAATGGTGCGCCTTCAGCGCACATTGACAAGAGGGTTGAGCGTCGAGCGGCGGTCTCTTGGGCAACGAAGAAGTCGAATGATGAGGGTGTCTGGACGAAGAGTTCGGCGAGCCAGCCAAGCTTTTGCACCGTCTCGCGAAAGGATTCTTCACCGTTTGCGACGAAGACGATAATGTCGAGATCTGAAGTTTTGGTTCGGCGCGACGTGAGGACGCTGCCGGCCAATATTGCGCCCTGGGCTCGGTGGACGTGGGTCTCGACGATTCTTCGTGCCGACTCGAGTAGATCGCCTTGCTCCTTGGACCAGTCGTTCATCGGCCTTCAGTCGCTATTTAGTTGGTCCGAATGAGTGTGGTTTTTAATCGGGTTCTGCCAAGCTTGCCAATCGGCGTCCGAGGCAACTCACCGATGAAGTGAAATTCGCTGGGCACTTTGAAGGGTGCGAGATGAGTTCGGCAATGATTTGTCAACTCTTCAATGGGGCTTTTGACGCGAAAATCCGATAATTCCCTTGATATCACGGTGAAAGTCGTGAGGCCGAGGCACATATATATAGGGCATTTCTTCCAATGATAGTCCAGGGAAAGGCCACGTTAAACGACCGGTACGCTTCCTTGATGTTCGAGGTAACAAATGAGCGTTTTGAGGAGCTCGCGGGAGAGGCTCTCGCCACGTTGCCGAGTGAACTCTCTTCGCGGATAGAGAATCTGGCCATAATGGTCGAGGATGAGGCCCCCGGACACAATCTCTTTGGACTCTACGAAGGCATTCCCCTTACCAAGCGTGGTCCGATGAGTTACAACGGCGTCATGCCTGATCGGATCACCTTGTACCAGAGGGCGATCTGTCGTTACTGCTCCAATGAAGAAGAAGTGAAGGCTCAGATTCGCAAAACCGTGCTTCACGAGGTGGCCCATCACTTTGGCATTAGCGATCCTCGGCTCGAGGAGTTGGGATGGGCGTAGAGAATGGACGCGACCTGGCTCGCGTGGAGCAAAGGTGTCATCGTGACCACTGCTAGCCAATTCGAGTTCGGCGATGACCGCGCAGCGGCCGTCCGGTCCATTGAGTCAATCGAAGCGGGTAGGGGTTGGTGCAACGTTGTTCCGTGCGTCGTTGAGGACATACCGGACATCAAGATCAACTTCACCGGCATCTGGGTGAAGCGAGGTGTTGATGAGGCGTCGTTCGTCACGTCACTACCCCGCAACGGCGAAGCGCAACCCTCCTCACTGGGTGTCTTGCATCTGCGCGGGCGGCTCGGTAGAGAGCGCATCGCCACCCTGCTGGGTGGGGCTCCGTTCATCCTGCGCCAGGATCACAGTCAACGCGGTCTACTCTTCGACGTACCTGTTGGTACGCCGGCTGCTCAGGTGCTTGACGTGATGTGCACGATGACCGCGTCACTCTGTGACTTCGAGATGTCCGGGAACTGGCGGATGGACATCTACGTGCGCCAATAATTCTGGCGGCCGGACGAGAAAGCACTCGTTACAAAGATGGTAACTATTCACACCCTCCGTTGAAATCCACCGCCTGAATCGTTCCGGGTGACACGCTGTTGGAGGATCAATCCGAGGGGTGTCGGCCTTCATGGAAGAGAACCGGGACGAAGTCGAGCGTCTGAGCAGTCTCTTGCTCGAAAGAGACGATGAGGTCGCGCAACTTCACGCCACGGTCTCCTTGCTCACGGTCCGCGTCGCGGAACTCGAGAAACTCCTTACTCGCAACTCGAAGAACTCCTCCCTGCCGCCTTCGGCCGATGGGTTCGCCAAAGCCCCGGTGACGCCCAATCGCGCGGCGCGCCGTCGCCGTCCCGGCAAGCAGCCCGGCGACCAGGGCCACCGTCTCGAACCGGTGGAGAGTCCCGACCACGTCGTGACCCACGCACCCCAGCGCTGTGCGAGTTGCGACCACGATCTCTCCCACGCTGAGGTGGTCAAAGAAGAAGTCCGACAGGTCTTCGACCTGCCCCAGGTGCGAGCCGTCGTCACCGAGCACCGCGCCCAGACGAGACGGTGTTCCTGTGGCGTGACGACGAGGGCGTCGTTCCCGTCCGAGGCCATAGGACCCACCTGTTATGGACCGGGCGTGCGAGCCCTGCTCACCTACCTCGTCGTGGCCCAGCACCTGCCCATCGAGCGCGCCAGTGAAGTCTTTGCCGAGTGCTGCGGGATCAACGTGTCGAGCGGCTTTGCGACGTCGCTCATGGGCGAGGCGAGTGTTGCACTCGGTGAGTTCGTCACGGCGACGCGATCGGCCCTGCACGAGAGCCCGGTCTTGCACCTCGACGAGACTGGGGCGAGAGTCGCGGGGAGGCTCGGGTGGGTGCACTCGGCGTCATCGACGACCCTGACCTCGTATCTCTTTCACCGGCGCCGCGGCCGCGTTGCCATTGACGAGTTCGCGGTGCTGGCGAACTTCCGGGGCGTCGCCGTGCACGACGGCTGGACGCCCTATCGCCGCTACGACGCCACCCACCAACTGCGCAATGCCCATCACCTCCGAGAGCTCCGCGCTGCCGCCGAGGACGGCCAGTCCTGGGCGGCGGAACTCGCCGCGCTCCTCCTCACCACCCACGAGCGGGTCGAGGCGGCTCGCACGGCGGGAAAAACGGGGCTACCCGCGCGCACTCTCAACTCGCTCGCCCGTCGCTACGACGAACTGATCACCGCGGGCTACGCCGCTAATCCGCCACCAGTTCGCACCGGCCAGAAGGGTCGGCCGTCGCGCACCAAGGCCGCCAACCTCGTTCATCGACTCGACGTCTACCGCGACGACGTGCTGCGCTTCGCCTCCGACTTCTCCTCACCCTTTACAAATAACTTGGCCGAGCGCGACCTGCGCATGGTGAAGCTCCAACAGAAGATCTCGGGGTGCTACCGCACCGAAGCCGGCGCAGCGAACTACCTCACGATTCGTTCCTACGTCTCCACCGCTCGCAAGCAAGGCGTCAATGTGCTCGGTGCCCTGCGAGACCTGTTCGAGGGACAGCCCTTCATGCCGGGAGTTTCTCAGGCCTGAAGCGTAACTCCTGGCCTTCGATTTGAAGTGGAGGGACCTTAACTTTTAGTGTGATGCCGTGAGCAACCAGCCTCAATATTCGGGAGCGAAGTCCGTAGTCCAGTTGAAGATCTCGCTGGACTACCTCGAGCCGGAGATATGGAGACGAATGCTCGTTCCCGGTGACTGCACGTTCGCGAAGCTCCACCACATCATCCAGGTCGCCTTGGGGTGGCAGGACTGCCACCTTCACTCCTTCGGGGTCCGCGATCGACGATACGGGGTCCCCAACCCCGATTGGGACGACAAAAGTCTCGACGAGCAACGATTCCGACTCACCCAGATCGTGATGGCCGGTGACCGCTTCACCTACGAATACGACTTTGGTGACTCGTGGACGCACGGCATCGTGGTTGAGTCCCTCGAGCGCAACGTCGAGCCGTTGAAGCACGCGGTGTGCCTCGAAGGAGCGCGGGCGTGCCCTCCGGAGGACTGCGGCGGGTTTCCTGGCTTTGAGAGACTCTGCGACGCGCTCGCTGATCCCGACGATGATGAGCATGATGAACTGACCGCGTGGGTGGGTGGTGCCTATGACCCGGCGGTCTTCGATCTCATTTCGACGAACGCTGCGCTACAACGAGTGCGCTGACCTTTCATCAGAGAGTTGACCGACGGCGATCAGGGGTGAATAGTTACCAAAGATGTTGAATTTCTACGGGGCGTTTCGCCGACAATATAGAGACGTCACCACGTCGGCCAGTTAACGGGCAGTGATCCGGGTGGGCCATGGAGCTGGGGAAGACCCGGCCGTGCACCCAGCGTTTCAAGTAGGGCGTTGAAGTTCAGCCCGTACGCGGTCGAGTTCTTCCCGTTGTACTCGAGGTGCGCGGCGGCGCGCTCGGGTGAGGACGGCGGATCGGCCCAGCCCGTCTCGAGACAGGTCTTCGCGTCGTGCAGGATACCGACGACCGTCGTGGGCGTGACGTGTTCACCAACCCTGACCGAGGGTGTGACGTTCTCCGCGTCGTAGACGTAATGACCCTTGGCGGGACCACTCGTCAGGCGATACGAGATGAAGACACCACTCGGCCAGCCGGAGTCGTAGAGGTTGGCGACGACGCCGTCGCCGATCGCGTAGATCGGTCCTGACCCGCAGTAGTCAACGCCTTGATCGACTTCTTGGGGGAGGAGCGACGTGATAGCGCGCAAGGGGTTGTCGTAGCCGTCGAGGGGCGTGTCATCGAGGGCTTCATAGTAACCACCGGTCATCGGATCGACCGCGATCGCGCTGGCGAAACCACCGCCGGCTATCACCCTCGATGACGCGAGCGAGCCGTGAAAGGGAGCGTCGAAGGTTTCGATTTCGCCGTCCGCCCGAAGTACGTAGTAGCCCGATCCATTCGCCGTGGCCGCAATTGCGGTAACCGGATTGCTGAGGTTAGTTTTACGCGCACTGGCGAGAGGAGAACCATCATTTGGTGCGTCGAATCCTACGACGCGACCTATCGAGGTCGCGATCCAGTAACCGCCAGTCGTTGCATCGACGGCGATACCAATCGCGAGCTCCGGCGCCGTCGTGCCGTAGGGCAGCCGTCCAGCGAGTGAGCCGTGGGACTTTACGCCGTAGCCGTAGACCGCGCCGTTCGCGCGCAGTACGTAGTAGCCCGCACCGTTGGGTGCGGCGGCAATAGCGATCGCGGCGGGATGTTGTCCCCAACCTCCTGGTGGGACGAGTGTCTCGCCGAGAAATGGTGCATTGAAGGATTTGATGGAGCCGTTAGAGATGAGAATCCAGTAGCCACCGGTTGAGACGTCCAGCGCGATACCCGTCGCGGTTGTACCCGGCGCAAGAGCCTGAGAGGAAAGCGACCCGTAGTTGGTTGTGCCGTACGCGTCGACCGATCCGTCGGCACGAAGAACGTAGTAGCCCTTTCCGCCGAAACCCGAGGTGACGCCTATTGTCGCAGGCGCCGAAGCTGGGGGAGATCCAAATATTTTGGCGTCGTATCCCTTCAGCGTCGCTCTCGATGGAGTGGAAGCACCCGAACGCGAGGTGTCAGGAGCCCGCAAGAAGATTAGAGCAAACACAAAGACAACAATTGCCGCGACTCTCAAGCGTCGTGTTAATTCATTCCGTCGAGCGTGCATCGACCTTTCACGATTCTCTTTTGACTGACCCATCGTCTTCAAGTCTTGTGCATAGACCGAGGATCGGAGGTCGCGGACCTTGCTCTTTTAGTTGGCCGTTCGTGTCGACGTCACTGGCCACACGATTGTGCCCGACTTTCCGCTGTTTAGCAACAGCTTTAATCTTTCTTACGCGGGCCACGACCTCTGACCAGCCATGCGGGTGCCCTCGTGGCACCAATTCGCTCGCGCTGGTACTAGGGCGTTGTTAAGGCCGCCGAGCTGCCGTCGCCCGCTTCGACGTTCGTCGCCACTCGCGCGAGGAACGAGCGCACCGTTGATTGTGCCACTCGATGCAGCAGGGCGCGGTCGAGCGCACGGCCCACGTCGCCAAAGGGGGGTAAGTAGGTGGCAGCGAGCGTGAGGCGGCACTGTTGCGAACCAAGCGGGGCTAGCTCAAGATCACCATTGAGTATCGGAAATATGCCTGCTAAACCGGTCGCCCTCCAGACGAGCGGCACCACGAGGGCTTCGCCACGTTCGTGTGTAGGACCAAGAGTCACTTCGACCTCGCGCGTCACGAGTCCACCGGCCCAGGTCGGACCAATCTGCAGGCGCAACGCCTCGCCATCCTCCTCGGCCGCGCTGGCCACGTCAGTCAGCCAACGTTCGGTGCTGGCAAATTTTCCCCGAATGATCGCGAGCGGTAGCGGGACATCAATGAAGTCTTGGACGAAGATCACACCTCGTCGTACGTCGGTCCCCGTTCCTTTGGCCATGTCTATAAGGGTAGGGATAAAAAGTGAAGCGCCAATAGGGCCAAAGGTCCTTTCCCTGTCGAAGAGCCTGGTGGCCGTGACCTGGAGAGAAAGTTTGGGCTCGCCGTGCCAAAAGGCCCCAAACTCTCGGTGGACCGGCCGGATGGCAATGTCAACACCGCCGGAACCACGTCCCTACGTGAAGCGTCGCCCCTGTCCGACTTTTTGGACAATCGATGTTGGCTGGCCGCGTGCTCGTGGATTGCTACCATGCCGGGAATGCCTACGAGTGAAATCCACCAGAGGGCCCACGTCGCGTCCCTCTGGCGGTACCCCGTGAAGTCGATGCGCGGCGAGTCGTGCGAGGAGCTTCGCTTCGAGGAACGCGGCGTGATTGGCGACAGAGCGTTCGGCGTCCTAGACCTTGCTTCAAGGACCATTGTGTCCGCCAAGCGCGACGGCCGTTTGCTCTACGCTGTCGCCGCCACGTCATCTGGGGAACTCGTCGTCACGTTGCCCGGTGGCCAGGAACTCGATCAAGGAGAGGTTCTCGACGAGAACCTCTCGCGCTGGCTGGAGCGGCCCGTCAAGTTGATCGACGCCGCCACCTACGAGTGCCAAGAGGACTTCGAACGAGATGATTCAGCGTTGGTTGAGTGGGAAGGTTCGAGCGGGTCATTCGTCGATGAGAGCCCCCTCCATCTTCTGACGACCACCGACCTGGAGCTGCTCGCTCGCGAGCGCCCTGAACTGCAGTGGAGTGTCCGTCGTTTCCGTCCGAACGTCGTGATCGACACCTCCCTCGAATCTCTGGGATCACTGGAATCAGGTCAGCGGTTACGACTCGGGGGCGTCGAGATCGAAATCCAGAAGGGTTGTACGCGTTGCGTCATGACGACGAGGCCGCAGCCTGAGTTACTCGATCGTCAGTTGGATATCCTTCGTCACGTCATCAAAGAGCACGACAACGTCGTTGGCTCTAGGGCCGTGGTCGTTAAGACCGGACTCGTCCGGGTGGGTGACCAGGTGAGCATCCTGCCCTGATGCGTTGCTTCCTAATGGGCATTGAACAGACTCCGAAGAGTTCGAAGTAATTGCTCGCCACGTTTCGGTCCCACAGCCAACCGTGGTCGTCCGCACGCCGATGAGGTGTTTTCGTTCTACACGAAGTGCGAGGCAGCGGGCTCGGTAGAGGACGACGGATCGTCGCAGCCGGTCGCGAAACACGACTTCGCGTCGCGCCAGTTGCCGACGGCCTTCCGTGATGTCACGAGTTCATCGAACGTGACCGACAACAGCGCAGTCCCACCACCGCAGCAGCGCCTCGACATCGAGTGATGTGAGGTGCGCTCGTGAGAGAATTGACTCGAGTATCCCATCGCTCTCTTCGTCGCTAATGACGAATCTCCCTTTTTGATTTGAAACTTTGCGACGTACTGATGACAACAACTTCGATTCAATGCGCGGAACGAAACGTCGAGTCATCGTTGATCTTGAGTTTCGAAGTCGTCGCACGATAACCGTGCACGGGTCGTATCCTCAGGTGCGCCGCAACCCGAACGACGCGTTCGGGTGCAAAGTTTGTTGCTTCTGACTTGACATTGAATTGTGTGATATGTATCATCCCATGGAACCGGTTCCGAATTGGGAACGCGTTACCGGATGTCTTGGGGGGAAGTTGCTGTGGGGAAGCGTCCGATCAGTATCGCCACCGTGGCCGTGGAGGCTGGAGTGGGCGTGGGCACCGTTTCACGCGTACTCAACGGGAGCGCTCAGGTCAGCGAGGCTACACGTAATCGCGTCCTCAGCACGATGGAACGGCTGGATTATCGCCCTTTGCGAAGCGCCTCGTCACTCTCGAAGGGACGCACCGATTCTGTCGGCATCCTTGTGTCAGTGATCACCCGACCGTCCGTCATGGCGCGCCTGGTAGGCGTCATTGATGTCTTGAGCGACGCGAGCCTCGATGCGGTGGTGTTTAACGTTGAGAATAGGGCGCAACTCGACCGTCACTTAGCGTCGATTATCGATCAGCGTCGCGTCGACGGCATCATCTCGATCTCACTTCGCATTCCCAAAGAGCGGCTAACGCGCATTAGGAAACACAGTATCCCGCTCGTGCTTGTCGACAACAGTGCGCCGAGCATTCCTTGCGTCTGTATCGACGACGTTGCGGGCGGCCGGATTGCGACTGACCACCTCCTCTCGCTCGGTCATAGGCGAATTGGATTCATTGGTGACAATGCGAACTCTGACCTGGGGATGTCGGCGTCCGAAGACCGTTACGTCGGGTACCTGACGGCCTTAGAGGCGGCCGGCATCGAACCAGATTTCGACCTCGTAGCGCGCGGTCCTCACTCCTCGGAAGCGGCGGCCGTTCTCACCAATGCTCTGTTCGAACTGAGTAAGCATCGCCCCACGGCCATCTTTGCGAGCTCGGACACCCTCGCGGTGGGCGTCGTCAAAGCGGCCCAGCAATGCGGACTCAACATTCCAGAAGATATCGCCGTCATTGGCTTTGACAATCTTGAGGTTTCCTCCACTCTCGACATCTCCACCGTGAACCAGCCGCTCCTGGAATCCGGTATTAGGGGAGCAACAAAGATGGTCTCGTTACTTAATGGCGAGATCGTAAAGCCTCATCGAGAGGAACTTCCTCTCGAGGTGGTCCCTCGCGGAAGCTCGCTAGGGAACCAGAGGAACAGTTCTACCAAGCTCTACGGAGTCGTGGAGGGCCCGCAAGGACTTCAGATCCTTCAGGGGGAAGAGGAGCTGGTCTCATGAAAGAGATACCTACAACAAAAAAGGGGAGTAATGAACAAAAACATATTTAGAAGGTTCAAGGCGTCTCGCAAGTTTCTGATGACCGCAGTCGCTCTCACGACCATGGCCGGTATGTCCATTGTCGTCTCGAATGGCGCCGCATTCTCGTCGACGACGAAGAAGATCGGCGGCTCAGTGTCGATTTGGGCCGAGTGGACTAGCACCGAGCAGCAGGACTTTAAGGCAGTGCTGCAACCCTTCGAGGACTCTACCGGTATCAAGGTTCAGTACACCGGCAAGGGCAGCAACATGGACACGGCGCTCGACGCGGCAGTCGCAGGCGGTTCGCCGCCCGCGGTCGCGTTGGTTCCTGACCCTGGCACTTTAGACACGCTCGCGGCCAAGCATTCCATCAAGCCACTTTCATCCATCGTTGGCAAGGAGACGAGGGACTACGGGAGCGCCTGGAACAAATTAGCCTCCTACAAGGGCAAGTTGTACGGAGTCTGGTTCAAGGCTGCAAACAAGAACACCGTTTACTACAACCCAGCGGTGTTCAAGGCTTCGGGCATAACGTCGACGCCGACCACGTACAAGGAACTGTTGGCGGACGAGGCGACGATCGCCAACGGTGGCACCTACGCACCAGTTTCTCTGTGCACTGATATTGGGTGGCCCGTTGCCGACCTCTTCCAGAACCTGTTCTTGAAGTTGAATGGTTCCGTAGCCTACGACCAGCTCGCGACGCACAAAATGAAGTGGTCGAGTTCTGACGTGACCAACACCTTTGCCGAATTGGCTTCGTTGACGGGTCCGGGCGGTTCGAACCTGCTTGGCGGCATGAAGGGTGCGCTGGCCGACGGCTCGTGGCCAGACTGTGTGAGTAGCGTGTTCCCCGCATCGGGTTCGCCGACTGCGGCCATGGTGTTCGAAGCTGACTTCACCACCAGCAGCGTTCCCTCGAAGTACGCGCCAGGCAACGCGAGTTCGTGCTCCCTGAGCGCGACGGCAACACCGTGCTACGACACGTTCAACTTTCCGGCTCCCTCGGGCAGCAAGTACACGAAGGACATCCAGGGTTCAGGCGACGTCGCGATGTTGTTGAAGTCGAATCGCCAGTCCAAGGCGCTGATGAAGTATTTGGCTTCACCGCGCGCTGGTGATATCTGGGCCAACCTTGGCGGATTCGTTTCGCCCAATAGGAAGGTGCCACTCCGCTCCTACCCAGACCCGGTGTCCAAGGCCGACGCCAAAGCTTTGACTTCCGCGACGGGCTTCGTGTTCAGTCTCGACGACCTGCAGGTTGGCTGGGAGCCACAGCTGTGGGCGGACATGCTGAACGTCCTCCAGAACCCTTCGGCGTCGAACGTCACGACCGTGGAGGCCCTCATGGACACCCAGGCAACAACGGCACTCGGCCACTAGCCACACACTATTTGCCCACGTGAAGCGTCTTCGTGAAATCGACGGATTCGAGCACATCGCTCAGGACCAGTCCGCTCCTAACCCCAACCCGGGGTGGACTGGTCCTGAGCGCCAGGGCTCGACGTCGTGACGTCGATTGGTGCCGAAGGCTCGACCGTCACCGCTCCAAAAGTCTCACGCCGGCGTGGTTGGTGGCGCAAGAACTGGATCTCCCTCGCGTTCATTGCGCCGGGCATCATCTGGCTCTTGGCGATCGTGGTCTACCCGACCATCGCGACGATCAGATTCAGTTTCTTCAACGAGGCAGCGACGAAGTTCGTCGGGCTTCACAACTACGCGTCAGTCTTTTCGACCGACTCGATTCTTACCGCTTTCAAAAACAACATCGTCTGGGTGTTGATCTTTCCATTCTTCGTTACCTTCATTGGTCTCATGGTCGCGGTCCTGACCGAGCGAATTCGCTGGGCGACGGCCTTCAAGGCCGTGATCGTGATGCCCATTGTCTTCAGCACGACCGCCTCGGCACTGGTGTGGCGCACCGTCTTTGACCTCAATCCACACGTTGGCGTCGTCAACGCCATTGAACAGACTCTGAGCGACTGGTTCCGCACTCCGGGGGCGTATCCCCTCAACTCATCGATCGGCCAGACGGCCGCGTCCCTCGCGTCGTTCAATGCGCAGGGCGGCCCCAATGGCACGGTGATCAGTAAATCCGTGGTGCACCCGGGCGGCACGGTCATGATCGGTATGACCAGGATCAGCGCGGCCACGCTCCAAACGCTGGGCGCCACGACGCCGGTGTCGCCGCACAAGATGTCAGGTGGGATTAGCGGGTTGGTGTGGAATGACTTCTCACCGCTGCAAATAACCAACACGACGACGATTGTCTCGGACGAACACGGACTACCGAATCTGCGGCTCTCGCTCGTCAGTTCCAAGGGACTAAGTGTCGCTTCGACGGTGACTAACTCGAGCGGCGACTTCAGTTTCTCGCACGTGGCTCGCGGTAGCTATCACGTGGAGATTCAGAGTTCAAACTTCCAGAACGCCTTTGAAGGAACGTTCTGGCTCGGATCGCAGTCGATCACTCCGACCAACGGATTGAATCAGACCGCCCAGTCGTTGCTGAGTGTTCCCCTGATCGACTTGGCGATGATCATCTCCTACATCTGGATCTGGGCCGGCTTCGCGATGGTCTTGATCGGTGCCGGTCTCGCCTCGCTCAATCGTGAAGTCCTCGAAGCCGCGGAGATCGATGGCGCCACCGAGTGGCAGAAGCTGCGTCGAGTGACGATTCCGATGCTGGCGCCCGTGTTGACGGTGGTCTTTGTCACCATGGTCATCAATGTGTTGAAGGTCTTCGACATCATCTTGAATATGGCGCCGGGGTCCTCCCAAGGACCCGCCACCACGCTGGCCCTGACGATCTATAACGATGGCTTCACCGGCGGCATCCACTCCGGTGTGGCGAGTGCGGTCGCGGTGATTCTGTTCCTCCTGGTCGTCCCGATCATGTACTGGAACCTAAAGAAGATCAAGGGGTAGATCTCATGTCGAAAGTAGATCCGTTGGAAGATGAGAAAGCAGCGCCGTTAAAGGAGAGGAGAGTCGCGGTAGTGGCGAGACGGCTCCATATCTCTACGCTGACCGTGAACATAGCGCTCGGGTTGGTGGCGATCTTCTGGCTGGTTCCAACGATCTCGCTCTTGATTATCTCGTTGCGCCCGGAGTCGCTCTTTGGCACTTCGGGTTGGTGGACGGTTTTCACCGCTCCGTCCCAACTCACCTTTGGCAACTACACCACGGTCTTCTCACAGGGGTTCGCCACGGGCGGCGTGTTGAACTCACTGATCACCTCGCTCGAGATCACGATTCCCGCGACGATCCTCGTAGCCTTGATTTCGAGTTTGGCGGCCTACAGTCTCGTGTTCGGTTTTTGGCGCGGTCGCGACATGATCTTTCTCGTGATTGTGGGCCTCATGGTCGTTCCGCTCCAAGTGGCGCTCATCCCCGTCGTTCAGTTCTATCGGGAGTTGGGCAACCTCTTCGGGCTCAATCCCTACGGAACGATTCCGGGGGTCATTATCTTTCACGTGGCCTTCGGTCTGCCCTTTGGCATCTTTCTCATGCGCAACTTCCTCACCGGCATCCCTAGGGATCTCCTCGAAGCGGGGCGCATCGAGGGCGCCGGTGAGTGGAAGATCTTCTATCGCATCGTGTTGCCCCTCGCTCTTCCCGCGATCGCGTCGCTCGCGATATTTCAGTTCATCTGGGTGTGGAACGACCTGCTGGTCGCGCTCGTGTTTCTCGGCGGCAACGTGCATACGCCGCTCACGATCTACCTGTACGACCAGACCCGGTCCTTGGCGGCGAACTATTGGATCGTCTCCACTGGTGCGGTCGTGTCCATCTTCGTCCCGCTGATCGTCTTCTTCTCCTTCCAGCGTTACTTCGTCCGGGGCGTCCTCGCGGGTGCCGTCAAATGAGTGAGGTCTAATGTCCAGTGTCACCTTGAGGGAATTGACCAAGAAGTACGACGGGAACGACGCGTACTCACTCGACTCGGTGAGTCTCGACGTGGCCCACGGCGAGTTCATCTGTCTCGTTGGTCCGTCGGGCTGTGGCAAGACGACTGCGCTGCGAATGATTGCGGGACTCGAGTCGGTCACCAGCGGCGACATCGAGATCGGTGATCGAGTGGTCAATGATCTAGCGCCTCGCGATCGCGACATTGCTCTGGTGTTCCAGAGCTACGCGCTCTATCCGCATATGACCGTCTCTGAGAACATGAGCTTTGGTCTCAAACTTCGCAAGGTCCCCAAGGATGAGATCAAGAAGGCCGTCATCGACGCGGCGCGCATCCTCGACCTCGAGCAGTATCTCGATCGTAAGCCGGGCCAGTTGTCGGGCGGCCAGCGCCAGCGCGTGGCCCTCGGTCGCGCCATCGTGAGAAACCCCTCCGCCTTCTTGATGGACGAACCCCTTTCGAATCTTGACGCCAAACTACGCGTACAAACACGCGCCGAGATCGCGCGACTGCACCACCGCCTGGGCGCGACGATGATCTACGTGACGCACGACCAGGTCGAAGCGATGACAATGGCGGATCGAATCGCCGTCATCAACTTGGGCAAACTCGAGCAAGTGGGTTCACCCCGAGACCTCTACGACCGACCAGCGAACCAGTTCGTCGGCGGCTTCATTGGATCGCCATCGATGAACTTCGTGCCAATGCACGTCGAATCGGTGGACGATGGACTACGTCTGGTGAGTGACGGGGGGGACATGGACGTCGCTCTCGGCGGCGTCGAATCGTCCGTGATCCGCCGCGCCGGCGTGAGCGAGGTCGTGATGGGCGTCCGTCCAGAGCACATTGATCACGTGCCGCGAAGTGGCGGCGGCTTGCAAATGCGCGCGTCCGTTGACGTCATCGAGTTTCTCGGAAACGACGAACACGTCCACCTCACGTCCGGCGACCATGTGCTCGTCGCAATCGTTGACGCTCGTACGCCGTTGACCATAGGGGACTCGTTGACGCTGAGCGCTTCAATAGAGGCGATTCACCTTTTCCACCCCGAGACTGGTGCTGCGCTGAAATAGTCGTCGTGGTGAATCGCGCGCGCGAACTGACCGCACAACACTCGCGTAGCGAGCGATCTCCACGATCTGGTGGCCGCTGCACACCACAGAGCAGAGCTAGATGGGCCGAGGGAACGACGAGTTCCCGTTTTCTGTTAGCTGTGACACTCTAAGGATGGATTTCTGGCAGTTTTGTCAGAAAGGCCGACTTCAGGAGTGTGGGTGCGATCAGAGGGCTACTTGGTCACCGCCGCCCTCTATCCTCATCACTGTGAGCGAGAGCCAGGTCTATGAAGCAATAGGCGTCGGCTATTCAGTGGGACGGCGTCCGGAGCCTCGATGGCACCAAGAAATCGATTCAGTGATTGGTGACGCACGTCGAGTGATCAACATCGGTGCGGGTACCGGTTCGTACGAACCGAGCGACCGAGCGGTTATCGCGGTGGAGCCTTCGGAGTTGATGGTCAGCCAACGTCCGAATACAGCGGCTCCCGTGGTCATGGCGGTGGCGGAGAACGTACCGATTGTTTCGGGTTGGGCGGATCTCACTATGACGCTGTTGTCGCTTCACCACTGGACGGACTGGCGTACCGGTGTCTCCGAGATGCGTCGCTTAGCGCCGCGTCGTTTGGTTCTCACTTACGACCCCGAGATTCTCTCGTCGTTCTGGTTGCTGCGCGATTACCTGGCGGAGGTCGCTGCGTCCGAGCAAAAGCGAACTCCCAAGATTGAAGATATCGCCGATGCGTTGGGCGGTGACGTTGAGGTCATCGTGCTCGAAGTTCCCTGGGACTGCGTAGACGGAGTGCTTGGGGCACACTGGCGCCGACCCGCAGCGTACCTGGACCCCCAAGTGCGGGCGTGTTGCTCGGGCTTGGCTCAGGCCGACCAGCGAGGCGTCGAGCGCGCGGTGCGCGAGCTGGCGGTTGATCTCGACACCGGCGCGTGGCACCGGAGGAATAGAGAACTCGTAGGAATGGACAGCTTCGACGCGGGTTTTCGTCTCGTGGTCTCGTCAGAGATCTGACGACTCAGATTTTGATCTCCAACAATGCCGGCGAGGTGGACGCGGCGCTCGTGTCAGCATGAAAGATCAACGGAGTTCCCCTTGCCATTTGTCGGCAACGCCCGCGTGTCCTGTTAAATTTTTAAGGTGAGCGAACCAATCGCGGTGCCCCGAGGTTCGACAATCATTATCGGTGAACGCTGGCCCGGACCTGGACCGGTTGTGGTGCTACTTCACGCCGGTGTCGCCGATCGACGCAGTTGGTACGAGGTGGCCGAACAACTCGCCGAGCACGCAACGGTGATTGCGTATGACCGTAGGGGATTCGGTGAAACACGACCGGGATCTGACCCGTTTTCTCACCTCGATGATCTCATTGCAGTGCTCGACTACCTCGAAGTTAATAAGGTATGGTTCGTCGGAAGTTCTGCCGGGGGTAAGTTGGCCATCGACGCGGCGCTTGTCGCGCCTGGCCGGGTGGCGGGGTTGATTCTCATCGCTCCGGGAGTGAGCGGTGCCCCTTCCCCTGATGAGGGGAGTCTCGAACCTCAATTGGTGTGGCTCGATCAGCGAATTGAAGAACAGCTCAATCTTGGAAAACTCGACGATGCCAATCGCTTCGAGACCTGGCTGTGGCTGGATGGTCCCGTGGGCCCCGAAGGCAGAGTGAGCGGCGCAGTGCGCGATCTTGCCCTCGCCATGAATCGAGTGATTCTCGCCAACGACATTGCGGAAACTCCAGTTCACAACGTCAACGCGTGGAATCGTCTCGAGGAGTTGGTCGTGCCGACGACCGTGGTGTGGGGTTCACTCGACGTTGGTTTTCTCATCGAGTACGGCGAAGCGCTCGTCGCTCGAATCTCGAGTGCCAAGCGCCATTGCCTGGAAGGATTGGCTCATCTGCCCTACATGGAAGATCCTTCTGCCGTCGCCACAATTGTGATCAATGCATTGACCGAAGAGTCGCACACCGTGCAGTCGTGAAGCAGTGACGTGGTTGGGATTCGTGAGCGTGGGGCGCCCTTTGCGACAACAGATCTAAGAGTTCCGTTTGAAGGGTCTAGCGCAAGCGAAAATGCAATCGCCTGACATGGTGTCCTAGTGCGTTCGGGCAATTTACGACGAAGCGAAAATCCGTCGCGGCTAAGGGAGAGTTGAATAGCTATGATGCTCGAGTTTTTGAACGTCCGGCGTCGTTGCTAGGGTGATGGCCTGTGCGAACGCCGTTGGACCGCTCGAATTGACGACTGTTGGTTCAGCGTATTTCGTGTCCACGGATGACCAATTACTCGAGCGCGGCTCGGGCTAGTACTTAAGGAGGTTCCAAATGCGAGAGCGAATTTCAGTCGAAGGAATGCAGATCGACGCGGATTTTTATCGGTTCCTGAAGGACGAAGCACTTCCCGGTTCTGGCGTTGATGCGGATCGTTTTTGGCGGGGTCTCTCGAGCGTGCTCCATGATATGAGTGGTCGTAACCGCGAGCTTTTGGCTCGCCGCGACAAGCTACAAACTGACATTGACGCCTGGCATCGAGAACATCGTGAATCTCCATGGCAAATTCCGGAGTATCGCGCCTTCTTAGAGCAGATTGGTTACCTTGAACCGGAGTGTCTAGACACGCAGATCAGCGTTGTTGGCGTTGACGCTGAAATTGCGACGATCGCGGGCCCGCAACTCCTCGTTCCCGTGATGAATGCCCGCTACGCCCTCAACGCTGCTAACGCTCGTTGGGGCTCACTCTACGACGCGCTTTACGGCAGCGATGCGCTGGGCGTCCTTGCAACTCCCGGACCTTACGATCCGGCGCAAGGTGATCGGGTTATTGCGTGGGTCCGTGAGTTTTTGGACGACGTCGTCCCCTTGAGCGCCGGTTCGCACCGCGATGTCACGGCGTACATGGTGGTGGACGGCGCTCTACGCGTTGATTTGGTAGGTGGTGGGACCAGTTTTCTCGGCGATCCGACTTCTTTCGCAGGTTTTCAAGGAGAGCCAGCGACGCCTTCGTCGATTTTGCTGCGCCACCATGGGTTACACATTGAAATAGTTGTTGATAGATCAAACGAAGTCGGACGAACTGACCTTGCGGGTGTCGCGGACGTCGTCTTAGAGTCGGCCGTGACCGTCATCATCGACTGTGAAGACTCCGTTGCCGCGGTTGACGCGGCCGACAAGATTGTCGTCTATCGAAACTGGCTTGGTCTCATGAAGGGCGACCTCGAAGAGACGCTGACGAAGGACGGCAGAACCTTCACGAGACGTTTAGCAATGGATCGAACGTTCAAGTCACCCGACGGCTCACCGCTCACGCTCCCCGGGCGCGCACTACTACTCATTCGCAACGTCGGACACTTGATGACGACCGACGCGGTGCTCGATACGGATGGCAATGAGGTTCCTGAGGGCCTCCTTGACGCCATGATTACCGTCCTCGCCGCGATGCACAACCTTCAACGACCAACGAAAGATCAGAACTCGCGTCACCAATCGATTTACGTCGTCAAGCCAAAGATGCACGGTTCCGCCGAAGTCGCG
Organism: Acidimicrobiales bacterium; assembly: GCA_035533995.1. Taxonomy (GTDB): domain Bacteria; phylum Actinomycetota; class Acidimicrobiia; order Acidimicrobiales; family RAAP-2; genus RAAP-2. Next base: position 44,994 of record DATLSR010000010.1, on the reverse strand, counting down.
TTCGCCAGTGACGTATTCGGGCACGTCGAAGACGCCCTCGGCCTTCCTCGCGACACCATTAAAATTGGCCTGATGGACGAAGAGCGTCGCACGAGTCTCAACCTTGGACAGTGCATCAGTGCTGTCCCTTCGCGCATTGTCTTCATTAATACTGGATTCCTCGATCGAACGGGTGATGAGATTCATACCTCGATGGAAGCCGGGGTCATGGTGCCAAAGGGCGAGATGAGAGATCAACAGTGGTTCGACGCGTACGAAGATCGAAACGTCGATATCGGTTTGGCGTATGGATTTCGAGATCACGCTCAGATTGGTAAGGGCATGTGGGCCGCTCCCGACCTCATGGCCAAGATGTTGGCTGAAAAGATTGCTCATCCACTCGCGGGCGCCAACTGCGCGTGGGTGCCCTCTCCGACGGCGGCCACGTTGCACGCGACCCACTATCACCGCGTCGACGTGCGTGAACGTCAAGACCAATTGGCCAGCCGTCGCCGACGGACCGTTGATGAGATGCTGAAGATTCCACTCGCGACGACATCGTTGAGCGACGCTGACGTTGCGAAGGAGTTAGAGAACAACGCGCAAGGAATTCTGGGATACGCCGTGCGCTGGATTGATCAGGGAATTGGCTGCTCGAAGGTGCCCGATATTCATGACGTCGCTCTTATGGAGGACCGTGCGACCTGTCGAATCTCCTCACAACACATCGCCAACTGGCTTCGTCACGGCGTGGTAGATCGCGAGCAGGTTATGTCGACAATGAGGCGCATGGCGGCCAAGGTCGATGAGCAAAATGAAGACGATCCGAACTATACGCCGATGGCGCCAGATTTCGACGGCGTCGCTTTTAAAGCGGCGTGTGACTTGGTGTTGTCGGGGACAACGCAACCGTCGGGATATACCGAACCTATCCTGCACGCTCGCCGAAGAGAGTACAAACGGTGGTCGGACGAAAGAGCGTGACCACGATTGCTATCGAGCAAGCGCGCCGGATCATCGCCTCAATCTTCGAGCGGGGTTCGAACGAGTAGCTCCGCACCTCACCGTGCACGACGTAATCGAGTTCGGCTCCTCTCTTCACGGTAGATGGCGTCAAAAGTGCGAGCGGAGGACTCGTCGCTCTGATGAGAAACGCCCCGCCACGGTTCGCGATTGTCGGGATCAGCGCAGGGGGGCGATAACCTCGAGCGGTGTCCACCTCATGTCAACGTTGATGTCGCGAGCGCCCACGCCCATTCGCGATCTTTCGAATCGTGGTTACGAGGGTGAGACGCCCGAATGCTCTCGGCGATCAACAAACCGATATCGATTGAGCCACGCCCTCTTGAGTCGATGATGTCCGCAACCATCTCAAGTAGACGCCGTTTTGGCATACTCGCGATCTGTTGCACGAGCGTATTCATCGTCTTTATCGACAACACCATCGTCAACGTGGCTCTGCCCTCCATCGCTCGGGATTTCCACACGTCGCTGTCGGGTCTGAAGTGGGTGGTCGACGGTTACACCCTGGTCCTCGCCAGTCTGCTAATGCTCTCGGGCTCGATGGCGGACCGGATTGGTCGACGCAAGGTATTCATCTTGGGAATCTCTCTCTTCGTACTGGGTTCACTGGCGTGCAGCCTGGCGCCCAGCCTTGGTTACCTCGTGTTCTTTCGGATGTTGCAGGGCGTCGGGGGATCGATGCTGAACCCTGTCGCTATGTCCATCATCCGCAACACCTTCGAGGACGATCGAGAGAGGGCTCGAGCCATCGGACTTTGGAGCGCCGTCGTCGGGATTGCGTTGGCCATGGGTCCGATCATGGGTGGACTGCTCGTGCACAGTGTCGGGTGGCAGTCGGTCTTCTGGGTGAATATACCGATCGGCGTCGTCGGGATCGTACTGAGCGTGGTGTACATCCCCGAGTCGAAGGCACCCAAGCCCCGGCGACTCGACCCCGTGGGTCAGTTCATTGTCACCGTCATCCTCGCGAGCACCACCTACGCCGTCATCGAAGGACCGGGGCGCGGCTGGAGCTCGGGCGAGATCCTTGGCCTGTTCGCGCTGGCCGGCGTCGGATTGGTCGCTCTCATACCGTACGAACTCCATCGACACGAGGCGCTGATAGATCTGCGCTTCTTCAAGAGCATTCCTTTTTCGGGCGCGACGTTGATCGCCGTTTCCTCGTACTTCGCCTTCGCCGGGTTTTTCTTCTTGAACACCCTGTACCTCCAAGACGTTCGGAACCTGTCGGCGCTGGGCGCGGGGATAGACACCTTGCCGATGGCTGTCGCGATGGCGCTCTTCGCCTCGCTCTCGGGGCGGGCCGTGGCACGTTTTGGGGCGCGACCGTCGCTCGTTGTCGCGGGGGTTGCCATGGGCTACGGAAGTTTCATGCTCACCACGTTGTCGCCCACCACGTCCTTTACTCGGCTCTTTGTTGCGTACGTAATCTTCGGCGTTGGCTTTGGCATGGTGAACGCGCCCATCACGAATACCGCCGTGTCGGGAATGCCGGCGAGTCAGGCCGGGGTCGCGTCGGCGGTGGCGTCGACGAGTAGACAGATCGGTCAGGTACTGGGCGTGGGCATCGTCGGTTCGGCGCTCGTCGCCGGACTCAGCCGGGAAGCCTTGGCCCAAAGCTTCACGGTCGCCACTCGCTCGGATTGGTGGTTGTTGAGCGCCTGCGGTGGCGCCGTACTCGTAATCGGACTCTTGAGCACGTCAACGTGGGCACTACGTACCGCGGACCGTGCGTCAGTACAACTCGAGATCGAGGAGGAAGAGTGGCTACCTTCTGGTTCGCCGTAACGTCCGCCGGACTCGAGACTAGTTTTCGCGTTTCGCTGCGCACCACGCGATACCGATAGTGGGTTGACCCAAGAGCCACGAGGCGTGGCACGCGCGACGTCGCGGACGACGTCGTGGCTGGATTAACGGCGCACTGCTCACGTGAGCGTCTGTTGTTCGGACGGTCCGAATGTAAAGAATGGGCCAGCCGCGCCCACGACAGCACTGCATCGGTTACCGAGATTTCGTGTGGTCAATTCATCGCACGGCGTTGAAACCTCGAGCATCTATCTGAGGTGGCCGACCGTCTCCATCGAGTGGATCGCCTGATTAATTTGCTAGTTGTGCCTTCACAATCGCGTCCAGCGAAGCGGTGAGCGCCGTCGCGAGTCGGCTCTCCTGGCCGTAGAACCGCTGCGCAGGGAGTGGTACCGACACCGCGAACCAATTTTGATTGGATGCCTGGACCGCCATACCGATGGCGCAGATTCCGAGCGTGTGCTCCTCACGGTCGTACGCAATACCCGTACGGCGGACCTCGTCAAGCTCGATCTCGAGCGAGGCGAGATCGGGCTGCGTTGACGGTGTGAACCGGTCGAAGCGCTCGGGCAGGAGCCTCCTAGTTGCGGCCGGCCCCAGTGCGGCGAGTATGGCCTTGCCGGGGGCGGTGCAGTACAGCGGGAACGATATTCCGATTCCCGAGACGGCTCGTAGCCGACGCATGGCGATCACTTGGTTCACGAACGTCACCGACTGACCGGTCAACTGTGAAAGGTCGACGGTCTCTCGCAGTTCACGACTCAGTTCTACGAGAAAAGGGCTTACGTCAAACTCAAAATTCGAACGACTGGCTTCGGCGAGGCGCAGGAGCGTCGGACCTAACTGATAGCCCGAGTCCGTCGAACGAACGTAGTCTTGTTTGCAAAGGGCGACCACAATACGGTGTACGGTCGACCGTGACAACGTCGTCACTCGGGCGATTTGGGCCAGACTTAGTCCGTCTGGAGAGTCCCCCAGCGCGCCAAGAATGTTGGCGGCTCGCGCGATGACCTGGACGTCAACCGCACGGTTCACCTCCTTGGGCCCCTGTGCGGCGATGGCCTTCGTAATGGGGGTCTCGTTTGCTGCGTCGGATTCCGACGTTCGTTTGACGGGATTTTCTTGTGCCATGCGTTCCATCGTTCCACAGTTCGAGACACTTTGCTCCGACCGATTAACAGCTTTTGGCACCGCTGGTTGACAGTGATGCAAAAAGTAGACGTTAGATTGACCGAGCAACTGGTCTCATTGTCGAGAATTTAGTGATTCCTGGGTTCCGGAGTGGGCGTGCCCTGAGCCAGTGAAGATCGAGCGGCGCGAACTCGAGTCCCTTCGAGAGTTTTGATGTAGAAGATGGCGGCCGCGTTGTCACGGGGCCCATACTTTGATGTGCCCGGACGGTGAGTTGCGTTTTCTGCTCACGTATGGCCGTGAATTGGACGCGAGCGAATCAACGTGCGATCGTGGCACGCTCGGTTGGCCGGAGAGCATCGTAGGGTGACGGAACTCGTCGCTCAAGTGAAGTCGGGGGCTAACTTTGTGGAAAATCCAGGCCACGTGCTCTCGATGCTAAAAATAGAGGCTGCTGTCGAGGCCGCATACGACACTGTTGTTAAAGGGAAGCTATGAGTAAGACCAGCGACGTACGTCACTATCGAATGCTGATTGGTGGGGAGTTGCGCGACGCGCGCAACGGCGCCACGCTCGAGGCCGTGAACCCCTCGAATGGTGAGCTTTTTGCGCGTTTTCCTAAGGGTGGACCCGACGACGTTGACGACGCCGTCCAAGCCGCCGCCGCCGCGTTTCCGGCCTGGTGGTCTACGCCGCCGCTCGAGCGTGCGGCGAGTCTCGAAAAGCTCGCGGCGGTAATCCTCGAGCACGCCGCAGAGCTCGCGATGCTCGACGTGACCGATAACGGCAGCCCTATTCGTGAGATGCGCAAAGACGCCTTCAACGCGGCCCGTCTCCTGCGATACTTCGCCGGTGTCGTCTTTGAACAGCGAGGTGACACCATCCCCGGCGATCACGGACGACTCAACTACACCCTCCGTCACCCCTTTGGGGTGGTTGGGCGGATCATCCCCTTCAACCACCCCCTCATGTTCGCCGCAGGAAAGATTGGCGCTCCGCTGATCGCGGGTAACGCCGTCGTGCTGAAGCCTTCTGAACACACGTCAATCTCGGCCCTGCGTCTCGGTGAACTGGCGCAAGGAATTTTCCCGGCCGGCGTGCTCAATATCGTGACGGGATTGGGCAGTGACGTGGGTGACGCGTTGGTGAGCCATCCCAAAGTGCGACGAATTGCCTTTACGGGTTCGGCACAGATTGGTCGTTCAATTCAGGCCCGGGCGGCGTCGAATGTCGTGAAGACGGTCACGCTCGAACTCGGTGGGAAGAATCCCATCGTGGTCTTCCCCGACGCGGATATTGACCGGGCGATCGATGGCGCACTTCGAGGTATGAACTTCACCTGGCAGGGTCAATCCTGTGGATCCACGTCGCGCCTTCTGGTACACCATTCGCTTCGCAAGGAGTTCGTGGAGCGACTCGCGAGTCGCATGGCGTCGCTGCGCTCGGGACCGCCCGCCGACGAAGCGACCGATATTGGATCCATTGTGCACCGAGCGCAGTTCGAAAAGGTGATGAACTACATCGACATCGCGGCGCAGGAGGACTTACGCCTGGTGGTGGGCGGTGTACAACCCGAAGATCCGGCCCTGGCCGGCGGCCTGTACGTACGGCCCACGCTCTACGAGGACGTACCGGCGACCTCGCGACTGTTACAAGAAGAGATCTTCGGGCCGGTGCTCGTGGTCGTTCCCTTCGACGACTTCAACGACGCCCTACGCATCGCCAACGACGTGGCCTACGGACTAAGCGCCAGCATCTTCACCAACGACCTCTCGACGGCGCTCTCTTTCGCGCGTGATATCGAGGCGGGCTACGTCTGGGTCAACGACGTGTCAGCTCACTTTCTCGCCGCGGGATTTGGCGGCCTGAAAGACTCGGGAGTGGGTCGCGAGGAAAATCTCGAAGAAGTGCTTTCCTACACCCAGACCAAGAACATCAACGTTCTCTTCGACTGACCACGGCGTCATTTCGACGTTTTTACTTGGCAGTAAGTCGTCATTCGCCACGAGAGGCATAACGGGCTGCGTGCGTCGTGCTCGGAGAGTGACTCGCGCGACACAAAACTCGCCAGGTGGCGCAGGATGTGCGTACGACGCTTGACATATTTCAACTGGTCTGTTACTTTCCCTGTCGGTACAATGTGTATTGGGATGCGGAACAATGGTTAAGGTCGAGCGAATGGGAAACGATACGAACGCGCGCTTCGTGGCTTTCGTCCGTCGTTTCGCCATCGTTAGCGGCACCACCCGGCGTCACGGTTGCTCTTACTGCGTTGTATCTGGCTGAATGAATGCTCCTGTCGCCATGACCGGTTGACCAGTAACAAGATCACGGCTTCAATGGAACTACGAAAGGCAAAGTACTTGTGACTTATATTGCAACCGACATCGGTGGCACCTTCACCGACCTCGTGGCGTACGACTCGCTCACGAATACGATCTACCAGGGAAAGTCGTACACCGACCCGGCCGCGATCACCGACGGTATCGTTCGTTGCCTCGAAAAGAGCGGGGTCCCCATCGTTACCGCCGCCGAGTTCATCCACGGTTCCACAATCGCGATCAACACCGCGATTGAGAGGAAGGGCGCGCGTACGGCGCTGTTCGTGACCCGCGGCACGCGCGACGTCTATCAGATTGGTCGGGGGAACCGACCCGAGTCCTACAACTTGTTCTTCAAACGGCCCGTACCCTTCGTCCCGCGGCATCTCACGTTCGAAATCAGCGAGCGTATCTTCGCCTCGGGCGAGACCCACACCGAACTCGATCCCGACGACGTTCTGCGCGCTCTCGAACAAGCTCGGGCCTATGGCGTCGAGTCCGTCGCCGTGTGCTTCCTGCACTCGTACGTGAACCCTGAACACGAGCGGCGCGTCGGCGAGATCATCAACCAGCACGCGCCCGACCTCTTCGTCTCGCTCTCGCACGAGCTCATGCGCGAGTACCGCGAGTACGAGCGGACGTCGACGACCGTGATCAACGCCTACGTCGGCCCGCGGATGAGTGCCTATCTCGAGGCGCTCGAAGTCGTCCTGGCGGAGAGAGCGTTCGATGGTCGCGTACTAATCATGCAGTCGAACGGTGGGGTGATGACGCCCGACACGGCGCGCTCTCAACCCGCGCGCACCATGGAATCAGGCCCGGTGGGCGGCGCGATCGCGGCCGCGAGGCTCGCGAGTCGCCTGGGCATCGAACAGGCGGTGGCCTTTGACATGGGCGGTACCACGGCGAAGGCCGCTCTCGTTCGCCACGGTTTTCCAGAGATGTCCGACAGTTACTTCGTCGGTGACACCATGAGTGGCCATCCCGTCATGCTGCCCGTGGTCGACGTTATTGAGATTGGCGCGGGCGGAGGGAGCATTGCCTACCTCGATGAAGTTGGCGCGCTCAACATCGGCCCGGAGAGTGCCGGTGGCCACCCCGGACCGATTTGCTATGGCTGGGGCGGTCTACGCCCAACGGTGACCGACGCGAACGCTGTCCTCGGGCGCCTCGGATCGTCGAACTTCCTCGGTGGCGAAATGCCGCTCGACGTTGAGGGTGCGTCGAAGGCGCTGGTCGAGCAGATTGGCGCTCACCTCGGCCTCAACGCTGAAGCCACTGCTCGCGCCATCGTGGACATCGCGGTCAACAAGATGGCACTCGCGGTGCGAGCCGTGTCGATCGACCGAGGGCTTGATCCGAGGGACTGTGCGCTCATCGCGTTCGGCGGAGCGGGTCCGCTGCACGCGTGCGCCATAGCGCGCGACCTGCACATCCCCACCGTCGTCATCCCGCCGCTGCCCGGCCATTTCTCGGCGCTCGGCATGTTGATCGCCGACATCCGCCACGACTTCGTGCGCACCTGTTATCGAGGATTGGACGAGCTCGATTTGGTGGAGATCGTAGCGATCGTCGAGGAAATGCGGCGCGAAGCCCGTGGCCTACTGGAAGCCGAGAACGTCGCGCTGGAGAGCATCGCCTACGAGACCTACCTCGACCTGCGCTACGTGGGCCAAGAGTTCACCTTGCGCACGCCGGTCAGCGAAGCCGATCTCTACCAAGGGGACAAGGCTTCGATTCGCAAGTCGTTTGACGAGATGCACCTTGAACGGTTCGGCCATTTCGCGCCCGATGAGTCGGTTGAGGTCATCAATGTTCGCGTCGTCGGCCTCTCGCGGCGACCCACACAGACGATCGGTAGTTCTCCGGCCACGGGCGACGGTCCGAAGCGCCACTCCCGTGACGTCGGCTTCACCGAGGGCGGCAAAGTGGTCAAGCGCAACTGCGATGTCTGGCAGCGTGAGTCGCTTCCCGCCGGCTTCGAGATCGTTGGTCCGGCCATCATCGAAGAGTACGCGAGCACCACGGTACTGGCCCTTGGTGACCGAGCAGTCGTGGGCGATGAGGGAGAGCTCGTCGTCTCCATCGACCGATGAACCGAAGCGGATCTAGAAGACCCGAGGGCGACGTGCGAAGGACGCGGCCTCTGGCGGATGAAAAGTTAATGGACAGTGAGAAAGAAGGCTTGTCGTGCTCGACCCGGTCACTCTAGAAGTCGTGCGTAACTCGTTCCCGGCAGCGGCGAACGAAATGGCAGAGGACTTACAGCGAACTTCGTACAACATGATGATCTACGAGGTGCGGGATTTCTCTTGCGCCATTGTTGGCGTCGATGGGGAGTTGTTCGCGCAGAACATCGGCGGTGTTTCGCACTTCGTCGCGGACCTCGACGTAGTAATTAATGACGCCGTCGATCGGTTCGGCAAGGAGTCCTTCAAACCGGGTGACGCGATTCTTATGAATCATCAACGAGTGTGTGGACAGCACCTCAACAACATGGTGGCCTACACCCCGATCTTTGTTGGCGACGAACTCTTCGGGTTTTCCATGGTCCGCGCCCACTGGGTGGATATTGGCGGTTTGAGCACCGGGTTTGGTGCGGGCGGAGGCATGGTGACCGACCCCTGGGTCGAGGGGTTGCAGTTCGATCAGGTGAAGATCATGGATGCTGGCGTTATGAACGAGCGGCTCATGAAGTTCATCGCCGACAACGTTCGCTACCCCGAAGCGGCGATGGGCGATCTTCGGGCCCAGCTGGCCTCGTGCAAGGTCGGTGCTCAACGCGTCGAGGAGCTTGTCGAGCGCTACGGCGTGGAAGAAGTGCGTCTCTGCTTAGCGCGGGTCTTCGATGACTCCGAGGCCCGCTGTCGACTAGCCATCGAAAAGATCGCCGACGGCGAGTATTCGGCGGAGGGCTGGTTGGACCATGACTTCGTCGATCGCGATCAGCGGGTCATGGTCGTGGCGAAGGTGACCGTGAAGGGCAGTGACCTGACGGTCGACCTGACCGGCTCGTCGCGCGCGCGACGCGGATCAATCAACTCGCGAACCCGGGCGGCCGCGTTCATTGCCTACAAGGGGATCACCGCTCCACTCGAAGCGCTCAACGAGGGATCGTTTCGAGCGCTCCACGTCGAAATCGACGAGGGCAACTTCATGATGGCCAAGTTTCCCGCGCCGATGGCGCAGTGGAGCATCGCCATACCAACGGCGGTCGACGTCATCCTGCGGGCGCTCGCCCCGGCGATGCCGGACGTTGTTCCAGCGGCCACCTACGGGACACTCGGTGGCGCGATGGTCTTCTTCGGTGTCGACTCGACGCGAGACGGCAAGCGGTTCGTATCCCAGACGATCGAGGGCGGAGGTTGGGGTGCCTCACCCTCCGAGGACGGACAGAACGCCTCGGTGTCGGTCTGCCAAGGAGATGTTCGCAATGCTCCAATTGAAAGTCTCGAGCTCAAGTACCCCCTGATCGTTGAGAAGCGCGCGCTTCGTCCCGACTCGGGTGGTGCGGGGCGTTTTCGCGGCGGGCTCGGTCAGGTCACGGACATTCAGAATCTCGAGCCCGGTACCTGGAGTATGTCCTCGATACCACGAGAGACGTGTCCGCCCTGGGGTCTCGCCCACGGCGAGGCGGGCCAGCCGGGCTACTGCGATATTCGCTTATCGCTTGATGGGGAGTGGGAGAACGGGGGCGACACCCGCAAGAGCGTCGGAGCGGGCGCGGCGCAGCGAAAGGTCACCGGCGGCGGCGGCGGCTGGGGCGACCCGCTCGAGCGACCGTTCGAAGAAATCGATCTCGACTTGCTCGAAGGTTTCATCACGAAGGAGCACGCCGAACGAGACTACATAGTGGTCATCGACCCCGCGACGCCGAGCGTCGACCGAGAGGCAACGAAAACGTTGCGGACCAAGCTTGGCGCCGCGTCGCGATGACCCTACCTTCGACGACCGATGACGTCCGGACCTTCCCCGGCGCCGGTGCTGCCTCGAGTCCGACCCTGGTGGAGGCGGTGGCCAAACGTCAGCGCAGGCTCCTTGAAGCCGCGAAGTTGTCGGGCCGCGGGGCTGTGGTCATTTACTCCGGCGCCGAACACTCATTGCTCGCCACGGATGGCGTCTGTTGGGCTTCGGGCTTCAAGCCAATGGGGGAGTGCGCGCTCGGGATCGGGCCCGACGGCTCGTTCGAACTGTGGGTGAGCCCCCAGTGGGATCTTTCCCGGGCCCAGGAAGCTGTTGGCGAGCACGCGACGAGTGTTACGGACGTCTTCGTCGCCGCCCAATCGTGGCTACAACGTATGGGTGTTTCGCGTGACGAGGTGCTGCTCTGTGGGACGGACAAGATCTCCGCTCGGCGCCACCCGAGCGCTGTTGCTGCGCTGGGCGAGCACGACGGGACCGGCGACCGCCTCCTCTTGGAGATAGCCCGCTGGCGTGATGAGTACGAGCGCGACCTCGCGCTTAAGGCAACGCAGATTGCCGAGGTCGGCTATCAACGACTGCTCGAGGAGCTCCATCCCGGCCTCGGTGAGTTCGCCGTCGTCGCCATCCTGGATGGAATCCTGCGCGAACTTGGCTCGGAGGACAACTTTGTCCTGATCTCGGCCTCGCAGCGCAATCGTTCCGTTCATCCCCCCACGGATCGAATGGTCGAACGCGGCGATTTACTTCTGGCGGAGATTTCACCTTCCGTCGGAGGGATGTTCACGCAGATCTGTCGTTCGGTGACCATCGGCCGTGCGGGACCCGGCGTCGTGGATGACTATCAACTTCTTGACGCGGCCTTTGAAGCGGGTCGCGGTGCGTGCGTGCCGGGCGGGCCCGTTCGTGGCGCCGCGGAAGCAATGAACGCAGTATTGACTGAGGCCGGATTCGGTGACTATTGCCGCCCCCCGTACATGCGAGCACGAGGTCATGGCCTCGGGATTGGCTCGGTGCTACCGGGTGACGTAACCGTCTCGAGCAACGAGAACTTCGCCGAGGGCGACTTCTTCGTCCTGCACCCGAACCAGTACTTGCCCGGATCTGGGTACCTGCTCTGTGGCGAGCCAGTCATCGTCGAGACCGGTGGGGCGCGTCTCATGAGTTCGCGTCGCGGCGAACTCGCGACCGTGGGAGTGACGTGATCCACACAATGGAACCGGTCATGAAGCACGGACGCAGCACGTGGGATCGAGCCGTGTTACCGCCTGATGAGTTCGAGGAGCGTCGCCTCGCGGTGGATCGGGCCGCCGAGGCAATGGGTGTCGCCGCCGTCGTGGGTTTCGAGGACTCTTCGCACCCGGGCCTCATTGGTTATCTGTCGAACTACCTGACCGCGGGCGCCCTGGCGACGCTTATCTACGTGCCGGGTCGAGAACCAACACTCCTGGCCGGACTCGGCGGCGGCCGCGACCACCCCTTCATCAAGGGAATGTCCGTCGTTCAAGACGTTCGTTGGTTCGCGCAACTAGGAGCGGGAATTGCCGAGGTGCTCGAAGAGCACGGCGTCATCGAGGGCCGCGTAGCTGTGGTGGGCGCCGGTGAATGTTTCAACAAAGCCCGGGCCGACGGCGTCTTCGCGTCGTTCGAAAAGTACGAGGTCGTCACCTTCGACGACGCACTCGACACGCTGCGTCGCACTAAGCGCGAGAGGGAACTGAGCGTGATGCGCACGGCGCGCGCCATCCTTGGCGACGCGAGGTCGGCGTTACTGGCTTCGTTGCAGGCGACCGGTGAAGTCCACGGCGCGCTCGTGGCGGCCGAGCGGGTTGCGAAGCTTCGTGGTTGTCGGGACTTTCGAGCCCTGGTCGTTGCCCAGAACGGTTCCTTGCGGCCGTGGCCAGACGGTAGTGCCGGCGCCACTTCATGGAGCAGTGATCCCTTGACGGTCTACCTGGCCGCGGAGTACCTCGGTTACTGGGCGGACCTCGGTTTCAGCGCGCCCGATCAAGTCGGAACGGCTGCGTTGTGCGCCCAAGCGCTCGACGTGGTGCAGGCTTCACTTCGAGCCGGATCATCGGGGGCTTCTCTTAAGAGCGCGCTCAGCGACCAACTAGGCGCGGCCGCGGACCACGTCACCCTCGAGGCGACGGGGATGGGGTTGTCGCTCGTCGAAACTCCGAATCTGAGCGACGATGACTCGGCTGTCGCGCGCGAGGGCGACCTTATCTGCTTGCGCGTCTGGGCGAGAGATGGTCGAGTCTTGACGGTGACGACCCGCCAAGTCATCGTGAAGGAACAAGGATCGACACCACTCGAAGACTCTCAACTGGGCTAAGGTCACTCACTTCGTTGACGTGACGACCGCCGTTTCGCTCGCCGAGTCTGTCGAGGTCGATAGTTTGTTCCGGCGCGGACGCGGTGCGTGAAATACTTCCATTCGTCAAGCCATTGATGAGGATTCGCCCCGCTCTCTTGGCATCGCCACGGGTGGGCGGATGTGCGCTTCACCCTAAGAAGAGTCGGGCGGCGTTCCCTCGGCCGATTTTTAGGCGCAAGTCCTCGTCGATCACTGCGTTGTCGAACCACTCGGAGCCCTGGACCATGTCGTCGAAGGGATAGTCCACGGAGAACATCACCCGGTCGTCTCCCATTACCTCAACCGCCGTCATCAGGCTCGGCGTAAAGAAGTGCCCGGAGGTGGTGATGTAGAAGTGGTCGGTCAGGTAGGACGTCAGCGTACGTTCGAGCGTCACGCGATCGGTCGCCTTGCGCATACGGTTCTCAATGCGCCAGATGTTGTAGGGCAACGTCTCACCGAGGTGGCCGAGGATGACTTGGGCTCGAGGGTGGCGATCAAACACTCCACTCGTAATGAGGCGAAGCGCGGAGGATGACGTTTCGGTCGTGAACTCCAACACGGGTCCGGCCATCTCTGGCCAAGTAACCATCGCACCGCGCTGGTCAGCCGGCAGCAGTCGTGGGTGGAGGTAGAGAGGTACGTCCAAGCTCTCGAGCGCGCTCCAAAATGGGTCGAAGCGTTCTTCGTCGAGGTGGGCGACGCTTCCGTCAGGCATGTCGGAGAAGCTATTGATGAGCACTCCGTGGAACCCAAGTTCGGTGACGCCGCGGTGCATCTCCGCAATGGCCTCATCCACGTCCTGAAGTGCCACCGCCGCGAAACCGCCGAAGCGATCGGGATGCTGAGCGATCGCTTCGGCGAGAACGTCATTGCTCGTGCGCGCACCGTCGACTGCCTTCTTCGCGTCGTGATCTCCCTGCACCCCAGGACTCGTGAGCGAGATGATGGCGTAGGCAATGCCCGTTCTGTCCATTAGTCCTAAACGGAGTTCGGTGAAGTCCTCGAGCCCACGAGCGACGTCGTGCCAAACTTCCAAGCTCAAGAAGTGTGGGCGCCCAGCGTAACGTGGTATTGCGAAGTGCTCTTCCAGTGCTATTTTGCGGTCCATGATTTACTCCTGCTCGTTGTGCTGAACCGTCACCAGACTGGTGCGGTCCACAACACATTTCTCAATGGTTGAAACTGACAATCTTTCTCATCACTGCTTCTACGTTCCCGCGCTATTCGGGAACGTCGTTTCATTTCTTGACGATCTGACGACGCGCGACTACGTTCTCGACACGTCGCCGAGGGACTTCTCACGGACTTCAATTCGTAGTCAATTCATCACGACACTTTCGCGAGTAACTCCAACCGGCGGCCCTTGTTGATCGCGGGCCGGCGCTTTAAATCGCCCGAGCCCTCGTCCAACGCGATGGGACGACGGTGTACTTTCCGCGAGTCCCAGCAAAGGTTGCCTCTAGTTGCTATCCCGTATTACGATACATGTTGTACCACGGATTACAGTACGTGGGGAGCACGGTGCTCACCGAAGGGGGAAGATTCATGAACTACGAGCCGTTTGGGAAGTTGTTCGTCACTCCCGTTCTTCCTTTTCTCGAGGATGGTTCGATCGATGAGAAGGGGTATCGATCCTTTCTTCGCCGTTTCCTCACGCCAGAGTATTTAACGGCCGGCATGGCGATCATCGCCAACCCTGAGGCCGGAGAGTTGTTCGCGCTCGACTACGAAGAGCGCACGCAGGTGATTCGCGCGGTGCTTGAAGAGACCGCCGGCCGGGCGCCGGTGCTGGGCGGGGTCGTCGACGTCACCACCGTTGGCGCCGTACGAACCGCTCGCGACGCCGCGGACGCTGGTGTGCAGGGCCTTTTCGTCTTCCCCCCGATTGGCGCTGGCGACATCACTCAGTCTTGGGACTCCGACAAGTACCCAGAAGTCCTTATCGACCTTCTCCACGCGATTCGCGCTGAAGTCGACCTCCCGATGGTGATCCATCCCGTGGGCAAGACGAGTGCGGCCTTCGGCGTGGGTCTCTCGGACCGCGTGACTCGCCAAGTCATCGCGGAAGTGCCCAACGTCGTTGGTTGGAAGATGACGTACAACTATGACGGCTATCGCGCGGTATCGCGCGTGATCCGCGAAGCAGATAGACCCGTGGACATCCTCGGCGCCGTTGGCAAGTACTTCCATGAGAATCTAGCGAACAACGCGTTCGACGGTACGTCCTCTGGTGCGTTCAACTATGCCCTAGAGCCCATGATGGAACATATCGCGGCGTGGAAGGCTGGCGACGTCGTTCGCGCCACGGAGATTTGGACTAACGGACTCGCGGAGTTGAACGAGTACGTCTTCTCCGACTTCGGTCGCCTACACGTTCGTTACAAGGCCGGGGCGTGGTTGCGCGGCTTCATTGCTAATCCATTGATGCGTGCGCCGATGCCTAGGCCGAGGCGCCTCGAGGTGACGACCCTGGCGACGCTACTTTCTCAATGTGGCGTGTCCGTCATAGAAAAGGACGTCATCGATGAGTTCTGCGATCGCCAACAACTCACGCCGTAACGTGTGTGTCACCAGAGCAGTACACGCGACGTCAAAGGGTCGTGCGAAGAGCGAGCGAGTGGGGCGAGCGGTTAGATAAAAGTATCTCGATGATGACGTCAGAAGAACCCGCGCGACATACTACGTGTCGTCGTTGACTTCACTCACTAAAAACTTCGTGGGCCGCTAGTCGGATCTTCGCGAAGAATTAGAATTATTCCGGAAAAGTAGATGCGTTGAGGAGACCACATGGCAGCGATGTCGTCGAGGATTAATACACCGATCTCGAACGCGGAGCTCGAGAGACGCTGGAGAGCCGTACGCGAAAGGATGGCGGACCGCGGGATCGATGTCCTCGTGTGTCAGGCGAATAATGACTACATGGGTGGGGCAGTACGTTATCTGAGCGACGTCCCTGCTGGTAACGGCTACCCCGTTTCCTTGGTATTTCCCCTTGAAGGTGAGGGAACGCTGATTCGTCAGGGTCCCGTGCACGGTGAGCAGATTGTGCCCCAGGGCGGAGGCGGTCCACTGCACGGGATTGGTCGAGTCCTCACGACACCGAGTTACGCGAGCGTTGGTTACACGCGGTACTACGACGCGGAGCTCATCGTCAAGGCCCTCGCGGGATTCGAACACGCGACGATTGGCGTTCCGGCGAGTGCTGAGGTGTCGTACCCGACGATCGAGTACGTCCGCCGCGAAATGCCCAACGCCAAGTTCGTGGAGGAGTGGGACGTCATCGATGAGGTGAAGATGGTGAAGTCCGCCGAAGAGCTGGAGCGTGTTCGAAGCGTCTGCGCTGTTCAGGACGCGGCGATGGAGGCCGCCTTCGCTGCGCTCAAACCGGGAATGCGAGAGAGTGAGCTGACGGCGATAGCGGAGTACACCGCACGCACGTTGGGCAGTGAGCAGGGCTTGTACCTGTGTTCCTCCTGGCAACCGGGGCAGAGCAGTCCGTTCGGTCCGCCGCACTTCCAGGCGAAGGTAATCGAGGAGGGTGACATAGTTCGCCTCCTGATTGAGTGCAATGGACCAGGGGGCTACTACGCCGAGCTCGGAAGGATGGCATCGCTCGGACCCGTGCCCAGCGTCATGCTCGACGAATGCGCGTTCACGATACAGGCGCAAGAGTATTGCGTAAGCCTGTTGGATATAGGCGTCTCGTGTAGTGAGGTGTGGAACGAGTACAACGCCTTCATGGTGAAGAATGGTCGACCCGGTGAAACGCGCCTCCACTGTCACGGTCAAGGCTATGACTTGGTGGAGCGTCCACTTGTTCGATTCGATGAGCCGGCAACGATCTCGGCCAACATGAACATCACTTGTCATCCAAGCTATGAGTTCGGTGGTGGCTTCGATTCCTGGATCTGTGACAACTTTCTCATCACCGGCGACGGGGCGCCCGAACGACTGCACCGCTACCCTCAGGAAATCGTGGTGATCGGTGCGTGAATCGCGAAGCAATCATCACCGCAGTGACGCGTTGGCTGAAGTCAGCCGATGGAGAGACGATTCGCGCGAGGGCGGTCGGCGAACTGACGGCGAAAAGTGTGTCGTATCAGTAGAGGGCGGGTTCTAGTCGTATGTCATCGGTCGGCGTTCGTAGAATCGTGGTCGGCGTTCCGCCTGCTGGTGCAGAGATCATCGCGGCCGCGCTGGACGAGGATCTTCCCGTAGAGATCCTCGAATTACCCGAAGTCGTGGACGACTTCGCCTCAATCGCGGCAATAGAGTTCCTGGTGCTGCCGCTACGTCTACCGGATTTGGTTCCTCGGTTACAAGACATGCAGCAACTGCGGGTTGTCCAGGTTCTGAAGGCCGGCTACGACGGGGTCGAAGACAACCTTCCCGAACTGGCGCAGCTTTGCAACGCACGTGGTAGTCGTGACGTGGGCGTCTCGGAGTGGGTCTTGGGCGCTCTCCTCGGCGTATTCAGTGGAGTAGTCGACGCGGTCGCTCACCAGCCACGTCGAGAGTGGGTCAGAACGTGGCGACACGAATTGTCCGGTAGCAAGGTAGTGATTGTTGGGATGGGACCAATCGGTCAGGCGATAGCGAGCCGATGCGAAGCATTCGACATGAGGGTGTTCACGTTTGCCAGAACTGCTCGTGGGTCCATTCTTTCGGTGAAGGATCTTCCAAGTCACCTGGGTGACGCCGACGCCGTGATCCTCATCACGCCATTGACGAACGAGACCCGCGGACTCATGGACGCCGCGATGCTGGCGAAGATGAAAGACGGCGCACTCTTGATCAACGCTGGCCGGGGTCCCGTGATTGATTTTCCTGCTTTGGTGAATGAAGTCGAAACGGGTCGCCTTCGCGTTGTGTTAGACGTGTACGACGCCGAGCCGCTACCACCTGATCACCCCCTGTGGACTCTCCATGGATCGTTCATCTCGCCACATATTGGTGGTCACACCCGTGAAGGCAATATAAAAGCCTTGACCCTTGCGGCTTCGCAGATCACTCGATACGTCAAGGGTGAACCGCTGATGTACGTGGTCGGCCAAGGCCGAGGTTTGACACGAGACTCCGCGGATTGACGTCGCCTCGGATTTCAGCCACGTAGGGCGTGCCCTCGTCACGTAGAAACCAGATGAGATTGGCGAACTCCGCGACTGCGCCCACGGAACTCGGATTGTTGCTGATTCTTTTAGTCGTCTAAGACGACATCGGGTCCCAGTGTCGATAGACGCCAGAGCCAATGGAAAGCGGCGTATTTGGGAGGGTGAAAGTGCTAAATCGACCTTGGGGACGTCGAATGTTCCTGTCGTCTTCGAGGACACGCTGCACGACGGCTCCTGGGTCGTCCGCGTCGATCTCGTACACGTTCAAGATTCTGGCGTCAAGCAACTCGGGCTCAGGGTTGAGCGTCAAGTAACGAGAGCACTGCACGAGACCCGGCGTCTCGAGCACGTCGTGCGCGTGCGTGTGGAGCCACCAGTCGTCGTGCTCCATCTTCTTCGTTGGATCCATGTGGGAATAGAAGAGCAGTATCGACTCCGGCATGCCGTCGGGAAGCCGTGTGGGAGATTCACGTGGCGGCGAGATCGTTTGCCTGCCCGCGACAAAATCCCAGACCGTCAGATCCAAGATCTCGGCGCAGTCCAAGAACCCTCCGTCCTTTTGCTCTTCTTGTTTGAGTTGTTGCATGAGGCCCCACGGATCGGGGTCATTGAGGCGGTACAGCGTCAGATAGCGCGCGTACTCGCCGGCGATGTCCACCAAACCCTGGAACCCGCCGCCGTAGTCAGGACGTAGGTCTCGATATCGGTAGACGTCGAGAACGCCCGCCTTCTTCCGTAGATTCGGAATGCGAACCTTGTCGTGCCAATAGTTGAACTCGAACTCACGCGTAGGGTCAGTGCAAATGACCACCTCAACGGCGATGGACTTTGCTGGAAACAACTCACTCATCTAAGAATCCTCCGGATTCGTCTCGTGCAACATTGGGGCACAACAATTTTAGCAATTCCACGATACGACCGCCACTTCTGCGTCGTCGCCGATCTCGTGAATGCGTGACTTGCGTCACCCGAAATGATGGCGTCGCAACGAGCGAACTTCGCTCGCTTGCACGATGGTGCGACATTCGAGAACCTGCGTCCCTCGCCACGTGAGAGGGTTCGTAAGTGTTGACGAGCTCTCTGGAAGTTCGCGCCGTGAAACAGTTTTCTCGTTGCATTCCCGGAGTGGAATACTATTCGTTCTCGTCTAACAATGACCATCAGTTGATTCGAAGTATCGTCGTGGACGAAGAGCCCGAGACATCTGCGACGGCGCGACGAAGGAGCACGACGGTGACCGACTGGGATGATGTCCGACTCATCGAAGAGAAGAACGTTTACGTCACCACGCGAGATGGATCGCCTATCTGTGTCGACGTCTTTCGTCCCGAGGGCGAAGGTCCGCACCCAACCATCGTTACGATGAGTCCTTACGGCAAGGACGTCTACTGGCTCAATCGCTACCCTGATCACGGATTTGACATCAGCCCGTGGGCAGTGTGGGAGACGCCCGATCCGGGATGGTGGGTTCCCCGCGGCTACGCCATCGTGCGCATTGATTCGCGGGGTATTGGTAACTCGTTAGGTACCCTGGACCCATTAAGCGGTCGAGACACCGAGGACTACTACGACGTCATTGAATGGGCCGGCACGCAGTCGTGGTCCAACGACAAGGTTGGTCTGCTCGGCATCTCCTTCTACGCCATCGTGCAGTGGAACGTCGCGGCACTTCGTCCGCCCCACCTCGCCGCCATTGTCCCGTGGGAGGGCGCCAACGACCTCTATCGTGAATGGGCCTACCAGGGTGGCATCTACGCCAACGGATTCGTGGACTTCTGGTGGCAACTTCACTACATCGATCAGCCGCTCGTGAACGGTCCCGTGGTCGACTGGCGCGAGCAGTTCTTGAATCGGCCCCTACTCGACGAGTGGTACCAAGAGCGATCCGCACAGCTCGACGAGATTGTCGTCCCGCTACTCTCCGCCGGTAATTGGGGAGCCTTTCACTTGCACCTGCGTGGCAACGTCGAGGGATTCAACAACGTGTCGTCGAAGGACAAGCGTCTTGTGATGATGACCGGCTCGCATATCGACCCGTTTTACACCGAGTGGGGTAAAGCCGAACAGTTGCGATTTCTCGACAAGTGGATCAAAGGTGAGGACAATGGATCCGAGAAGGATCCCCCCGTGCGTCTCGCCATTCGCCACGGCGAAGAGATCGAGTGGCGCAACGAGCACGAGTGGCCGCTCGCGCGAACCCAGTGGCAGCGCCTCTACCTCGACGCGGGAGCGGGAGCACTGTCGTGGAGCGAACCACCCAACAACGCCAGCGCGAGTTACCGCGCACCGCAAAGTTTGGTGACGTTAGGCGCCGCGCCGACCACGGAAGAACTCGAGATCACCGGACCCGTTCGCCTGCACCTGTGGATCACGTCGAGTGCTCCCGATACCGATTTGTTCGTGGCGCTTCGTCAGTTCGACGAGCACGGTAGCGAACTCGCCGGTATCGGGCCGCGCGGTGGTCCGGTACCGATGGCCGTAGGGTGGCTGCGCGCGTCACACCGTGAACTCGACGAACGACGCAGCCTCGAGTGGCGTCCGTGGCACACCCACACCAACGCTCAGCTCCTCGTGGCGGACCAGCCCACGCTGGTGGACATTGAAATTTGGCCCACGTGCATGGTGCTGGAGGCGGGTCACCAACTGCGCCTGGAGATTCGCGGCAACGACGAGCACATGAACCCACTGAGTCACAACTACCCCAGTGCGTTTCCATCAGGTGAGGTGACGATTCTCTCGGGTCCCGATTACCTGTCGTACCTCTTGTTACCGGTAATCCCTCATGACGACGAGCGCCCCGGCGACGGCGTGCGCATCGCGAGTGCTCCAGAACGCACCGGAACCGCTGACGATCAGCGCGGGCGCGTCCACACCATATTGTCCGACGGTTACTGGACCGTCGAACTCGAGGGATACGGCGAGATCTCACGGCACCCCTCGCGCGAAGAGGCGATCGTGGCGGGACATGAGCGAGCTCGACGCAGTCGCACCGACCACGTCATCCACGGTGAGAACGGTGACGTCGTCGAAATCCGCGCGGCCTCTTCGTGATACGACGCGGCGCCGTTCGTTGAAGACCTTGGCGGTTGGATCGCGGTCGTACACTTCGTCGTCGATCGTAAATGCGCGTCGCTACGAGCGACGAGTGCACAGTGGTCTTGGGGAAGGGCGAGAGCGCCGCTTCTTTTGTCAGTTCATCGGGCGGTGAGCCTCTTCGCGAGACCCAAGAGCTCGAAGGCGCGCTCCCCGCGAATTTGATCTAAATCCCTCTCCGAGATTTTGGTGTCGTCGAGGTAGGTGAGGCGACGTTCGAACTCCCCGAGATCACCGTAGGGAAAGTCGGAGCCGTAGAGGAGTCGATCGGCTCCCCAGAAGTCCGCCGCAAACTGAAGCGCACCTGGCGAACCTGACACGGTGTCGTAGTACATCTGACGCAGCGCCTCTTCACCGCGGACTCCCTCGTGACGCAAGATGCGCGCCAAGAGAAAGGGCAGGGTGCCACCCAGGTGAGGGACGATGAAATGGATATTGGGATACCTGTCCGCAATCCCAGATAAGACCAGACGTAGCGCGGCGACCGTGTCTTCGAAGGGGGCCCCGACGAGCCAGTTCAAGCTGTAGTCAGTACCACCGACGAGACAGTTGGTACCCGTGGGGTGCAAGAGTACCCAGGCCTGGTGACGATTGAGTTCTGCGTAGACCGGTTCAAATTCGGGGTCGTCCACATTACGTTCGCCGATACTGCAGCCCATAGTGAAGCCCACGACGTAGTTCTCATCCACCAGACGCGAGATCTCGCTGACGCTCTCCGTGACGTGCGGCAGAGGCAACGCAGCAAATGAAAAGAAGCGGTCCGGATACTCTCGACAGAGATCGACGTAGAGGTCGTTACCTACTTTCGCCGCGTTCGCCGCGGCACCGGCGTCGCTCAGGTAGGGCTGGGCCTGGGACAGCGACAGAATCTGTATATCGATCCCCATGCGGTCCATGAGGGCTAGGCGCTCGGCTATTGACAGATCGTTTAGAGGTGCCGCTCCCTTCACGGGTAGCTCGGGTCGGCCAATGAGATCGAGATACTCGCGGGGATAGTAGTGGGCGTGGACGTCAACAATCATTGTGCCGAGCTTTCCCGGTGTTGTCGCAAACTGTAGTCAGCATTTGCAGCGGCTGATGCGTACGCGAACGTCCCTCTTCGTCCAGCGCGTCAACCACGAATGTAGGGTGATCGCTCTGGACGTCACCGAACTTGGCTCGAGCGAAACGAGCGAACTGGTGAGGTGACCAGTAGGCAGATTGTTTCGTAGGAACTTCTCCAAGGGTGGCCAAGGTTCAGTCGCGTGATTGACCCGATGTCAAACGAGAGGCCACGTGATGTCAGCCACTGGCTTGGAAACGGGCTGTATCTCTGGCGCGTCGGGAATGACGGGCAGCAGCAAGTGTGAGGGGTGATCCTCATCGTGGTAAATGGTTGCCGTCCCGGGGACGGGCAACAGTTCCGCCGTGTACACGGTATGGAGCATCAAGTGGTACGTGTTCTCGTCGCTGGAAATCTGCAGCCAGATCTGGTGACCCTTCTTGAAAGTCCAGAACTTCGGTGGGAGTTCAAGCTGGTATTCGTAGATTTCACCGGACACTGGTCGGCTGGGATTCTGGTAGGGATGAAACGGCAGCCCGGGAGACGACCTGGTCTCATCAACTTCGCGACACGAAGCTTTAAGGACGTGCTCGGAGATGAAGCGCTTGTTCCCTTCCTCATCAACGTCAGCCAACTTCGTGAAGAACGCCATGTCCAAGGTGTTGATCGATGCCCAAAAGGAAACACTCGTCGGTCCCCACACCTTCAAATCCTCTTTTAAGGGTGGCGAGACGAAGGCAATCTGAGGTTCGCCCGTGATGACCTTCACCGTTTCGGGCGGGGTCATAGGGTCGTGACTCATGTCAACGGTGAACGGCAGTCGAGAGCCGGTCGGATACGAATCCGGGGCTTCGGCTTTAGGGGCTTCGGTGCTCAGAGTCCCGTAAGGGGCGTCAGTTGAGGGATGTTGTGCGTCGCCGTGAAAGAAGTACTTGGTCCACTGCGTACGGGCGACCGGGTACTCGTTTTCGTATCGCCAAACCTTCGTGATGGCGTCGAAAATCATCACCTCGGGTTCTTTCATGATGCCCGAGTCGATACCTTTGCACCAGTAGTCAAACCAGCGCAGTATGTATTCATTGAGCGGGATGCTCTCCATGAAAAGAACGTGTGACTGCGGATTCCACGGCAAGACGATCAACTTCTTGGGACTATTGATCTTTGGGTACGCCCATAGTTGACCGCGTGAGTGATTGGCGCTCGGCTGAGGGACGACGCTGAGAACCGGTACTTCCAACTCCGCCATTCGCTTCCACGCCGAGATGGCCCACCAGGTTGGCCCGTCTTCAGAGTTCGCCAGAAAATCACCCATAAAGTCCGCGGGAGGAAGTTTTCCGTCCACCTCTCCGGGCCAGAAGCACTGCGCCAGGGTGTCCGGTCCCCACATCCCAAAGAATCCCGTGTTGAAGAGTCCACCCTTCCACGCGTAGTCGCGATAAAAGTCAGTGGAGCCATCAGCGGGGGCGATGCACTTGAGGTGCGGTGGCTTTTGAAGTCCGACGAGCCACTGCATGATGCCGAAGTAGGAGTCTCCCAGCATCGTGACACTCTCGTTGCACCAAGACTGTTGGGCAATCCACTCGACCATGTCGTAGCCGTCTTGCTGTGTCGCTAAATCGAACGGGCTCCACTGCCCCTGGGAGAGGCCCGAACCCCTCGCCGAGACGATGACGTGGACGTAGCCCTTGGGAACAAAGAACGCAGTATTGCCAGCCTCAATCGAGTGCGATATCGCCGGCGGCCACTGCTGCATCTCCTTTATGTAAGGAGACATCGAGAGAATCCCCGGGTACTTACCCTCTTTCGCCGGACGGTAGATGTCCGCGGCGAGTCGCACACCGTCTCTCATCGTGACGTAGACGTTCTCCTCGAGGACGATCCCTTCGGGCAGGGGAGGTCGAACAGTAGTTAGGTGAGCTTTCATGATGGCCCTTTCATTTGCAGTTTCCGCGGGGGTTGCCTCGGCGCACGGCGCGACCCTCGATGGTTTTTCTTCGATGAATATTTCTATCAGAAATCGTCTTATCGGATCGAGCCCGCAAAAGGATCGTTGAGTCTGCACAAACGTTGCTCGGTGTCGTTAACTAGCGTCACTCGAACCCGTCTTGATGGTGTTGGTCGCGCGTCGCGCGTACGCTCTCGGGGTCGCCGGTGGAGAAGATTTCGAATCTCTTAAGTGCGCGGCTGTCGTTGATCGTCGAGATTTGTTTTTCGGGGCGCCGTGCTCGCAGGCGTTACAGTAATTCGGAGTGCTTAGAATCTCGGGACCGACTCCGTGAGGAACATAGATGTCGCTCACCACATAGATTGGAACGTGATGGACAAAGTTGTGGACAGCGCGGCCGTCGCGGTGCAAGACATTGAAGACGGAATGTCGCTCGCGGTGGGCGGGTTTGGTTTGTGCGGCGTCCCGAGCACGTTGATTGGGGCGTTGCTCGCCAGTGGCGTTACGGACCTCGAGACGGTGAGCAATAACTGCGGTGTCGACGAGTGGGGCTTGGGTATGTTGCTCTCAGCCAAGCGCATCCGGCGAACTACTGGGTCCTACGTTGGTGAGAACAAGGAATTCGAGCGACAATTTCTCTCAGGCGAACTAGAGGTGGAGTTGGTTCCCCAGGGCACGCTCGCCGAACGACTGAGAGCGGGCGGTGCGGGCATCCCCGCCTTCTTCACGCCGGCGGGCGTGGGAACACAGGTCGCGCTGGGAGGACTGCCCTGGCGATACGACGGTGCGGGTGGCATCGCCGTGGTATCTCCGCCCAAGGAAGTTCGTGAGTTTGATGGTCGCTCGTACGTGCTCGAGCGAAGCATTTGCACCGACTTCGCCTTGGTGCACGCGCGCTACGGCGATCGCCACGGCAACCTCATCTACGAGAAGAGCGCTCAGAACTTCAATCCACTGTGCGCTGCCGCCGGCAAAATAACCATTGCCGAGGTCGAAGAAATCGTCGAACCCGGTGAGCTCGATCCGATGCACGTGCACACGCCCGGCATCTTCGTCCAGCGCGTGGTACTCGCGGCTGACGTGGAAAAGCGAATTGAAAAAAGGACGGTGACGTCGTGAGTCGACTGACATCTGACGAACTGGCCGCGCGAGTTGCCGCCGAATTGGCTGACGGCCAGTACGTGAATCTCGGAATCGGGCTACCGACCCGGGTGCCGAACTTCGTACCCGAAGGCATGCACGTCGTCCTGCACGCCGAGAACGGAATACTCGGGGTAGGCCCCTATCCAACCCCTGACGCAGTCGACCCCGATCTGATCAATGCCGGCAAGGAGACTGTCACCGTGGTGCCGGGTGCGTCGTTCTTCGACTCGGCGGCTTCGTTCGCGATGATTCGCGGAGGTCACGTCGACGTTGCGGTGCTTGGCGCCATGCAGGTGTCGGCTACCGGAGACCTGGCCAACTGGATGATTCCCGGAAAGATGGTGAAGGGAATGGGCGGAGCGATGGACCTGGTCCACGGCGCGAGACGGGTAATCGTCATGATGGAGCACACGACCAAGGATGGTGGGCACAAGATTGTGCGCGAATGCTCTTTGCCACTGACGGGCCAGTCGTGCGTCCAGCGCATCATTACGGACCTCTGCGTGATTGACGTCGA
Organism: Acidimicrobiales bacterium; assembly: GCA_035533995.1. GTDB lineage: Bacteria > Actinomycetota > Acidimicrobiia > Acidimicrobiales > RAAP-2 > RAAP-2. The sequence continues at coordinate 19,600 of DATLSR010000010.1, read as the reverse complement.
ACCCGAGGGTCTCGTACTGCGAGAGTTGGCACCTGGAGTGACGATAGAAGAAGTACGTGCGGCGACCGAACCGGAATTTCTCATAGCGCTGTAGCGCTCGCGATACGTCTACTTCAGAGGGACGAAGCGTCGTGCTTCCGGGCTTGGTGACCTCGATTCGGTACTACCAGTGTCAACCTCGTCGGCCGCTCGAGGAGTTCATTTGAATTTTTGCTGGACGCGACCAAGTTGACACTGTGCTGTTTGTATCGCGAAGCGAATCTGAACGTTGCCCGTCCGTCGTCGTTGTCAGTGCGGTAATTCATCACGATGGGTTTGCGTTGGTCTATTACGAAAGGCCACGAGCCAGTCGTCGAAGTCTCGGGCAACGATTCGCTCTCCGGTGAGGCCATTGGCTTCAGATGAGGCGAGAAACAACGTCGGCGCTCCCATAACCTCAGGACGGAGCAGGCTTTTTCGAATTTCTTTGGAAACATCGCTGGGAATTATTCCGGTGTCGGTGGCTCCGCCCGGAAGCAAGAGATTCACGGTGACGCGATAGGGTCGAAGGTCTTCCACCATGATGAGGCTCAGTGCCTCCGCGCCCGCGCGAGATGGACCATAGGGCACGAAGCCCTTACGACGCATCGTTTCGTAGTTCGCCGTCACGTTGATGAAGCGGCCCCTGCCTTGATCGATGAAGAGCGGCGTAAATGCCCGGGCGACGAGGAAGTAGCCGGTCAGGTTGGTCGCAACCACGTCGTGAAATTTGTCGGGGGTCACTTCGTAGAAGGGCGTGGCCACTTCGAGGAAACGGGGATTCACGGTTCCCATCCCAATTCCCGCGTTGTTCACTACCACGTCGATGCCGCCAAGGAGCTCGAGCGTTCGATCGGCCGCCGCTTGCACCGACGTCGGATCGCGAACGTCCATGGGCAGCGACACTGCGTCCAAGCCCTGGATCCGGCGCTGGCTCACGTTCGCGTCGAGTCGCGCGGTAGGTCGGCTAGCGAAAGCCACGGTGGCTCCGGCAAGAAGCAGTGCGTCGGCCATCGCGGCGCCAAGGCCACTCGTGGCCCCGGTTACTACAACTCGCACTCCGGTCAGGTCACCCATTTGGCTTCTCCCAAAGTCGCGAGCATTTCACTATGACCTCGCCGATCGAATTCGCCGCGCAGCGAACTATAACTCCCACTCGATCGACGCAGTGCCGTTAGCGTCACGCCCGAGGCGTACGCTCGCGGCGCAGCGGCAGAAGCTCACGACGCCGTTACTCGGCGTCGCCGAATTTCCCGACGGGCAACGCGGTGTCGCGAACTCAGTGACCGCTAAAGCGAGACAGCTTGGCTTCGTCCAGATTGACGAACAGCTCGTCGAGACTGCGGGTGGTCTTCACCAGTCCCTGCTCAGCGGAGTAACGCAAGATCGTATCCAAGTTGTGTCGGTTGGCATCGTTCATTCCATAGATCCACGGGTCGGATCCAAGGATTGCCTGCTGGTCTTCCCACGCTTTCTGGAAGAAGCCGAGCGGCGCCGTACGCGGATTCACGGCGCGACTGTAGGCAATGGCCTTGGCTTCGCTGAAGGCCCTCAAGAGGTTTATCGGTGCCCACGGGGCCCGCTCAATCAGACTGCGTTGGATCGTGACGGCGTGCATGATAGGAAAGATCTTGGTCTCGCGGTAGTAGTCAATGTCGCGATCGTTGAAGTCGGGAAAGAGCCGACCAATTCTCGGGTCCCCGTCGATGAAGGATGGGGGGACGCCGGGGGAGATCAACGCGTCGACGTCGCCGTCGAGCAGCATTTGCTCGCTGCGTGATTGCCATCCGTCGGGCCCCATGTCGGCCACGCCGCCAGCCGGAATTTCACCGAGGAGACCCAACGGGTCGACAATTTTCAACTGGTCGTAGGGGACGCCAAAGTGCTCGTTGAGGATTCCTCGCAACCAAATTACTGCGGCGGGTCGTTCGCCGCGAATTATGAGGTTACGACCGATAAGGTCGCGTGGTTCTTTGATCCCGGCGGCGGTGTTGACGAAGATGAAGCCGAGGCGAAAGCGGCGATGGGGAAATACCGGTAGCGCGACGAGGTCCGGGTCACTCTCGCTGTCAAGGAAGTAGCGGGTGACGTTGAACTCGGCGAGGTCGCACTCTTTTCGGCGAGCGGTTTGCAAGATGCGCGCACGGTCCTTCGTGAGCACCGTAAGTTCGATGCCGTCAGGCTGGACGGTCCCATCGGCGAGCGCACGCATAATCTCGTAATCGCCACAGGCGAGGCTCAGTTGAAGCTTGGCCATGTTTCTGTCTCCTCGTTGTCACGCCAAAATCTCAGGATTCCTGACTCATTGTCTAACGGCAACACAGTATCCGCTGTCGTGCAACAAGCTTCTCTCATCACCGCAGCATTCCGTCGATACGTCGTCGTCGACGTTCGAACTGCGTCACGCTTCCAAGATCGTGACGTAGCGAGGGTGACGTGGAGATCATCTCGGCTCAGGGAGATGTTGTATTTTCGCTGACGACGTATCCAGCGACGCGAGCGTGGTGATCAATAGAGCAGTGAGCGTAAGCGAGTGAAGGCGCTGAGCGACCGCGGTGCTTATCGCAAGATTCGAGCGAGGTAGGAGGGATCTCCGAGTGCGCCAACCTCACTAAAGGTACTAATGAAGTCCTGCAACGCGGCGAGGTGCTCGCTGGGCACCCCGGCGCGGGCAAAGAGCTTCTCGCCCTTTGCGTGAAGGTTTTCCCAGCTGAGCAGTAGCTCGTCACGCGCGCTGTCCGCGCGCAGACGCAGCGTTTGGGAGACGGTATCGATCTGGACAAGGGCGCTCCACTGTTCGGGGAAGTGCTCGAGAAGACTCGGCTCCGCGCGCACTTCGACTCGACTCATGAGTTCAGTCATTGCCTCATCCGCAATAGGTTCACGTTCAAGGTCATAAAGATCCTCTGGGTGCAGTAAGGCGAGGGCGACCTGGTACTGCATGCTCGAGATGGCGTGGAGTCGAGTTTCTATGGAGGTGCGGTTCACCATCGCAAAATGCAATGGCGGAACCGCGACACGAACGCGAAGTATTTCGTCGACACTGAGTGATGCTGTTTCCACGATCTCGAGTAGAGCTGAAGTTGCCGCAAGGGTCTGTCGCGCCCCGCAGAAAGGCTTGATTGTGGTGGCGATTACCGCGGGAATCGAAGCGTCGGCGTGCAACTTTCCGTCATCGCCACGTCGGACGGCGCGACGTTCCCAGTCCACTAGGGCTGCTGGATCGCCGGGCATAGCGTGGCTGGCGCTAATGGCGGCCACGGCACCGATGAGTACCGCTTCGGCGTAGGAGAGTTCACGCGACGGTTCGGGCAGCGCAGCTTCGCACTGCCAGCCCGCGGCGATGGCGACGGCCTCGATGGTCGTGGCGAGGTCGAGATTGAGCAACGTTGCGCCGGTGATGGCGCTCGCGATCGGGGCGACCGCGCGCGAAGGCCAGATGCCCTGCGAAAGTAGGGCGGGACCACCGAGCGCGGTTGCCGAGCGGGTCATGGCTTCGTAACCCGCAGCGATAGCTTGCAGCGCCTGTTCCGCAGGCGCGCGAGGCACGAGCGATGCCAACGCGATTACCGTGGCGCAGACGCCCGTCCCCGGTGTGGTGCAAGAAGCGAGGTGGATATCGTCAACTTCAGTGGCTCGTCCTCGCGCGGCGAGTTCGAGGATGCGCGCGGCGGGGGCACTTCTTGAATCGGGCGTGGTACCGAAGAGCGATCCGAGTACGGCCGAGATTGAATCACCATGCGCACCGCGTGCGGCGCTCCAGGCAACGGATGCGTCAAAGAGACGTAGTCGAGCAGCCTCATTCGTGGCGTCATCGTGACGAACCGCAAAGAGCTCAGTCGTGAGCTGCGCAAGGAATGAAATTGGCGACCCCTGTCTTTCAGTGACGTGACGTGACGTGATGTTAGTTCGAATCATCCACGTAGTCGCTGGCGAGAAACATGTTCATCAACAGTTGCCGGGCGGATGAAACCCTTGTCGCGTGGATGGTGTGTTCGAGACGTCGAGGGCGCATCAGTGGTGCAGCGCACGTCGGCACCTGGTCACCTGGTTGTAGCGAGCGCGGTAGCGCGACGTGACGCGAAGTGCACGAGAGCGCGACGGTTGACGAGAGGTCAACGGCTTTTGCGAGTTGGTGTTCAATCGGTGGGCAGTGTTGAACGCAAAGAAAAGCTTGGCGACGTCATTCTTCGACCGAGGTGTCGACCTGGAAACGCAGTTTCTCTACTTCGCAGATGAAAGTGTCTTCGTCAGTGCTACGGCCACTCGCTCAATGTTTTCGAGGACGACGCTTTGGCGCCGTCACTGTCCGACGCGGATTCATTGCGTCGAGGCGTGATCAGTTCCAATTAACGACGTGAGCAACTTCACACGAGCAGCCAGTCGTCGGCCCGTCGCTTCACGCGCACCCTCGGGCCACTCGAGCAGTCCACGACCGGTTTTGGCACCGAGGTGACCGGCAGCGACCGCCTCTTCAAGGATTGGCAGTGGCTTCTGAGCGGTACTGAGGGAGGGAAACACGTACTCGTGGATCGAGCGCGTGAGATCGAGCCCCACGTAGTCGGCATTTTCAATGGGTCCCACCTCGGAAAGACGAAGTCCGATGCTATTGCGCACGACCACGTCTACGGCGGTGGCGTCGCAGATACCTTCTTGGATGAGCGCCATGGCTTCTCGCCAGAGGGCGTGTTGCAGACGGTTACCGATGAATCCCGGGGTGTCCTTTTGTACGTGAACCGGGGTCTTGCCCAGCGAACGCAGCAGTGCCGTCATGCCGGTGACGATCGCCGGATTGGTCTCCGAACCTTGGATGACTTCAACGAGCGGTATGAGGTGAGGTGGGTTCCACCAGTGCGTGCCGATGACGCGTGATCGGTCGTCAACTAATGCGCCAACGTCACCCACGCGATAGACCGACGTATTGGTCGCCAGTACCGCGTCCGGACAGATCTTCGCGATTCGCGAAAGTAGCTCTTGCTTGAGAGCGAGTTGCTCCGGCGCAGCTTCAACGACCAGTAGCGTCGCGGGGTCGAGTTCGGATGGGTCACTCACGGCGCTAATTGTTCTCGTCGTCGTCGCCCCAGCGGGCAGTTGGGCGATGACGTCGTCAACCCGCTTGGCGAGAGACTCACGGGTGGAGGCGTCGGGTTCCACGCACGTGACGTCGTAGCCGGCGTTGACAAAAATCGCCGCGATGGCGTGGCCCATGAGGCCTGCGCCGAGGACCGCTACGCGACCTCCTTCTAGAAGTTGCCAGCGATCGCTGTCGTCTAGCACGCGGTGTAACCGCCGTCGACGTAGAGAATCTGTCCCGTGCAGAAGCCCGACGCCTCACTCAAGAAGAAGAGTGTTGGTCCAACGACATCTTCGGGTTCGGCGAGTCGACCGAGCGGAATGCGTGACAGCATGCCCTCGCGGGTCTTAACTGCGCGCTCGTCGTTCTCGTACATCCACGCAGTGAGGTTGGAACGAAAGACCGTTGGGGCAACGGCGTTCACGCGGATGTTTGACGCGCCCCACTCGGCCGCGAGTGTGCGGGTGAGTAAGTTCTCCGCACCCTTGGACGAACAGTACGCGCTGTAGCCGGCCCCGAGACCGAGCAGTCCGCGCGTTGACGTGACAATCACGACACTGCCGGACGAACCAGACTTCAACAACTCGGCCCCAAAGGCGCGACAGATGAGCCACGTGGTTCGAACGTTGGCATTCATCACGTCGTCAAACTGCTCGAGCGTCATATCAGTGATCATCGCGACCTTGTTGGTACCGCTGGCGACGACGAGCCCGTCGACGCGACCAAAACGCTCGACGGCGCGCGCGACGATCTCACTCGCGTCCAACTCGTTTTCGGGGCGGAGGTTGACGCTAAGCGATGAGCCTCCGTGCTGGGCGATCTCTCCTTCGAGTTCGCGCAGTTTCTCGCCGTTGGCGCCGGTCATGGTGACGTTGGCGCCGAGTTCGCTCAGGCGCAGAGCCGTGGCACTGCCGAGCGCTCCGGTGGCACCGACTACCAAGATTGATTGACCAGCGAAATCCATAAGGTTTTTGGCCGCATTCGTCATAACAAGTTTCCGCTCCCGTTTGCTGTTCCACATCCTGGTACAGCGTATGTTATGAGCAAAAGTAGCAGTGTTGGAATTCAGAATCAAATCACGACGACGTTGCGCCGATCATTTTTGTAAAAAGTAACGTTCTTCGAGAGTCCGCGCGACGGCTCGTCATAGAGCAAGATCTCTCGCGCGTACGAACTCACACCGGTCGAACATGAGGGCACGCCTTCGGTCTAAAACGCGCCTACCACTGTCGTCATACGACGGATGGCGTCGCGCATTCGTTCGACGTCGCTCTCCCTCGAGTATCAGTGGCGACCCGCGGCGCTGCTAGGTCGCTCAAACGCACCGAGGACTTTTCATTGTGATCAAAGCAAAATATTTCAGGGAGATATTTTTGCTGCGACTCGATCGACGAGTACGTCCAGTTGAAGGTCGTAACCGTTTTCGCCGGGCGAGAACGACCTCACTCGTCGCGCAAAAGCGGAAGGTTCTCTCTTCGTCGAGAGCTCGCGCACCGCGTCGAGGATTCGCTGCGGACTAGGTAAAACCTGTCCGTCAGCGGTTTTGGCCCCTCAAACCGTTCGTTTTCTCGCCGATAGGTACCGAGACGGTTTGGTGTCTTTGATGCGTTTGACAAGTCGCCATCGATGTGAAATACTCGTCGCTGTTCTGCTAGTCAGGACATCTTGTTCCAGTACGAAATCACCAGGCCGTTGGATTTAGGTCTGGCCCTACACGAATGGAGTTGTCTGATGGCGCCAGAGGTCGATCCAGTCACGGGCATCCTTTACTACGAGCTCAGTCACCCCTGGGGACATGGTGTTCCCGCCTGGCCGTACTTCGAGGACGTGAAGATTGAACGTCTGCACACCATGGCGCGTTCGGGGGTGCTCACCCAAAAGATCACGACCGTCATGCACTCGGGTACGCACGTCGACGTCCCGGGCCACGTCATTGAGGGCACTCCTCTACTGCACGAGATTCCGCTCTGGCGATTCTTTGGGACGGGCGTTGTGGTCTCGATTCCCAAGCAAAAGTGGGAAGTCGTTAGTGCCGCTGACCTTGAAGCCGCGACGCCCACGATTCAGCCGAACGACATCGTCATGATCAACACGGGTTGGCACCACCACTACGGCGACAACAGCATGTACTACGCGTACTCTCCTGGTTTTGACAAGAGCGCCGGCGAATGGTTTGCCGAGCGTGGCGTGCGCGCGGTTGGTACTGACACCCAGGCTCTCGACCACCCCTTGGCGACGGCTATTGGCCCTCACGGGCCGGGTGCTCCCAACGGCCTGTTGCCGTGGGCGAACAAGGAATACAAGGAGACCACCGGTCGTGAGGTCATCGAGGACTTCCCGAGTTGGGAACCCTGTCACCGTGCCCTACTGGGTAATGACATCATTGGTTTCGAAAACGTCGGTGGTGACATTGACGACGTGAACGGCCAGCGCGTGACTTTTGCGGCCTTCCCGTGGCGCTGGGTCGGTGGTGACGGATGCATTGTTCGCCTCGTGGCGATGGTTGACCCTAAGGGCACTTTCCGCATGGAAAAAGGCGGAACGGCGTCGTGAACGTGACTCGATTTAGTGAAGCCAAGCCCTACGAAGCTGCGAACCATCACGGTTGTGAGGCCCGGCGTCTCCAGGGCGCCGAAGTTTCGCCCGTGACCTCGTTCTGGTTGGGCGTCTCTAACTTCGCGCCCGGCGGTGGCGCGGAGTGGGATGCCACGGGAGCCGAGAAGGTCTATCTGGTACTCGAGGGTGAAATAACCGTCGAAACCGAAGACGAGACGGTAACGCTGCGCGCGAAGGACTCGGTATTCCTCGCGGCCAATGAACGACGCCGGATTATCAACGAGTCGGACACGACCTGCGTGATGGCAGTTGTGATCGCGCCGAGCGCTTAAGCGAAGTCGGGGCGAACCATGAAGAGAAAATCGTCATCGCAACTCTTTCGAGTGCCGTCGTGAATGAGAAAATTTTGCGACCTCGTGGCGATTTTGGGACGCGAGTCTCGCTTGCTACACGGACAGTTGTTGAGCGTCGTGAGGCGACGATTTAATTTAAAAGTTCTGTGATAAAGCAGATAAGAAAAACGCAATGGTCGAGCGGTGACAGTGCAACTGTGACGAGCAAGGCTAATTGCGATGAGCGTAGAATATGGGGGAGTTGAATGTTTTCTTCACACCGAAGTGGGCGGCTGGTCGCATCAGTTGCTTTAGTAGTAATCGCCGGAACGATGACGATTGGTACCAGTGTTACGTCCGCAGGGGCGTCCACAAAGACCATTAAGCCGCACGCCAAAATAATTGAGGGACTCGTAACGGCCTTTACCGGTGCCGAGTCGTTTATCGGCGGCGTGCTATCGGCGGGTGTCTATCCGGCAGCGGCATCAATCAATAAAGCCGGAGGAATCCTTGGTCACAAGATGGGAGTTGTCACCGTCGACACTCGTGGAGACCCCGCAGACGCGCTGCCTTTGGTGGAGCGTTTTCTAGGTAGTCAGGCGAACCTCGTTGGAATTACCGGCTCCGACAGTGCAACGATGGTCCAGTTGGCGCCTCTCTTCAACTCGGCCAAGCTCCCGATGAACTCCCAAGCGGGTTCGTCGGCGTTTGATATCAATCACTACAAGTACTTCTGGCGGGACGTTCCACCGGACGCTACGAACGGTATCGCGATGGCCCTTTGGGCGAAGAAGCAGGGCTACACCAAGATTGCTCTCGTCTTTGGAACCGACGCGACTGCTCAGGGTGACCTTCCGGGAATCTTGGCCGCAGCGAAGTTGCTGAAGCTGACGATCGTCGACAACGTTGGGCTCACCCCCGACCAGCCCTCGTACCAGTCCCAAGCGGCGCAGCTTCTCGCTGACGCTCCTCAAGTGATTATGACTGAGGAAGACGCCACGACTGCCGGTACGTTCTTCGGTGATCTGGCGCAGTTGGGTACCGTGCCGCCGATTATGGGCGACTCTGGAACGGTGTTGTCTACGTGGATGTCCGCAGTGTCTTCGGGCATCGGCGTCAGCGCGTTCGAAAACGATGTCACTTCGGTAACCGCGCAAGCGGCGTCTCGGAATCAGGCGGACAGTGCCTATAGGAACGCCATCAAGGCTGTTGCTTCGAAGCTAGTGGCACCGGCGTCCCAGTGGGACAACGACGCGTACTCCGAAGCGTGCTACGACGGCGTGATTATCCAGGCGCTCGCTATGGTGGCGGCCAAGTCCGTGCAGCCTTCGGTCTACAACCGTTTCATCCCGAAGGTGTCTACTCCTGGAGCCGGCGTCAAGACGGTCTACACGTTCGCTCAAGGAAAAGCCGCGCTCGCGAAGCACAAGAAGATTGACTACGTCGGTACTGTGGGCAAAATTGTTTACAACAAGTACCACAACTACTACGGCAACCAGGTAGCAATTGCGTGGCCGACCGGCGTCTTCGCCAACGAGACGACCAAGTTCGTCATCACGGCAAAGGCATTGGGTGCCGCTTGACAAATGAAGTAAGTAACACGGGAATCAAGGCTGGGGGCGCTGCGTCGGCAATAGACGACAGCGCCCTCAACCGGCCCACGCCGACGTTGGTCGCCGAAGGGGTCAGTTTTGGCTATGGGCCACTGAAGATCGTCGATGGCGCGAGTCTCCAAGTCGGCCAGGGAGAAATTGTTGTTCTCATTGGTCCGAACGGGGCCGGGAAGAGCACTCTCGTAAAGGGAATAAATGGTCAGCTACCGCTCATCGAGGGAAAGCTGACGCTGAAGGGGACCGATCTATCGCGGATCTCTCCACAGGCCCGAATCCGTCACGGTGTGGGTTACGTACCTCAGCTGAGAGATGTCTTCCCCACGCTCAGCGTGTGGGAGAACCTCGAGATGGGTGGCTACATTCTTTCGAACGCTTCAGTACGAAGTCGGATCGACGAAGTACTGGAGATCTTTCCGGTTCTCGCCGCCATGCGCCATCGCAAAGCCGGCGCGTTGAGTGGTGGCGAGCGCAAGATGCTCGCCATCGCGAGAGCTCTAATGTCCGAACCGAGCGTTCTAATTCTCGATGAGCCCACGTCCAACCTGGCGCCGAACGTCGCCGCGAGGGTGATCAACGAAGTTGTCGCCGGACTCGCCGCAAGAGGTCAGGCCGTACTCATGATCGAGCAACGAGTTGAAATGGCGCTCGCGGTCGCGACCTGGGGCTACGTACTTGTTCAGGGGCAGGTTCGCCTCGCCGGGGCCGCCTCTACGTTACGTGAGACGTCTGACCTCGGATCTCTATTCTTTTCCGGCGGAATGTCTATTCCTCCCGCCAGCATTTAGTCAACTTTTAAGGTCAAGGGAGTTTAACGATGAATCTTTACATTGAAGGGATTGGGTTTGGGATCATTGCCGCCGCCAGTATTCTTCTCGGTGCCATGGGGTTCACACTCCAGTTCGGGCTGACGAACGTACTGAACATTGGCTACGGGGCGCTTATGACCTTCGGCGCGTTCTCTTGCTATCTCTTGCACGTGTGGGGCGTAAACGTCTGGATCGCGGTCATTCTCGCTGGCATCGGTACGAGTCTGTTGACCTTACTCGTGGCGAAGACGATTCTTACCGTCTATGTCCGCAAAGGGGCGGCGCTCTTCGAGATGGCCATGATCACTTTCGGGGTGGCGCTCATCCTGGAAAATACTCTGGCCGCAGTAACGCGCAGTAACACGTACATATTGAATATGGGGCTCGAACACGCCCACTCGATCGGTCCGATTCGCTTCACGACCACGCAGCTGATACTCGTCATTCTCGCCGTGAGTGTCTTTATCTTGCTCGATTCCTTCTTGAACCTCACCAAAGTGGGTAAAGCTCTTCGGGCGACCGCGGTCGATCCCGACCTCGCGCGCGCCAGCGGTATCGCGACGAGCCGTATTATCACCGTCGCTTGGTTGATGAGTGGCTTTCTGTGCGGGATGGCGGGTGCTGTGTTCACGATCGACATCTTCACCGTGAACGCGTTTACCGGTGACTCGCTGATGCCACTGGTTATCGTGGCGGCGCTCATGGGCAAGGCCGGGTCGGTGCGCGGAGCAGTGCTCGCGTCGCTCGTGCTCGGTATCGTCACTCAAGTCGTGAGCATTGCCGGGGCGTCAAGTTACGACAGCGTCGTTGCGTACGGCGCGCTCGCGCTCGCGCTCCTCGCGAATCCGAAGTTGCTACAAGGTGGCCTCGTGGCCGAAAGAGTTCAAATCACGGTTTAGATCTCATCGTCGTAACAAGAAAATTCACTTCAGACCGTTGTCCTCCCCAATAAATTAGCTAAGGAAGATTAATGCAGGACTTTGTTTCAATATCACTCGTGTACTTGGGCGTGTACGCGCTGTCGGCGTGGTCGCTCAACTTGCAGTTTGGATACGCGGGAATCATCAACTTCGGGTGGATCGTGTTTCAGGCAGTCGGCGCCTACTTTGCGGCGGTTACCTCGCTCGGACCGGTCACGAGCCACTCGTACCAGAGCTACATCTTCGGTTCGAGCTTGAGCTTCCCACTCCCGCTGATAGTTGGGACTCTCGCCGGAGCGGTGCTGGCCGCGATACTCGGCTTCGTGGTCTTGACCCGCAAGATTCGTTCGGACTTTGTCGCCGTGATCATGCTGGTGGTGGCGATCATCTCACTCCAAGTGGTGGTGGCCAACGTAAGTCTCTTTAACGGTGCGAACGGACTCTCGGGTATCCCGCAACCCTTTAATGGCGTGATGCACCTCTCGAGGTCGGGGTACCAGTGGTTCTACGTGGGCTGGATGGCGGTCATCTGCATCATCGTCTACCTAGGGATTGAGTGGCTCTGTCGATCCTCGTGGGGGCGCTCTCTGCGAGCGATGCGTGAAGATGAGATCCTCGCTACGCACCTCGGTATCAACGTACAGTTTCTTCGCCTCGTCGTCTTCGTGATCGGCGGTGGACTCGCGGCGTTCAGCGGGGCGCTGCTCGTCGAGTTTCTCGGCGCCTGGTCGCCGGACGCGTGGAGTTTCGTTGAGACGTTCGTCGTCTTCGTCGCGGTGTACATCGGTGGTCGGGGTAACAATCGAGGGGCGTTTCTCGGCGCCCTACTGGTGCCCGTTATCTTCGGCGTCTTTCCTTCCTTCTTGCCGGCGTTTGGCTATCCCGGACTGAGTTCGACGCTCCAGTGGGTCGTCATCGCTCTACTGTGGCTCGTCACCTTCTACTTCCGACCCGCCGGCATACTGCCCGAAGGCAGGCTCATCGTTCAACGAAAGGGCATGCCCGACGTCTCCTCCATGTTTCGACGGGGGCGCCAGAATAAGGAAAAATCGATGCTGAGTGAGGGACGATGACCACGTTAACGAAGGAGATAGTAGGTGTGTCGCTCGACGTGCGAGGGGTCGAGGTTAACTACGACGGCGTCGCCGCGGTTCGCGGCGTCGACCTGAGTCTCGCTCCCGGCGAGATCGTGGGACTCATCGGGCCCAACGGAGCTGGAAAGTCATCGCTCACGAACGCGATCGCGGGCGACGTACGGGTGAAGTCCGGGGTCATCCGTATCGGAGAGAGAGACGTTACTCGAATGGCGGCCTATAAGAGGGCCCGACTCGGGATGTCGAGGACGTCCCAGACGGCGCGCGTCTTTGGCGCGATGACGGTCTTCGAAGGACTGGTTACTTCCGTGAGGGGTGCCTCCGGTGCCTCGCTCGCCACGACGTTACGCGTGGGGAGCGCCCGTGTCTCCGAAGAGGCCGCGGCCGCGAAGGCGTGGGAACTGCTCGACCACCTAGGTCTACAACACATAGCGAACAACTTCGGCAATGAACTCTCCGGAGGTCAGCGGCGCTCGATCGACCTCGCCCTGGCCGTGATCCGTGAGCCGAGCATTCTGTTACTGGACGAGCCGATGGTGGGCGTCGCTCCGGCCCTCGTGCCGGCCCTCTTGAACGAGGTGCGAATGATGGCCGAACGCGGTACCGGCGTTCTGATCGTCGAGCACGCGCTCGACGTGATCGCGTCGCTTTGTCATCGAGTCATCGTGATGGCGGCCGGTTCGGTGATCGCGAACGGCACCTACCAGGAGATCACCGAGAACGAAGAAGTGCGTCGAGCGTATCTGAGCTGAGTAAAGGCGCCGGTGAAACGTGCGCCACGCACCACTTTTATTCGCGCTCGTTGCGCGGCGACATGGGTTACGAGGTACCGATCACTCATCAGTGTCCTTGTGTAGATGAGCACCGCGTCCAAGATAGGCGTGGCCCACTCGCTCTAAGGGAGTCGCGATTCCTCGTACGTCCACTGACGGGGCGACGTCGGTACTCGTGCGCGAGTACCGTCAACGATGGAGCGAGCGCACCGGCGAGTTGACCCGAACGTTTCACGCCAACGAGCCCGAGGACTCACTCCACTTCGATAGTGACGCGACGAACAGATGCCCGCGGCCAACCGTCGTTGTCGCTTGCTTAAAGCTTGAAATCAAGATCGAGTTCGTCGAGCGGTTCGTCGTCTCGCCGATGCACGTCGATCGAGAGCAGCTCACCCGATATCGGACAGAAGTAGCCGGTCATCATCAACTCATCGTGCAAGACAATTTCCAGTTCGTCGGGATTGAGCGTTCGTGAAATGGCCCCGGGTCGCCAGCGCGTCGAGTTGCGCGAGAGAAGTGCGCCCGCGCGGGTACGCACGTCAAATCCGTCGTCACCCCTGATGACGCGTAGCGCCGGTCCAAGCTGTAGCCCAGGTGCGTCGGGGTCTGATTCGCCGGTGGGCGCGTGACCTAGTCGCTCGCTTCGTAGTATCAGTCGGGCCGAGCGCGTGGCGTCGTCGTCGACCCTTCCCTGGTCGAGCACGACGCCGTAGACACGTCGCGCCCGCTCGGCCGTGACGGCACCACGACGGACGTCTTCTTCTATGGACTCAGGCGCTCGCAGAAGTGGGTCGCCGATTCCGCCGCCCCCTTGCCACGAGACGGCGAAGGTGTCACCGCGGTGCATCACTATCGAGCCGGGCTTGGGTCCGAGCTCGGTCCAGTTCGCCCCCCCTTCGTCGAGATCGAACTCACGTGGTGCGTGAACGTGATCGTGCGAAGAAGAGAAGCGCTGTCGAACCGTGGAGCCCGGTGCGCCGCCGGACAGACCCACTGAATTGGGCACCTCGGCCCCGTGGGTCATGACCAGTGCCGTCGCACTCTCAATCCCCCAGAGGCCGAGCGCTATCTCACCCGCGCGACCGCCGCGGGTCGTTCCGGGACCGCCGGTATCGGGGCGCATCCGGCGGTAGCGGTACAACAAGGGAAAGACCTGCTCATTTGATTCGACGTCCGCGATCGCGGGCACGGGCACCGCGATCGGCCCTCCGGCGTCGATGCCGTCGTGAGCGACGTAAGCACCCGAACCACCGGCGAGGGGGTCGAGCAGGTGAAGTCCGAAACGTTCGCCAAGTTCGTTGAAGCCGCCGAGATTGAAGGTGGCCATCGTCCCCGAACTGACTGCCTGGCTGCGCGAGGCGAAGCGGTCCGAGCACGCCATCAGTAAGTTGAGCGCGTGCTGGACGACATTGGTGACGGTCCAAATTGTCTCTACGGTCGCGCTGCCGACGGGGGCTGGATGCAAGGCGGTGCAGATGAGACCGTCGGGCGCCACGATCTCCACCGGACGCAGTAACCCCTCGTTCCACGACTGGCCAAATCCGAGCGTCGGGATTAGGGCTCCGGCAACTCCTCCGCGCAGTCCCGAGCGCGTCGCGTTGATGAAGCCCGGGGCCTGCGGGCTGGAACCGCTGAAATCGAGGACCAGGGCATCGGCCCTCTTCGTGGCGACCAGATCGACGGTGTAGAGCCGGTTCTCGTGACCGTCGTGTTCGAGAAAGTCGCGCACGTGCACTCGACCGTCTGGCAAATCGATAAGGCGAAGTCGCGTCTCGCGTTCGGTCTCGTCAATCATCCGAACCATGATCTCGCTCACGGCGCCGGCGCCGTAGCGCTCGAACAGTACGCGCAGTCGCTCCGTCGCGACGTTGAGCGTCGCGATGAACGCTCGAACGTCGAGCCCGAGCGAGGCCGGTAGGCGACTGGCCGTGAGGATCATCTCGAGGACGTCTTCGCGCAGTACACCCTCGTCGACTAGTTTCACTGCCGGGATCCGCAGACCCTCTTGATAGACCTCCGTGGCCGTAGGACACCACGAGGCGAAGTTCATGCCACCGACGTCGGTCTCGTGCGCCATGACGCCGGCCCAAGCGACGAGTCGGTCCCCGTCGAAGATCGGCGTCGTCATCTGCACGTCGTTTTGGTGCAGCGCGCCGACGTACGGGTCGTTGCCTATAAACATGTCTCCCGGACGAAGCGGTGATCCCCGCGTATTGAGATGTCGAATGAGCGCCCCGACTGGGGGAGCTTCATGAGTCACCTGGAGGCCCATCGTCGCGAACGACCCGTCGGGCAGGTACAGACCAGTGAAGAAGTCAGAGGCTTCGGTGACTGTCGGCGACCCGGACACGCTCTGTAGAGCAATGCGCATCTCCTCGGTCACGTTGAGCAGACGATTGCGGATGACTTCGTACGTGATTGGATTCAGTGCCTCGAGCGCGTCGCTACTCGCGGGTTCGAGCGCGGGCGAGGACGCGAGGGTCACGACGAAGTTGCCCCACTGGTCGGTGCGAGCTTCGGCCCCGGGCGGCACGACGAGGGTCTGACCCGGAAACTCGACGAGACACGGTCCTAGGACGAGCAAGTCCGGCCCCGGGAAACTCGTCCGGTACACGGGGCAGAGTTGCGGGGCTCGCGGATCATCGAAGATAACCGAACGCTCTCCCACGGGGATCAACGCTCCGTCGAGCGAGGGTACGGCTGAACCGGGTAGGGCGATGGTTGCCGTGGCACGGAGGCTGAGGATTTCAATTCCCGCCTCTCGAAATGCAGATCCCGCGCCGTAGAGCGACTCGTACTGCGTTTCGAACGACGTGATCGTACGCTCGAGCGCCGACACTGACGACAAGTCCTCTTCGATCATCACGTCAAGGTGGTGCGCTTGGCCACGGTAACGAATGGCCGCGGTGGTGCGCACGGATGACGAACCCTCCGCGATGTCGCTTCGCGCGAGGGAGAGAGCGTCGCGGGCGAGCGACGACGCTTCATTACCGAGCGCAAGTACGACCTCGGCCGACGGCGGTCGATTCGGCGCAAGGCGCACGTAGTGAGGACGTTGAACAGTGGTCTTCGCGTCGCTCGTACCGATCCCGATCGCCGACTGGGCCGCGGCGAAAGGCGAGACCACGAAGCTCGAAATTCCCAGTTCTTGGCAGAGGGCCCACGCGTGCGACGGCCCCTGACCGCCGCCGGCAAAGAGCACGAAATCGCGCGGATCAAGTCCTTTTTCTACCGTCACCGAGCGCAGTAAGTCGGCCATTTTGCTGTCAAGAACTCGACGAATGCCCCACGCGGCTTCGATGACGTCGATACGAAGGGGTTCGGCGATTTCGCGCGTAATAACCTGTCGGGCGGCCGCCACGTCGAGCTTCATTGCGCCACTGGAGAACCCGTCCTCCGAAAACACGCCAAGTATAAGGTCAGCGTCCGTGCCGGTCGGTTCGTTACCGCCCCGTCCGTAACACGCGGGTCCCGGATGTGCGCCAGCGCTCTCTGGGCCGACCCGTAGCGCCCCGTTGCGTAGTGAGGCAATGCTGCCCCCGCCCGCACCAATCGTCGAGACGTCAATGGCCGGTCGCTGAATTTCACTTCCCGCGAGCGAAAACTCCGTTCGTACGATCGGGTGTCCCTTAACGATGGTGCCCACGTCGAAGCTGGTGCCCCCCACGTCCACGGCGAGTGCGTACTCACACCCGAGTTGGGCCGCCAGACGTTGGCACCCAATGACCCCCGCGGCTGGCCCCGACATCAAAACGGAGACCGGCCTCGCCGCGGCGGCTTTGGCGGTTATCACGCCGCCCTCACTCGTCATCACGAGAACCGGCACCTTGAGGCCAAGCTGCCCGAGCGCCTCTTGAAGATGCTCGAGGTAACGCGTGAGCACGGGGCCGAGCGTGGCGTCGACGACCGCCGTCGACGCACGGCCGTACTCGCCGACGACGGGCGCCACCTCGTGCGAAAGCGTGATGGAAGCTTCCGGCAAGCGCAGACGCAGAAGACGCCCAAGTTCTTGTTCGTGTACGGGGTTGGCGACGGACCACAGGGTCGACACGGCGACCGCCTCAACGCCCGCGGCGGCCACGCGCTCGACAACGTCGAGGGCGTCCTGTTCGCTCAGCGGTACGACCACCGTACCGTTACGGTCGATTCGCTCTCGCACTTCGAACACCAACGTGCGCGGCACTAGTGGAGCCCGGCGACCGCGGTTCGTGTAGTCGCGTATCTCAACGTCACTGAGGCCAGCGATCTGGCGTTTGAGGCGACCGATTTCTAAAGTGTCACCGAACCCCGCCGTCATCACGGTCGCCGTACGCGGGAGCGAACCGGTGAGTAGCGCGTTCAAGCCCGCCGTCGTTCCGTGTCCGAAGCGTTCCACCGAAGAACAAAAGTCCTCTACGGAGAGGTCGAAGTGTTCGGCCGCAAGTTCCACCGTTCGCACGACTCCACGAATGATGTCGGGCGTACTCGACGACTTCAGCACCGCTTGTCGGCCGTTATCGGCCAGAACCCAGAGGTCAGTGAACGTGCCGCCAACGTCAGTACCTACGCGGAACCTCATCGCGTTCGAGCGACCTTGCGCCACTCGATGCTGCGGCTATTCAGTCGCTTCATCAGGTACGCCGCAGCGTTGAGCTATCCGAAAAGTCTCTGGAAATGAACGGCTAACTAAGCCACAGTTTGCGCGCGACTCGTCAACTCGGCGCTGAGTTGTCTCAGTTCGGGCTGTGGTCGGTTGCAGCAATCGTGGCGTACCGAGGTCTCGCAAAGAAGAACAGTCCTTAGTTTGGCTTCGACCAGGTAGTGGTCGTCAATTACAATCCACCGACTGAAATCGCGAACGTGGACCTTCAAAATCTAACAGGTCGAGCCTCAGCGTCGCTACTTCGCCCGTGGACTGACTCGGCTCCTCGTCGCTTGTCGTTTACCGGCGCCAGAGTTAGATTGGGTACCAACAGTTGATTCGCCGCGAGCTTCTCGGAGCGGCGATGGAATGGAGGTCCGTGTGGCTGATCACAAGGTGATCATAACGATTGCTCCAACGGGAGGTATGGCCGACAAGACGGTGACGCCGCACCTGCCAACGCAGCCCGACGAGATCGCCGAGGACGTCGTTCGATGTTGGGAGGCCGGAGCGAGCATCGCCGCGATACACGCCCGCCGTCCAGGAGACGACGGGGCCACTTGTAATCCGGAGATCTATTCGCGCATCAACGGACTCATTCGCGATCGGTGCGACATTATTATCAACAACTCGACCGGCGGAGGCATAAGTGGGGACATGATTACCCAACTGCCCGACGGCCGTCGTGAAATCTCTTTTGCTCAGCGGATTCAGGGAACCCAAGCCGGTGCCGACATCTGCACGTTCGACCCGCAGATGCAATGTATGCACCGAGGCGACTTGGAGCTCCTGATGGACACCTCTTGGAGCCGCTGCATCGAACTCGCCACGGCCATGAAAGAGGCGGGCATCAAGCCCGAATGGGAAGTCATGTCGCTGTCGGACCTGTTGTGGGTCAACGACTTGATCGCCCTCGGCTTTGACCAACCTCCGTACTACGTCAATATCGTGCTCGGCACGGACAAGCTCATGTCGGGCGCGACGCCCTATACCCCGAAGAACCTTCAGCGATTCGTCGAAGATCTACCAGAACAGTCGGTGTTCGGCGTGAGTGCCATCGGTCCAGCACAGTTGCCAGCGTCGGTGCACTCACTAATCCTTGGCGGTCACGCCCGTGTTGGCCTGGAGGACAATATCTATTACGAGCGCGGGCGCTTGGCAACCAATGTCGAACTCGTCGAGCGTATGGTGCGCATAATTCGCGAACTGAACTTGGAGGTCGCTACGCCGAGTGAAGCCCGAGAACTGCTCGGCCTGAGCGCCTCACGAGTGATGGACTCGTCGGTCGCTCGTTAGGAGATCTCAGCGAAACCGTCAGTTGCAACGGGCACTAGTGGTGTGTCTCTGAATTAACTAAGGCCAATTTCGTTCGGCCCCGCTTGACCTTGGTAATGATCTCGTCGGCGGCCTTTTTCCAGATGAACGGTTGGGGATCTTCGTTCCAGCTCTTCGTCCAGATGCCGATCGCGTCTTTCAGTTGCGCGACCGACGAGAACGTTCCCTTCTTCAAGCGACGGTTGGTGAGTTGGCTGAACCAACTCTCGACCAGGTTGAGCCACGACGAACTGGTGGGTGTGAAGTGCAGGTGCCAGCGAGCACGCTGAGGGTGCGCGAGCCAGGTCGCGATTGGTGCCGCCTTGTGCGCCGAGAGATTGTCGAGCACGACGTGGACGTCGAGTTCCTTCGACACGCTCGCGTCAATGAATTTGAAGAAGTCGAGCACCTCTTTCGACGAGTGTCTCGCCTTGGTGTCGTGCAGCACCTCGCCCGTCGCCACGTTCATCGCGGCGAAC
>DATLSR010000009.1:0-74736 GCA_035533995.1 Acidimicrobiales bacterium | reverse complement strand
GAGTTGAATCCGATTCGCTTTCGTCGCATCGCGCCACAGGCGCCCACTATCCCCGAAGTTGTGTGGATCAATCCGCCGATCAAGGAGGTGCTCGCTAATATCTAAAACGACCGAGTGTCTCATTCGACCTGACGGGTTCCGGCGTTAGGGCGACCGCGTCTCGCCAGCGGATAAGTGGAATCCGCTGTTCGGACGCACCGGGCCCACCGAAATGAACTCGCATCTTGAATAATCGGAACCTTGGCATTGTGTCAGACATCGACTCAACGGGATTTCGACCACACATTGACGCCACGACGCGTGAAACTTGAGACTGGTGTGGGAGACCCGTCTCAGCAGCTCTGCAACCACGCATGGGGACTCAGTTAGGGGACCATCGGCTCCGACGACGGCCGCCAGTCCCGCCTTATCAGCCCGTACACCCACGAGTCCGAGACCTCGCCATTCACGACGCAGTCTTCTCGAAACGTCCCTTCACGCACGAATCCGAGCTTCTCCAGGACGCGGGCAGATGCCGCGTTGCGCGTATCGGTCTCGGCCTGGACTCGATTCATGTCCAGCGTGTCGAACGCCCACTGCAACAAGGCCCGCGCGGCCTCGGTGGCGTAGCCCTGGCCCCACGCTGCATCGTCGAAGCAGTAGCCCATCGACACGCTACGGTAGTCCGGGTTCCACCGGGTCAGACCGCTCCAGCCGATGAACGCCCCGTCGGAAACACGGTCCACGGCGAGCCGCACCCCGGTGCCTTCCTCGGCGATCTGTCGACACGCCGTTATGAAACGCTCGGCGCGCCGGCGTTCGCTCCAAGGCGGCGCGTCCCAGTAGCGCATCACGAAGACGTTGCTGTGCATCGCGAAGAGGGCGTTCGCGTCCGAGTCGTTGAAGGGACGCAGTCGTAGGCGAGCGGTGTGGAGCGTGGGCGTTGACAAGGACATGCGTGCCATGGTACGTCGCCACGGATGCCACTCACCCACAACCCGACGTTCTTGCGCGAACTCGATAGCAATACCTTTTGGGAGACAGCCAACGTCGAAGAGCGAAGGGTCCTTATCCACGAACTAATCGAATGGGCCAAGGTGTTGCTCGAACGCCCGGAGGTCAAAGTTGCCGGAGGCCCCCAACTAAATGCGCATCATCGTGTAGGGGAGCTCAAGGTACTTGAGATTATTGGTGTCGGAGAATGGCGTACGAGCCGCTCGCACTGCATCGTCGATCGTCGAAGCGTGAACCTGGACCGAAGTTCTCTTCGGGTAGTTTCCGCGAATCTCATCAAAGTCGACGATCGCGATGGTCGTCAATGTTGGTGGACAACGTGATCGCGAACCGTGTCGAGACCAATTTCGCTTTGACGGATCCGACCTAGAGCGATGAGGGGATCAGCGACGCGATCGCCATGGCGATGACGTGGTAGCCAGCGTCGGTGGGGTGGATATTCGGACCAAAGGGAGCCGGCGCACACATCCACGTCAATTTGCACGCCGCGCCCACGTTGCCCGACACCGTGACGCCGTTCGCCAACGAAACCACCGCGTGGACATGATCGGAAAAGGCCTCTCCCACCCTAGCGAAAGGGACGTGGGACGAGCTGTACACACTTTGCAGGACGTCGTTGAGGGTGCGCATCACGTCCACACTGGCGGCGGCGAACGCATGACCGCTGGCGCCACTGAGGGCGTTCGCGTAGAACGGGTCGTAGTGCCCGACCCCGACGAAGGTGACGTTCGGACCCGCGGCCGCCTTCAAGGAAGCGACGACTTGGCTCAACTGCGGTGAAAGCGTCGCGAACTTCTGGCTGAGGCACGTGGCGTCAAAAGCGAGCCCGTCAAAACAAGGAGTAATGGTATTGAAGCCGAGATCGATGGTCACGAGGCCGGTTTGGTTGTAGTGCGCGCGCAGAAAAGCTAGAGCGTCCGAGAGTTGCGTGTCGTTTCCCGTGTAGCAGTGGTCGCCACCGTTAATGAAAGTGTCGACCGACTCTCCCGGACAGCCGAGTTCTGTCAAAGCCAGGCTGACACCGTTGGCTGACGCCATGGCCACGAGGTCGTTGGCGTAGCCGTGAATCGTGGGGTGACCCTTGGGGTCAGTCGGTGTCGGTTGTACGCCGACCGACACCGACGCACCGAGGTCTAAGTAGAAAGCCCGCGTGCCCGTCGCCGCTCCGGCAATTGACGGCGACCACGGAGTCATCACCACCAAAAGCGAGAGGGCGATGGCCAGCGCGGCGCCGCCCACGGCGCTTCGACTGATCCAGCGGTGTAATGGCGGCATGAATCTCGATCTCTCTTCAGTCCCGTCGCCGGCTCAACTCGGCGAGCCGTGTTCCGAACGGGTGGCGAGCGGCGAAGTGAAAATTACTAAGCCCACTTCGAAATCTGATTAGAAAACGCCATGAGGAGCATAAGAAGTTCTCGCAAGTCCGTTTTCGGTGATCACGCTTTGCCCTAGAAAGACGAAGAGGCAAGTTAGGCTTGCCCGGTGCGACAGAACCGTCCCACTAGCCCTGAGAATTTTTCGGTTGGGGCCATTGTTGTTCGGCCGGCGCTACTGGACGACGTGCCCGCTCTCTCGAAATTGGCGAAACGAACCTGGTCCGATGCGTTCGGTGCCAGTGTCAGTGAAAAGACCGAAGCTACGAAGCTGGATGAGGGCCGCTCAGAGGTCTATTTTGAGGCTGCGCTTGAAGAGAACGTGATCTTGGTCGCCGATATGAACGGCGAACTCCTGGGCTACGCAGAGATTGGAGGCGTGCGCATACCGGAAGCCGATGCTCAACCAGGTGACATGAGCCTTCATCGTCTCTATGACGAGACCGCGCTGCACGGAAACGGCGTGGGGCGACAGTTGATGACGGCTTCCCTTGGCCATCGCGCACTCGCGTTGGCAAACCGAGTCTTTCTCCAGGTCTGGTCCGAAAACGCGCGAGCTATCCGACTCTACGAGCACTTTGGATTCCGCGAGGTCGGCACAACGTCGTTCTCGATGGGCTCGGAGGTCATGGAGGACCTGATAATGCGGCTCGATAGAGTCGATTAGACGAAAGTGTCGGAGACCCGACGCAACCTGATGCCGCCTTGCAACAGCGGTCCGACAGACGGCCCCGTCGCCGCCGACTTTCACTGCGAACATCGTTCGTCGCCACTCGTTCCCCCTCTGATTGTATGATTTCACAGCGCGTGACCCAGCGAGGTTGATGGATGAACCTCAGTCCGTCAGGGCCCGTGACGGGGACGAAGGATTTTCAAGTTCGATTGGGGGAGGCACAGATGCGTTGTCCCTCGTGTGAAGAAGAGGCACCCGAAGGCAAGCGGTTCTGCGCGAGCTGCGGCGCTGCCCTCGTCGCGGCGTGCGCTCACTGCGGCGTGCCACTCGTTGAAGGCAAGAGGTTCTGCGGCGACTGCGGAGCCCCGGTGGCGAACGCCCTTTCGCCGACTCGGAAGATCGCCGAACCCGAAGCCATCAACAAGGCACCTACGGCCGAACGTCGACTCTGTTCGGTTCTGTTCGTGGATCTCGTCGGCTTCACCCCGCTCGCTGAGACGCGCGACCCCGAAGAGGTCCGCGAACTACTCAGTCGTTACTTCGATCGCGCCCAGACGATCGTCGTCAACTACGGTGGCACGGTCGAGAAGTTTATTGGCGACGCAGTAATGGCTGTATGGGGCGCCCCGGTCGCCAACGAGGACGACGCAGAAAGAGCCGTACGAGCGGGTTTAGAACTCGTGGCCGCGGTGAGCGAGCTTGGGCGCGAAGCGAGAGTCGAGGACCTCGCCGCGCGCGGGGGAATCGTCACGGGCGAAGTGGCGATAACCATCGGCAAGGTCGCCGAGGGAATGGTCCTCGGTGACACCGTCAACTCGGCTTCTCGGGTTCAGGGCATGGCCGAACCGGGCACGGTATTCGTGGACGAGGCGACGTGGCGGGCTTCGTCGGGGGCGATCGCCTTCGAAGACGTCGGTCCCTTGGCCCTCAAAGGCAAGGCGAAGACTGTTAATGCCTGGCGCGCACTACGCGTGGTCGGCCAGCGGAAGGGCCTCGGCCGCGCCGAACGTCTCGAGCCGCCCTTCGTCGGGCGCGACGACGAACTCCGTCTCGTGAAGGATCTCCTCCACGCCACGGCGAGGGAACAGCGCGCGCGTCTGGTCTCTGTGACCGGCGTGCCCGGCATCGGCAAGAGTCGTCTCGCCTGGGAGTTCCTCAAGTACATCGACGGTCTCGTCGAGGACGTGTACTGGCACCAGGGGCGCTCCGCTTCTTACGGTGAGGGCATCACGTTCGGCGCCCTGGGTGAGATGGTTCGAATGCGCGCGGGCATCACCGAAGCCGAGGACGCCGACTCCTCTCGCTCGAAGTTGACCACGACGATGGCCGAGTTCATCCAGGATGAGGAAGAGCGTCGTTGGATCGAACCTCGCCTGGCCCACCTTCTCGGCCTGGTGGAGGCGCCGACGAGCGACCGCGAGGAACTGTTCAGCGCCTGGCGGACTTTCTTCGAGCGCGTCAGCGCCTTCGGGCTGACGGTGATGGTGTTTGAGGACTTGCAGTGGGCCGACCCGGGACTCATCGACTTCGTGGAGTCGATACTGGAGTGGTCGCGCAACTATCCGATCATGGTGGTGACCCTCTCCAGGCCCGAGCTACGCGACCTGCGGCCCGACTGGGGCGCCGGACAACGTAGCTTCACGTCGCTGCACCTCGACCCCCTCAGCGACGACGCCATGAGAGCGCTGCTCGCGGGCTTCGTCAACGGTCTCACCGGCGCCGTCACTTCGAGCGTGTTGGCGCGCGCCGAGGGCGTACCGCTCTACGCCGTTGAGACCGTACGAATGCTCGTGGACCGCGGCGTCTTGGTGGAAAGCGGTGGCACGTATCGCGTCGAGGGTGAACTCGCAACGCTCGACATCCCCGAGACCCTTCACGCTTTGGTGGCGTCGAGGCTCGACGCCCTGCCCGGAGAGCAGCGCGCTCTGCTCCAGGACGCCGCCGTCTTAGGCACCACGTTCTTGCCGGAATCGCTCATCGCCATCCACGGCGGCGAGAGGACGTCGCTCGACGTCCAGTTGCGCGATCTCGTGCGCAAGGAGTTCCTCGGTTTCGATACCGATCCGAGGTCGCCCGAGCGAGGGCAATACGGCTTCGTCCAGGGGGTGATCGGCGAGGTCGCCGCCTCTATGCTCTCGCGACGCGATCGAACGGCCAAGCACCTCGCCGCGGCGCGTTACTACGCCTCCTTCGACGACGAGGAACTCACGCCCGTCGTCGCGGCGCACTACGCCTCCGCACACCGGGTCGCCCCCGATGAACCCGAGAGCAGCGAGATTGCCGAACGGGCCCGCGAGTGGCTGACCCGCGCCGGGGAACGGGCGATCTCCCTCGGCTCGCCGGAACAGGCGCTCGACCTCTTCGAACAGGCGCTAGAAATCGCCGTGTCCGGAACACCACGCGGTTCACTTCTCGTCTCCGCAGGCGAAGCGTCCTTCATGTGCGGCAACAACGAGAAATCGATCGCGCTGCTCGAAGAGGCGGTGCGAGCGCATCACGAAGCCGGCAACCAGGTGGCGGAGGGCCTCGCAACGGCGAAGCTGGCCGGGTCACTCGCCGCCGCCGACCGCCTCCAAGAGGCGGCGTCGTTGGCCGAGGCCGCTTTCATTGACGCGGGTGAGAACGGCGACCTCCAGGTGCGAGCACTGTTGGCGCTCGCGGTGGCGAACGCCAACAGCCACGGCTTGGATGTGGTGCGTTCCACTGAGTGGTCGGAACTGGCCCTGGCCCTCGCCGAACGGCTCGACGACACCACGCTTTACGCTCAGGCCCTGTACGCACGTTCTTTCGCCTTGTTCAATCTCGGTCGTTACCGCGAGGCCGTCATGCTCGCGCGCGGAATGGTCGCGCTCGCGATCGAAACCGGCTCGTTGCGCGAACAGGCCCGAGCCTCGTTGGCACTAAGTCTCTACGCTCTGCCCGACGACCCTTACGGGGCCTTCACCGCGGCGCTGCAGTCAGCGGAGATCGCCCGTCGCGCGGGCCTGCGCGGGATCGAGGAGAGCAACCTGCTGAACGCCGCCGAGACGGCGATCTCCCTCGGTCTGTGGGAGGAGTCGCGCGTAATGATCACCGAAATGTCAACTCGGGTGGTCCGAAAGGAGTCCACCTCGTGGATCGCGCAACTCTCCGCGATGCTCCTCGCGTTGAGCGGCGAGACCAGTGCCGCCCGGGCCGTCATTGAAGAGGACGCGTCGAGGTCAATGAAGGAGTTCGTGGCCGACGAGACGACGATGATGCACGCCCACGCGATGGTGGACTTCGCGAGCGGCGACTACGAAAACGCCCACAAGACCGCCCAGCGCGCCGTGGCGCTAGACCCGATGGGTATCAACAGTTCCGTGTCTGTCGTTCTAGAGGCCCGTTCGTCGATAGCGATGCGCGACGCGGCGGCCCTTCGTGAGGCACTGGCGTCGGCGCGTCTCTTGCGGGGCCGCTGGATGGCCGCGGTGCGCGCCGAGTTCGAAGCGGGCCTCGCCGCACTCGAAGGTCGCAGCGATGACGCGGCCGAGTTGTACGTCGTGGCGATCGACTCCTGCCGAGTTCTGAACTGCAACCTCGACGTCGCGATCACGGAGCTCGAACTCGTTCATCTACTCGGCCCCGATCACCCTGCGGCCGTCGCCGGGAAGGAGGCGAGGGATATCTTTACCCAACTCGGCGCCGCTCCCTTCCTGGCGCGTCTCGACGCCGCCCAAGCGTCGCGCGAATAAGGCGGCACCATCGTCGTGGTACGTGAACCGACGTGAAAGATCTGCCGCGATGAGTTAGTGCCAGGCCAGTTCAAAGGCCGTGTATTCGCCGCTCAATCCTTTTAAGGCAAACGTTTGCACTGGCGGCTTAAGTCAGCGAGGTCATGACCAGTGTCGGAGACCCGACTTGACAGAAATGCAACCCTCCATTGACGGCTTGAATCTACACACTCGTGACCGGTGTCGAGTATTCGCCGAGACAGCTCTTTCGTCAGCAATTGGACTTGAGGGATTGATGGGTGGGGGTCACAGGCGCGGGTCTAGGCTTTCGAGTACGAAACAGCGGTGCGCGATCCCATATATCTTGATCGGGACGATGTTGGTCTTGGCCTCGGTGGCGGCGCTTCAAAGCGTTTCCAATTCAACTACTGCCTTCGGACGCTTCGGCGACGACTTCAAGCCCTTATCGAAAAGCATGCTCACGAATGGCGAAATGTTATTTACACAGTTACGAATGTCGCAAGTGGCGACCGTGCGTACAACTCCTTTAAATGCCGTTCACGTCGCCGAGGCGTCGTACGGAGCCGGTCGCGGTTCAAAGGTCGTGCTGGTGTCTCTCGGAGGATACATTGACAAAAACCGAATAGTCCACGATTGGATTGGCACCAAGTCGCTGGTACCCAAAGCCACGCCGTCGTATATCGTCAGAATTTTCGAACCCCAGGTCGAAACGGTGGGTCCTTCGAAGAATCACTACTGGAACGTGATTGTCAATGCGAGAAACCGAAGGATAATTTCTACCTTCACGTACAACTGAGACACGGCATGCCGCGCAGAGACACTCCGTCACGGAACTGGCAGGTTGCGCGATCATTACACGCTTGGGCCTTCCTTCAGACTTCGATCTAGGGCCCTGACAGACGGCTGGCGCCGAAGACGGTGTCGGAGACCCGACGCAATGGGTCGGGTACCAGGCACTGGCGACTCTCAACAAAAACGTAGCCCCTGTCGAGTGCCATTCACCTTTCCCTTAGGAAAGAAAGAAAGTACCAGGGGTTTCAATGTGCAGTACCTAGAGATTGTTGGCGTGCCAGCGTCCTTGCCATAAATGTAAAGAATGCCGGGTGCCGGACAGAGAACAGCCTGGGCAGTCCACACAGTCTTGGGTGAGCCTTGCGCGCTCTTCACAACAATCTCGAAGACTGTCTCGTTCTCCACACACGAGAGTGATCTTGACGGTAACGACAAAGTGGGTATTGCGGAGATTTGATTACGCAAGATTGTTGTTTGAGATTTCGTCAAAACTACAGTTTGCGGTTGGGTCGAGGGATGCGCAGCCGAGGAAGCCCCGTAACCGGTGATAGTCACGGTTCCCGTCGACGGCAATGTCATTCCGGAATTAGTGTTCCATGCGTAAGCCGCAATCGCAGTACCCATGATGACAAAAACCAGAGCGACGATGAGTACTCGAAAACGTCGAATCCCACTAGCAAGTCGCTCCGTCGATTGTCCCATTGCCAAGAACCATAGGACTTGGCGTCAATCAGTGATCGACGGAACTATCCATAGTGGACTATGTGTCTGGCCTTGGAGACCCGACGCGACAGTTCTGCCACCTTTCACCGGCGGTTAGAGGCCCCGAAGATCTGAAGTCTAAATTGGATGGCGCGCTCGTCACCGGCGTTCGGCCACTCTCTACGCTCACTATTGGCACGTCTCGTACCGACCGAAGCAGGTCGTCAACCAGAGAGCAAGACCTCGTCGGCGACAGCGGCGGAAAGATGTAGTTGCACAAAATGCCATTGTTCGCCATCGCGTATGGCGACGGCGGTGATTCGCAGTGGGATCGTCACCTGAGGTAATTTCAAGGTGACCCGGTCCGCAACCCACGCCACGGTACCCTCGACCCAAGCCTCGGGGTTCCCAGGCTCAAATGGCAATCCACCGTACTCCTTGACCACATCACGAAAGTGCGTCAAGAACGCTCCACCCTCGTACCAGTCATTCGGCCCGTTGCCGACCAGGAGAGCACCGGGATCGGCCGACACCAGCTCTCCCGCGTCACGACCAGTCCGCAGTCGATCAAGTAACTCCACGGTCAGTGCTTCGACTGCCACACAGCGCTCCACTCGACTCCTCATCTACGTTTCCGTACCTGCATGTTGTCAGGTGCCGCCATCTGGTGCGCGAATCTCGTCGGCCCAATCACACTGGCACCACCCGCTGTCCGCAATTGCCGGATGGGACGTCTGTGGCTCTCCGAACCGTCTCCATGGCTCGAATATGGGATCCTCGTTCAGTTTCGGAGACACGAAGCATCAGATCTGCTGCCACTCATTGGCGGTCGTCTCTATCTTCTTACTCGGTAAACCTCACGGGAGGTTCACGCCACTCAACCCAACTTCCGTGCGGCTGAGTCCAGGCGACCGGAACTCCGTCTTTACTCAGTAGGAAGTCACCCTCGTGCAAGGAAACTTCGTATTCGGGGAGTTGTGAGAGGAGGTTCGGAACCACACCGGCCCCCTCGTTCGCAATCCACGTGGCGCCAAGTGTCTTGATCTCACTCACGAATGCGTCTCTATCTTCGGGTGGCACGTAGGTGAGTACGGCGCTATGAAAGACGACCAAGGTTGCTTCTTCGGGTACGTCATCTACCAAGTCGCCGATTCCTTGTCGCAGGTCGCGGGCAAAGAGATGAGGAGGATTCTCCCGCGCGATCTGGATTGCGCCGCGGAACCGCACGAGGCGGTCTTGATCCCCAGGCCAAATTAAGGCTTCTAGCCATCTGACCGCTTCGCCATCTCGAACGTCGATGGGAGCGAGATCGCACCCCCCTCTCCAAACAATCTCGGGTACGTGAGTTGGTGTCAAGGAGTGGGCGCCCCTAAGTTGACACTGCAAAATGACCGGACTATCTCTGGGTCCAATCTCCCCCGCGCCATAGTCGTAGCGATAGCGGTCTAAAAGAAGGCAGAGGCCAGCACTTGCTCCAACCTCGAACAGAGCGAGGGGCTGAGGCAACGTGAGCAAGAGAGGAAGCAAGGTTGCACAGCGTGCCACCTCGTTCGTCTGCGTACGGAGAGTGAGCATGGTGGCTGAAAGTTCGTCCCAGTGCCCTACGACTTCCTTTCGAAACTTGGCGTAGTCGGTAGCGGTACCGTACAGATAGCGCTCGGCTCCGAGTAAGAGATTCGGCTGCCGCTTCGGCGCGGGTAGTGATGCGATGAGTGCGAGCACCTCAACGTCGCCTCCCACTCCTTCGGATATCTCTTCGTATAGTGGGGAGCGACCACGCGCTTCCAATCGCGCAAATCGCTGATAGGTCTCAGAAACTTCTTGGCTCTGCGCCTCTTCATTCACGTCACCAGTTTTACTTGTAGTGGCAATGTGAGTGGCGCCTATCGAATAGATCAATATACGAAAACACTTCCGGAGATCGTCGGGCCTGGTGTCGGAGAGCCGACGTGCACAATCTCCGACTGGCGGTTACGGCCTTGGGCATGAAATCTCACGCTCGGCAGCAAATCGCCCTCTTGTTGTTCCTCATTTCCCAACGCATTGCACTTGTACTGATGTCGTCTTGTTGGCGCCGAACCAGGCGCGGTGAGTGGCACCACTTCCGTGCGGCCTAATCATGGGGAGGCTGACGACTCATCGTCCCGGCTGGCCAGCTAGACCTGGGTGGTGGTGGCAGTGAGGCTGCGGACGAGCCAGCCGCCGCTGGCCAGTGCAAGTGCGGCGGAAACGAGGTAAATGACCTGGTAGCTGGTGTAGCTGATGGCCACCGAACCGATCGCCTGTAGGGGCGCCTGGAGGCCGAATACGGCGAGGAGCACCGCAGCGGAAACCCTGCCCTGCAGCCCCGGCGGAGTGGCGCGCTGGGCCAAGTTGAGCACCGCCAGAAACACCCACGGCAGCGCGAATCCGAGCACCACCGATCCGGCGATGGCGGCGGGCAGCCAACCGCTGGCCCGCAGCAGGTTGCCCAAGACAAAGTTGGCCGTGCCGATGACCGCCAGCCATCCCTCGCCGATGTGACCGAGCAACCGGCTGCTGGTCAGGCTGGCCACGACGGAGCCCGCGCCGAGGGCTGCGGTGAGCACGCCTAGGAAGCTGGGCGACTTGCCGAGGGCTTGTACGAGGCTGTATTGGGCGGCCACTCCGATACCGGAGATCTCGATCACCAAGGCGCCAATGAGGACCAGGCGCCGGAGTTCAGGGTTCCGCCGGATGTGGTCGATCCCTGCCAGCACGTCAGCGCGCCAGTGCGTTTCCTTCGGGGCGGGCTTGGCCTCATCCAGGCGGATCCGCCAGATCATGAGCGCGGCCACCACGAAAGTGGCGGCGTCGAGCAGCGCAACGCCGCCGCCGCCCACGAGGGCAAACAGTCCCGCTCCGAGCAGAGGGGCGACCAGCCGGCCGGACTCTTGAAGGCCTAGGTTCCAGCCGTTAAGCCGCTGACGCCGTTCGGCGGGAAGCATCTCCACGAACAGGCCATTTTGTGCCGGCCCATTGAGCGTCAGGTCGATGCCGTACCAGGCCATCACGGCGAAGACGATCCAAACCTCCCCGCGCCCGTTCACCGCCAACAGCGGTAGCAGCATCACCGCGGAGAGCGCATTGAGGCCAAGTAGGAAGCGCCGACGGCGGACCCGGTCGGCGACCATGCCAGCGAGCGGGCCGGCGATCGACGGCGCATACACGCACACCGACACGAGCCCGGCCTCGGTGCTGCTGCCGGTGAGGGATTTAACCCAGATGCCAGCCACGAGCGACATGGCACTGTTGCCGATCAACGAGGCCCCCAAGCCGATCAGGTACAGGCGGCCGTTCCGGCCAGCTAGGCGCTCGGCTGCAGCATCTTGGGACTCGGCAGCTGACCCGGCATCAACCGTCGGTGCCACTCAACCCTCCGAATCGATCACCGTAAATAAAACGCGATGCTAGCAAGAAAGGTGCGCGTGTCCATCTGAAGTATGTGTGCGTCGGTACCGGCCGGGTACCGCGGAGCTCGGGGCAACTTTCAACACGTAAGAGTGGATTGGGGACGTCCCCTGATGCACCTATGACTGTCAAGTCGTTGGCCCGACGTGACACGTCTGCAGCCCTGCATTGGCGCTTGGGCTAGGTTCGCCAAAGAGAGAGATTCCTTGACGTTGCCGTTCATGAGATTCCATGGCGATTTGCAAAAGATGCTTACGGAACTTATTAGAAATCAACCTAAAGAGCGGCATTGATCGCGTCGATTAGTTTCTCGAATCTGTCAATCGTTGACGCAGAAAGCTTCGCTATGGACGCGTCAAGGTTCCGAAGAAAGTATGCACCAACGATGCCATGGTTAAAGTCGCTCTTCTTGAATCGCTCGATGCGTTTCACGACGCGATCGGAGCCTTTCAAATCCCCCAATGCGATTGAATCGCCGAACGTTGCGTTGTAAAAATCAAGATATTCTGCCGGCTCAAAGAGGTCTTCAATGTCCGCTTTGCTCACCAAACTGAAGGTATCAATACTCAGAAGTTTCGGTTGATCTAGGCGTCCCCTCTTGATCGCTTCTTCAATTCTTTGATAGTTCGTATTTCCATCAAGGAGTATGACGACGTCCAGCTTGTTTCCAATTAGCGCGATGAAGGTTGGAATGTTCGTAGCACCGCCGGCGGGAATAATCCTTGTGCTATTTGACAAATGATTCCGGCCATTGGCCTCAAGATGTGCCGAAATCGAGAGGATATAAATAAAGTCCGATATTCCTTCGACAATTACGTTTTGATCACCAATAAAGAGACTTTGCGCGATGTCATAGCCGAGGGCGGCTTGGAGAGGAAAGAGAGTATCCGGATCAGTAACGGCGCCGGCATCGTTGATGACCACCGATCCCAGCTTCGGTCCCTGATCTTCTGTGATTCGAGCATGATTTAGTTCGTTGACTCGCACCATGAATGGCGAATGAGTGGAGTAGAGAACTTGGCGATCGGCGGCGAGGCGGTCGTTAATCGTGTCGAGTAGATCCATCTGTGCCCTGGCGTGAAGACTCAATCCCGGTTCGTCTAACAGAAGGATCAAGTTGCGAGTGGACTCGAAATCTAGAAAGGATGCGATGAATGAAACGAACCACTGAAAGCCCGTCGATCTACGATCCAGTCGAGAGGTGAAGTCATGCCTTGTGTCCTCCACGCGAAACTGGAGGAATTTTTGGACTTGGCCCTGCGGGTTGGCTGGCTGAGTTTCGAGGGATACCCGTAACTTCAAATGATCATTTTGATGCCAGAGTTCTTTCACTCTCTTCGTGAGCAAACTTGAAATGCCTTCCAATTCGGCGTTTGATTCCTCAAAATTCCACGTCTCGACCGATGTTGGCGCAATATTGGCTAGCGAAAGGAAGTTGGCGGCGGACTGAATCGAAGGGTCATCGCTTCCATTTTGAATCGCAGCAAAAATCTCACTTACGCTATAACGACCTTGAAGTTGTGCGTAGTTGCTGAAATAGAATGTGCTGGGAAGATCTGAAATCAACTCGGCTCTGATCGCAGAAGTAAGAGTCGTGTGACCACCGAGCTTCGCGGCCATATTTGCTTTCGATGCCGTTGCTTCATCTGACAGATTGACTGATAAGCCGTTCGATTGGTCACGTGCGGCGATCACAGCGTCAAATGCGGTGGTCAATTCAGTCGTTGTTCTCGCAGCTCCAACCGCTTGCTTTAGATCGTCCGAGAGTGCGTCAATGATGGGGGAGGTGAAGACGCCAAAATTTATAGCAATTTCAATGTGAATCTCATTGGGCGCAACATACGTTCTGTAAAATGTAACGCTGCTGTCGCCAAGGATCCCCGAGCCAAATTTGGCATCGATTGCGGTCTTCTCGGAATCATTTAATTCGAACGTGGCGGCAATTGGTCTTGCATCCTTGATGGTGTCTGAAATTTGATGCTCTTTAAGGAGCCAGCGCGGATATTCATCGAGAAGAACCAAAGGACCAATCGGATTCGCCGGGTTAAGGAAATGGAGAGCTTGCAGAATGGCTGACTTACCTGCTTCATTCTTTCCGACCAGGCACGTCACGGTATCTTCAACTGAGACATCGCCAGAATCGACAATATTCCTGAACATCTGGACTCGCAACGATGTCAAACGCATCACGCCCCCTAAAGGTCTTTCCCTGAGGGTAGTGGAATCAGTTGCGGCGAGTCGAGAGGGTGCGTTCCCTGTATCACAGCACCCGCAAACGGCATATCTATATCTCATACTCCGAGACACTGTTGTGGTATCATGCCTCAGTGGCCAGACGAGCAAGAGCTGAGACCTGGGCCGAACGTGGCTTCAAGAACGCGGGGATCATCACCACCAGTCGAGCACTAAAATTTGCGCTGGGTTGGGGACTTTTCATGGCGTCTGAGGGTCACGAGCCAACCAATATCGAAGAATACGCAGAAGTCATGCAGGAGAGCCGGGCGACCGCTTTTCGGGACCAGCAGGCATTTCGCCAGGCGTACCCGGACGAGGAAAACCCCACCCGAATGAACAAGGTGACCGGCGCTCAGGATCGCTACAACGACCTCTACAAGACAATCCAGGACTATAAGAAGTTTGTTCGCGAAGCCCAACCTCTCGTGTACCTCGTCGGCGGCGCACCCGCCGTCTAAGCGTGGCGCCACTTCTCTAGGGGTTGCCCCCCCGGTCGATGTCCGCACTCCGAATCAACTCGGGGTCCCCTTGACGCGCCTGGCTTACATTGTTGTAGTCTGAGATGATGAGACTCGCAGATAGTGACCGGAGTGGTGAGACGGAGTCATCGCCTGGCGTCATCTCTTCTGGTCGCAACGGACAACCGCGTGGACTCACTGAACTGGCCTCGGGGGTGGACGCGCTCTACCTGTCGGGACGCACCGCACTACCCCGGGAACTGCTCGAGCGCCTGGAGGCTGGTCGTGTTGAAGCCGAGGCACTCGACGGGGGCCTTCCCTGCCAATTCGGGAGCCTGCCAATGCTGATCGCACCTCACGCCTTTGGCAAGCACCGCTACAGCCTCGATCACCCCTACGTCCGTATCGGACTTTCTCCCAAGCTCTCAATCCCCGCGCTACGTGTGCAGCCTCGTGCGGAGTTCCTCCACGGCGTAGGGGCGCGTGCGACGGTGGACACTCTCCAGGATCTTCTGGAAAGCGAATGCGGCGCGGTGAAACTTCAGGTCAGTCGGATCGATCTCTTCGTTGACGTACAGGGTTGGCCACTGCGTGGCGACGATCGCACTTCGTTCATCTGCCGTGCGGCAGAGTTGAACACGTCGGAGGTTCACCAGGGTCTCACGGGACTTCAGTTCGGGAGGCGCAGCACCGGGACCATCAACGCGCGCATCTACGACAAGACCGAGGAGTTGAAGCATTCGGGCGCGGAGTACTGGAAGGAAATCTGGGGCGACGGATTCGACCGGGACTTGCCGGTGCATCGCATTGAGTACGAGGTGGCGCGTGGTGCGCTGCGCGAGTTCGGGCTGAACGATCCCCACGAAGTTCTGGACGCGACGGGTGCGCTCTGGGCGTACCTGACCCGGTGGCTCTCACACCGTGTGCCCAGTGGAGACAGCAAACGCTCACGTTGGTCAGTTTCGCGCTACTGGGAAGACATCTCCCGCGCCAACCTCACGGATGGCAGTTGGGGGCTCGAGCGCACTTACGGAGGCTCCCAGCGTGGCGAGATGGGTAAGATCCTCCCCGCCCTCATGGGTTACCTGGCACGCTTTGGCGCACTGAGTGACTCCTACTCCGAAGAGGAAATGCTGGAGAACCTGAGGTCCTTCGTCACTCGCTACGCCAAGTACACGCACACCCCGATGGAGTACCGCATACGCCAGAAGCGCCGTGAACTGGGCCTCTTGTGAGCACCGAACCCGACTACGAACGAGTGGTCGAGGTCCTGACGCGGATCGCGCTGCGCATTCTGGTGCAAGATGACGAGAACAAGAAGGGAGGACTCAGTGCTCACAGTGGCGTACTGCCGCGTGTCAACGGACGAGCAAGCCGAAGAAGGCTTCTCAATCGAGGGCCAGGTGGACAAGCTCCGGGCGTACTCGGCGCTACATGATCTGGGCGAGGTCATGGTCATCACCGACCCGGGCCTCTCAGGAAAGAACCTGAAACGCTCGGGGCTGCAAGAACTCCTGGCGATGGTCGAAGTCGGGCACGTCCGTCACGTTCTGGTGTGGCGCCTCGATCGGCTCTCGCGCAACTTGGGCGACCTCATCTTGCTAGCCAATAAGTTCGCCGAGTCCGGAGTCGCACTGCATTCGGTTTCAGAGAACCTCGATCTGTCCTCGGCCGCGGGTCGCATGTTCTACAACATTCTGGGTACCTTCGCGCAGTACTTCCGAGAGCAGCTCTCGGAAAATGTGAAGATGGGCAACGAGCGCGCGGTCAAAGAAGGCACCTGGATCAACCGACCCAAGACTGGCTACGACCTCGTCGAGGGTGAACTGATCGCGAACTGCGACGCGGTGCGCGTCCAGGAGTGCTTTCGTCTGCGTGCCAAGAACTACAGCTACCGCGCCATTGAAGAGCGCACTGGGTTCAACTATTCGCTGGTGTGTTCCATTCTCAAGTCACGGGTTTACCTGGGTGAAGTCCTTCATAACGACGTGTGGTCGCCCGGACGCCACGAGGCAATTGTGACCGAGAAGGAGTGGAACGCCGCCCACCGTGGTCTCAAAAAGGGCGTTCAGCCGTCGAACGATTTGCTTTCGTCGCGCGTCATCTGCGGCCTCTGTGAGCGTCGCATGGTTGTCACCCAGAATGGCAAAGGTTCCGTGACGTACAGGTGCTGGCATCGCGGTCAAGGTTGCAGCCAGCCCGCCAGGAGCAACAAGGGACTCGTACGAGCTGCGGTGTTAGGCATGGGGTTGCTCGGCAACGACGAACGGCTCCAGGAGACCATCCGCAAGAAGCTGGCCGGAGGGTCGCGGAGGCACCCCGGAGGGGCGCGCCGCGGTCGCCGGCCACCTGCTGCGGTGACGCTCGGAACGTTGTCGGAGGAACGCGGCAAACTCCTGAGGCTCTACTACGAGGGTGGTATTACCGTCGAAGGCTTCCGCGAAGAGGAGCAGCGCCTGGTTGCCGCCATCGAAGCGGCACGCGAGCAGTCGGTTGACGAGCAATTGGAAGACCAGGCGTTGAGCGACCTCGAAATGAAGTTCGAACAGGTCGCTACCCTCCTGCGCGAACTCGATATTGATATGTTCTGGGAGTCGGCCAACGTCGAAGAGCGAAGGGTCCTTATCCACGAACTCATCGAGTGGGTGAAAGTGTTTCCCGATCATCTGGAGGTCAAGGTTGTCGGTGCCCCGCAACTGAATGTGATGCTTGGCGAGGTCGGGCTTAAGGTACCGGAGATTGTTGGTGTCGGAGACGGGACTTGAACCCACACGCCCCTAAGGGCACCAGCCCCTCAAGCTGGCGCGTCTGCCTATTCCGCCACTCCGACGCGGATTCCACTCTAGCCGTTTACGCCAATTCGAAAATTTCTAAGTCGTCGGTGCCAACGGAGCAATCGACCACGTAGGGAGTTGATCCACGAATCCCGTTACGGTGAAACTGTTCTGCACGGTGACAAGCGTGCTCGTCCACACCGCCAACGACGGCGCCGTGAACAGTGGTCGAACCCAGTAGTCCTTCATAATTATCTGGTCGAGCTTCAACCACGTCGCGGCCGCGGTGACGGGATTGAAGATCGTTGACGCTTGATTGAAGAGCGTCGTGAGGGCGACACTTCGTACGCCACTTGGGTAGGTGTTGGCGTAGGCGGGCCCGGCCCACGAACGCGCAGCGTACGACGGTGTCGTCAGCGTCGGGCGCGCGAACACCGCAACGTCGGCGTCACTCGTTGCAGCGGCTTGCGAGGCCTGGATTTCACTGTTCTCGTGCATGACCGTCGTCGAAACACCCAGTCTCATCCAGTAGTTCTTAATGAGTGTGGCCACCGTGCGGTCGAGAGCACTCGGCCCCACGGCCAGTCGAACGCTCAATAGTTTCCCGGCGCGGTTGAGCCAACCCGACGCCGTCCGGTGATGGCCGCTCTGCACGAGTTCGTCGACGGCGCACGCCGAGCAGTCACTCAGTCCGTTGGCCGCTCCGTTATTGGTGATGGTGGTGGTCGGCTGCTGTCCAACAGGGCCCACACCAGTGGTCCCGGGATACTGACTTTGACCCTGGGAGTAGATCGCCGACGCCGCGACCTGAGGAACGAGCGTCACGGCGCCAAAGCGATGGTCAATGAGAGATTGACGACTTATCGACCAGCTGAGCGCCTTACGAACCGCGACGTTTCGAGTGAAATAGCTATTGGGCGCGAAGGTCAACTCTTCGATGTTGCTCGACGACGCGATACGACTCAACAGTGAGGGCCGTGCGCTGACGGTCTGAACCTGCGCGCTCCCGACCGCGAGGGAGTAGCCGGCGTAGACGGCGTTCCTGGTGGAAGGAAGTGTCTGCTTGTCCGTAATGACGATACGGCCAAAGCGGTTGGGGTCG
The DNA here is from genome assembly GCA_035533995.1 of Acidimicrobiales bacterium. GTDB lineage: Bacteria > Actinomycetota > Acidimicrobiia > Acidimicrobiales > RAAP-2 > RAAP-2. Next base: position 56,492 of record DATLSR010000009.1, on the reverse strand, counting down.
AGTGGCCAGTTCGTGTTCATATTGAGTACTACTCGATTGCTCGACGCACTCGTCACTCGATAAGGACCAAGTGAGGGTTTCGTCAGGAGACTATGAATAGCGCAGCCCATCGGCGGCCCGATTGACTCAACGTCACGAAACAGTTGATCCCAGTCGGCGTAGGCGCTCGAGAAGACGGCCGTCACCGTGAGAGCGTTGTGCGAGAGCGTCAGTGACTTAATCGCACGGTACCCGTCACTGGTCACGCTGGCCAGTGACCTCGCTCGTTGCCACCAACTCACGAGATCGTGGCCGGTAAAGGCGACGCCGTCGCTCCAGTTCTGGCCCGCAGCGATGGTGTAGCGCACGGTCTCTGGCTGAAGTGAGGTCAACTCCGCCGAGGCGATTGCTCCGTTTTCGCCCACCAACGTACCATTGGCGCCCGTGACAAAAGCCGACGGGCGCACGAGATCGAGGATTGCGTTCGACGTCGGCGTCGCGCCCGGGTCGAGGTAGGAACACCCGTTAAAGGGCCCCGGCAAGGAGAGCAGGAGCGTGTGCGCGTTTTCGTTCGCGTTAATGACGATCGGCGAGGCGTTCGACAACGTCACGGGTACCACGAAGACCCCTAGAACAAGCAGGGACAGAACCAGCGCGCGCCAGCCTCGACGCGAGACCATTCTCGTTACTGCAGGCGCAGGTCGAGCGTCAGCGTCGCGAAGGTGAAGACCAGCGCGACGGCGATCGTGATGCGGTCCAAGTTGCGCTCGACGACGGTCGAACCGGTCGCGGCGGCGCCCATCGAACCACCCATCAGGTCAGAGATTCCTCCCCCACGCCCCGAGTGCAACAGGACGAGAAAGACCAGCCCCACGGCCGACAGCGTCTCAATTGTGATGATTGCCCAGGTAAACATTGGGTCCTCCGATTAGCGCTTAATAGCGTAGCAGTCGTCGCACGCTCGCAAAATGGCGGCGAACGAATCTGCTTTCAAACTGGCGCCCCCGACGAGAAAGCCGTCCACGTCGCCCTCGCGTACGAGCGCGCCCGCGTTCTCGGCGTTGACCGAACCACCGTAGAGCACTTGAGGAGCAGCGAAGGAAAGGGAGCGGAGCACGCCGCGAAGGTGGGCCATCATGTCGCGCACTTGCTCTGAGGTCGCGTTCACGCCGGTGCCGATTGCCCACAGGGGTTCATAGGCGACAGTTACCAACGCGTGGAACCTCTCGTCGACTCCCTTCAGGGCGCTGTCGAGTTGGGCCGTGACGAAGGCGTCGTGGTCACCGCTCTCACGAATCAACAACTCCTCACCAACGCAGAGCACCGCGTGAAGGCCACTACCCACGACGGTGTTGAGCGTCTGCGCCACCACCGCGTCACTCATGGCGTAGTTGACTCGTCGCTCGGAGTGACCTACGAGCACCCATTCGACGTTGAGACGTTTCAACATCGACGCGGAGATCTCGCCGGTGTGCGCCCCGTTTTCAAAAGGGTTGACGTGCTGGGCACCGAGACTGAGGGCGAAGCGTTCGGAGTCAATGATCGAACTCACGGTGCGCAGATCCACGAAGGGCGGCGCGACAACGACGTCCGTGTGTTCTACGGGTCGATTCTTAAGCAGAACGCCGAGTTGTTGGACGAGGTGGAGGCTCTCGACGAAGTCGAGGTTCATCTTCCAGTTTCCAATGACCAGGGGACGACGGGGCGTCATCTAATTCCACGCACTTTCACGAAGGGCCCTAAGGCCGGGTAGGTCGCCGAGCTCGACGAGCTCTAAGGACGCGCCGCCGCCGGTGGAGACGAAACTCACGTCATCTTCGAGCCCGTACGAGCCGAGCGCGGCAACGGAGTCGCCGCCGCCGACCACACTGACACCCGGCGACATGGCGATAGCGCGGGCCACTGCTTCGGTGCCGGCACCGAAACGGGGATCCTCAAAGACGCCCATCGGTCCATTCCAAAGTATCGTCTCGGCGGTGGCGATTGCGTTGCAGAAGATCTCAATCGAGATCGGTCCAATGTCGAGACCCATAGAACCCTCGGGGATGTTCTCGTCGAAGGACAGTGCACTTTCGGCTCCGGGGCCTGGACCGAACGAAGAACCCTCCTTGAGACCACGAGCGTCAACGGGTATCAAGACGTTGCCGCCTTCGAGCAACGTCGCACACTCCTCGACGTAGGACGCGTCAAAGAGCGAGCCACCTATTGTCCGGCCTTCGGCGACGGCGAAGGTGTAGGCCATTCCCCCACCGACAATAACGACGTCGGCCTTCTGCGCGAGGACCTGCATAATTGCCAACTTTTCCTTAACCTTGGCGCCCCCGACGACGGCCACGAAGGGGCGAACGGGTGAGTTGAGAAGTCCGAGAATAGTCGTGACCTCACGCTGGACGTTCGGCCCAGCGGCGCTGGGCACCAACGTCGGCGGCACCATGATCGACGCGTGCGCTCGATGCGACGCCCCAAAGGCCTCATTGACGTAGTAGTCAAAACCTTCGATCAACGAGGCGCCAAAGACTGGGTCGTTGGCCTCTTCACCGGGATTAAATCGAAGATTCTCCAGCAAGGTCACCTCAGGCTGGAGCGTCTCTAGACAACGACGAAGTGGGGCCACGCTGTAGCGCTCGTCGACCCGGCCACTCGGTCGACCAAAGTGGGTGCACGCCACCACCGTCGCACCTCGCTCGAGTAGATCCTCGAACAGCGGCAGGGCGGCGCGAAGGCGAAAGTCGTCAGTGACGGTCAACACCCCGCCAATGTCGGCGACCGGCACGTTGAAGTCAACGCGCACGAGCACCCGTTTTCCTTCGAGACTCCCCCACCGCTCAAACGACGGCAACGACTGATCCACGGCGTTACTGGCCAATGTGCAGCGTCAAGTCAACGAGACGACTCGAGTAACCCCACTCGTTGTCGTACCAACCAAAGACTTTGATGAGGCTCTTCTGCTCATCAATCGCTAGGACCATGGTCATCAATGAGTCAAAGGTGCACGACGCGGCGCTACCCACAATGTCGGAGGAGACGATCGGGTCCTCGGTGTAGACAATGACGCCCTTCATCGATCCCTCGGCGGCTGTTTTGAAGGCGGCGTTGATCTCTTCGATGGTGGTCGAGCGCACGATGGCCGTGAAGTCCGTGATACTGCCGTCGGGCGTGGGTACGCGCAGTGACGTGCCGTCGAGCCGTCCCTTCATCGAGGCCATCACGAGACTCGTGGCCCGCGCGGCGCCCGTCGTCGAGGGCACGATGTTGATCGCTGCGGCTCGTGCTCGACGCAGGTCGCCGTCGCTACGCGCGAGGTCGAGGATGTGCTGATCGTTGGTGTAGGAGTGCACGGTCGTCATGAGACCCACATCGACTCCCAGGGCGTCGTCCAAGACCTTCACCATTGGCACGAAGCAGTTGGTCGTGCACGACGCGTTACTGACAACGAAGTGGATTTCGGGGTCGTAGGTGTGTTCGTTCACACCAACGACGAACATCGCGTCGGCGTCACCCGAGGGCGCCGAGATAATGACGCGCTTGGCGCCGGCCTCGAGGTGGCGCGCCGCCCCCTCTCGACTCGTGAAGTGTCCCGTTGATTCAATGACGACGTCCACACCGAGCTCAGCCCAGGGCAGATCGGAGGGATTGCGTTCGGCCAAAACCTTTAGGGTCGCTTCGCCCACGCAGATTCCTTCGTCGCTCACCGAGACGGGCGTGTTGAGCCGGCCGTGGGTTGAGTCGTACTTCAAGAGGTGAGCGTTCGTTGCCGGTGGTACGAGGTCGTTAACCGCGACTATCTCGATGTTGGGATTGCCCAGCGACGCACGCAGGTAGTTCCTCCCAATACGGCCAAATCCGTTAATGCCTACTCGTGTTACCACTGGCTCCCTTTCACTTCGTCGGTCTCTAATCTTCGCACTTCGTCGAGCACGGCTTTCGCCAATTTTTGCACATCGTGAACGAGCCCATTGTCGGTGACTATGTCCACGAGAGCAACGGGCAGTGTGCACGCCCCGCTCGCAAAGGTCGACGAACTATCGACCATGACCACATCGGGTACCACCCCGTGGCGAGCGAGGGCGTCCACGTGGTCCTGGAGCGTGAAACCATCGGTCTCGGGATACTGGGTGCGCAGATTCGCCACGTAAATCTTTGTGGCTTTCGTCCCGGCCAGTGCCTGGGTGATCCCGGGCACCACGCAGGCCGCTAACACGCTCGTGAAGAGCGATCCGGGGCCAATGAGCACCACGTTCGCCCGTTCGAGGGCCTCGACGGCCGCGATGGAGGCCGCGGCGTTAGCCGGTTCGAGGCTGATGCGGCGAATCGAGGACGAGCGGGCCACCTCACTTTGGCCGCGCGTGTCGCCTTCTTCGGTGGTGGCGAGTAAGACCACGCCCTCGACGCTCGCCGGCACGATGGTGCCCGTGACACCCATGACCTGGGCGAGGGCCGCGACCGACTCTTCTAAGTTGCCGGTCGCGTCGATCAGCCCCACGAGCAGGAGATTGCCCACCGCGTGGCCCTTGAGTTCACCGACACGAAAGCGGTGTTCAAAGGACGCCGTGAGGGGATTCTCGGGGTCGGCGAGGGCGACGAGACACTTACGAAGGTCGCCCACCGCCGCGACATTCAACATTGCGCGCAGTCGCCCCGTCGAACCACCGTCGTCCGCGACCGAGACCACGCCGGTCACCTCGAGGGAGATCTCCTTGAGGGCGCGAAGCGAGACGGCGGTACCGTGGCCGCCACCCACCGCGACGACTCTCATCGAGCGATGTCGCGGTGAAACACGGCGTTGTCGAGGTCTAAACGCCGGCGAATCTCTTCCGCAATAGCCACGCTGCGGTGACGTCCTCCGGTGCAGCCAATCGCGATCGAGAGATAGGACTTACCTTCCTTGGCGAAGGCCGGAATCTGCCACTCGAGCATCCCCACCACGTCACGGAGAAAGTGCTCCGCGGGCTCTTGGTCGAGCACGTAGGAGGAAACCGCCTCGTCAAGCCCGGTCAACGGGCGAAGCTCTTCGATCCAGTGAGGATTGGGCAGAAAGCGACAGTCAAAAACGAGGTCCACGTCGCGCGGAATGCCGTAGGTGTAGCCAAAGGTGACGAGCGACACGCGCAGCGACGCCATCGTGCTCGCGTCAGTAAAGGTCTCGACGATACGCCGGCGAAGTTGGTTGGTGTTAATTGAACCGGTGTCGATGACCAGATCGGCCGCGTCGCGAATGGAGGAAAGAAGGGCTCGCTCGCCGGCTATAGAGTCCGCCAGAGTCGGCGCGTCGAAGGAGTGACGGCGACGGTTGCCTTCGAAGCGGCGGATGAGGACGTCGTCGGGCGCGTCGAGAAAGAGAATCTTGGCGTTGTCGTGGCGCAGTTGAAGCTCTTTTTCGACGGCCAACACGGCGTCGGGTTGCACGCCACCGGAACGTCCAACGATGAAGGCCACACCGGCGTGTTCGTGCGAACCCGTCGAGGCCAGTTCAGCGACGCGCACGACGAGTTCTAGGGGCAGATTGTCGATAACGAACCAGCCGAGGTCCTCGAGGGCCGCCGAGACCGTCGAGCGTCCGGCACCCGACATTCCCGTCACCAGCAACACCTCACTCATCGGGGCTCTCCTTCGTGGGGCGCGGGGCCGAGGGCGCCTGTAGATGATCGTAGAGCCTGGTCGCCACGTCACTCGGTAGCCACGCAAGGGCGTCGAGTTCGTCGAGGGTGGCCTGGCGAAGGGCGTTGAGCGAACCAAAGACTTCTAAGAGTCGCTCTCGACGCGCGGCACCGAGCCCTTCGACGCCTTCTAACGAAGAAGCGACCATCGACTTTCCACGCTTCGAGCGATGAAACGTAATCGCGAAGCGATGAGCCTCGTCGCGCAGTCGCTGCACCAGATAAAGACTCTCACTACCTCGCTCGAGGGCAATGGGAGAAGAGCTGCCCGGACGGTAGAGCAACTCTTCTCGCTTGGCGAGCGCGACGAACTCCACGAGACCACCCAGGCCGAGCGTTCGCGCTGCCTTCTCCGCCGCGTGCAACTGGGGCAGTCCTCCGTCAATGATGATGAGATCGGCGCGGCGAAACTTCGAGTTCCCCTGAGGCTCTTCCCAATGCGTCAGCCGACGGCGCACCACCTCTTCCATCGCCCCAACGTCGTCATTGCCGAGAACCTCCTTGACGTTGAAGTGCCGGTAGTCCTGCTTTATGGGAAGTCCGTCTTCGAAGACCACCATGGAGCCGACGTAGTTGGTGCCCTGAAGGTGGCTCATGTCAAAGCACTCCACCCGGTAGGGCGGCTGCTCTAGGGAGAGCGCGGCGCCCAACTCTTGAAGGGCGCGCGATCGAACGTTGTGATCGGCCTGGCGGCGCAGCGAGTCTCGATTGATCACGGCCCGTGCGTCGTGGATCGCGAGTTCGAGCACGCGCCGGCGCTTTCCGCGCTGAGCGGTGAGCACCTCGACGGGTTTGGTGCGAACGTCGTTCAGAAACTGAGAAATTAGTGGGGTCGCGAGCGACGCGCGCTCGACGATGACGACCGCGGGAACCGATTCGGCGTCGAGGTACATATCGGTCATGGCGTTTTCGAGAATCTCGCGATCGTCCTCGTCCATCGAACGATCAACCAAGTGCACGGTACGTCCAATAATTCGTCCGAATCGAACGCGAAAGCGCACGATCGCCGTTCGACTTCCCTCGCTCGCGAGCGCGATGACGTCGAGATTCGAGTGGTCATCGAGCACGACGCTTTGCGCGCCGGCGGCCCGATCGAGGGCTTCGAGTCCGTCACGGGCCTTTGCGGCGGCTTCGTAGTGCTTCTTCTCCGACGACTCCTTCATCTGAGCCTGAAGGTGATCGCGAAGTTGGCGCACGTCGCCTTCGAAGAAACGAGCCCAGGACTGGGCTAACTGCAGATAGCCCTCGGGATCGATGGCGCCCACGCAGGGACCCGAACACTTACCAATGTCGTAGAGAAGGCAGGGGCGATTGATACGTTGCTGGTAGTTGAACTTGTGGCGCGAACAAGAGCGAAGTGGGAAGGCCTGGAGCAACTCATCCATTGTGACGCGTAAGGCTCGTACGTCGACGTAAGGTCCGAAGTACCGCACACCCTTTACGTGGGCGCCGCGCGTCGTGTAGGGAGCGGCGAACGGGGTGCGAAAATCCAGCGCCACGAAAGGAAAGCTCTTATCGTCCTTCAGCCGCATGTTGTAACGAGGTTGGTTCTCTTTGATCAGTTCGTTTTCCAGTATCAAGGCGTCGAACTCACTCGGGGTGACGATCCACTCCACCGCCGCCGCCTCGGCCATTAAGAGCTGCGTCTTTTCACTTAGCGCGTCGCTTCGTTGAAAGTAACTCGACAGGCGATGCGCGAGTACCTTGGCCTTACCCACGTAGATGACCGCGCCACGCTCATTGCGAAACAGGTAACAGCCACTCTGACGCGGGATACCCGAAGGCTTCGCCAGCACTAGCCCTGCCCGTGACCTACGAGTGCCTCTTTAAGTACCGTTCCCGTCGCCGTCATCAGTTGCGCGATCTCTTCGGGCGTTCCTTCGCCCACGATGAGACCACCGCGTCGTCCACCCTCTGGACCAAGGTCAATAACCCAGTCGGCGGTTTTAACGACGTCCAAATTGTGCTCAATGACGAGCACGGTGTTGCCCTGATCGACCAGTCGGTGCAACACGTGGAGCAGTCGATTGACGTCCTCGAAGTGCAGCCCGGTCGTGGGCTCGTCCAACACGTAGAGGGTGTGGCCCGTTGGTCGACGGGCCAGCTCGGTCGCGAGCTTCACGCGCTGGGCTTCGCCACCCGAGAGCGTGGGTGCTGGTTGACCGAGACGAACGTAGCCGAGGCCCACGTCCATCAAGCTCTGTACGTGGCGCAGGATTGAGGGTTGGCGATCAAAGAACTCAATCGCCTCGGCGATCGGCATATTGAGGACGTCGCTAATGGTCTTACCCCGATAGAGAATTTCGAGCGTCTCACGGTTGTAGCGCGCTCCGTCACAGGTATCGCAGTTCACGTAGACGTCGGGTAGGAAGTGCATCTCGATCTTGATCGTGCCGTCCCCGGCGCAGGCCTCGCACCGTCCGCCCTTGACGTTAAAGGAGAAGCGTCCAGGCTGATAGCCACGAATCCGCGACTCCTGGGTCTCGGCGAAGAGTTTTCGAATCTTGTCGAAGACCCCCGTGTAGGTGGCGGGGTTCGAACGAGGGGTCCGACCAATGGGCTGTTGATCGACCGCGACGACCTTGTCGAGGTACTTCACGCCGAGAATCGTGTCGTGATCGGCGACGGTGGTTTTGGCCCGATTGATCTGGCGCTCCAGCGAAGCGAGCAGAATCGCGTTTATCAGCGATGACTTGCCCGAACCCGAGACGCCAGTCACCGCAACGAACTCACCGAGGGGAATGTCGACGTCCACGTTCTGCAAATTGTTCGCCCGCGCGCCCTTGATAGTCAGTTTCTTGCCGTCGCCGGCGCGACGCGAAGGAGGAACCGCAATGGACTTAGCGCCCGAGAGGTACTGACCAGTGATGGACTTCTTGTTCTTCAGTAAAGCTTCGTAAGTACCGGCGTGCACGATCTCGCCACCGAACTCCCCCGCGCCCGGTCCGATGTCGACTATGAAGTCCGCGAGTCGAATGGTCTCTTCGTCGTGCTCGACCACGATGACTGAGTTGCCGAGGTCGCGCAGACGCTCGAGCGTGGCGATAAGGCGTCGATTATCACGCTGGTGGAGACCAATCGACGGTTCATCCAACACGTAGAGCACGCCCACGAGGTAGCTCCCGATCTGACTGGCCAAGCGAATTCTCTGGGCTTCACCACCAGAAAGCGTCGCCGAGGCGCGACTGAGCGTGAGGTAGTCGAGCCCCACGTTAAGGAGGAACGTCAATCGCTCCACGATCTCTTTAATGACTTGGTGCGCAATCGTCTCTTCGCGCTTGGTGAGCTTGAGCTGAGCGAAGAAGTCAATGGCTTCATCGATGGTGTAGAAGTTCACTTCGGCGATGTTGCGACCGTGCACGCGAACCGCCAGGACCTCGGGCTTAAGACGCTGGCCCTTGCACGTCGTGCACTCGACTTCACGCATGTACTGTTCGGCCTGCTCGCGCGACCAGTCACCGTCGGCGTCGCTTCGCTTGCGATCGAGCCACTCGATGATGCCGTTGTAGGTGGTCTCGTAGGTCCGTACCCGTCCGTAGCGATTCTTGTACTTCACCGGAACCGATTTAGAGTCGACCCCGTAGAGAATCAACTTCCGATCCTTCGCGCGCAGTTTTTTCCACGGCGTCTTCACGTCGAAGCCACCTAACGTCGCGATGCCCCCAATAAGGCGTTCAAAGTACTTAAAACGCGCACCGGACCATGGCGCGAGTGCGCCGTCGGCCAGAGAGAGCGAGCCGTCGGGCACGACAAGCTCTGGGTCGACTTCAAAGCGCGTACCCAGTCCCGTGCACACGGGGCAGGCGCCGTAGGGCGAGTTGAAGGAGAAGTCGCGCGGCGCGAGCTCGCTGAAACTTATGCCACAGTCACTGCAGGCCATCTTCTCAGAAAACTGGACGGTCTCGTCGGTGTCGAGAAACAGAAACTTGACGACGCCCTTGGTGAGTTTCAGTGCGGCTTCCACGGACTCCGTGAGGCGTTGGCGATTCGTCTTCTTCACCGTCAATCGGTCGAGCACCACGTCGATGGTGTGAAGTTCGTAACGGGCCAAAGTCAGCGAGTCGCGTTCGGAGAGCTCCATCACCACGCCATCCACTCGCACTCGAGAGAATCCCTGCCCCGCGAGTTCGCTCAACAGCGTGCTGTACTCCCCCTTTCGCCCCTCCACCACGGTCGCTAGAACGAGAAATCGCTCGTCGTCGGGGCGGGCGAGGACCTGATCGACAATCTGTTGAGGGGTTTGGCTCGAGATGGCCTTGCCGCAGCTGGGACAGTGGGGAACGCCAATGCGCGCGAACAAGAGTCGCAGATAGTCGTGAATCTCGGTAATTGTGCCCACGGTCGAACGGGGATTTCTCGAGGCGGTCTTTTGGTCGATGGAGATGGCCGGTGAGAGTCCTTCAATGAATTCCACGTCGGGCTTGTCCATCTGACCGAGAAACTGGCGGGCGTAGGCCGAAAGACTCTCGACGTAGCGACGCTGCCCTTCGGCGTAAATCGTGTCAAAGGCCAAGGAGGACTTGCCCGATCCCGAAAGTCCCGTAAAGACCACTAATTGGTCGCGGGGAATCTCCACGGAGAGGTTTTTCAGGTTATGAACCCTCGCACCTTGGACCCGAATCGACTTAGACATAGAGGGAATCTACCGGTTACTCGGCGCTCATCAGGCCGTCACCGGGCGCGATGGTCTGGCGCTGGAGGTTCTGCAAAGTGTCACGCAGCACGGCCGCTTCCTCGAATCGGAGTTCACCCGCGGCGAGCAGCATCGCCTCTTCGACGCGCGCAATCTCGAGACTGAGATCGTCGGGAAGAAAGTCGTCGAGCGAGGAGATGCCGTGCGACTTTTGCGTTATCTCGCGAGGCGGTTCGCTGCGCAGTCGATTCAATATATCGGCCACGTTCTTCATCACGGTCGTTGGTTCGATACCGTGTTCCTCGTTGTAGGCAACCTGCATGAGACGGCGTCGTTCGGTCAAAGATATCGACGCCCTCATCGAGTCAGTCATGCGGTCGGCGTAGAGAATGGCTTGGCCGTTCGAGTTTCGGGCCGCTCGACCGATCGTTTGAGTGAGGGCGCTGCGTGATCGCAAGAACCCTTCCTTGTCGGCGTCGAGAATCGCCACGAGCGATACTTCGGGTAAGTCGAGACCCTCGCGCAGCAAGTTGATGCCGACAAGTATGTCGAACTCGCCGAGTCGCAGGGAACGAAGAATCTCGATGCGCTGAATAGTGTCAATGTCGCTGTGCAAGTACTGCACGCGGTAGCCGCCCTTGGTGAGAAACGTCGTGAGATCCTCGGCCATTCGTTTGGTGAGTGTCGTAATCAGCGCGCGTTCGCCTCGTGCGATCACCACGTCCAGGCGCGAACGCAGGTCATCGATCTGGTTCTTGGTCGGTACCACGAACACCTCGGGATCCAAGAGACCCGTAGGGCGAATGACCTGTTCGACGATCTGATCGGAGTGCTCTATCTCGTAGGGCCCCGGCGTCGCCGAGACGAAGACCATCTGAGGAACGAGTTCCATGAACTCGTCAAAGTTCAGTGGACGGTTATCGAGAGCGCTCGGTAAACGAAACCCGTGTTCGACGAGTGTCAGTTTGCGCGAGCGATCCCCGGCGTACTGACCGCGCACCTGGGGCACCGCGACGTGCGACTCGTCAATCACGACGAGAAAGTCATCGGGAAAGTAGTCGAGGAGGGTAAAGGGCCGTTCGCCAGGCTTTCGACCATCTAGGTGCGCCGAGTAGTTTTCGATACCCGCGCACACCCCGGTCTGTTCGAGCATCTCGAGATCGTGTTCGGTACGCGAGCGCAGTCGCTGAGCTTCCAGCAGCTTGCCTTCGGTCTGAAACGTTGCCAGCTGCACTCCGAGTTCCTCTTCAATCGAGCGACACGCTCGTTGCAACGTGGCCACGCTCGTCGCGTAGTGAGTCGCCGCGAAGAGGGTGAACTCCTTGACGTTGCCCCGGCTCTCTTGGGTGACGGGATTGAAGAAGGAGATCTCTTCAATAGCGTCGTCGAAGAACGACACCCGAACCGCCTCGTTGCTGTAGGCCGGCTGGAGTTCTAACGTGTCGCCCTTCATACGAAAAGACCCCCGGTCGAGCACGAGTTCATTACGGTTGTACTGCATCTCCACGAGTCGCCGAAGTAGGGCGCGCTGATCGAAGGAGGCACCTACTTCGAGGGGCAACATTCGTTCGCGATACTCAATGGGCGAACCGAGACCGTAAATGCAGGACACGGAGGCGACGACAATCGTGTCTCGGTGCGTCAACAGCGACGAGGTCGCGGCGTGGCGAAGTCGGTCAATCTCTTCATTGACCGAACTGTCCTTCTCAATGAAGGTGTCGGTGCGGGGAACGTAGGCCTCGGGTTGGTAGTAGTCGTAGTACGAGACAAAGAATTCGACCCGATTATTCGGCAACATCTCGCGCAGTTCCGAAGCCAGCTGCGCGGCGAGTGACTTATTGGGTTCGAGAATTAGCGTGGGACGTTGAATCTGTTCGACCAGCCACGCGATCGTCGCGGTCTTGCCACTGCCCGTAATGCCCTCGAGCGTCTGGTAACGAAGACCGTCGTTCACGCCTTGGGTCAGAGCAGCGATGGCGGTCGGTTGATCGCCGGCGGGCTGAAACGGCGACTCGACGAGGAAGTCAGTCACGGCTCAGCCCGAGCTCTGCGAGCGCACTATCGAGCTGAGCGTAAAGGTCCTCCAGTGAACCTTCGTTCCACAGCACCCGATCCACAATGGCGGCACGCTCGTCGTTGCTCATCTGGGCCGCGATACGAGCTCGCGCGTCGTCCTCGCGAAAGCCACGTAACGTGCACAGCCGCTCTATCGCGGTCGTCGGTGCGACTTGGACGGCCCAGACTTCGTCGATCAAAAGATTGACACGGTGCTCGGGTCGAAAGAGCGGCAGTGCCACGAAGACGGCCGGTCCGCTTGCCGCGTCGAGTTCACGGACAATCTCGGCGCCAATGTAGCCGTGCGTGACGTGATTCAACCGCTTCAAAGCGCTGGCGTCGTGAAAGACGATGTCGGCAATGAACTTTCTGTCTAGTTCACCGTCATCATTAAAGGCGGCTGTGCCGAAGGCGTCGCGCAACGCGGACCAGGCCGGTTGTCCCTTTTCCACGACTCGCCGGGCGATGACGTCGGCGTCAATGACCGGCCAACCAAGTACTAAAAGCCGTTCCTCGACGGCGCTCTTCCCGGCGCCGATTCCGCCCGCAACAACAACTCTTTTCACACGACCACGGTACTCATCGCCACCTACATCCCGGCCAGAGTTCGCCTGCACTTACCATTGGGTACGACTGGTGTTGACTAATGTCCATAGAGGTCCTGTAGGGGGAACTTTGGCTCGATATTTAGTACGACGTCTGATCTCGTTGATCGGCATTGTCTTCGTCATCACCGTAGGAGCCTTTTATCTCATTCACTTACTGCCGGGAGACCCTGCAGTGGTGATTTTGGGGACCGGCGACAGCCCCGTCAATAAGGCGAGGCTCTACGCCGAACTCGGCCTCAATAGGCCAATCTATGAGCAGTACTTCATCTGGATGAGTCACGTCCTGCGGGGCAACCTCGGCGTCTCATTCATCTCCGAGACCTCCGTGTGGTCCACGATCAAGGGCGCGATTCCCATCGACCTTGAGCTCATGATCATCAGTCAGATTCTCGCCTTCGCCACCGCCATCCCCCTCGCCATGCGCAGTGCCAAGAAGCCTGACGGGTGGATTGACCGGTTCTTGAGTGCCGGAAGTTTCACGTTACTCTCGGTCCCTTCCTTCATCGCTATCGTGCTCCTCGTTCTCTTCGTCGCCATCGACCTCGGAGTGCCCCACACCGGCGTCTCCTCCTACGTGTCCCTCGGCACTGACTGGATTGGCAACCTCGAGAGTCTTTCGTTGCCCTCCGTTGTCTTAGCGGTCGGCAGTTTCGTGGTCTACTACCGAATCCTTCGTAGTGACCTAATTGCCACCCTGCAAGAGGAGTACATCACTATGGCGCGCTCCAAGGGACTGAGCCAACGCCGCATCATGTGGCGCCACGCTCTTCGCCCCTCGTCCGTCGCGCTTCTTGGAACGGCCGGCGTCAACATTGGCGGACTCTTGGCCGGAGGTTTCATTGTGCAGTACCTCCTGGATATCCCCGGACTTGGTTATACCTTGATCGCGTCGATTGGCCTCAGTGACTACCTCGTCGTACAAGGTATTGTCCTCGTCGTCGCGGTGGGGGTCATCCTGATCAACTTCTTCTTTGACTTCCTGATAAACATTGTCGACCCGAGGATCAGCCGTGAGTAGCTCCATGTACGTGCAGGAAATGGTCGAGGAAACTGCTCTACCCGATAGACCCGAACGCAAGAAGAAACTCGGCGTCATCTATTGGATCTGCGTAGGTTGGATTGCGCTAAATCTCTTGGCGGCGATCTTCGCCAATTTCCTACCAATTGAGAATCCTTTCAATCAGAACTACGCCGTCGTGAACGCCGGACCCTCGTTACACCACCTCTTTGGTACCGACGACCTCGGTCGTGACATCTTCTCTCGCGTCGTCTACGGCTCGCGCGTCTCCATCGAAGCCGGACTGGGGGCCATCGCCATCGGCTTTGCCGTTGGCGCGCCACTGGGGATGTTGGCGGCCTATCGACGAGGGAAATTTGACTCGATGTTGACGACGTTCATGTACATCTTCCTCGCCTTTCCGGCCATCATCGCGACCATCGCCATACTTTCTTTTTGGACGCCGCGCTCACTTTTAAAGATCATCATCGTGATCGGTGTCGCGTCGATCCCACTCGTCTATCGCGTTATAAGAACCGCGACGCTGAACGTCGCGACGAAGGATTACGTCGTCGCGGCCAAGGTCCAAGGCGCCACGGACCGGCGCATCATGGTCAAGGAACTGCTACCGAACGTGGCGCCCATCGGCGTCTCATTTCTCCTCATCGGCATCGCGACCGTCGTCGTGCTCGAGGGATCACTCGCCTTTCTCGGACTCTCGGTGAACCCACCAACGCCCTCGTGGGGCAACATGATCAATGAGGCTCGAACCATCCTTCAAGTAAATCCGTGGCTGGCCATCTTTCCGTCACTGGCCATGTGCCTGTTCCTGCTCTCTCTTAACTTCATCGGTGATCGACTTCGTTCGCACTTCGAGGTCACGGAGAGCAAGTTGTGAGCCAGTCCCCTCAACTACTGGTCGTGAAGGATCTCATGACGACCTTCGACACCGCCTCGGGTCCGTTGCCGGCCGTGGGTGGCGTGTCCTTTGACCTCAATCAGAACGAAACACTCGGCATCGTTGGCGAGTCTGGTTCAGGCAAGACCGTTCTTTCACGCACCATCATGGGTTTGCAACAGCGCCAGAACGTAACCGTCACTGGTTCAGTGCTCTTGAACGGCTTCGAAGTCGTTGGTGCGAGCGAAGAAGAGAAGCGAAAGATCTGGGGCTTGGAAGTCGCGATGATCTTTCAAGACCCCATGACGTCACTCAATCCGGTAATGCGTATTGGCAAACAGATCGACGAGATTCTCCGCGTTCGCCTAGGTATGGACCGCCAGGCCGCCAAGGCTCGCGCGATTGAGTTACTCGAACTCGTGGGCATTCCTTCGCCGAAGGACCGTTACCGCGTTTTCCCCGGTGAGCTCTCGGGTGGCATGCGCCAGCGCGTCGTCATCGCCACCGCGCTGGCCGGTTCACCCAAGCTCTTGATGGCCGATGAACCCACGACGGGACTCGACGTCACGATTCAAGCTCAGATCTTGAACCTCTTAGAAGAGATCAAGGCGAAAATGGAGATGTCGGTCGTTTTGGTGACCCACGACCTCGGCGTCGTCGCCACGAGAACTTCGCGCGTGATCGTTATGTACGCGGGGCGCATCGTGGAAATTGGTACGACCCGCGACGTGTTCGCGCACCACCGTATGCCCTACACCCGAGCACTCCTCGAAGGATCGCCGAAGGTCTCCAACCCGTCGCACACCCGTTTGAAGGCCATACCCGGTCGGCCACCAAACCTCCTCAACCTCTCCCAAGGTTGCAGCTTTGCGCCGCGTTGTTCCTTCGCCACCGATCGTTGTCGCCAAGATCGCCCCGAACTCGAATCGACCGGGACGCCCGGACACAGTTTCGCCTGCTGGAATCCCCTTCCCGAAACTCGAAGGGCGTCGGCGTGAGCAACACCACCCGACCTCTTTTGAAGGTCCGCGACCTCATGGTCACCTTCGGCTCTCACAGCCGCAAGGTCTTCGCGGTCGCGGGCGTCAGTTTCGACATTTACGAAGGCGAGACCCTCGGTCTCGTCGGCGAGTCGGGCTGTGGCAAATCGACGACTGGTAAGGCTCTCATGCGCATTGTCGAGCCGTCGAGTGGATCGGTCGAACTCGAGGGAATCGAACTCACGACGCAAAAGGGTAAGAGCCTTCGCAATATCCGAACCCGTATGCAGATGATCTTCCAAGACCCCATCAGCTCGCTCAATCCCCGCCGACGCGTGAAGGACATCGTCGCCGAGCCGCTCGACTGTTGGAAGTCCGCCGAGGGCCAAGAGCGCGAAGATATCGTAAACAATCTATTGACCAAGGTCGGCATCGATCCCGTGGTCTACGGCAATCGCTACGCCCGACAGTTCTCTGGCGGACAGTGTCAGCGCATCTCCATTGCCCGCTCTCTGGCGATGCGACCCAAGCTGCTCATCTGTGACGAAATGGTCTCGGCGCTCGACGTCTCGGTCCAGGCTCAGATCTTGAATCTGCTCGAAGACCTCAAGGCCGAGTACGGCCTGACGCTGCTCTTTATCGCGCACGACTTGGCGGTAGTGAAGAACGTCTCGGACCGCGTCGCCGTTATGTACTTGGGCAAGATCTGCGAGATTGGCCCAGCCGACACGCTGTACGAGTCACCCGAACACCCGTACACGAGTTTCCTCTTGGGCGCGGCACTCGAGGCCGATCCGGACTCGCCAATGCACGGCGAAGTGCTCCAGGGCGAACCACCAAGTCCCATGAACCCGCCCAGTGGCTGTAGGTTTCGCACGCGCTGTCCTCACGCCACGGAGAAGTGCGCGGCCGAAGAACCGCAGCTGGTCGAAATTGCGCCGAAGCACGAAGTGGCCTGTCACTACCCTTTGTCACTATCACGTCGCTAGCCCGCCGCTCGAAACGAATGCCAACGACGGGCTAGCGACAGGTTTTCGTTACGCTTCTGGCGCGTCGCTGCTTTCGACTTCGGCGACCTCAGCGGTCTCGGCGACTTCCCTCACTTCCACGACGGCAGCGGCTTCGGGCGCGCTCGCGGTGTCGTCGGTCGCTTCGGGAGCCTTCGGAGAGACTTCCGTCGCGTACTCCGCCCAGGCGGCCTGGGCCTCGGTCTCGGGCGTGAACTCACCGTATTCGATTGATCCGATGTAGTTACCTTCGCTGTCGTAAGCGTGGGAACCGAAGGCTTCGCGGTACTCCTCGGAGACTTCGCCTCCTTCCGCGGCCTGCTTGATCGAGAGACTGATACGACGACGCGCGGTGTCGAGTTCGATGATCTTGACCCAGAGTTCTTCGCCGGCAGTAACGACCTGGTCGGGTGACTCGACGTGGTGAGCGGCCATCTCAGAGATGTGCACGAGGCCCTCGATGCCCTCGCCCACCTGGATGAAGGCGCCGAAGGGTACCAACTTGGTCACGCGTCCATAGACCAGCTGATCAACGGCGTGACCGTCGGCAAAGACCTGCCAGGGGTCGGACTGGGTGGCCTTAAGTGAGAGGGAGATGCGCTCCTTGGAGAAGTCCACGTCCAACACTTCGACGTCCACTTCGTCACCCACGGCGACGACTTGGCTCGGGTGATCGATGTGCTTCCAACTGAGCTCGGAGACGTGAATGAGTCCGTCCATTCCGCCGAGGTCAACGAAGGCACCAAAGTTGACGACCGAGGAGATAACGCCGTGACGACGCTCGCCGGGTTTGAGGTTCGACAAGAAGTCGCCGCGCTGTTCCTTCTGCGTCTCTTCGAGCCACGCTCGACGCGACAACACCACGTTATTGCGGTTGCGATCGAGTTCGATGATCTTGGCTTCGACGGTTTTGCCGATGTAGGGCTGGAGCTCGCGCACGCGACGAAGCTCAACGAGTGAAGCGGGCAGGAAACCGCGAAGACCGATGTCGACGATGAGACCGCCCTTGACGACTTCGATGACGACACCCTTGACGACTTCGTCACGGTTCTTCAGCTCTTCGATGTTGGCCCAGGCCTTCTCGTACTGCGCGCGCTTCTTCGAAAGGACGAGACGTCCTTCCTTGTCTTCCTTTTGCAAGACCAGGCACTCAATGCGCTCGCCCATCGAGACGATCTCGGAAGGATCGACGTCGTTACGGATAGAGAGCTCGCGCGAAGGGATGACGCCCTCAGACTTAAAGCCAATATCGAGCAGGACTTCGTCGTGGTCAATCTTCACCACGGTGCCAATGACCAGGTCACCGTCTTCGAATTCGAGGACACTGTCGCCAACGAGGGTGGCCAGGTCCGTGCCGATCAGGTTGTCTTCGGTGATGACGCGCGGAATGTAGTTTCCAGCTTCGTCAAAAGTTCCCATTTCTTGGGTTGAGAGGAGGCTCGTGCCGTCCGACATGCGTACTTCTTTCGTTTGACCACACCGGGGTCTAACTAGTCAATAGGGCTGGGTCGCCGGTGTTAACCCAGGTGACAACTCTACCACTTGGCTGCTCAACCCTTCGCGGCCGCCCAGTTCTCGCCCCAGTGCAGCGACACCTCCAAGGGCACGCTGAGCGAAGCCGCGTTCGTTAACGCGTCGATCATGATGGCACTCACCTGATCTTGTTCACTCGGTGGCGCTTCCACGATGACTTCGTCGTGAACTTGAAGGATGAGACGAGCTTGAAGTTTCTCTTCGTTCAGTCGGTGATCGAGGCGAACGAGCGCCGACTTAAAGACATCGGCGGCGAGTCCCTGAATACCCGCGTTCATGGCCTGGCGCTCGGCCGCTTGACGCTGGGGGCCGACGGCCGTAGCGAGGTCGGGGAAGGGTCGGATACGACCAAACTCGGTGCGCGAGAAGCCCTGATTTCGGATCTCTTTAATGATCGTGTCCATGTAGTTGCGCAAACTCGGGAAACCGTCGAAGTACTTGTTGATGATCTCTCTGGCGTTGCTGACCGAAATGCCGAGACGCTGACTAAGCCCGAAGGCCTCCATGCCGTAGGCCAGTCCATAGGAGACGGCCTTGGCTTGTTCGCGTTGTTCGTGGCTGACGTCTTTGGGTTTGACGCCAAAGACCGACGCGGCGATCGTGCGGTGGACGTCTTCGTTCGAGGCAAACGCCGCCAACAGTCCTTGGTCTTGGGAGAGGTGCGCCAAGATGCGCAGTTCAATCTGGTTGTAGTCCGATACCGCGAAGAGCCAACCCTCGGTTGGTATGAAGGCGTAGCGAAGACGCCGACCCTCTTTGGAGCGAACGGGAATGTTGTGGAGATTGGGGTTCTCCGAGGAGAGTCGGCCCGTGCGCGCCACGGTCTGCATGAATCGAGCGTGGATCCGACCGTCGGGACTCACCGAGCTGATAAGCGGTGCGCCGTACGTGCTACGAAGTTTTTCCACTTCTCGATAGCGCAAAATGAGGGGAATGATTTTGTGCTCGTCTTGAATCGCTTCCAGACTCGTGGCATCGGTGGAGAACCCGGACTTGATCTTCTTCACCGCGGTGAGTCCGAGTTCGTCGAAGAGCACGGTCTGGAGCTGCTGGGGCGAGTTCACCTTGAATTCGTGTCCCGCAACCTTTTGGATCTCGAGGTCGAGTTCCTTCGCCTCGGTGGCGAACTCGTCGGCGATGGTCTTAAGAAGTTCGACGTCCACGCGTATGCCACTCGCTTCCATGCGAGCGAGTACCGCCACGAGGGGCAGTTCGATCTCGTCGTAGACCCGGCCGAGTTCCCAGCGAGCGATCTCCTCGCGCAACACCGTGCGCAGTCTCGACACCACTTCAACGTCATGGATCAATGTCTCGTCACTCGAGGCGCTAAAGAGCGACGGCTTCGTCGTGTCGATGGGCTCGTCGACGAAACGGTGCGCGACGTCAGCGAGTTCGTAGTGTCCACTCGTGGCGTCAACTAAGAACGCCATGACCGAGGTATCGTCCGCGGGGTCAGTCAACGACACGCCGCGTTCTCTCGCAACCCGAAAGAGTCCCTTAACGTCGTGTCCAGCGATCGCCGTCGCGCCGATATCTGCAAAGAACTCATCGAAGCCAACGACCACGACCGTCCCTTTCGAGGTGTTCAATACCGCGATACGTTCCTCGTTGTAGGTGACGACCGGATTCGACGTGGCCTTGAGCACGTCACTCAACGTTGAACCCTGCTTGGGCACGGCAGCCTTCTTGAGGGGCGCGGCGGCGGTCTTAACATCACTTTGACCCGAAGGTTCTCCGAGCACACCTTGCTGAATCAACTTATTGACGCGCGTGCGCATGGAGTTCATCTCGAAGCGCTCGAAGAAGGCGTCAATCTCTTGACGATTCCATCCCCCCAGCGTGAGATCAGACAAGGTGAAGTCGAGCGGTACGTCTCTAATGAGGCGCATCACCATCTCGTTGTTGCGGGCGCGGTCTTCGAAGGCCGCCAAGTTCTCTCGTAACTTCGGAGTCAGTGCGTCCAAGTTCGAGTAAAGCTCGTCAAAGTCTCGGTACTGCGCGAAGAGTTTCGCCGCGGTCTTCTCCCCCACGCCCGGCACGCCGGGCAAGTTGTCTGACGTATCACCACGCAGTGCGGCGAGTAGGGGGTAACGCGCCGACTCGATGCCACAGCGCTCAAAGATGCCGGCTTCGTCGTAGAGCGAGTAGTCCGAGACCCCTCGGCGGTTGTAGAGCACCTTGACGTAGGGATCTTCGACCAGCTGAAACGTGTCGCGATCACCCGAAACGACGACGACCGGAATCTTGGAGTCACGGCCCCACGTCGCGAGCGTGGCCAAAACATCGTCCGCCTCAAAGTTCTGCACGCCTAACACCGGGATGTGGAGCGTCTCGCACATCGTGCGAATGAGATCGAACTGCGGTTCGAGTTCTGACGGTGTTTCGGCGCGGCCTCCCTTGTAGTCCTCGGTCAAGGCGTCGCGAAACGTCCCCCCCGTGAGGTCAAAGGCCACCGCCATCGCTCGGGGGTTCTGAGAGCCAATCAGTGACACCAGCATTGAGGCAAAGCCGTGCAGGGCGTTAGTAACGACACCTGACGAGGTCTGAATATCGGTGGGGAGGGCGAAGAAGGCGCGAAAGGCTAAGGACATCCCGTCCAACAGCAACAGTGGCCGTTGGTCGTTCGCGTTTTCAGCCAACGAACTCGCCCTTCAAAATCTGCTGCGCGACGTCACGCATTCTGGTTCGGGCGCGCATCGCGGACTGTTGAATGACTTCAAAGGCCGCCGGTTCGTCGAGGCCACGTTCGATCATGAGCAGTTCTTTCGCGCGCTGGACAATCTCCCGCGTTTCGATCTTGTCGTCGGCGTTAGCGACCTCAGCAGTTACCAGCGGCTCACTCGCGGCGGGATTGAGTATCGCGGCCAACTTAGGCAGTATCTCACTGCTGCGAAAAGGCTTCACGAGATAGGCCGCCACACCCGCGTCGCGCGCACTCTCAATGAGCGTGCGCTGACTAAACGCGGTGAGCAAAACCACAACGGTCTTGGATCCAATCAGGTGCCTCGCTACTTCAATGCCGTCGAGACCGGGCATCTTCACGTCGAGCAGCGCTAAGTCGGGTTCGTGTTCTTTAATCATGGCGAGCGCGTCGTCGCCACGCGCGGCTTCGCCCACCACCAAGTAACCGTCGCCCTCGAGAATCTCCTTGAGGTCGAGACGGATGATGGACTCGTCGTCAGCGATTACCACACGCTTATCCATGCTCATCCTTCGGTGTCCATTCGTGTAGAAGTGCGTCTCGAGCCGTGACGAGTTCGCTCACCTCACGGGTTCGGCGCGCCATTTCGGTGTTGGCGACGACGACGTGACGCGAGAGTTCATCGTATTCCTTGGACTGAAGCGGCGTCTCGGATACCAAGGCGCGGATCCGAGCGTCATCGAGGGCGTCGTTCCACACGGCGACCTGTTCTTCTAGTACCGCCAAGCTCTCGCGGGCTTGAGAGAGCTGTCGTTGAACGTCTTCGAGACGGCGCTTTATCAGTCGAGAACTCATGTACTCAGTCTACGACTCACTTAATGAGGTTACCGATAGGCGCTCGGCGCTGGCCAACATCGCACCCGCGGGTTCGATGCCAAAACTCACGCCGACGTGGGTGGATTTGACCTCGTCGTTTCGCTCAACGTCGATGACGCTCAGATCGCTTGGTTCATTGACGCAACTCTCGGCCAGTGCACGGTGAACACCGCGAGCAAACGGGGACTCGAAGAAACCTCCAACGTAGACCGCGACGCCGAGATCGCGCGCTCTGTCGATCAACGTGCGGGCGTTCGCGAGCCCGCCCACCCGCGCGGGTTTCACGCAGATCATCGTGGCGGCGCCGTAGTTCACGATACGAGTAAGGTCACGCGTCGATCGAAGGCCTTCGTCGATGCTCACGGGAACGTCGATGAGTGCCGCGAGACGCGCGTGGTCGATAAAGTTGCCAACCTCGTAGGGCTGTTCGATCGCGGCCACCGTGGCAACGCGGCGAATCAACTCCAGCTGAGTTAGTACCGTGAGATCCGAGGTCACCGAGCAGTTATAGTCCACGATCACTGGTACGCTCAATCTTTCGAGTCGCTCGAGTGCACCGTTCGCTAAGTCGCCTGGCGCGCACTTCACGCGAACTCGCCGCGCGGAACCGTCAACTCGCCAGGGCGCGTCGTCGAGCAGCGACACCGTCGCCTGGGTTGGCGTGACGAATCGTCGTGGCCAAAGTTCAACGATGGAACGAGACGACGCTCGAAGTTCTCGATCGAGCAGGGCCATCTCCACGAGCGTTGTCGCCACGTTCTCTTTGGGTGAACCTGAGCTAAATCGGGCCACGCGACTCCAGGACGGTAGTTCGCCTTCACGGGCCACGACGCCTTCAAGTCTCAACAAGGCAACTCCTACGGCCTCGACGACGTCGCCAAAACCTGGATCACCGTTGAGTTCGTGGGGCTGAGGAGCGACTTCGCCGTAGCCCACCACGCCGTCGCGCTCAATCCGCAAAAAGAGTCGAGACCGCTCGCGGTGTTCTTGCTCGCTCGCGCGAACGGGCTGCGCGAGAACGGCGTTCTGTCGGTACAGCGTGGCGATCATCTGTGCCACCTTAGAGTTACTGCTACCGTGGTCGCCGCAGCCCGGATGGCGGAATCGGCAGACGCGGAGGCCTCAAAAGCCTTTACTCGAGAGGGTGTGTGGGTTCAAGTCCCACTCCGGGCACTGTTACCTTTAGAAGATGGTTGACGCCGCGACCCTCTCGTTTCGCGACGACGTCGTCGCACTCTTTCCCGGTCAGGGATCGCTCGGAGGTGGGGCCGGTCTCGCGTGGCAGACCTCACGGCACTGGGAACTGGTGCATCGAGTCAGCGACGTCGCCAACGTTGACGTCGCGGCGTTGTTACTGAGCGCGAGTGACGAGGACGTCGTACGTACCGACCGCGCGCAACTCGCCACGTTCGCTCTCTCACTTGTTGGCTATCACGAACTGCTCGATCTTGAACTACGACCGCGCTACCTCGTGGGTCACAGCCTCGGCGAATTCTCCTCGCTCGTCGCTTCCGGACTTCTCAGTCTTGAGGAGGGCGCGCGACTCATTGGCGTTCGAGGCAGTGCCATGGCGCGCGCCGCCGAAGCCAATCAAGGTTCGATGGTGGCCCTCATGGGTGGCGACGGCGGCGCTCGTGAAGCATTGGACGGTCTCGACAACGTGTGGGTGGCCAACATCAACGGCACGGGTCAGATCGTGGTTAGTGGGACCCGCGCGGGTCTCGATGACTTACTGGCGCGCCATAAGGATCTCGGGTGGCGACGCGCGACACCACTCACGGTAGGCGGCGCATTCCACTCACCGCTTATGGCCCCCGCGCAAGAAGAGTTGGACAAAGCGCTCGACGAGACCTCGTGGGGATTCACCGAAGCCACGTTGATCTCAAACGTTGACGCCAAGATGCACGGTTCACCCGAAGAGTGGCGCGAGCTACTTCGGCGCCAACTCACCTCGCCCGTCGAGTTCCTTGACGCCATCTTGAACTTGCCCGAGAGTGTGCAGATCACCATTGAGATGCCGCCCAGTGGCGTCCTCACCGGTCTCACCAAGCGCATCCGGCCCTTTGAAGTTCAGATTGCCCCGTCCACCCTTCTCGAACTACAGGAGATTGCCCTATGAGTCGCCACGTCATCGTCACGGGGGCCAGTCGAGGTATCGGCGCCGCTATTGCTGAGTACTTCATCAACGAAGGTGACACGGTCGTGGCGTTGTCGCGTTCGGGCACTGCTCCGGCGAAGTGCGCGAAATCTGTCGCCCTCGACGTTGCGGATTCGACCGCCGTGAACAGCGCCGTCAAGTCGGCCATCGAGGAGTTTGGCCCCGTTGACGTGGCGGTGGTGAACGCGGGAGTTACACGTGACGGACTAGCGATGCGGATGTCGGACGCGCAGTGGCGCGACGTGCTCTCGACAAATCTCGACGGCGCCTTTTATACAGCACGCGCCACGATGGCTTCCATGGTGCGCGCCCGTTCGGGGTCGATCATCTTCATTGGATCCGTCTCGCCATTCCTCGGCGTACCGGGACAGGCGAACTACGCCGCCGCGAAGGCCGGACTCGTCGGACTCGCTCGATCGTTGGCCAAGGAAGTGGCGTCGCGCTCGGTGACCGTGAACGTCGTCGCGCCCGGACTCATCGACACCGACATGACGAGTGATCTCGGCGCGGCCAGCGAGACCATGACCGCGATGATCCCGCTGGGTCACGTCGGACAGCCTTCCGATATTGCTGGGGTTGTAGGGTTCCTCGCCAGTAACCACGCTCGCTACATCACCGGTGCGGTCGTTGTCGTCGACGGAGGCCTTGCGCTCGGTCTCTAAGACGCTCTGGCGACGACGTGATTGAGTACGATGGAGCGACAGAAAAAAGGGGTAACACCATGGATCGCAACGAAGCATTCGCGAAGTTCACTGACGACACCGTAGAAGTTTTGGCCGTAGAACCCGCACGGGTCACTCTCGGGGCCTCCTTTGGCGACGACCTGGGAGCGGACAGCCTCGACCTCGTCGAGCTCGTCATGGCCCTGGAAGAGACGTTCAACATCGAGGTCGCCGAAGACGAACTCAAAGAGATTAAAACCGTCGGCGAAGCCTTCGAACTGATCTACGCCAAGCTGTAGTGCGCGTTGCCGTAACTCCTTCAGGGCCGGTGCAAGGGCGCCGGGTAGCCGTGACGGGGCTCGGAGCCTTGTCGTGCGCGGGTGTCGGTGTAGAGGCGTTGTGGGACGCTCTCGTCAAGGCGCACGCACCCGATTCCAAGCGCATCAGTGCTTTTGACGCCTCGCACCTCGGAGGACCCAAGGAACTTCGTCGTCTAGACCCTTTCGCGCTGTACGCCTTAATGGCGGCGGACGAAGCGTGGCGCCAAAGCGGTCTTAGCGGTCCACTCGACGACGCGGGCAGCATCGTCACGACGGGCATCGGCGGTCTACAAACCGTGCTCGAACAAGACGTCGTCCTCACCCAAAAAGGACCCGATCGCGTCTCACCCTTTCTCGTCCCGATGATGATGCCCAACGCCGCCACCGCCGCGGTATCGATGCGCTTTGGACTCGGCGGTCCTTGCGAGACCGTTACGACCGCGTGCGCCGCGGGCACCCACGCCATCGGCAACGCCGCGCGACTCATCGCCTCTGGTCGCTGCACCGTTGCCGTCTCGGGAGGCGCCGAAGCGGTCATCGTCGAGATCGCCGAAGCCGGCTTTCGCAACATGACCGCGTTGTCCAACAAGGATCTCTCACGACCATTTGACGTCAATCGTGACGGCTTTGTCATGGGAGAAGGCGCGGGCATTTTGATTCTCGAAGAGTGGGATCACGCGCTCGAACGCGGTGCCACGATTCTGGCCGAAGTACTCGGCGCGGCCTCAACGGCGGACGCCTATCACATCACGGCGCCGGATCCCAATGGCCGCGGCGCGGTTCGCTGCATGGAGTTAGCTCTCGCGGATAGCGACGTCACGACCAGTGACGTCTCGCACATCAACGCGCACGGCACCTCGACGCCGCTGAACGACCTGGCCGAGTCGGTCGCCATGCGTGAAGTCTTTGGCGACGCCGTACCGCCCATCACCTCCATCAAAGGGCACCTTGGCCACTCGCTCGCGGCTGCGGGCGCACTCGAGGGTGTGGCGTCGGTGTTGACGTTACAAAAGCAACTCATCCCCCCGACCGCCGGTACCACCGACGTCGACCCAGAGATTGGACTCGACGTAGTCATCGGCGCGCCGCGCCCGACCAAGGTCGACGTCATCCTTTCGAACTCCTTCGGCTTCGGCGGGCATAACGGCAGCGTCGTGTTTCGACGATTTCAGGCCTAGCTACAGAGTCCACTCGTCGAAGTGTCGTTCGACGTACGCGTTGTCGTAGGCCCAACGCGCGTTCGCAATGAACTCACCGAGCATCACTGGATCCTTTACGCCAGGGGCACTCTCCACCCCACCGCGCACGTCAACGCCAAATACTGGGAAATTCTGCACAACGTCAACCACGCTCGACGCGTTAAGACCACCCGAGGCGATGAGCGGCACTCGCGGGCCTGACTCCATTAGAAGTTCGAGTGCGTCAACGAGCGCGTCGTGCTCGTCAGCCTCGGGCAGTACCAGGTAGTCCACGCCGGGCGTAAGACCCAGCCGTTCGGTGCCCTCAGGAACCATGCGCAAGACCGTGTTCACCCGTTCGCAGACGTAGCTCAGTTCTTCGTTCGTGATCGCACCATCAATTTGTACGGCACTCAGACCAATGGTGTTGGCAATCTCGACGATCCTCTGAGGAAGTTCGTTGCGAAAGACGCCCACGGTCTCCGCGCTCTGGGGTAGTCGCCGCACGATGTCGTGCGCTGCGCTCACCGAGATCTGACGCGGCGTCAACGCAAAGTCGAATCCCACGGCACTCGCACCGAGGCCAATCGAAAAGAGTGCGTCGTCCTCGGTCGTGATGCCCGAGATCTTTATGAAGAGACCTTCAGTCGTCAGTCGCACGGACCATCTCCATGGTCTGTACGTTACTCACGCCGCTCAGTCAATTTCTTCAATCGTCACGTCAGCGTCATCGTCGCTGGCGGGCGCGTTCAAAAGTGTGCGGTGCGCGATGCCAAGTCCCACGCATCGACCGTCCTTCATAGTCACGCTCGTCACTCCCTGAGGCCCATCGGGACCCCTCGACTTCAACACCTCGTCAGCGCGCTCACTGCTCGGCGCGTCGACTCGTACGAATCTCCACGGCACGCTCGACCCTCGGGCGTCGAGTCGACCAACGAGTTCTTGACCGGTGAAGCACCCCTTGGTGAATGAGATGGAGGTGTTGACGAACGTACGACCAAAACTGTGGGGTGTCAACGATTTGGCAAACTCCGACTCGCCCGGCCAGGCGGACTGTATTCGTTCCTCCAACGTCGTAAAGGGTCCTTCTGCGCTGTCCTCAACCTCGAGCGTGCACTTTGTTCGAAGTAGAAAACGCTGCAGCCGCTTCGCCGCGTCGGGGGCGAGTGCGCGAGGAACCACTACGTCAAAACCGTCTTCGCAGGGCGTAACAACGCACGAGGTGATCACGACACTGTCGGGCGCGAGTAGCAACGCCCACGAGCCACTCTCTTCGAGATTCGTTAGGTCTTGACTCAGTTGGCCCTGAAGAAACGACTCGGAGTCAAGACCGCGAGCCCTTATTACAGACCACTGCAAAACCTCGGTCAGCTGGTCGTTCGTTGTTTCACCCATTGACTATTACAGTATGCGCCAGAACGGCGAAACTCGTCGCGACGTTGAGGGCGACCACAAATGAGCATGCAGACTGAACTCAACACGATCACCTCTTCCATCACCGAGCTTTCAGCGCGCATCACCGCGCTCGTTGAATCGGAAGGAGACGCGATGCCGCCAGAGGTCTACGCCGAGCTCGTCGCTGCCGAGCGCACCGTCGGCGCGCTACTGCGCCGACTCACTCGCGTCGCTGGGCGGGCGTTCTAAGACTCACCGGTAGTGTTGAAACCATGGCCTCTACTTGGTGGTGCGTTTCATCTCTCACACCTCCCCAGCGCCTCGAAGTACTGAGTTTGCTCGACCGCACCGAGTCGCTTCTCGGCCGTGAAGCGATTGACGAAGGGCGTCGACGGACGGTGGTGCACGGCTGGCGAGCCCAACACTGGCTCTACTACGACGGTGCCGAACTCAGAAAGTACGCAATGTCCACCGGCGACGACCACGCCGTCGTCGAAATGTGCGGCGGTGATTTCGAAGAGGATCTCCTCACGCATCTTCTCGCGGTACACGAGGTCGTCGACTGGTGGACTCGCGGACCTCAAACCTGCGCCTACATCAACGGGAAGGTCACGCGAATGCTGGAACTATTGCGCGTGAAACTGCCCGTGGACGTGGCCGCAGTTCCCGCCGGAGCGATTCTGCGTAACTTTGAAGCGCACCGCGACGAAGGCGCGTGGCTCGAACAGAACAACGCCGCATTCGCGAACCATCCCGAACAGGGGGCGTGGCACCAACTGGACTTGGATGAGCGGACTCAGGAGCCCTGGTTCGACCCGTCGGGATTTTTGCTCTTAGAGATCGATGGTCGCGTCGCGGCCTCGTGTTGGACGAAGGTCCACGAACTCCACCCCGATCGATTCGGTGAGATCTACGTCGTCTCGGTTCATCCCGACTTTCAACATCACCATTTGGGCCGGGTCATGGTTACCCAAGGGCTCAACGTGTTGTGGCGCAAGGGTGTGAGTGACGCCGTCCTCTTCGTCGATGAGTCCAATGAATCAGCGAAGAAGCTCTACGCGTCGTTGGGCTTTCGATTGGAACGAGAAGATCGCCTCGTTCGCTTCACGCGCCCTTAGTGGACGCCCACTAAACGACCGACGCCGAAGGTAACGGCGGCCGCGAGACCACAGATGAGCAACTGTCGAAGGGCCGGGCGCCACAGGCCTCGATGAGTAAAGCGGCCCACGGCTCCGCCGACGCCGGCAATCGCCAGACCCGCGACCCCTATTGACCACCACAGTGGATTGCCGCCCGACGTAACCAACCACGGTAGGAGTGGAATGAACGCGCCAAGAGAAAAGAAGGCGAACGACGACGACGAGGCAATCCACGGTGACCCGATTGCTGAAGGGTCTACGCCGAGTTCTTCGCGAGCGTGGGTCCGCAGTGCCATATCGGGATCACGCATCAGGTCCGTCGAGAGTCGCTCCGCCAGTTCGGGGTCTATCCCACGTCCAATGAAAATGTCGCGAAGTTCAACGCGCTCAAGTTGAGGGTCATTGGCCAGCGATTGACGCTCGACGTTGATTTCGTACTCGTAGAGTTCCTTTTGCGCCCGCATCGAAATGTACTCACCGGCACCCATCGAAAAGGCCCCCGCGACCAGTCCGGCGAGTCCAGCGAGGCGCACGACGTTGTGTCCCGGATCCGCGCCCGCGAAACCCAAAATCAGCGACACGTTCGTCACGAGTCCGTCAGAGAGACCAAAGAGGGCGGCGCGAAAGCCACCGCCACTGATCTGGCGATGGGGCGAAAGCGCGGGCACGGAACTCACGAAGAGAGTCTAAGACTCGGGCGTTGTCGCACCGACGATGACTACTCGAAAGATAGAGTTGCCGAGGAGGTACATCATGACTATTCACGTCAGGGACACCGCAGAGTTGTCCGCTCTCATTGGGACACATCTGGGCTACTCCGACTATCGGACCGTAACCCAAGAGGAAGTCAATCTCTTCGCCGACGCCACCGGCGACCATCAGTGGATTCACGTGGACCCGGTGCGCGCGGCGACCGGCCCCTTTGGCCGTACCATCGCCCACGGCTACATGACCCTGTCGCTCTTGCCGGTCTTGCTGAGTGGTCTGATGAAGGTGGACGGCGTGACGATGGGCGTCAACTACGGCACCAACAAGGTTCGCTTCCCCTCGCCCGTGCCAGTGGGATCAGAGATTCGCGCCGGCGCCACGCTGGCCTCAGTCGAAGAGGTGAACGGTGGCGTGCAAATTGTGATGGACGTCGTCGTCGAAGTGAAGGACGCGACAAAGCCTTCGTGCGTCGCGCAAATCGTCTCTCGTTACTACAAGTAGCACGTTGACGAATACTTCCCTCCCCCAGGGTGACGCCAAGACCGAGCACGTTCGCACGATGTTTGACGCGATTGCGTCGCGCTACGAACTGGTCAACAAACTCATGACGTTTGGGCTCGATACGAGGTGGCGACGTCGCGCGGTGAGCGACCTGCGTCTCGCTCCGAACAGCGTCGTGCTGGACGTGGCCGCGGGGACCGGCGATCTCACCCGTGAACTGAACCGACAGGGCCAACGCGCCATCGCGACTGACCTGAGTTACAACATGCTCGACGTCGGCAAGGCGATGCCCGAGCGCGTCCAGGCCGACGCCTCCAAACTGCCCTTTCGCAGCGCCAGTTTTGACGGTGTGACCTGTGGTTACGCCCTTCGCAACTTCACCGATCTGGCTCGTACCTTCGATGAGATGGCACGCGTGATTCGTCCGGGCGGTCGACTTTCGCTTCTCGAAGTCGCCGAACCTGAGTCGGGGTTGCTGCGCGTGGGCTTTCGATTTTGGTTTCGAAAGGTTGTGCCCTTTATTGGATCGCTCCTCTCCGACTCAGCCGCCTATCACTACCTCCCCGCCTCCACCGCGTACTTACCGTCATCCAGCGAGATTGCGGCGATGTTGAATCGCGCGGGCTTCAGCTCGGTCAACCATCGTCGAGTGATGGGCGGACTAAGCCAGCAGTTCCTCGCGACGAGGACCTCGTGAAGTTCATTCGATCCTCCATCGCCCCCCTTCGACTCGATACCCTTCGATCGCTCGGTGCCCGGGTCGGGTGGCTCGTCGAGACTCCCGACGTGCTGCGCGTTGGCTTTGGCGGTGTTGCCGATCGAGTGCACCTCGACAGCGGACTCAGCGCGAACACTGACGCGACGACGGCACTTCGGCGTCACGAACTAGCGGGTGACGACGGTCCATCGGGTACCGGCATCGTCGCCTTCGCCTCACTACCCTTTGACCGCAACGCCCCCGGTGAACTCCAGATTCCCGAGTTCCTTCTCACCCAAACGAAGTCCGGCCACGCGTGGCTGACCGTGCTCGAGGGCTCTTCGGGGTGGCGAGAGATGCTCGACGGGGTCGTTGATCCAACCCAGGAGACCCAGAGCCTGCGTTCGTTGACCTACCAACCAACGCCCGAGGAGTACGCCCACAACGTGGCGCTCGCGGTAGAGATTCTTCGCCGCAAGGAGATCGTCAAAATCGTGCTCGCGCGCGCCGTCCTTGGATCAGTGCCCGACGTCATCG
Organism: Acidimicrobiales bacterium; assembly: GCA_035533995.1. Classification (GTDB taxonomy): domain Bacteria; phylum Actinomycetota; class Acidimicrobiia; order Acidimicrobiales; family RAAP-2; genus RAAP-2. The sequence goes on along the minus strand of DATLSR010000009.1, from coordinate 25,333 downwards.
ACGCCGCGGCTATTCTCCAACGCCTTCGTCACCGTGAGCCAATCTGTACGCTGTACAGCTTTCCTACGTCTGACGGTCGGCGTTACGTGGGCGCGAGTCCCGAGCTACTAGTTCGAAGAAGTGGCGACGAGATTCAGTGTCACCCACTCGCGGGCACCATCACGTTGCCACCGAACGTGGCGCCCGACGACTACGAAACGTGGCTGCTCGGCAGCACGAAGAACCTCCACGAGCACGGTGTCGTGGTCGACGAGATCGTCAAGAACCTCGCCAACGTCTACGACGACATCAACGCCGACGCCGAACCAACAATCGTGGCGCTGCGCACGGTGGCGCACTTAGGAACGTGGATCACGGCGAAGAGCCCAGAGGCCAACGCCCCCGACGCGCTTGAGGTCCTTCGTATGCTCCACCCCACGGCCGCCGTGGGGGGAATACCTCGCGAGAGCGCCTACGAACTACTCTGTCGACTCGAAGAGCACGACCGGGGCCACTACGCCGGCCCCATCGGGTGGATTGACGAGCAAGGTGACGGCGAGTGGTGGATTGGCATACGCGGCGTGCTTTTAAAGGGACGCGAGTTCGAGGCGTGGGCCGGCGCAGGAATAGTCAGTGAGTCCGATCCCAGCGCCGAGCGAGAAGAGACCAAGGACAAACTCGCCGCGGTCCTGACTTCGGTGCTCGTCGACCGCGTCTAGTGACGCCGTTGACCCAGTCGGGCGAGTTGGCCCACGATGGCCCACTTCGTGACCATCGCCAGGGCCTCAACGACAATGGCGCTCGACATCTTGGACTCTCCGCGCAGGCGGTCCTTGAAAGAAATCGGTACTTCAATAATTGACGCGCCGTTTTTGCGCGCCCGGTACGTCATCTCGATTTGAAAGCCGTAGCCATCAGCGGTCACGCTCTGGTAGTCGATCTTCTCTAGGGCCGAGTCTGAGTAGACGCGGTACCCAGACGTAGAGTCCTCGACACCGAGCCCGAGCACGAGGGTTGCGTATTTATTGCCACCGCGCGAGAGGAGTCGACGAGAGAGCGCCCAGGCGGGAATGTGTCCGCCCTTGATGTAGCGCGATCCAATAACGACCTCGTGATCTTCCGCTGCGGCGAGTAGTCCTGGCAACGCTTTGGGATCGTGTGAGAAGTCACAGTCGATCTCGACGAAGTGGTCGTAGCCTCTTTCGAGGCCCCAGGCGAAACCAGCACGGTACGCGCCACCGAGTCCGCTCTTGGACGATCGCTCGAGAATCTCGATCTGCTGCAACGCCGCCGCGACGGCGTGCGCACGTCGCGCGGTGCCGTCGGGACTGGAGTCATCGACGACGAGTACGTCACACGCGGGCACTACTTCACGCAAGGTTCGCAACATCAGTTCCACGTTGAGAATCTCGTTATACGTAGGAAGTACCACGAGCGTGCGCATTAGGAAATTCTACGAGTTCACCTAGACTTGGCCAGTCTGTTCCACCGATTGGACTCTGGAACGTGACACTCTTGAGGAAGCCCTATGCCCGACGCCGCGCCAAAGAAGCGCTTCGCACTACCGCGCGAGATTCGCCTCATTCTCAGCTTTGGCTCCTTGATCTTCGTTTTTGCGTACTTCGTACTGCCCCAGTTCGGCTCCGCTCGCCACTCCCTCCCCCTCCTCGCCACCGTCAACCCGCTCCTCGTCGCCATCGCCGTCGTGCTCGAGGTCGGCGCGATACTGGCCTACGTCGAACTGACGCGCACCGTGCTCTTTCCCTACGCGCCCAGTCGCTACAACACGTTGCGCGTCAATATGGCCGGCCTCGCGATCAGCCACGTCGTCCCCGGGGGCACGGCGCCCGCGGGCGCCCTGTCGTATCGCATCTTCAACGAACTCGGCGTGCCGAGAGACACCAACGCCTTCGGCCTGGCCGCCCAGGGCTCGGGCTCGGCGGTGGTGCTCAACATCATCTTTTGGATCGTCTTAGTCATCTCCATTCCCCTCGACGGCTTCAACCCCGCCTACGGCTTCGCCGCCCTGGCCGGCGTGTTCTTGCTCCTGGCCTTCTTCGGAACGATTCTCCTCATCACGCGCGGTCAACGCCGCGCCGACGCGTGGTTACGCGTCATCGCGCACCGCATTCCCTCGGTGAATCCCGACGCCATTACCGCTCTCTTAAAGAAGGTCGCGGACCGCATCACGCTGTTGATTACGAATCGACGCACGTTGTGGTGGGCCTTTACGTGGGCGACGCTCAACTGGCTGCTCGACGCCGCGTGCCTGTGGGTCTTCCTCTGGTCCTTCGGGGCGATCGTGTCACCGATCGATCTGCTCGTCGCGTACGGCCTCGCCAACGTCTTGGCCGCCATTCCCATCACGCCAGCGGGACTTGGCATCATCGAAGGCGTCCTCATCGCGACGTTGGTGGGCTTTGGTGTCCCTCACAGCCAGGCCATCTTGGCCGTGTTGGCCTACCGCCTCGTGAACTTCTGGATTCCTATCCCTCTGGGTGGCGTCGCCTACGCGAGTCTCCAGTGGCGCCGACCAGCGGAAGTTAAACCTGTGAAAGTGAGCGGGATCGATCCATCGCCAAACGTTTGAACTCACGCTGGGCTGAGAAACCATTCACGGGTTGAAGTCGTCGCCATCGTCGATCCGTACCGAGCACCCAGGTAAAGAGATCGTCCTGCCACGTGATCTCGAAGGCCTCGAGCAACTCACTTTGTAGCGACGCCTTTTCAATGGGAACGAGCACCTCCACGCGCCGGTCGAGGTTTCTTTCCATCAGATCCGCGGAACCGATGTAGATCGAGAAGTCGGGATCGCCCTGGCGACCAAAGGCGAATATTCGCGAGTGTTCGAGAAACTCACCCACCAACGAATGAACCTTGATGTTCTCTGACAGCCCCGCCACTCCGGGTCGTAGGCAGCACAACGTTCGTACGACGAGGCGAATCTCGACGCCCGCGACACTGGCCTCGTAGAGCGCGTCGATGATGGTCGGGTCGGTGAGGCCATTAACCTTGATGGCGATTTTGCCGAGCGCCCCACGGTCGCGTTGGGCGTTGATCAACTCGACGATCCGCGTGCGCGTCGAGAGTGGACTCACGATCAACTTTTCGTAGTTGCCAATGCGCGCGAATCCCGTCAGGAAGTTAAAGAGTTCTCCCACGTCGTGACTAATTGCCGGGTCGCAGGTCAATAGTCCAAAATCTTCGTAAATCCGCGCGGTCTTGTCGTTGTAGTTGCCAGTACCAATGTGCACGTAGCGAACGGTGGTATCACCCTCGGAACGAAGTACCAGGGTTATCTTGCAGTGAGTCTTTAGCCCAACGATGCCGTAGACCACGTGCACACCGGCGTCTTCGAGCGCCTTGGCCCACTCAATGTTCGTCGCCTCGTCAAAACGTGCTTTCAACTCAACGAGGGCCACGACCTGCTTGCCGCGCTCGATGGCCTGTATCAAGGAAGCGACGATGGGTGAGTCACCCGACGTGCGATAGAGCGCTTGCTTGATGCCCACGACCTTGGGGTCGAGTGCCGCCTGGGCGGTGAAGGGCTCTACCGAGTCGGTGAAAGACTCGTAGGGGTGGTGGAGCAAGATGTCTCCCTCGCGAATTGCTCCAAAGACGTCGCCCACGTGATCGCCGTCGAGGAGACGCTTGGGAGTAAGTGGAGACCAACCTTCGCCCTTGAGCTCGGGTCGATCGATCGCGTACAGGCTCCACAGATCGCTCAGACCGAGCATGGCGTCGGTGACGTAGACGTTCGAGGGATCGAGGTCGAGCTGATCGACGAGCAGCTTGAGGAACTCTTCGGACATGCCTCGCTGGATCTCCACGCGCAAGGCCTCGCCGAAACGCCGGCGGCGAAGCTCGACCTCGAGCGCCACCAAGAGATCGTCGGCCTCGTCTTCTTCCAACGTGAGGTCCGCGTTGCGGGTGACGCGAAAAAGATCGGCTTGGCCAATAGTCATGCCCGGAAAGAGACGTCCGAGGTGCGCAATGATCAGGTCTTCGAGCATGCACCACTGATTAGGACCGGACTTCAAGAAGCGCGGCAACGAGTTCGGTACCTTGACGCGCGCGCTGCGCTCGTCGTTGGTCACTTCGTCGCGCACCGAGACCGCGATGTTCAGCGAGAGGTTCGAAATCATCGGGAAGGGATGTCCAGGGTCCACCGCTAAGGGCGTCAGCACCGGGTAGACGTTTTCGTCGAAGTACTTCGCGAGTAACTCTTTGGATTCGAAGTCCAGATGCTCGTAGCGCACGATCTCAATCCCACCCTCGGTGAGTTGGGGAAGGATTGATTCGAGCATGAGGCGGTCTTGACGCTCCACGAGTTCGAGCACGCGCTCACGAATCGCGGCGAGTTGCTGGCGTGGTCGCACGCCGTCCACCGACGCCGTTTGCACGCCGGCGGCAACTTTGTCTTCGAGACTGACCACGCGCACTTGAAAGAACTCGTCGACCATATCCGCGAATATTGCGACGAACTTGCAACGTTCTAGTATCGGCAACTGCTGATCTTCGCCCAGGTCTAAAAGACGCGCGCCGAACTCGAGGCGCGACAACTCTCGACTAGAGAACCTCTCGGGTCCAAACGACGATAGATCTACGACCACGACAGCTAGTTCCCTCTAAGAAGTCAGTTACTTCTAACTATCGTACGACTACTGTTGAAACGTGGCGAAACACCCAGTTCCGGCGGTCGCTCGCGCGTCAGCGCCGTCGCCTGGAACAAAGCAGCAGTGGCGCTTCACCGAACTGGGCCTCATGGCGTTGGCGTGGATCATCACGACCGCGTACTACGTACTGGCGTACCTGGGCGCGCAAGGCAAAATGCCCTCTAGTTTTCTGTTTTTCTTCGGGGGCATGGTCGTTATCTCGCTGCTCATGCACTTCGCGGTCGTTCGCTACGCCCCGAATTCGTCCCAGGTCCTCTTGCCCATCGCTACGTTGTTGAACGGGATTGGCTACGTGGAGATCGCCCGCTGGGACCCGACACTCGCCCGCTCCCAATCGCTGTGGTTCCTCGCGAGCGCTCTGGCCCTGGCCCTCACGCTCAAACTCGTTCGCCACGTTCGCGACCTCGATCGTTATCGCTACCTCACCCTGGTCGCCGCCATCGCGCTTTTGGCAGCGCCCCTTGTGCCACACCTGGGCGCCACGGTCAATGGAGCGCGTTTGTGGATCCCCGTGGGCCCCTTCACGTTTCAGCCCGTCGAGTTCGCCAAGATCCTCCTGATCTTCTTTTTCGCGTCCTACTTTGCCGCCAACCGAGATCTCCTGACGATTCCCACGCAGCGCCTGGGGACCGCGCGGTTCGTGCCGCCCAAAGTATTGGTGCCGATCCTCGCCGCGTGGGGGCTCTCCATCGTTATCTTGGGCGCAGAGAACGACCTCGGTTTCGCGATACTCATCTTCACCCTCTTTATCGCACTGCTCTGGGTGACGACCGGCCTCAAGTCGTACGTGGTGCTCGGCTTAGGACTACTTGTTGGCGGAGCGTTCATCGCCGACAAACTGTTCTATCAAGTCCAGGGACGCGTCAGTGAGTGGCTCGACCCATGGTCGGTCGTGAACTTAACCCACTCCCACCAACTCGCCTACGGATGGTTCTCGATCGCGGCCGGCGGCATCACGGGCACGGGGCTCGGTCTCGGCCAGTCGGGCAACATACCCTTCATAACCTCGGACATGATCTTTGCTGCTATCGCCGAAGAGCTCGGTTTTCTCGGCGTCATCTTGCTGTTGTGCCTCTTCGCGGCGTTCGTCGGCGAAGGCTTTCGCATTGCCCAGCGCGCGACGTCGGACTTCGTTCGCCTCACCGCGACGGGTCTCACGGCCTTGTTGGGCTTTCAGGCGTTCTTCATCATGGCGGGCATCCTTCGCTTACTTCCCTTTACCGGTATCACGTTGCCCTTCGTGGCCTACGGCGCGAACTCGCTCATCGCGAACTACCTCATCGTGGCAATTCTGTTGCGAATTTCCGATGAAGGAAACACGGAGAAACGCGGCGGTGAAGTTGTCGCCGTGCGTTTCGCTCAGGACAGGTAAGCCTGGAGGACGTCCTCGGAGCAGAGGATGGGCGCCTGGACGCTCTGGCGCAGAGCCATCGACAAGGCGTCACTAGCGCGACAGTCAAAGACTTCGCGACCCTTGGGCGTCATGAGATCGAGTTCGGCGAAGTAGACGCCACCCTCGATACGGACGATCCGCGCCGCGATTACCTCGACCTGGAGTCGAGTGAGCATCGTTGTCATGAGCTCGTGCGTGCCAGGGCGTCGGCTCTCTATTTCCCCGTAGGCGTGTTGGAGCGCAATGCCGTCGGCCAGCGCAATAGGAATGACGACGAAGCGGTAGGGCGAGGCCGCTTCGACGAGGTGAACCATGGGCGAGGGATCCGTGAGATCGTAGAGTACCGACTCGAAGTGCATGACTTGATAAGGGACTTCGTCACTTTGCGTTTCGCCCTCGAGGGGCGCTGGTGACTCGTCGATGGGGACGCTCACTTGGGGGCCGGGGTCGTCACTCATTACCCGTCAACCCTAATTGCCCACGCGTCGCGAGACGGAGAGCACCATCCCGCCCGCCACGAAGAACACGAGTGCCGACGATCCCCCGTAACTGAGCAGAGGGAGCGGAATACCGGTGACGGGCATAATGCCCATCGTCATGCCGATGTTTTCGAAACAACTAAAAGCAAAAAAGATGAACACGCCGATACAGATCAGGCGACCCATGGTGTCCTTGGCGGTTTTCCCGACCATGAACAGACGAAAGGCTACGAAGGCGAGTAGCGCGATGATGAGGACGGAGCCGATGAATCCCAGCTGCTCGCCAATCGCGGTGAAGATAAAGTCCGTGCGCTGTTCGGGAACGTAACCGAGCACGGTCTGGAGACCGTGGAAAAACCCGGCTCCGTGGAGGCCACCCGAACCAATAGTGCTTTTCGCGTTTTTTACTTCGTAGATCAATCCCGCGAGATTCTGATTGGTGGAGTTTTGATTCAAGAACGAGATGAAACGATCGATCTCATACCTCTTCAAGAGATCGAAGTAGATCGCGACCGCAAGACCGACCGCTCCCGCCACCGCGAGCAAGCTCATGAATCGAGGAGGTACGCCCGCGATGACCATCATTGAGGCGACGGTGAGGATAATGATCACCGAAGTTCCGAGGTCGGGCTGTTTTACGATGAGCGCGAGCGGCACCGCCGCCATCAACAGCAGACGCATCACGTCTTTCATCGAGAGGCCCTCGGGCCTTCGAGCACAGAACGTGGAGAACGCCAGGATCAAGCACACCACGGTGAACTCACTGGGTTGAATCTGGACGCCACCGCCGAGGCTGTACCACCGTTGAGCGCCGAGAGAACTTTGGCCGACGACGAAGACGCCCGCGAGCGCAAAGAGCGAACCTACGTAGAGCGGCGTCGCGGCGATCTCGAATCGACGGTAGTCAATCCGCGAGATTATGTACATCACGCCGATGCCCAAGACGACAAAGAAACCCTGCCGTTCGAGGTAGTAGTGGGGGTTAAAACCGGCGTTGACGAGTGCTTGACGGGTAGCGCTGTAGATCATGATCACGCCGGTCACGCCAAGGGCAATCATGCCAAAGAAGAGACTCGAGTCGAACGAGTCCCGCGTACGAGTGCGACCAGCGAAAGCAGTCAACATGTCAGTCACGCAGCACCTCGAGAAGTTTGGCGCCCTCTAAAGGTACGCCCCACCACCACTGCATCTGGATCGCGGCCTGAAAGGCCAGCATCGCCAATCCGTTCATCGTGCGACATCCCGCGTCGTCGTAGAGTGTTCGCCACGTCGTACGTTCTGGCTCGTAGGAAATATCCACGGCCACGCTCTGGTGATGCACACCTTGAAGCACCGACGCCTCGCGATCGCGCCCACTTACCGGCACGGTATTGACAATCAGGTCGACGGGTCTATAGACCAATGAACTCGAAAAGACGTTCTTGTGTCGACGTACGAGTTCTTCCACCTTCAATTCATTTCGTCCGTGTATCACGACGGACGCGACACCGTGATTAATCAACGCGTCCAAAATAGCGCTGGCCGCCCCCCCGGCACCCAGAATCACCGCGTGCGCGTTCTCAACCACGGGACCGAACTCGTGGCTCAATGCCTCGACGAAGCCCTCGCCGTCAGTGCTCGCGCCGTGAATCTTTCCGTCTCGAACCAGTAGCGAATTCACCGACTGCGTACGGACGGCAACGTCGCTACGTTCATCGCAGCACTCGTAGGCCGCGCGCTTTAACGGGCTCGTCACCGAGAGAGCGTCGAAGCGTGACGTCAGTACGTCCTTCAATTGACCGGCGTCCCCGAGTCCCATTTCGACGCGCGTTGACGCTCCCTCAAGTCCGGCCAGTTTCAGTCCCGCTTCTTGAAGTTGCGGCGAGCGAGAGTGCTCGATGGGTGAACCTACGACACCCACCCGCCAGATCACGAGATTCCGTTGGAGGCTCCGATGGCCTCATTCTTCAGTTGTTGCGTGAACGTGGTGGAGAAGGCTTCATCACCTCTCTTGTTAATCACCGTGAAGTAGAGCCACGGCCCCGCGGGCGCGTGCAGGACTGCTCTAAGGGCGGTGGTGGAGACCGCGCAAATGGGTGTTGGGGTTAGACCAGTGTTCAGGTACGTGTTGTACGGCGAGGGAGTTTGGAGCATCGCGGGAGTCACGGTGCCACCATCTTTGCCGAGTGCGTAGAGCACCGTCGCGTCCATCTGCAGTGGCCCGCCACGAGCCAATCGATTGAAGATAACCCGCGCGACCTTCGGCATGTTGCGCGGGTAGTATCCCTCCTTTTCGACAATCGACGCCGCGATGATCGTTTGGTAGGCGTCGAGTCCGCCGGTCGTGGTCGTCGCTGAAAGGCCCACGGACACGGCCTCTTTGGCAAAACGGTCGACCATCTCGTGAGCGAGAGCGCCGGGGGTGACCGAGGGCTTGATCACGTAGGTTCCGACGCCGATAAGTCCTTCGAGAGAACTACCGTCACTGAACGAACTCGGAGTGTTGGCGGCGGTCGCTGCATGAACAAAACGATCGGCGTAGGCATTGCCCTTCTGCGCGGCGACGTCAAGGGCCACCTCGTGCAGCGTTAGGCCCGCCGTGACCGTGACGACGCCAACGTTGGGCGCCGAACCGAGAATTGAACGAACGCTCGCGAAACTCGATCCTTGGCGCATCTCGTACGAACCAGATCGTACGAGCGGCGTGCCAAGAATGAGGTTCTCTACGCGGAACGCGAACGGCGAGGCGATGACGCCCTTGGCGTGGAGTTCTCCGGCGATCGCCGAGACCGATTCTCCCTCTTGCACGGTAACGATGACTTCTTTCCCTTTACCGGCGAAGACGGGGTCCACCTGCAGGAAAAACCAGCCAGCGACGAGCACGATGAGGACAAGCACGCCGAGCACGACGCGACCAAACGCGCTACTCAACATGGTGGCCATCCACAAAGTTTTGCAGCATGATCACGGCCGCGGCACTGTCGACGTGCTCGCGATGCTGCTTGGCCTTCAGACCGGCCCGAGAGAGCGAGCGTTCGGCTTCAACGGTCGTGAGTCGCTCGTCCCACTGGGTTACCACCAGATCAGAAAACGCCGCAACGAGCTGGCGGTACAGAGCGTCCGCTTGCTTCGTGCTGGCGGTCTCGTTGCCCGACAACGCCACGGGACGGCCGATAACGAGTGCCCCGACGCCCTCCTCCTCAATCAAACGTCGAAGTGCGTCGATCAACGTCTCGTCGTTCACGAGGGTCGCTCGAGGGAACGCCATCGAGGCCGCGGAGTCGGTTATGGCGACGCCGCACCGCACCGCACCGGGATCGATGCCGAGAAGCCGCGTCATCCAGCTCTTAGAGCGCCTTCGCCGCGACTAAGACCGCGTCGATTCCCTCGGGATTACGCCCACCGGCCAGCGCGAGTCGCGCCGAACCGCCGCCGCCGCCGCCCACGTGCGACGCGAGGGACTTCACCGCGCTCGCCGCGTCGAGTGACCCATCGCTCGCAACAGCGAGTGCGACCTTGTCGTCGCTTTCGCCAATCAACACCACGACGCGACGTCCCCGGTGTTGGAGATCCTGCGCCAAGGTCCGTAACTGTTCACCCGAGTAACCATCCACGCGCGCCACCACCACGTCACCCGTACTTTGGGCGTCGAGCTCTTGCGCAAATTGGGTGAGTTGAGCCTGGCGAAGTGCGCCAATCTCCGTCTCAACGGTCCGTTGTCGCTCGACGAGGCGTTCGAGCGCTGGCACCACGTCGTCGAGGGAGGTCTTCAAAAGAGTGGCCACCGAGCCCAGGGCCCGTTCCATCTCGTAACTACGACGATGCGCTCCTAAACCACTTACCGCTTCGAAACGTCGGGTGTTAGCCCCAATCGAAGCTTCGCTCACTATCTGAATCTGTCCTATCTCACCGAGACGATCGACGTGGGTACCACCGCAGAACTCGAGACTATGGCGTCCCGCGCGAACGACGCGCACGTGATCGCCGTACTTATCGCCAAAGAACGCCACGGCACCCATGGTCTCGGCCTCGGACTTGGTGGTCTGCATCGTATCAACGTGCTCATTCAAGACAACGTCAGTGTTGACGAGCGTCAAGATCTCTCTTGTCTCCTCTTGGGCGAGTCCCGAACCGTGCGAGAAGTCAAAACGAAGGCGCTCGGGTCCCACGTACGAGCCCTGTTGGCGAACATGATCGCCGAGTACCGTGCGCAGTCCCGCGTGCAAGAGGTGCGTCGCGGTGTGATTGCGTCGCGTGGCTTCGCGACGTTCTGGATCAATTGTCGCAATGGCCATTTGACCCCCGAGTATCTCTCCGCTCAAACGACCTCGGTGGGCGAAGAGTCCTCCGGCAACGCTCTGAGTGTCAACAACCTCGAAACGACCGGTCTCGGTGACGATCGAACCAGTGTCGCCCACTTGACCGCCCGACTCCGCGTAAAACGGCGTCGCGTCAAGGAAGAGTTCACTCTCGCCGTTGTCTCCGGCGAGCACCGCCAGCACCGTCGTCTCGATGCTGTAACGAGTGACGTCACGACCCACAAACTCCGTCGCGCCGTGGCGATCGATGAGGTCTCGGTACTGCGCGTCGTCAGCCACGTTAAGGGTCTTCGCGCTCGCTCTGGCGCGCTCTCGCTGAGCGGACATGGCCTTGTCAAAGGCGTCGCGCTCGACGCTCAGACCCGCTTCAGCGACAATCTCTTCGGTGAGTTCGATTGGGAAGCCGTGCGTGTCATGAAGTTTAAATGCCACTTCACCAGGAAACATAGCGACACCGCTCGCGAGCACTTCGCCTTGAGCACTCTCCAAGAGGCTGAGTCCCGTTTTTAACGTTCGAGCGAAACCAGCCTCCTCTCGCTCAAGAATCTCCACGATTAGATCGCGATCGCTGGCGAGCGTCGGGTAGGCGCCACCCATCTTTTCAATCGTGGCGTCAACCAAAGGCGCCGTTAAGGCTCGCTCCGATCCCGCCCGGCGCGCGGCGAGCACGGCCCGTCGAATAATCCGGCGAAGCACGTAGCCGCGTCCTTCATTAGAGGGCAGCACGCCGTCCGAGACCAGCATTGTCATAGCGCGTCCGTGATCAGCGACACGACGAATCGCGACGTCCGTGCGTTCATCCTTACCGTAGGGCGCGTTAAGGACCTTCGACGCGGTCTCGATCAACGGCGCGAAGTAGTCCGTCGCGAAAACCGACTCAACCCCGTTCAAGATCGCCAAGGTACGGTCGAAACCGCAGCCAGTGTCGATGTTCTTCTTAGGAAGTTCGGTGAGTGAGCCGTCCGCTGAACGTTCGTACTGGGTAAAGACCAGATTCCAAAACTCGACGAAGCGATCTTCGCCACCAAATGCTGGGCCGCCGTCGTCTCCGAACTCGGGGCCCTTGTCATAGAAGATCTCGGAACTCGGTCCACAGGGCCCGACCTCGCCCATGGTCCAAAAATTGTCCTCGTCGAGGCGTTGGATTCGCTCGGGACGAATTCCAATGTGGTCGCGCCATAGGTTCGAGGCTTCGTCGTCGCTGACGTGCACCGTGATCCAGAGACGATCGGGATCGAGTCCAAATTTCTCCGTGATCAGCTGCCACGCGTAGGAGATAGCGCCCTCTTTGAAGTAGTCGCCAAAGGAGAAGTTGCCGAGCATCTCAAAGAACGTCAGATGGCGCTCGGTGATGCCGATGTTTTCAATGTCGGCGGCGCGAAAGCACTTCTGTATCGAAACCGCGCGCTTATAAGGTGGCGTCTCCTCGCCCGAAAAATAGGGCTTGAAAGGGACCATTCCCGCCACGGTGAAGAGCAGGGTCGGGTCGTGGGGAATCAGACTTGCCGAGGGCACGACCGTATGGCCATTCTCAGCGAAGTAGTCGAGGAAAATCGAACGAAGTTGGGCCGCTTCCACAGAGTTACTCTACTGGCGCTGGTGGTTCGCCCTGGTGAGAGCGGTTCGTTCGCGCACGCCACTGCGCGACGAGCGACGCCTCGCGACCGTACGACGAGGGATCAAAAAACGTTGACTCTCGAAAGGCGTCCGGCAGGTACTGCTGGTCAACCCACCCTTCGGGGAAGTCGTGCGCGTAGCGATACTCCGTGCCAAAGCCGAGTTTGGCCGCACTGCGATAGGAGGCGTCGCGCAGATGCATCGGGACCTCGACGAATCCTCCAGACTGCACGGCACTCGTCGCCGCGCCGAGCGCCCTCGTGACCGAGTTGCTCTTGGGTAAAAGCGCGAGCGCGAGCGTGGCGTGCGCGAGAGTCAGGCGCGCCTCGGGTAGACCCACGAACTCAACGGCCCGAGCGGCCGATTCAGCCACGAGCAGACCGGTCGGATCGGCCAGTCCCACGTCCTCGCTCGCGAGAATCACGAGACGACGAGCGAGAAACCGGGCACTCTCCCCACTCTCGAGCAAAGTGACCAGCCAATAGAGGGCGGCGTCGGGGTCAGACCCGCGCACGGATTTGATGAAGGCACTGATCTGGTCGTAGTGAGTATCAGCGCTCTGGTGGTACAGGCGTCCATCCCTCGCGCGCGCGACGTGACCAACGTCGACGGGCTCTCCCTTGCTCTCGAGCGTGGCGAGCACGATGGCGGTGTCGAGGGTCGTGAGGGCGCTACGCGCGTCGCCGTCGGCGGACGACGTCACGGCGAGCAGCGCCTCCTCGGTAATGGCGGCACCACGTAGTTCGAGGCCGCGTTCGACGAGCACTCGAAGCGACGCCTCGTCGAGTGGGTGTAGTCGCCACAGTGTCGAACGACTCATCAACGCCGCGTTGACCTCGAAATAGGGATTCTCCGTCGTGGCGCCAATAAGCACGACTTCGCCCGTTTCCGTGGCGGGCAGCAACAGATCCTGTTGTGACTTGTTGAAACGGTGCACCTCATCGATGAACAACACCGTTCGCTGACCGTGCTCGCCCAAGCGATCGCGCGCTCGCACTAATGCTTCGCGCACGTCTTTCACGCCACTCGATACCGCGGAAAGGCTCTCGATAACGTAGTCGGCCGAGGTCGCGAGAATGCGCGCCAACGTCGTTTTCCCCGTGCCGGCCGGTCCCCAGAGGATCATCGACGTCAACTGTCCGGCCTCAACGAATCGGCGAAGCGGACCGTCAAGACCTACGAGGTGATCTTGTCCGACGACCTCATCGAGCGTGCGGGGACGCAGTAGTTCCGCCAACGGCGCCGCTTCGCGCAAGCGCTCATTGACGGCGTCCTCAAAAAGTGACGTAGGTCACGAACCTTTGGGTGTGAAACGCAGGTGCAGGTCTCGCAGTGCTCGCTCAGCAATGCTCTTGGGCGCGCCGGTCATGAGATCGGCTCCCGATTGCGTCTTTGGAAATGCGATCACCTCGCGGATGTTCTCTTCTCCGGCGAAAATCGCTACAAGCCGGTCAATGCCGAAGGCGAATCCCGCGTGCGGTGGTGCGCCGTACTTAAAGGCACCGAGCAAGAATCCAAAACGAATCTCGGCCTCATCATCACTTATACCGAGGGCGCGGAAGACTCTCGATTGAATGTCGGCGCGGTGGATACGTACCGACCCGCTGCCCAATTCCCATCCGTTCAACACCAGGTCGTAGGCCTGGGATCGAACCTTGAGCGGATCGCTTTCAATGAGGTCCAGGTCTTCTGGGTGCGGCATCGTAAAGGGATGGTGCGCGGCTTGAAGCTTGCCGTCCACGTCGATCCCTTCGAACATCGGAAACTCCGTCACCCAGATGTAGTGATGAGGGCCGTCGCCCACTGGGAGCGATCCGAGCGTCACGCGCAACGCGCCGAGGACGTGGCACGCCTCGACGTACTCGTCGGCCACGATGAGGACGAGATCGCCAATCTGCGCCCCGTCAACGCTCGCCACCGCCGTCGCTTCACCCTCGTTCAGAAAGCGCGCGAGCGGTGAGTCGAGTCCTTCTTCGGTGACGCGAAACCACGCGAGTCCCTTCGCGCCGAGTTGCTTGGCTTGGTCGGTCAGTTGGTCGAGTTTGGAACGGGAGAAACTCGCTCCGTCGACCACGCGCAGGGCCTTGACCGTGGGTGCGGCGAACGCCTTGACCTCGCTCTTTTCGAAGACGTCGGAGAGGTCGTGCAACATCATCCCAAAACGCAGGTCGGGCTTGTCGGTGCCGTAGCAGTCAAGCGCCTCGGCCCACGTCATCGATCCAATAGTTCCCGGACGCACGCCCGTCGCGGCCTCGGCCGCGTCGAGAACGGCCAGCGACGTGAAGGCCATGACGTCACCTTGCGTGACGAAACTTGCCTCGAGGTCGAGTTGGGTGAACTCGAACTGGCGATCGGCCCGAAGGTCTTCGTCACGCATACAGCGAGCAATCTGGTAGTAACGATCCAAGCCGCCGACCATCAGCAACTGCTTGGCGATCTGTGGACTTTGGGGCAACACGTAGAACTCTTCGGGGCGAAGGCGCGACGGTACGACGAACTCGCGAGAACCTTCGGGCGTCGGCGCCCAGAGCAGGGGGGTCTCCACTTCGCAGAATCCCTGCACGTCCATGGCGCGACGCAGCGCAGCGTTCACTTTGGCTCGAAGACGCAGGTTGTGTTGCATCTTGTCGCGACGCAGATCGAGGTAGCGATAGCGAAGACGAACCTGCTCGTCGATGTCGACGCGGTCGTCGAGCTGAAAGGGAGGAGCCTCGGCGAGCGAAAGCACCTCGACGTGACAGTCACTCAACTCAACGGCCCCGGTAACTAGACGGTCATTGACCGTGCCCTCGGGGCGCGGCGTCACCGTGCCGGTGACGCGAACGACGTACTCACTGCGCACGTCAACGGAACCCTCCACGACCACTTGCACCACACCCGAACGGTCGCGAACGTCAAGGAACGCGAGGTGCTCGCCGTGTTCTCGGCGTTTCGCCACCCATCCACAAACACTGATCCGTTCGCCGACGTGATTCTCGTTCACCGATCCACAGAGCAGGTCGCGCAGGCTGGTGGCTTCACTATCTTTAGGCATGATCACGTCACTTATTCAGTAGGTTGGCGACCGTCGAAACAATCTCACTTTGGGCTACGCGTACTTGCGCCTGCTCAAAGTCCTGGCTTCGCAGGTCCCTAATCGTAACCTCGCCCGAGGCGATCTCCTCGGGACCAAGGAGCAACGCCAGGCGAGCGCCGGACTTGTCGGCGACCTTCATCTGCGCCTTCATCGAACGCTGGTCGTACGCACGATCCGTCGCGTAGCCCGCGCGACGCAAACTCTCCACGAGCACGCCCACGCCGATCTCGCCCGTCGTGTCGATAACGAAAAGGTCGAGCACGCGATTGACCAATGGAGCGTGAACGCCCTCGGCGTTGCGCGCGAGCAAGAGACGCTCAACCCCACTGCCAAAACCGACGCCGCTGGTGGCCTTACCACCGAGCTCCTCGGCCAACTTGTCGTAGCGCCCGCCACCCCCGATCGAGTTTTGAGCACTTTCGAAGGCGTCAGCGACAAACTCAAAGGTCGTGCGGTTGTAGTAGTCGAAGCCTCGCACGAGACGAGGACTCAAGACACTGACGATGCCCAGCGACGCCAAACCGGCGACCACCTGGTCAAAGTGACTGCGACACTCGTCGCACAAGTGTTCGATCAGCATGGGGCCGTTTGACGTCACGTCGACGCACGCCTCTCGCTTGCAGTCGAGCACGCGAAGAGGGTTCTGTTGCCAGGTTTCACGGTGTTCGTCACAGAGCTCATCGTGATGGGCTTCTAGGTACTCGCGTAAAAGTTCCACGTAGGCAGATCGACACTCGACGTGCCCCATCGAGTTGATCAGCAGCGTCACCTGTTCTAAGCCGAGAGATCGATAGAAGCCGCTGGCGAGAGCGATCACCTCAACGTCGACGGCCGGGTCGTCAGTACCCAGAACTTCGACACCGAGTTGGTAGTGCTGTCGGTATCGACCCTTCTGGGGACGTTCGTAGCGAAAGGCCGGCGTGAAGTACCACGCCTTCCACGGTGTCGTGGGTTGGTGTTGAACGAAGGCCCGTACTACCGACGCAGTGCCTTCGGGGCGAAGTGCGTAGCGTCGCTCGCCGCGGTCCTCAAAGACGTACATCTCTTTCCTAAAGACGTCGCTCTCTTCGCCGATGCCGCGCAGAAACACTCCGACGTCCTCAAAGAGGGGCGTCATGACCAGTGAGAAACCGTAACGGTAGGCACTCTGAGCAAAGTTGGCGACGACGCCCTCCCACAAGGCGGACTCGGGACCGAGTACGTCGTGGGTGCCAATGGGCGCCCTGAACGGCGTGGGCGATTCGCTCATGAGGTCTTATTCTGACCCGGTAACTGTCGAAAGGCGTCAAAGACGCCGTCAACGCTCTTAAGGGCGACCAGCAAGCTCGACAGGTGCGTGGGGTCGGCGAGTTCGACGTCGAAGATCATGCGAACGATGCGTGCACCCGACGTCGTGGAGCTACTCGAGATGATGTTGAGGTGATACTCCGCCACGACCTTAGAGACGTCGAGGAGTAGGCGCGAACGGTCAAAGGCCATGATCTCGAGCACGGCGCGGTACTGACCTCCGGCCGATCCGTCCCACTCCACGTCAATGATCCGCTCGCCCAATCGATGGGCCAAGGCCACCGCGTTCGAACAGTCGTCACGGTGCACTGATACCCCGCGGCCCTGGGTGATGAAGCCCATGATGCTGTCGCCCGGCACCGGCGAGCAACAACGCGCGAGGTGGATCATGACGTCGTCGAGACCTTCAACGTAGACGCCGGCGGTCTTGCGCGACGTGCGATTCGTGCGCGGCGCCTTGGTGACCGTGGTGGGCATCTGTTCGGCGTCACCGCCTCGCAGTTCGCGGTCGAGTCGTTGAACAATGGCGTGCGCCGAGTTCTGATCGCTGTCGATGGACATGAAGAGCGCGTCAAGGTCTTCTAAGTTGAGCGACGCGATCACCGCGTCGAGAGCGCTCGAAGAGAGCGAGGTCGCGATGGGCAGGCCCTCACGACGAAGAGCTTTCGTGAGTTCCTCGCGACCGCTCTCGATGGCGTCTTCGCGTCGCTCGCGCTGAAACCACTGGCGGATCTTGGACTTGGCGCGCGACGACTGAACGATGTTCAACCAGTCTCGCGACGGTCCCGCGTTTTCATTTTTGCTCGTGACGATCTCGACGACGTCCGCCGATCGCAGCACCGTGTCGAGGGGCACGAGGCGACTGTTCACTTTGGCGCCCACGCAGTGATGGCCCACTTCGGTGTGCACCGCGTAGGCGAAGTCGATGGGCGTGGCACCTTCAATGAGCGCGATGACGCGGCCCTTGGGCGTAAAGAGGTAGACCTCGTCTTGACCGAGGTCGAGTTTCAGAGCCTCGAGAAAGGCGATCGGGTCGTTCTCCTCTTCTTCCACGTCCGTCAGACGCTGCATCCACGCCATCTCATTGGCACTGGCACTGGCGCCTTCCTTGTAACTCCAGTGCGCGGCGACACCGAACTCGGCGCGCCGGTGCATCTCTTGCGTACGAACCTGCACCTCGACCGACTTGCCACGAGGTCCAATCACCGTGGTGTGCAGCGACTGATACAGGTTGAACTTTGGTGAGTTGATGTAGTCCTTGAATCGACCCTGCACTGGCGACCAGAGAGCGTGGATCGCCCCGAGTGCCGCCCAACAGTCGCGCTCTTCCTCCACGATGAGTCGCAGTCCGACGAGGTCGAAGATCTCGTCAAACTCTTTGCCGCCAACGACCATCTTTTCGTAGATGCTCCAGAAGTGCTTCGGTCGCCCACGCACCTCGGCCTTGATGTGGAACTCCTCGAGTTTCGAGGACAGGGTCGACATCACCTCGCTGAGATAGGCCTCTCGCTCGGGTTGGCGCGCGGCGACCATCTGTTCGATCTCGGCGTAGCGCTTGGGGTGCAACGTCGCGAAGGAGAGGTCCTCCAACTGCCACTTGACCTGTTGGACACCGAGTCGGTGCGCGAGGGGTGCGTACACGTCGAGCGTCTCTTGGGCAATGGCGCGTTGGCGATGCATGGGCATCACCGAGATCGTGCGCATGTTGTGTAAACGGTCCGCGAGCTTGATGAGCAGCACTCGCCAGTCCTGGGCCATGGCGATGAACATCTTTCGTATCGTGGCCGCCTGTTGTGCCTCTTTGGAGTCGAACTCGAGCCGATCGAGTTTGGTCACGCCGTCGACCACGGCCGCCACCTGGGCGCCAAACTCACTCGCCAACCATTCGTTGGTAACGCCCGTGTCCTCGACCGCGTCGTGCAGCAGAGCGGCGGCGATCGTGATCTCGTCGAGGCCCAAATCGGCCGTAATGCCGGCGACGGCGATGGGGTGGGTCACGTAGGGCTCGCCCGTGCGGCGAAGTTGACCCTCGTGGGCGTTGATGGCGGCGATGCCCGCGCGCCGGATGAGGTCGACGTCGCCGGACTCGTGATGCTCGCTAAAACGCGCGATTAACCGCTCAATCGAGCTCAGCAGCACCGGATCGGCGCTCGCGCGAGAAGTGAGGCTAACCATAGGGTCAGCCTACCGGTGTGTTAGCGACGCTTCTGCTTACGCGGACGCGGCTGGATGGTCCCACTCACGCCCGTGGAGCGCGACTGGCGTGTGTTCATTTCGCCCACCGTCGCCACCATCAACGCCGCGCTCGACGCCGTCAAGGTACGCCGTCCCGTGCGGTTGAGCACACGTGCGGCGAGTTCACGGTAGCGGGGTTCGCGTTCCTTCATCACCGCGAGCAGTGGACTCGCGATGAAAATCGACGAGTAGGCCCCACTCATGAGACCCACAAAGAGTGCCAGGCCGTAGTCCTGCAACGTCGTCGCGCCGAGCAAGTCAGCACCAATCAACAACACGGAAAGCACCGGCAAGATGGCTACCAACGAAGTGTTAATAGAGCGAGCGAGCGTCTGGTTCATCGAGAGGTTGACCATTTCGCTGTAGGTCATGTCGCCACTCTTGAGAACACCTTGGGTGTTATCGCGCACCCGGTCAAAGACCACGACGGTGTCGTAGAGCGAGTAGCCCAAAATCGTCAAGATCGCGATGACCGTATTCGGCGTGATCTGAAAGCCAAAGATCGAGTACACACCAATGGTGACGAGGAGGTCGTGCACCATGGCAATGAACGCCGCGGCGGCCATCTTGGGCTCGAATCGAATACTGATGTAGGCGACGACCGCAATGAAGAAGACAATGAGGGCTTCGATTGCCTTATTGGTGATCTGACCGCCCCACGTCGGACCGACGTTGCTCGTGGAGACCTGATTGCCGTCAGTCTTTGCGACCACGGCCATCGCGTGCACGACGGCCTTGGTGACGGCAACCTGCTTGGTCTGCGAGAGCGCGTTGATGTTCGCGGTGACTTGGTAGGTATCCGAACCCAGTTTCTCAATGCCCGGATTCGTCAGTCCCGCGTGTTCGACGGCGGTCGTCATGGTGGCGACCGACGTATTTGGTGCCTTTACCTCCCACGAACTTCCGCCCTTGAACTCGATGCCTAGATTGAAGCCACGAATGGCGAGCGATCCCATCCCGAGCACGATGATTGCTATGGAGACGCTGAACCAGATCTTTCGACGGCCGACGAAGTCGACCGTCGTGAGACCGTGGTAGAGACGACGAATGCGTCCGTAGTGCTTTTCTTCGACGGGTGCGAACGTGTCACTGCTCACTGGAAGCTCCCGCGTGCATGCCGGCCGCTATCGAGAGCTTCGACGTGCTGGAAGAACCACGACGGCCCAAGAGAATCACCAGTGGTCGGGTGAAGTACCACGTGATGAGCACGTCCAGGATCGTGGAGAGACCGAGGAAGAAGGCGAAGCCCTTCACGTCACCGACCGCGATGATGTAGAGCAACAGAGCCGCCAAGAAGCTCACCGTGTCAGCGGCCAATACGGTTCGCCACGCCGAACGGAATCCTCGGTCCACCGACGATCGGACGGACCTTCCGGCACGCGCTTCGTCCTTCAGACGTTCGAAGTACACGATGTAACTGTCGACAGTAATGCCAATGGACACAATCAATCCGGTAACACCAGCCAAGTCAAAACTGGGCGCGAACGCCGTATGGCCGAGAGCCGAAATGATTGCCCACAGCAGGGCCGCCGTAACGGCTAGTCCGAGCACGATGACGAGACCGAGTGCTCGGTAGTAGAGGATGGTGTACAGCAACACCAGCGCCAGGCCGGCCATGCCGGCGCCCAAACCCGCGACGAGCGACGAGTGACCAAGGCTCGGCGAGACGGTCTGGTAGGTCAGTTGTTGCAGACGAACGGGCAACGCACCGAAGTTCATCGCGAGCGCCAAGGTCTTGGCCGACGCCTCGGTGAACGAACCCGATATCTGGCCGGTACCGGCGAAACTGGTGAAGGTCGCTTGGGTTGGTTGTATCAGCGGCGCGGACTGCACGACGCCGTCGAGTTCGATGGCGAGGAGTTGGTGGAAGTTCTTCTGGGCCACGGCGTCCCAGGCCGGGCTACCAGTCTTGGTCAAGGTGTAGTTAACCACCCACGCACCGGCCTGGTTCTGTTGGGCCAACGCCTTCTTCACGGCGTGCCCCGTGAGTTGCGCCGGTCCGAGAACGTAACGCGCACCATTTCCGCCGAGCAACGGCAAGATTACGTAATCGCTTTTCTTATCGTTCTTGGGCTTCGTTGAAGCAATGTTGGTAAAGGCGGGGTCGGGCGCGATGTTGGCCGAATTACCGGTCGACGTGTTGACGTTCAGATTGGCCGCGGTAGTTGCGTAGTTCGCCGCGCACGTGGGCAGGGTCGCCGTACCGAGGGGTTTGAGATTGCTGCCGGTGGAAGCGAGACAGAGCACGGGGCGAAACAAGAGCTGCGCCGTCTGACCCACCGCATTCAAGACGGCCCGTGCGTCAGTGACGCCGGGCACACTGACGACGACATTTTTTCCCAGAAGGTTGACCTGGGCGCCTGAGACGCCAAGTCCGTCGACGCGATTCGTGAGAATCGTCACGACCTCTTGCATATCGGCCGTCGAGGCGGGCGTCGTTGGCTTATAGACAACGGAAAATCCACCGGCCAAGTCGAGGCCGAGCTTCGGTCCCCAACCGAGCGACAGCGTCACGGCGAGTGAACCAAAGGCAATGGCAATAGTGAGGACGAGACTGACGATCAGCGATCGTCGTGATCCAACCTGTGGGGGCATTACTTCGCGTCACCTTCCGTCGGGTGATCGTCGGTGGACTCGTGGACGACGGGGTCGAAGCGACGAGCGATGGCGCTCGGGATGAAGTCCAGTTCGGCACCACCCGAAGAGCGAAGAGTGATGAAATCGCTGTCGATGCGAATAACGGTGCCAACGAAGCCACCGATCGTCTGGGCGCGTTCGCCAACGTCGACCTTGCGTGTTTCCAAGCGCGCAGCCTTTTGCTTCTGAGAGCGTGGGCGCAGATAGAAGAAGTACAGCGCTCCGAAAACGACGATATAGATGGGGATAATTAGCGAACTCGAGCTTGCAACCAACATGAGGATTTCCTTCGTTAACGGACAGAGAAACTCTAGTAGATAGCGGCTGGAATCCTAAATCAGTCCCCCGTGACGTCGCTGAATACCTAGGTGTTCGTACGCTCGATCGGTGGCGACGCGCCCGCGTGGCGTACGCACCATCAGTCCCGAACGTAAGAGGTACGGCTCGTAGGCGTCTTCAATGGTGAAGGGCTCTTCACCACAGGCGTGCGCCAATGTCGTCAGACCCACTGGCTGGGAGGCGAACTGATCACAGAGCAGCGTCAATATCCGCCGGTCGATCTTGTCGAGGCCAAACTCATCGACACCAAAGAGCGCGAGGGCGTCCGTGGCGACCTGGGTGTCCACCTTCTCGTGACCCTTTACGGACGCGAAGTCGCGAACGCGACGAAGGAGTCGGTTCGCAACGCGCGGTGTCCCACGACTGCGAGAGGCGATGATGTCCGCCGCCGGAGGATCGAGCGCAACCTTTAACAGTCCCGCCGAGCGCTGCGCGATAAGCGTGAGTTCGTCAACGTCGTAGAGGTCGAGCTGACCGATAAATCCGAATCGGTCGCGTAGTGGCGCCGCGACGAGTCCCGTTCGTGTTGTGGCGCCCACCAACGTAAAGTTCGGCAGATCGAGTCGAATTGACCGCGCCGAGGGGCCCCGCCCAATCATGACGTCAAGACGGAGATCCTCCATCGCCGGATAGAGAATCTCTTCGACCGCGCGCGACAGACGGTGCAGCTCGTCGATGAAGAGCACGTCACCGTCTTGTAGATCGGTCAATAACGCGGCGAGGTCGCCCGGTCTCGAGAGCACTGGACCCGACGTCACACGAAAACCCGAACCCATCTCACTGGCCACAATGCTCGCGAGTGACGTCTTGCCGAGCCCCGGGGGTCCCGCGAAGAGGAGGTGATCGGCGCACTGATTTCGAGCACGCGCCGAACCAAGAACTACTTGAAGGTGACCTACGAGATCGCGTTGGCCCACGAAGTCGGCGAGTGTTTGAGGGCGAAGCGAGACCTCGGTCTGGCGTTCTTGCTCACTCGCTCCAGAAGCCACGACGTGATCGCGCAGTTGCTCAAGGTCGAGCTCTCTTTTGGTCACGATCGTCGCAAGAGTTGCAGGGCCGTGCGCAACGCGGCTGACTCATCCGTGGGCAGCACGACGTCGTTTAGGGCGTCGCGAACTTCGTGGCTGGTGTAGCCAAGCGCTCGCAGCGCGTCGTCAATGGCGGCGTTCACGTGCGTCGATGCCTTCATTGGGGCGAAGGCGCCCTCCAAAGTGACTTTGCCTTTTAGTTCGAGCACAATGCGACTGGCCGTTTTTGGACCGATACCCGAGATGGTGGCGATCTTCTTCGCGTCGTCGCTCTCCACGGCGAAGGCGAGTTCCGCTACGCTCATCGTGCGCAACGCCCCGAGCGCCGTCGAAGGTCCGACACCGGGCGTCACCAGAAGCAGTTCAAAGAACTCACGGTCCTCAATCGTTCGAAAGCCGAAGAGCTGTATAGCGTCCTCTCGAACGACCGTGAAAATAAAGAGTTCAACGACTTCGTCGTACGGCGTGGGCTCACTCGAGGCAACGTGAACCTCGTAGCCCACGCCCTGGACGTCCACGAGCAACGCCCCGTTACGCAGCTGATGCAACACTCGTCCACTCAGCCAACCAATCACGCGCGGCTCCCGAGGGGATAGCGGCGCTCGGTGCGAACGATCAAGAAGTACGCGATACCCAGGGCCAGAGCGTCCGCGGCGTCGGCCGGGCGAGGAATTTCACTCAGTCCACAGAGCCGCGCGACCATCCCTTGGACTTGGCTCTTGCTCGCCGCGCCGTAGCCCGTCACGGCGAGCTTCACCTCTTGGGAGGTGAACTGACGGACGTCGACGTCTTCATCCACCAGAGCAATGGCGACGCCACTCGCCTGGGCGACGCCAATCGCGGTCTTGGCGTTTCGTTGAAAGAACAGACGCTCCACCACGACCGCGTCGGGCTTGGTCTCTTTCAACAGTTGATCGAGCTCGAGGTGGAGTTGACGAAGCCGCTGCTCGACGGGCATTTTGGGGTTGGTTTCTATGGTGCCAGCCCTCGCGGCTCGAAACGACTCGACGCCACCAAAGGATCCTTCAACGAGGCCGAACCCACAACGAGTGAGTCCTGGGTCGATGCCGAGTACGAACATACGTTCGATAGTAGTGGCCAGAGGGCCCAAATACTAGGACTTAACGTTACTGTTCAGGTCCCCAGTTGACGAGAGTCCACCTCATTTAGGCGTAACGGGCTTATCATCGAACCATCACTTGTAATGGCGCTCCGAACAGCGCTAACGAGCCCTCACCCGAAGCGCTGCACCTTGAGGTAGTCACCTTGCGCATACTGGTCGAAGAGCAGGCCACGCTGATCGAAGCGCAGACCACGCTGATCGAAAAGATGCGCGCGGAGATGACGGTGCTGCTCGCTCGACTCTCCTCGAACTCGAGGACCTCGTCAAAGCCACCCTCGAGTGACGGCTATAGCAAGCCGGATCCGAAGTCACGGCGAGTGAGGTCAGGTTTGAATCCCGGAAAGCAGCCGGGCGACCCGGGCCACCACCTGGCCCAGCGAACCAATCCGGACGTCACCGTTATCCACGCACCGCCGACGTGTGGCCACTGTGGCGACGACCTGACGAACGCTGAAGTGACCGGGACCATTACTCGCCAGGTGTTCGAGTTGCCCTCGATGGCGCTCTTTTGCACCGAACACCAGGCCCAACGAAAGCGCTGCTCTTGTGGCACGCTTACGACCGGAGAGTTTCCGAGCGACGCCACCGCCCCCGCCTGTTATGGACTGGCGCTTCGCGCCTACGTCTGTTACCTCGTCACGCGCCAGCACATTCCCATAGCGCGAGTGGCTGAACTGTTGGCCGACACCTACGCAGCGTCGGTGTCGACTGGGGCGATCGTCGCTATGGTCGCCGAGGGAGCCGCGATGCTCGACGGGTTCCTCGGCGAAGTGCAGGCCCAACTGCGCACGGCAGAGGTGGTGCACGCCGACGAGACCGGCCTGAGAGTCAATGCCCTACTGGCCTGGGTGCACGCCGTCTCTACGACTGATCTGACGTTGTATCACCTCGATAAGCGCCGGGGCACCACGGCCATGGACGCCATGGGAGTTCTCGAACACCTCACCGGAGTACTGGTCCACGACGGTTGGTCGCCCTATCGCCACTACGACAAGGTCCAGCACCAATTGTGTTGAGCTCACTTGCTTCGCGAACTTGCTGCGGCCGCCCTCAACGAAGAACAGAGTTGGGCCAACGACATGGCTGGTCTGCTCTCTGACACCTGGCACCACGTGCTCGAGGCGACGGCCAATGGACAACACCACCTCGACGACCAGGAGTTGGTG
>DATLSR010000008.1:0-2768 GCA_035533995.1 Acidimicrobiales bacterium | reverse complement strand
CTTTCGAGGAAGAGTTGTCCAGTACGTTGGCCGTATTTTGCGACCCTTGGATGGCAAATCATCCGTTGAGGTTCACGATTACGTCGACGCTCAGAGCCCGGTGCTCGCCAGAATGCACCGAAAGAGACTTCCAGGGTACGCCGCTCTCGGTTTCGACGTCGGCAAGGATCGCAAGAACCGAAGTGACAACAAGTAGCAACGCATCAGGGGTCAAGGATCGCCTTTGTCTCAACGCGAAACGTGTCATCGCTCGTTGGTCTGGAATCGTGGTATGGCGAGAAAGTTGAGACGGCCTAAACCTGGATCCACCGCGCGGGTGAAGCAGTCGGCGAATTCGAAGCAAAACCCTCATGCTCGATCGTGATTTTCCGCGGCCCGGCCGTTTGTCCGTTGGCCGGACGTGTCGGGTCACCAGCTCGATGAATTTTGTAACTTGTTCGCGCTGGAAATCGCCGGGCGTGCCGCGGGCGACCTCGAAGTGGACCAGTTAGGTCTGTAGTTTGCAGAGTCGTTCGAAGCAACTGCTCCACTGGGTGGCCCAGGGCCACGAAGTCGGCAGATGAAGCTGGCGTCGTCGCGCACCGTGCGTGATGCGACCAGGCAGCGCGAGGAACTTGCGACGGATGGTCTTGGCGACGAGTGGTCCGGTGATCTCGAGTCCAAGAGCCCCCACCCAGCGCACCAGGTTGTGAGCGATTGACGCGAGCACGGCCCAGGCGGCGTTCGCGTTGAAGTCGCCCGACGGGCAGTGTTCGAGTCCGGAACCCTCTTTGAGGTCACGTATCGCGAGTTCCACCACGGCGTGACGACGGTGGTCGGCGTCGAGCGCCACCGCATCGCCGTCGCGGTCGGTGATGAAGGCGTGGTAGCGGTAGGTGGGGAACAGCGCGGGCCGGGGATCGTTGAGCTTGGTGCGACGCACTATGAGTCGGTGCTGGTCGCCGGAGGGGGTCTCGGCGACCCAGGCGTCGCCGTTCGCCGTGTAGTCGATGGGCGTCCAGGCGTCTTGCGCGATGCTCTCGATAGCCCGGCGAATGACCGGGTTTTGGCGCACGGTGATCGAGTAACGAACTTCGTGGTCCCGACACGCTTTGACCACGAACTGAGAGAAGAAGCCCGAGTCGCAGCGCAGCGTGAGTGGACCGTTTCCTCCCGCCCGGCGACATCGACCCACCACCTCGCGCACGAATCGCTCGGCCCCGCGGCCCGAGTTGGCCGAGCCCTTTCGAAAGCGCACGTGCAGGGTCTCACCGGTGTCGGCGCGCGTCGCGAGCAGCGGGTGGTAACCGAGCACGTGGGTGTAGCCGTAGCCGGCGCCCTGCTTCAGGGAACCGAACACCTCACATATTGTCGAGTCGACGTCGATGGTCATGGGTTCGTCGCCCGGACCGGCGCCGAGGGACCAGGCGCGGGTCATGAGCAGCTCGGACACCCGGTCCAGTTGGCGGACGTTGCCGAAGTTAAAACGACGCAGGAACGTGCCGAGCGTCGAGGGCGCCATCACCCGGTGCGAGAGGACCGACGAGGTCGCCCCCGAGCGCAGCACGTCGGCGTCGTCGATGCACGAGGCTCCCGCAACCAACGCGTGCACCAGGGTCGCCACGCGCCTTCCGGGGAACGGAGTGATCGAAATCGTCTCCTCGGCCAATTGTTGAAGGCCAAGCTTTTCGCTCAAGACACCCACCAAAGCGAGCCCCGCGTTCGCGACGGAATGATCGTCGTCGAATGCCACCGATAGACGAGAAGGGTTGTGTAGAGTTGGCATCGAAAAGGTGTCCTTCTTTTTGGTCGATTTGTTGTCTAAGCAACTCAATTTCTACCTGATGGGGACACCTTTTTCGCGTATGGTCAGACTCTTAACTCGCCACCTCGACGGTGGATGCAGGCTAAAGCGAGTGGCCAAAGTTGAACTTCGACGAGACATCTCAAGTATCGACCAGAGCAACACGTTGCGTGGGATAAATCGGAGGCCTATATAGCGAACTCGAAGAGCAAACAATCCCGAAAACCCTTGTAATTACTGGTGGGCCGCCCGGGTCTCGATCCCGGCACCTTGGGATTAAAGGGAAATTCGCGTGTGTCGCGTGATGTAGATCTGATGGCGCATGTCGACTTTATTCAAGGGAATCCGTCGTTGAGTGTCGATCTGGGCTCGTCGTGTTGGTGAAATACGAGGCCTAATGAGGCCTGTTTGGACCTTGCCGCTCGCACTATTCTCGGCGAACCTCAAGGTCGGATCGTTACGGTTCGCGTGCGGGTTCGCGTCGGGCCACCGACTCACTGCATTTGCAACCTCGGCCCATGGATAACATCGCGAATAGAGCTGACCTAGACGAACGTTGTGGGTGTTCAGCAAGGACTCTCGTGCGCCGACGTCGTCACTGGGAAGATTGGCTAACCTCAAGAGCTGCCACAATGACTTTCGTTAAGGCCGTATGGAGTAACTCAAGTTCGGATATTTCGATGCCAAGACGAGCAACGACGGCGGGAGGAATCAGCGTTGCGCGTTCGCGAAGTTCACGGCCTTTTTGCGTCAGTTCAATGATTAGTCGACGTTCATCGTCATCACTTCGGGTCCTCGTCACGAGACCAGCGATTGCTAAACGCTTGAGTAGCGGCGAGAGCGTGGGCGAATCAAGTTGAAGCAGCGCTCCGATCTCCCGTACTGAGAGAGGTGAATTTTCCCAAAGGGCGAGCATGACGAGGTACTGAGGGTGAGTAAGTCCCATAGGTTCGAGTAACGGTCGATAGACCGATAAGACGCTTCG
>DATLSR010000007.1:0-6233 GCA_035533995.1 Acidimicrobiales bacterium | reverse complement strand
TGCGGCGCTATCTTCAAGGCGCCAAGGATCTCGGACTGAATCGTTCGGGTGGCGAAGAACAACTGACTGACGAGTTGATTGGTCAACTGGTTGAACGGGTGCGACCGCATCGACCCGACGGCCACGGTGACGCGTGGCGTGTCCTGCTGAAAGAAGAAGCCCGGATCAAGGCCTGGGTCGAGAAGGACCTCACCGTTACCAAGATCGGCATTCTGCTCGCTCGCCACGGGATCGTCGTGCCGCATCGCACTCTGGCGCGGTTCTGTGTCGAGCGTCTCGGCACCGCGAAGCGCGCCACGACGACAGTTCGCGTCGACGACCCACCGCCGGGGACTGAACTACAGGTGGACTTCGGTCGACTCGGACTTGTCCCCGACGGCGAACGACGGCGCGTTTGCCAGGGACTCATCTTCACCGCGTGCTTCAGCCGCCACTCGTTCGTGTGGCCCACGTTCAAACAGACGACCGAAGAAGTGATTCGGGGCTTCGAAGCCGCGTGGGGATTTTACGGTGGTGTTTTCCCCGTCGTGATTCCCGACAACATGAAGTCGATCGTTATCAAAGCTGAGAACACTGCACCCCGGTTCAACGACGTGTTCCTCGAATACGCCCAGAGCCGCGGGTTCGTCATCGACGCCGCGAGAGTGCGAACCCCGACCGACAAGCCCCGCGTGGAACGAGTCGTGCCCTACGTGCGAAACAACTTCTTCGCCGGTGAAGAGTTTCGCGACCTCGCGCACGTTCGCGTCATGGCCGAGACCTGGTGTCGAGAGACCGCGGGCGCGCGGATCCACGGCACCACCCAGTTGCGTCCAATCGAGGCGTTCCGCGTCGAAGAACTGCCGCTCTTACTACCGCTGCCCGGGTCCTCGTTCGACACGCCGGTGTGGAGTGATCCCAAGGTCCACCGGGACCTGCACCTATTGACTGAACTGACTCAGAGGTACTCCCTGATCATCCCTATATTCCGACGAGTGGCGTGTTAGACAACCACCCATGACATCAAGTGCGGACAACTCAAGTGACGTGGCGACAATGGTCGTGGTTCGATCGGGTCGGCTGCTCGCCACTAACGATCCGTGGGAACCCTTCCAACTCATCGACCCCGAAGGAAATCCGCTGGACGCGGTCCGTGCATTCTTCGCCGACCTTCAGGCGTCAGGGCGTTCGCCGGCCACTCTTCGTTCCTACGGGATGGATCTGCTGCGGTGGTTCCGGTTCCTTTGGTCTGTCGAGGTGCCCTGGGAGCGCGCCGCGCGCGCCGAGGCGCGGGACTTCTCGCGGTGGATGCAACTCGCGACCAAGCCGGTTCGTCCTCACTGGCGCCACCCGGGAGAACTCTCGGAAACACTCGTCCTTACTTCTTCAGCGACGAATCGTTACGCGCCGTCGGTGCGCGCTCACAGCGAGACCGTGCTGCGTAGTTTCTACGACTTCCACCGAGAAGCGGGCACGGGACCAATCCTGAACCCCTTCCCGCTCGATCGCTCGAGGCGCGACGAGCGAGCTCACGCGCACCACAACCCAATGGAGCGCCATCGCAACGTGCGCGGTGGTCTCTACCGGCCCAAGGTGCCGACCCGGATTCCGCGGGCCATCGGCGACGAGGAGTTCAACGAGATCTTCGCCCAGCTTCGATCGCACCGCGACCGGGCGCTGGTCGCCTTTTACGTCTCGACCGGAGCGCGCGCGTCGGAGTTGTTGTCGGCTACTCGAGCTGACGTTGACCCGGGACGTCACGTGATTTCGGTGGTGCGCAAGGGCAGTCGAGTCGTCCAGGAGCTCCCGGCCTCGAGCGACGCGTTCGTCTGGCTCCGGCTCTACCAAGTGCAGAGCGAAGATCTTATTCCCCAGGGACGTCGTCAGCCGTTGTGGTGGACACTGCGTCGTCCAATCCGACCCCTCAACTACCACGCGGTGCACCGCATGTTCGAACGCGTCAACGTTCACGCGGGCACCGCGGCGACGTTACACGCGCTGCGTCACACCGCCGCCTACCGGATGGCCGAGGATCCGACACTGCCGCTCACCGACGTTCAGTTCGTTCTCGGACACGCCCAGCTCACCACCACCCAGCTCTACATCACCCCGCGAAAGGAGGACGTGATTCGCCGGGTGCTCGCGCACCACGCCGAGCAGACCCGTCGGGCGAAGGAGCGTGAACCCGAGGCCCTCGCCTCGGGTTACTCCAGCGAGACCCTCGACGTGCTCTTCGGCCGGGGTATCCGGTGACGTCGCTCCTTACGGATGATCCGCCCCTCGGTCTCGTTGACGAGAGTGACGCTCCGTCCCCAAAAGCACTCGGCACCAGGGCGCTAAGCACTCGGTTCCCGGCGCGCACGCTCGAGGCGCACTGGCTGGGCGCTGGACGTAGTCGCTCCGAGGTACTGGCCATGGTGAGTGCACCAACAGGGCTCTCGGGTTTTCGCGTTCAGAGTCACCATCGGCGCGGGCTGCCTCTGCTTCTCGACTGGCTCGAAGAACAGCCCGGTGACTCGTGGCAGGAGCGCTGGCTGCACAGCGGAGCGGACGGTGCGGGTGACGACTGGGCGAGCGGACCCCGGCGCTGGCTGGAGCACCTTGACAAGTACTCTGTCGACCGCCTCAATCTCATGACGAGCTCTCTGCTCGTCATGATCGGGGCCGACGTCATTCGCCCCTCGCTCGGGTGGCTGCTCACTGGTGGCAAGAAGCGCAAGCTCACGCGCAACATAATCCGCGCGCGCGACCGCGAAGGATTCGAGCAACTCGACCAGATCTGTGAGCGAGACCCCGGGATTCCCGCGCACGCTCAGCGCCACGCCTTTTTTCGCTGCGCCGTGATTATCGCCGCCAAGGGCGGCACGATCGCCGATATCACGATCGGCGACGTCGTGGAGATCCTGGACGCCGAACGGGGCCTGCGTCACCGGTCCAACTCGGGCGCGGCGACCTTCAAAGCGTTGCGAGAGATGGGAGTCTTCGGGTCCGACGTGCCCACGTTGCGCGAAATCCGTGGCGCGCAGCGGCACTCGGTCGAGGAGCTCGTTGATCGCTACTCGATCACGAGTCGTCCCATTCGTGATCTTCTCGTCGACTACTTGAAGGAACGCCAACCCGCCATCGACTACGGAACGCTGGTTACGGGGTCTTACGTACTGGCCAAGTGCTTTTGGGTGGACCTCGAAGAGCACCACCCCGGCATTACGACGTTGCACCTGTCAAGCGAGGTCGCGAGTGCCTGGAAGCGGCGCCTGCAAACCAAGACCACGACCACCCGCACGCCCACGGGCGAGACCATCGACGTCGCCGTTGAGCGATTCAGTTACCTCGACGTGCTCTCCAGTGTGCGCGCCTTCTACCTCGATCTATCCCAGTGGGCGCTCGACGACCCCGGTCGTTGGGCGCGCTGGGTCGCGCCCTGTCCCATCCGTCCACAGGACCTGACCCGTCGAAAAGCCGTGCGTCGGCGGAAGGCACGAATGGACGCGCGCACCCGTGACCGCCTACCCGTTCTGCCGATCCTCGTGCGCGCGGTTGATCAATGGCGCAAGGACACCGAGACCACGCTGGCTGCCGCTCGCCGCGTTCAACCCGGCGAGCAGTTCAGTGCCATGGGAGAGACACTTGTTCGCTCCGTGCGTCCGCACGCGGCGGTGAACAACATTTGGGTTGAGGACCTCCGGGGCACGCGACGTCTGTTGAACCGAGAAGAAGACAACGCCTTTTGGGCGTGGGCGAGTATCGGGGTTCTTCGTCTCACCGGCGTTCGAGTCGAGGAACTACTCGAACTCAGCCACTACAGTTTGGTCCAATACCGGCTCCCCACCACCGGCGAACTGATTCCGCTGATCCAGATCGCCCCGTCCAAGACCGACACCGAACGGCTGTTGGTGGTGAGTCCCGAACTCTCCGACGTGCTCAGCGCCATTATCTGTCGGATCCGCGACGACAACGAAACCGTTCCCCTCGTGCGGGCCCGTGACTCGCACGAACGTATCTGGCAAAGTGAATCGCCGCTGCTTTTCCAGCGTCGCTCTGGAGCCGAGAACCACGCCATCGGTGCGGCGATGATCAGTTCGCTCCTCGATGAAGCGCTCTCCCATACTGGCCTGCTCGACCGAGTTCACGGCACCGCACTGCACTACACGCCCCACGACTTTCGAAGAATGTTTCTAACCGACGCCATCATGAATGGTCTACCCCCGCACATCGCTCAAGTGATCGCCGGTCACCGCGACATCAACGTCACCATGGGCTACAACGCCGTCTACCCCGAAGAGACGATCCGCGCCCACCTCGCCTTCTTGTCTCGACGCCGTTCACTGCGACCCAGCGAGGAATACCGCGTCCCGACTGACGAGGAGTGGCAAGAATTCCTGGGCCACTTCGAACGTCGCAAGGTGTCAATCGGAACGTGTGCCCGCGCGTTCGACACTCCGTGCATTCACGAACACGCCTGCGTTCGCTGCCCGATGCTCTGGCCCGAGCCAAAGTTGCGGCCTCGACTGGTCGAGATCACTGAAAACCTCGCTGATCGCATTGCTGAGGCCGAGCGCGAAGGCTGGCTTGGCGAAGTTGATGGGCTTCAGATCAGCCTCGCCGGAGCACACAACAAACTCGCCCAGATTGACCAACGGTCGAAACGTTCCGTTGCGCTGGACTTTGGTGACGCACCTGGTTGAAGCGCGGCTAACGGCGAGCACGTTTCACATAGTTGAACGCATAAGAGCTTCATCACGGATGGTCGCCCAGCGCCTTCCAAGTTCAGAGAACACGTCGAGGTGGATCGAGCCCTCTACAGCGTGCCGCACCAGTTCCTCGGCCAGCGCGTGCGGGCCCGACGCGACGCCACGACGCTCAAGATCTACGTGCGTGGCGAGCTCGTGAAGCTTCACTCTCGGGTGGCGCCGGGAAAGAGGTCCAGTGACGTCGCGGACTTTCCAGCGGGCACGTCGATCTACGCCACGCGCGACGTCGAGAGTCTGGTGAGAATGGCGGCTCTCCACGGACGCTACGTCGAAGCGATGGCGAGGGCCCTGCTCGAACACCCATTGCCCTGGACCAGGATGCGCCAGGTTTATCGACTCATTGGCTTGGCGAAGAAGTGGGGATCGAAGCGCCTCGACGACGCGTGCCAACGTGCGTTAGAGGCCGAGAGCACCGACGTGAATCTGGTGGCACGAATGCTCGAACGCGCCAGAGAGTCCGCTGCGCCCCCGACACCCTTTGCGCCCGTTCTCATTCAGGGTCGCTTCGCTCGCGATGCGGGCGAGTTCCGGGCGAAGCGAGCGAGCTCGTGACGCCCGCCCCCAGCGTCTCACCAGAGTTGAAGAGCCTCATGCGCCGGCTGAAACTAGGGCGGCTCCTCGACACGCTGCCCGAGCGTCTGGCGTTGGCGCGCAGTCACGACCTCGGTGCGGCCGAGTTCTTAGAGCAGCTCTTTAGCGACGAGGTGCAGCGCCGCGACGCCGACTCGAGCGGTCGGCGTGCTCGAGCGGCGCACCTGGACCCCGCCATGGTGCTCGAGCACTGGGACGACACCACGAGCGTCACTTACGACCGCTCGATCTTGAGCGAACTGGCGTCGCTGCGCTTTGTTGAAGCAGCGCACAACGCCTTCATCCTGGGACCGGTCGGGGTCGGCAAGACGTTCTTAGCCACGGCGCTCGGTCACGTGGCGTGTCGGCGACGCGTGAGCGTGCACTTCGAACGAAGCGACCGACTCTTTAAGAGGCTCAAGGCCTCGCGCCTCGACGCGAGTTACGACCAAGAGTTGCGCAAGCTCATTGGCGTGGATCTCCTCGTCCTCGACGACTTCTGTCTCACGCCCCTTGACGCCACGGAGACCTCCGACCTCTACGACCTCGTCGTCGAGCGTCACCACCGCGCCTCGACGGTCGTCACCTCGAATCGCGACCCGAGTGAGTGGCTCGCCGTCATGGCCGACGCGTTACTCGCTCAGTCGGCGATCGACCGGCTAAAGAGTGCCGCCTGGGAGTTGGTCATTGAGGGTGCTTCCTATCGCGAGCGCGAGAAGCCCACCCTCGAAACTGAGCCCACGAAACCACAACGTTCGTCGACATCAAGGCGGACAACTTGACAGAGAGGAGTGAGCCTTAGATAATCAACACGGCTGGTTGTGACGGACCCGAGGTGGTCCCATGCTTCTGGCAACGGGGTGGTCCCTTAAGACTGGCAAACGACAGCTGTTAGTGCCGAGACGAAAATGTGTGGCCCGAGAGGACCCGAAG
>DATLSR010000006.1:0-7924 GCA_035533995.1 Acidimicrobiales bacterium | reverse complement strand
CGTCGAGCCCGAGACCGGACTCATCACCGCGGCGGCCCTCACGCCGGCGAGCACGCCGGACGGGCCGACCGGAGTGGCACTGCTCGAAGACGAAGAACCCGGACTCCAGGTCCTCGCCGACGGCGCCTACGGCTCGGGCGAAACGCTCGCGGCGCTCGGCGACGCGGGACACCACCTGGCGATCAAGCCCCACCCCTCCCACTCGGCGGTGCCCGGAGGGTTCCACCGTGACGACTTCGTCGTCGACGAGGATGCCGACACCGTCACCTGTCCGGCCGGTCACATTGTCAGGATCACCCCGCGACGCACCGCGACGTTCGGGGCCCTCTGCGCGAACTGCCCGCTGCGGTCGCGGTGCACGAACGCCAGGAACGGGCGCATGCTGCACATCACTCCGCACGACGCCGAGCGCGTCGAGTCACGCCGCGCGTGGAGGGATGGTGACTTCATTTCGGACTATCGAAAGTATCGCCCCATGGTCGAAAGATCGATTGCGTGGCTCGTGAGCGACCACTCACGGCGCGTCAGATTCCGCGGCGTCGAGAAGAACCAGATGGGGCTCACGACCCGGGTCGCCGCCATCAACCTGCGACGTCTGATCAATCTCGGGCTCGTCCACGACGGAACCTGGAGACTCGCAACCACCTGAGAGAACAGCGCAAGTCCAGGCCGTCAATAAAGGGACCACATCACGGGCATTGCCCACCAGGGTGGCCGACTTCAACCCTCTTCGCGTCGACGCTTCGGTTCAGACATGTCCCGGACTTGCGATTTCCAACATACGCCTCAAACGGGCGTTGTTCAACAGTCTCCTAGCCGTCGCGAAGTGCACTGACGAATTAGCGTTGAGTCATGGAGAACTTGAGGTCCGCGACTCGTCACGTCCCCGTGGCCCACGTCGAGGAGATCGACGCGATGCGCCCGGTCGCCCAGGGGCTGGTTATCGCGACCCACGTGCTCATCTTCTTTGGCGCGGCGGCGCCGCTGCTCGTGGCGCCCGATCTCTTGATCCTCACGAGAGTGTCTAGGGAGTCCTTCTTCTTTATCTCCGCCTTCGCACTGACCTACGCCTACGGCTCGCGCCCCTTCGCCTTCGCCGCTTTTTGGCGTCGGCGCTGGTCGGGCGTTCTGGTCCCCTACTTGGTGTGGAGCGTCATTTACTTTACCTACACCGCGGCCGTGGCGATTCCGCAATTCCCCTACTACCACTGGAGCGCGACGTCACTGGTCGGTGCCTCGGCTCTCGGCCATCTCGCCAACCTCGTGCTCACTGGCTACTACCACCTCTACTATCTCGTCGTCCTCGTTCAGTTCTTCGTCGTGTTTCCGCTGCTGTGGGTGTGGCTTGAAAGCGCGCGTCGTTGGCACGGCTCGATCGCACTGGCGGCCTTTGTGCTTCAGTGCGCTACGGACCTGGCTCTTCGTGCGCATTGGCTGCCGAGTTTCTTTACGGGCAAGGTCGAATCACGATCCCTCGTCTCGTATCCGCTCTACCTGCTGGCCGGCATGATCGTGGCTCTTCGCTACGACGAGATCAAAGTGTGGCTCGTACGAAACGCTGCGGGCATCGCGGTCTTCACTCTCGTTTGTGCCGCGGGCGCACTCGCGAGTGACCACGCGCACCTGTCGACGTGGTTCGGGCGTTTCATCGCCCCGCACGGCGACGCATTCGCGGCGGTGGCCCTGCCCTACGACGTGGGAGCGATCGCGGGAATTCTTCTCCTCGGCATCGCTTCATCCTCGGGGTCGACGCCTCGATGGTGGCGAGCGATGACGCGTGAACTCGCTCGTGACTCGATCGGTGTCTATCTCTCGCAAATGATTTGGATACCGTTGCTGGTTCGCGTCGATACTCGCTACCAACTCGCTTCTCGCCTTCCGTGGCCCGTGCTGCTCGTGGGTGCGCTCGTGACGACGTACATCCTTGGCGTGATATTTAGCGAGGTAGTACGCCGTACGCCGCTCGCTCCGCTCTTGATTGGCCGTCCTCGCGAGCGGCTCTTTACCAGGGGCTGATTCGCCAAAGCGAACAGTTGTCGACCGTACCCCACGCGCTTCCCAACAGGGGCGTGTGACTCGCCACTGCTTCGAGCACACGAATCGTGCCCCCGTGCGTGACGACGAGAAGCTTCTCGCCGGACCACTGGTCGGCGACGAGATGGAAAAAGTCCTCTGCGCGCTCGGCCATGTCATTAAGCGTCTCTCCGCCGTTTGGCCGCGCGGTCGGGTCGACCACGACGTCGTTGCTGATCCCGGTGACTTCGGGGACCAGGGATGAACGCGGACCGCCTTCAAACGTGCCGAAGTTACGCTCGCGCAGGAGTTCGCTCGAGACGATCTCCAAGCCAAGGATCTTGCTGGTGATGGCGGCGGTTTCTTGCGCGCGCTGCAGGTCACTGGCAATGATGAGCGTGAGCGACTCTTGAGTTAATGAAGACGCGACTTCGGCGACGCGGTCGCGACCCTCGTCGGTGAGTCGTGACTGATCTTCCCGGCCCTGCACGAGTTGATTTCGATTCCAATCTGTCTCGCCGTGACGCATCAGCAAAAGGGGGTTCGAGCGTGGTTCGGACACGGCGCAAAGGCTAGTAAGTATCGATCACCGTCCTGGTACGGATTCTCATGAAACTCCAAGATTCCATCGAGAGCCAAGTGGGCTCTGGGCTCTGGTGTCATGGCCACGCCGAAACCATCCTAAGCAGACCCTGGCCTCGAAAGGATTAGCGAGCCATTTCACTACGATTTATTCATGACCTTGCTGCTTCCAGAACGTCCTTCCAAGCCCCGCGCCAAAGGCATAACCATGGTCATTGACAACGGAATGCCGACTCGTCAATTTGCGGACGTTATCGAGAGTCACGGCGAGCACATTGACTTCATCAAGTTCGGTTGGGGCACTTCTGTCGTCACCGGCAATTTCGATCAGAAGCTCGACATCGTCAAGTCCGCGGGCGTCGATTTCTACCTGGGCGGAACCCTCTTCGAGAAGTATCTCTACCAGGATCGCCTCGACGACTTTCGTCGCTTGCTCATTCGTTACGGCGCGCGCTACGTGGAAGTCTCGAACGGCACCATCGACTTGAGTGACGCGCAGAAAGTGGATTTCGTCAAACTGCTCTCGGATGACTTCCTCGTCATCAGCGAAGTTGGTTCGAAGGACTTCGAACGCTCCGAGAAGATGGCTCCCAGCCGCTGGGTCGAGTACATTCGCGCCGATATCGGCGCTGGCGCGGTTCTGGTCACGCTCGAAACCCGCGAGAGCGGTCGGGGCGGAATGTGTCGTCCGAGCGGCGAGCTTCGCGTCGGCCTTATCGAGGACATTTTGGATTCGTCGATTGACTCGAACGCACTGCTCTTCGAAGCGCCCACCACGGACTTGCAGAACTACTTCGTCCGGCGCCTCGGCCCCAACGTCAATCTCGGTAACATCGCGGTGCACGACATCATCGGCCTTGAAACGATTCGCCTCGGACTTCGAAGCGAGACGCTTCTCGCCTTCGAGGGCCGCGAATCCGAGTACTCTTGAATTCGCCGTGCGAGAAAATCGAGACGTCTTCCATCTGGCCATACCGGCCTACGACCTTGACGAGGCCGTAACCTTTTACGTCACACAGTTGGGCTGCAAGCTCGCTCGACGCTATGAGGACCGCATCACCCTCGACTTCTTCGGCGATCAGGTCGTCTGTCATCTCTCGCCCGCTCCCGAGACGTTGGCGCCGGTTGAGTCGCTGCCTATGTATCCTCGCCATTTTGGGGTCACCTTCCGTGACAAGAGCGACTTTGACGCGCTCTACGACCTTTGCCGCCAGCGCAATATCACCTTCTACAGCGACGTGAGTTTGAGATTTGAAGGGCGAACAGAAGTTCATTCCACCTTCGTGTTGTGCGATCCTTCGAACAACCTTTTGGAGTTCAAGCACTACCCCGACCACCGGATGATGTACTAGTCGCGCCGATGTTTTCTGACTGGGACACGGACGAATTCGCTCTGCTCGAAACGTCGCTTCGGCGAAACCTTGATCAGCCAGAGGCTGAGTATTTGGTCGACGCGCGCGGCGCTCGTGTCGTTCGTTACGGTGATCTCGCCCACGCTTTCGCCCAGCGACGGGCCCAGTTCGACGCCTGGGGATTACACCCGGGAGACCGAGTGGGGCTGCTCTTCTCGGAACCGGTCAATTTCGTCGAGTGGTTTCTGGCGGGCCTTCACGCCGGTCTTTGGGTCGCGCCCCTGGACCCGACCGTCGCGACGTCGAGCCCCCAGGTCATTGACCATCGAGCGCACGCCCTTTCGCTCGCCGCGGTCATCAGTGACCACAGCGAGCCCCGTGAAGGTTCGACTCGGTGGCTCGTCGCCGCCGACACGCTTCGCGACCGTGGCGCGCTACGTGCCGAGGCGCCAGGCGGCGGTGTTTTGCTCGCTTCGTCGGGCACCACGGGGGCGCCCAAGGTCATGGCGCTTTCGAAGTCCCAGTTGCTCACCAATGCCCGCCTGATAGCCGAGAATCACGAGTTCACCCGCACCGATCGGGGATTCAACCCGCTGCCGCTGTGGCACATCAATGCTGAGGTCGTGGGCGTCCTCGCTTCGCTGTACGCGGGCTCCGCGCTCGTCCTCGATGACCGCTTTCATCGAACCGGTTTTTGGAAGGTCGTCAGTGACCTTCACGTGACGTGGATCAACGCCGTGCCGGCGATCATTTCGCGCCTGGTCATCCTCCAAGAGGGTGAGCAGGTGGCGCCGCGACTTCGATTCGTTCGTTCGGCGTCGGCGCCACTCTCGCCGCTGCTCCTGCGCGAATTTGAAGCGATGTCGGGCGTCGACGTGATTGAGTCCTACGGCATGACCGAAGCCGGGAGCCAGATTTGCGCGAACCCCCTGGGTGGTGCACGTAAGTCAGGCTCAGTGGGGCGCCCAGTGGGTGTCGAGGTCTGC
The DNA here is from genome assembly GCA_035533995.1 of Acidimicrobiales bacterium. GTDB lineage: Bacteria > Actinomycetota > Acidimicrobiia > Acidimicrobiales > RAAP-2 > RAAP-2. The sequence goes on along the minus strand of DATLSR010000006.1, from coordinate 2,991 downwards.
ATCGTCAGTTCGCTGCGAGGTCGTGAGGTCGAGCTCGAGGCGGGCGAGATTGGCCTCATCAAAATCAAGGGTCCGACGGTGATCAGTTCGTACGAAAGCGCGGAGTACGCGGATCGATTTGACGCCGAAGGATGGCTTCGCACGGGGGACCTCGGCTACTTCGACGCCGACGGCTTTCTCTTTCTCGTGGGACGAAGCGACGACGTGATCAATCGAGGCGGTGAAAAGATTTACCCGCAAGAGATTGAAAATGTGCTCGGCACCATTGCGAATCTTGAACGAGTCGCCGTCGTCGGTGAGCCTGACGACGTCTTCGGTCAAGTCCCCGTCGCCTACTTAGAAGTGGCGTCAAGCGTGGTGGAAGACCCTGATGAACTTCGAAGGTTTCTTGACTCCGTGCGCCAGGTGCTGAACGAACGGCTCACCAAGGCCTATCGACCGGCGGTCTTGAAGGTGGTTGCCGCCATCCCCACGCACGCCACCGGAAAGGTCCGAAAGGGTCTTGTGCGTGACGGTGAAGTGACCGTCGTGCTTGCCGAACAACTGTAGATTTCGCGGCCGATGGTCGCAGCGAGGATCGTAATGAGTACAGCCGCCGAATCGCCCGTGGGAGGGACGCGCCAACGTCTTGAGCACATCGACGCGATGCGGCCCATCAAGCAAACGGCGGTCATTTCGACACACGCGCTGATCTTCTTTTCCCCGCTCTCGACCTCGTTCGCCGCCGGCGCCTTTTTGACGTTGACGCACTTCTCGCGCGACGCCTTCTTGTTCGTCTCAGCGTGCATGCTGGCCTACAGTTACCGCGAGCAAAAGTCGGTCAAGATCGTTCCTTACTGGAAGCGGCGTAGCATCTCCGTGGGTTTGCCGTACTTGGCCTGGTCGCTGATCTATTTCCCTATTTCGATGATGCTTCCCACGAACAGCTTTCCGTATTACCGCGTTCCCTGGGGCACCGTCTTTTCGCTCCACGGAGCGCACGAACTACTCATCGCGGTCGCCACGGGCTACTACCACCTTTATTTCCTGCTCGTCTTGTTGGAGTTCTATGTGTTGTTCCCGCTCCTCTTGAAACTGCTGCGCAGCTGGAACCGCTGGCACCTACCGATTCTTCTCGTGGCCCTCGCGTGGCAGATCATGTTGCAGTACGCCGTGCGCCACGGTCATGCCTACCTCACCGTCGCTCCCAAGACCGAAACGAGACTGGTCTTCTCGTACCCCCTCTACTTGATTGGAGGGGTCATCGCCGCACTGCACTTGGACGCGATGCACGCTTGGATCGTCCGGCGCGCCAAGGCGATTCTCATCGGTACGGTGTTGTGCGCCATCGTGCCCGTGGCGATCGACGCGATTCACCGCCGCACGTACGTTCCGAAGTTTTTGATTCCCGGTGGCGACCCTTTTTCGCCAATGGTCATCCCCTACGACGTAGGAGCGATTTTTTGTGTCTATCTGCTCGGGGTCTATTTAGTGAGCCCCCGGCGATCACTACGAACGCGGGCCATCACCCAATCGGGCTCTGACGCGGCCTACGGTATCTACCTGTCGCAGATGTTGTGGATCTTGTTCTTGCATCGCTGGTCGCTGAAGTGGGGCGTCTTGAATCACGTGCCATGGCTGGTCATGATGCTCTTTGCCTTGACCTTCGCCTATATGAGTGGCTTTCTCTTCAGTGCTTTGGTCGCGCGCACGCCACTGGCGCGCGCGCTCGTTGGTCGATCCCAGGTGCCCTGGAATACCCTGATCCCGCACTTTCGCTCGTACGTCATGCCCTTGCGTGAGACGTACAACGCGGGTCCGATGGATTTGAGCGACGTCTAGCCGAGGCCGCGTTCGACACGCTTCACTACGATGGAGCGTCGGCGCTTGAAGTGAGGAACGACGTGCGAAAGCGAAACGGCGATAGCGAACGCCAGCGAGTTCCCCAGCCCCTGATAAAGCACCGCATCGCCTCAGGTCGCGGCGCGATGGAGCAACCCAACGTCACCCACGACGGCGAGGCGCGACTCACCATGACCTTTTGGTTCGCCGTGGTCGTCGTTGGCGTCGCGACGGGGCTCATGGGCGACTTGTTGATGTGGATACTGAAACTCTTCGAGGGCTGGGCCTTTCACTTTCGTGGTGGCAGTTATCAAAACGCGGTCGCTTCGGTCTCGGGCCTTCGCCGGGTCGCGTCACTTTCGATCGCCGGGCTCTTTGGTGCGGGATCGTGGTACCTGATTCGTCGTCGTTTCAAGGGCGAGTGTTCCGAGATTGACGACGCGTTGTGGCGCGACAGCGGGGAGCTTTCGTGGCGGCGTAGTTTCTTCACCTCGGTGGTCTCTGAGGTTGTCATCGGCATGGGGGCCTCGATCGGGCGTGAGGCCGCGCCAAAACTGATGGGTGGTGCCTCGGGCAGCGTGTTGTCGCACTGGCTAAAGTTCTCACCCGCCCAGCAGCGACTCCTGGTGGCGTGCGGCGGGGGGGCCGGGCTCGCGGCCGTCTATAACGTGCCCTTGGGCGGAGCGGTCTTCACGGCCGAGGTCCTCTACGGCAATTTCGCGCTGCCGGTAGTGATGCCGGCCCTCGCCACTTCGTTCATCGCGACGTTGGTCGCGCGCGTCTATCTGCCAAGCTCGGCCACCTACACCAACATTCCCGCCTTCCACTTCAGCGCTTCGCTGATGGTCTGGTCGCTCGCGGCGGGAATCGTCATCGGCGTGGTCGCCGTGGCCTACGTGCGCCTGATCAGTTGGGTCTCGTACCACCGCGCGTCGGGGGCAAAAATCCTCTGGATGATGCCTGTCGCCTTCGTACTGGTGGGCGCCGCGGGTATCTGGTATCCCCAGCTCTTTGGCAACGGACTCGACTTGGCTCACCAGTCATTTCTCGGCGTGGGCACCGTGGGGCTGCTCTTCGCGCTCTTCGCTCTCAAACCGCTCGTGACGGCGCTCACGCTCGGCAGTGGTGCCTCGGGCGGTCTCTTCACGCCCTTCTTCTCGACCGGCGCCG
>DATLSR010000005.1:0-18922 GCA_035533995.1 Acidimicrobiales bacterium | reverse complement strand
TTCGGGTGAAAAGACTCGCGTCAATACGCCAATGGAGATGTGATCGGAGAGACGTTGATCCGTTTCTGGCTTCACCCACCCCGCGCGCGGCACATCACCAGAGTACCAGTCAGATCCTTAAGTAAACGGTATTGGGGTTAGAAGGTCAAATGGTTGACCACTTTGGGACTTTTGTCGACGTCGTGGTCCTTTTTTTGGTTCTACGACGAAGTGCTGGACGTCGTCGCGACTATCGCTCGCGGGCGCAGTGGTTTCGGCGCCCCCAATGCCCCTACGACTCGTTCGTTGTCGTCAACACCGAGAGTGCCGACGGTCTAAAGACGTTGCCGCGTCTCGCGAGGACGGAACGGGCTCGTAGGGAATTGCGTCGTCTCACTAGATTGGTCCAGTGGAACCCGTCATGAGAACCATCGCTCACGTTCTAAATGAACGTCGCGAAATGATCGACGACAACTGGGACGACTTTGTATCCATCATTGAGTTGGCCGACGACGTTCCCGATGCGTCGCTACGTGGTCTCGAGGAGTTCTCGCACGTGGAGATCATCTTCTTCGCCGGCCTCGCCAAGAGCGTTCCGCCGGGCCCCTGGCATCGACACCCCCGGGGCAACGAGGAGTGGCCGGACGTCGGCATCTTTGCTCAGCGCAACAAGGATCGCCCGAATCGGCTCATGCTCTCCATCGTCGCCGTTGAGAGAGTCGACAAGCGTTCCCTCGTCGTTCGAGGTCTCGACGCCATCAACGACACGCAGGTGCTCGATATCAAACCCGTCTACTCGTGGAGCGGACCTCGCAGTGAACTGCGCGTCGCGAAGTGGAGCGAGGAACTTGGCGAAAACTACTTCTGAGTGGCGGCGATAAACCCGTTGAGCACGTCAGCGAGTTCCGGGCCCTTCTCTTCTTGTACGAAGTGCCCTCCGCCCGCAATGGTGGTGTGCGCCTGACCCTTCGTGCCGGGAACAGCGCGGAGAAACTTCTTGTCGCCGCCGCGAGTAATCGGATCGCCGTCAGAGAAACACAACAGGAACGGCTTGGTGAACGCCCCTAAGGAGATCCACGCCGCGACGTTGGCGTCGTGGGCCGGATCCTCGGGCGAGGTCGGCACCAACTTTGGGAACTCTCGCGCGCCCTCTTTGAAAGACTCGTCGGGAAACGGCGCGTCGTACGCCGCGACGACTTCGTCACTGAGTCGACCCACGCAGCCCCCCGAGATGATGCGTCCAATGGGCAGTTCGGGGGCGTTCTGGCTGAAGTCCTGCCAGTCCAAGAACGCGTCGTTGGCTTTCTCGTCGCCCGTCGGGAGTCCCCCGTTCGATAGCACGACTCGCGCGTAGCGATCGGGGTGTTCGGCGACGAGGCGAAGTCCCACGAGACTGCCCCAGTCTTGGCCGAAAAACGTGACGCCAGAGAGGTGGAGATGGTCGAAGAGCAGTTCGCGCGTCCACTCGACGTGGCGAGCGAAGGTGTACTCCCTTCGATGGGACGGCTTGTCCGAGCGACCAAAGCCAATGAGGTCGGGCGCGATGACGCGACGACCGGCCGCGACGAGACCGGGAATCATGAAGCGGTAGAGATACGACCACGTGGGTTCACCGTGCAAGAGCACCACTACCTCAGCGTCGCTCGGACCTTCGTCGAGGTAGGCCATTCGAAGGGTCTCGCCGCCCGTGGGATCGACGACGTCGACGTAGTGTGCCCCGAATGGAAAATCCGGTAGGTCGACGAATCGCTCGTCGGGTGTTCGTACACGTTCCATGGTCTCTCCTACTGACGCGCCATGCCCTCACGGGCCGCGGTCGCTTGCTCTTCACCAAAATGCTGACTTATTAGTTGAATGTCCACGCGTTTGAGGTATCCCTCGAAGGGAAACTCGTCGTCATAGTACGTCGAGACCGGAGAGGCGTGGTCGCTGCCAATGCTCATTCCCGAACTCGAGATGATGCGCATCAAAAAAGGCAGATGCTTCGTGCCGACGTCGGCGCCATTCAACATCAAGGTTACCTCGGCGTCGCTCTGGCCCCGTCGAAATTGAAGTCCCACGGTGGATTCACCGACGGGTACCTTGACACTGGAGATGACGACGTGGTGGTCGTCAAAGATGTTGTAGTCAAAGACGAGATGGTCGTCGTAAATAAAGAGGCTGAGACCCGCGTTCTCGTTGCCCGTGGCCATGATCACGCCGCCCGAACCACCAACGCGATCGACGCGCGCGTCGAGGTCCCAACTTCGCCCGCCGATGCCCGCCGCCGCCTGCGGCGGCACGGGACTGATTGGGGGAAGATACGTGTAGTGGCGATTGGTGGGGTGGGGTGAGTGGTCGCGGAAACGAGCGCCGAAGAGTTCGATGCCTCGATCGTCGAGGGGCAACGCGCCGTAGATCTCCGCATCGTGCCACCAACGCTCAATGAGTTCGTCGAGTTTGTCGGCTCGTACGCTCGAGAGGTCGTGACACTCCGACGGGTCAATCTCAACGTGATACAACTCCCAATGATCGTCGTCAAACGACGCACCGTGAACGTGTCGGGTAACGGCCTTCCACCCCTCGTGGTACATCGCACGATGTCCGCTCATCTCAAAGTACTGACTCAACTTCTCGCTCTCTGCGTCGACGTCCTCGAAGGAGTAGCGCATCGACGTTCCGGCGATGGGCATCTGAGAGAGGCCGCGATAGACCTCGGGCGCCACGACGCCCGCTGCCTCGTAGACCGTGGGCGCGACGTCGGTGACGTAGTGGAACTGTTGGCGAATTTCACCCTTGGCTTCGATGCCCCGGGGCCAGTGAATAATGAGCGGCACGTGCACACCACCCTCGTGGGTATTCTGTTTGTACCACTTAAAGGGCGTGTTGCCCGCTTGGGCCCAGCCCCAGGGGTAGTTCGAGTGACTGTGTGGCCCGCCAATGTCGTCGAGGCGCGTAACGGCCTCGTCAGGACTTTCCAAGATGAAGTTGAAGTACTTCATCTCGTGCAGAATGCCAAAGGGTCCACCCTCTTGGCTGGCGCCGTTATCGCTCATGAGAAGAACGAGCGTGTTGTCCAGTTCGCCCATTGTCTGAAGCTCGTCCATGAAGCGGCCAATTTGGGCATCGGTGTGTTCAAGGAAGGCGGCGTAGGCCTCTTGGAGTCGACTCGCTAAGCGTTGGTGGTTTTCTGGTAACGAGTCCCAGGGTTCGACGCCCTCGTTGCGTGGCGCCAGCTCGGTAGTGGCGGCGAGGAGTCCAAGTTCTTGTTGGCGGGCGAACCAACGCGCTCGAGCGACGTCCCATCCTTCGTCGTAGCGACCTCGGTGCTTGGCCAGGTACGGGGCCGGTGCTTGATGGGGGGCGTGCGTCGCGCCAAAGGCGAAGTAGGTAAAGAAGGGTCGATCCGGTCGGATTGATTTGGTGTCGTGGATGAACTCAATGGCCTTGTCGACCAAGTCCTCGCTGAGGTGATAGCCCTCTTTGAAGGTTCGTGGAGGATCGACTCGATGATTGTCGTACACGAGATCGGGCGCGAACTGATCGGTCTCACCGTCTAAGAAGCCGTAGAAGCGATCAACGCCGCGTTGGAGCGGCCACTGATCAAACGGGCCGGCCGACGACGAGTTCTCCATCGACACCAAGTGCCACTTACCAATGGCGAACGTCGTGTATCCCCCATCACGAAGAACTTCGGCCATCGTGGTCGCGTGATTGGACACGTGCCCACGCATGCTCGGAAATCCCGAACTCCAGTTCGAGATCCCTCGCATGCCCACGCTGTGATGATTGCGACCCGTCAGCAACGCTGCGCGGGTTGGTGAACACAGCGGCGTCACGTGAAAGTTCGAGTAGCGAAGCCCGTTCGCGGCGAGCGCGTCAATGTTGGGCGTGACGAGATCCGATCCGAAACAGCCAAGGTGCGAGAATCCCAAATCGTCAATCAGCATCACGACAACGTTGGGCGCGTTCTCTGGCGGGTGCGAAGGTGTCGGCCACCACGGCACCGAATCGGCGAGCGTACGTCCAATGGTGCCCTCAAACGGTTCGTAACCCTGCATCGATCCTCCTCGAACTAGACGCTAGAGGACGCGCCAGTGCTCAACGACGTGAGCGAGCAATCCACGCGGCCACGTCTTTTCGAGGAGGACACGTCGCCGGACCGAATTTGCTGATGGCCATCGCCGCCGCGGCGTTGGCCCGCCGTGCGGCACCGAGGGCGTCGTGTCCACTAGCCAGTTCGGCGATGAAGACGCCGTTGTGGACGTCGCCCGCACCGGTGGTGTCGACCACGGTGGTCGCGAATCCATCGACGACAACGGCGTCGGAGCGACTCAGCGCCACCGCACATCCCAGGGCGCCTTGTCGCACCAAGACGTTCAACGAGTCCCGCGACGACGCGAGCATCGTCGCGCTCAGCGCAACATCGTCGTTGCCTGAAAGCGTCGACCCTTCGTTCGCGTTACAGACGAGCCACGTCGCGATGTCCAACATCGCCGCGACATTCTCCGCTGGAATGTCCGTCATGCGCGTCGCGGGATCAAAGACGACGGTCACTTCGCGCGGCAATTCGGACAACCAACCGATCACGAGTTCAGCCAGCACCGGGTACATCACGTTGTAGCCAGACACCAAGACGTAGTCCCCGTCGCCGACGCCGAGCGTCTCTACGTCAATAGCCCGTAGCGTCGCTTCGGCGCCGGGCGACGTGACGAAGGAGCGCTCGCCGTCGGGTTCGACCAGCACCACACAGATTCCCGTGTCGAGAGTTTCGTTGCGATCAACGGGAGTGGCGATGCCTTCGTTCTCGAGCGAGAGCGAAGCGAGGGTGGCGAATGGGCCAGCGCCCAGTCGTCCCGCGTAAACCACGGGAAGATTGTGACGAGCAGCCGCGCTCATGGCGTTGAAGCCACCACCGGTAGTGATGAGTTGCTCGTGCGCGAGCGCGTCACCGGCACGCTCGGGCAGCGCCGCAATCTTTAGTACGACGTCGATCAACACGGTGTCGAGACAGAAGAGCCGAGGCGTGTTGCTCATTGTCCAACACCCTAGTGAGCAGGTCGTGAAACTTCTAACGAGCACGAATCTCTACCGCGAGACCGAAGGGCCACTAACTGCGTACAATCATTGCCAGCGATGCGCCGACGTGTCGCGAGGAGGCCCCGTGAGCGACCCAGTAGTTGAGCGTTTAGGAACGAGTTATGCCAGCGTCCTGAAAATCGAAGAAAACGGCATCAACGTCATCACCGAGGACGAGCGCAAGGGCGAACCTCGATCGCTGTTCTGGCCGTGGTTCGGTGCCAACGTGTCCATACTTGCGCTGCCCTACGGCGCCTTCATCCTCTCCGACGGCATCTCCTTTCTTCAGGCGCTCATTGTCAGCGTGATTGGCATTCTGGTCAGCTTCTTGCTCTGCGGCATCATCTCTCTCGCCGGTAAGCGATCCTCAGCACCGACGATGATCCTCAGTCGCGCGGCCTACGGGGTTCGCGGTAGTCGCCTACCGGCAGGCATCTCGTGGCTGCTGTGTGTTGGCTGGGAGACCTTTCTAAGCGCCATTGCCGTTCTGGCAACGTCCGCCGTATTCACGAAACTCGGTTGGGGAGGCGGTGACGGCGTCAAGGTCATTTCGATGCTCGTCATAGCCGCCTTGATTATTGGTGGCGGCGTGTTGGGTTTCAACCTCATTATGCGAATGCAGACGGTGATCACGTTGGTGACGGCCGTGCTGACGATCACCTTCGTCGCCTTGACTATTAAAGACATCCATTGGCACACGGTTAGTCATCTTCATAGTGGTTCCCCTCAAGCCATGATCGGGGCCCTGGTCTTTGTCATGACGGGATTCGGCCTGGGTTGGGTTAACGTTGCGGCCGACTACTCGCGCTATCTTCCTCGAAGCTCCTCGTCGCGTGGCGTCATCTGGTGGACAACCCTAGGTGGGTCAATCGCGCCTTTGCTGCTCGTCGCCTTCGGTCTCTTGCTCGCGGGTTCTTCGGCGACACTCACCAATGCCATGTTCCAGACAAACCCGATCGGTCCGCTGGCTACCGCCACCCATCTGCCGACGTGGTTCCTCGTTCCCTTCATCATCGTGGCCGTCTTGGGCCTCGTTGGTGGAGCGGTGCTTGACATCTACTCATCGGGCCTCGCGCTCTTATCGGCGGGTCTTAGGATTCCTCGTTTTGCCGCGGCCGGTATTGATGGCGTCGTCATGCTGCTCGGCACCATCTATATCGTCTTCGCCAAACAGAACTTTCTCGGCCAATTCGAAGGATTTCTCATTACCGTCGGCGTGTTGATCGCGGCCTGGTGCGGTGTCTTTCTCGGTGACCTCGCACTTCGGCGAAAGAACTACGACGAAGGCGACCTCTTTACCTCCGCTGGGCGCTACGGCGGTCTTCGTCCAATTCCCATCGCGATTACGGTACTGTCCAGCGTCTTGGGGTTCGGGCTCGTGACGAACACATTGGCGTCGTGGTTGACGTGGCAGGGCTACCTACTTGGGCCACTAGGCCTTGGCGGGAAGACGGGCAAGTGGGAGTACGCAAATCTCGGCGTACTCGTCGCGTTGGTCTTGAGTTTCGTGCTCACAATCCTCTTCACCCGCGCTGATGTTGTTCGCGAAGAGGCGCTCGCCTAGGCGAGTTCGTAGCGATGTTTCGTCGCGACGAGTGATTCGTTCGACGGAGTGAGGACTGACACGAAATCCCACGTCAAGGCCGCGACGAGGCAATTTGGTCGCTAGCAAAATGATCGAACGCGCACTCGTAGACTGAGTTTGGGTCTGGTGAGGGAGTTTGCATGCGTATCGGTGTTTTGACCGCGGGAGGTGACGCGCCTGGGCTGAACGCGGCGATTCGAGCAATTGGCGAAATGGCGTTGCGCGACGGCCACGAAGTCATAGGAATCGCGAATGGTTGGGCCGGACTCGCTGGCGACTTCGAAGGCACCGCGTTGAGTGCGGCCGATCTTCGCGGCGTCATCGGTCAAGGCGGGACGCTTTTAGGCACCGCTCGGTTCAATCTCGACAAGCCCGAGGGCGGACGCGACCTCGTTCTACAAGCGATCGACGAGCATCTCGACGCGCTCATCGCCATCGGCGGTGACGGTACGCAACGCGTCTCAAACTGGTTGGCCGAGCGCGACGCGCCAATCGTCGGCGTACCGAAGACACTCGACAACGATCTACCGGGCACCGACTACTGCATTGGTTTTGACACCGCGATCAACATTGTCGCGGAGTCTCTCGACCGTCTCCACACGACCGCCATATCGCACCACCGCGTCATCGTGGTGGAAACAATGGGTCGCTCGACGGGTTGGGTGGCGGCCCTCGGTGGTCTCGCCGGCGGTGCCGACATGATCCTCATCCCCGAGTTCCCCGTCACGATGGACGAGATCGTCGAACACATCAATCGACGTCGCCACGCGGGCATCGTCTACTCGATCGTCGTCGTCGCCGAAGGCGTCAACCTCAACACCTTGGGCGGCGTTGAACTCAACGAACTTTCGAGCGAGGGAGTTGGCGGCATAAGGCTGGCTACGAGAGGCGTTGGCCCCTTCGTGGCGGCCCAACTAGAAGAACGAGGGGGCTTCGAAGTTCGCACCACCGTCCTGGGCCACCTCCAACGCGGCGGTAGCCCCACGGCCCACGACCGTATCTTCGCCACCCGCGTCGGGGCCGCGGCCTACGACGCAGTGCTGGCTGGAAAGTTCGGCACGATACCCGTAGTACGCGACGACAACGTCGTGCTCACTCCACTGTCCACCGTGACCGTCGGCAAACGCAAGGTGCCCCGAGAGATCTACGACCTTTGCCGGGTCTTCTTCTAATTACTCTCTAGACTTCAGACGTGCACTGGCTCATCAAACTCGTTGGTGAATACTTCTTCCTCATCAGCGTGGTGGTGGTCGCTTTGTACTGGCTCATGGCCAAAGTCTCCAAGAAGATCTCACTGGCCTACCAACTCATCGTCGGCGGCATCCTGGCGTTGGTGTTGGACCTTATCGCTGGGCATCTCTACTACGACCCACGACCGTTCGTGACGCACCACCTCGTGCCCATTATCGCCCACGCGGCCGATAACGGCTTCCCTTCGGATCACGCACTGCTCACCTCGTTTCTTTGCTTCACCATGTTTCTGTACTCGAAGCGAGTATCTCTCTTTCTTCTCGTCATCGCCCTCGTAGTGAGTTGGGCCCGGGTCGCGGCGCACATTCACAACCCTCGTGACATCTTCGGCGCCTTCGTCATCTCCGCCGTGTCCGTCATCCTCGTACGCTTCGTCGCCAAGTTGTGGAAGTCGCGCAAGGGCTCGTCGAACTGGCGCTGAGGCGTTAACGCTCGAGGAGCTGCCCGTCGAGAAGGACTTTTACTCCTCGTCGGTCCCGTGTCGCAGATTGCTTGAGACCTAGCGTCGACATATAGATTAGAAAAGTGACGGCGACGAACCAGTTCTTCTCTCGCCTTCACTCTCTAGCGAGGCTCGATGGCCGTTGACGAGGGGCCGGGCCCAATCGCGCTCGTTGGTTCGGGCGAATACTTACCGCAGATGGCCGAGATAGAAGCGGAGTTGCTCGCCGGTCGTCCTGCGCGCTACGTCCAACTCGCCACCGCCGCCGTGCAAGATGGCCCCACCGTGGTCGAGCGATGGCACCAGCTCGGCATCGCCCAAGCCCAGCGACTCGGCGTCGAGCCGGTCATCGTGCCGGTGAACGATCGCGCCGACGCGAACAATCTCGAGTACGCGAACATGATCGCTGGGGCGGGCTTGATCTACCTCTCGGGTGGTGACCCCAACTACTTGGCCGAAACGTTGCGCGACACCGCGGTGTGGCGAAGCATCGAAGCGGCGTGGCGAAGTGGCTCGGCCCTCGCGGGCTGCAGCGCGGGCGCGATGGCGCTCGGGTCGTGGATCCCGTCGCTACGTCATCCCCGCAAAGGCAGCACGGCGGGACTGGGACTCCTCGGGCATCTGGGCATCATTCCCCACTTTGACGCCTTCGCCGCGAGAGTGCCCGATCTCTTCACTCGTTTTGTTCTTCCCGATGAGGCAACGACGGTGGTCTACGGCGTCGATGAGGAGACCGCTCTCGTTGGTGGCCCCACCGAGTGGACCGTCCAGGGCCGCCAGAGCGTATGGCGGCTCGGCAACCAGGGTCGCGAGGAGTACCCGGTTGGTACGGTCGTTACGACACCTGGTTAAGGGCACACTCGAGTAGACGAGGTCACGAGGCCGTGCGCGAGGCAATCTTGTCGAGGTAGTAGCGAATTTGAATAGACGCCGCCGCGCCTTCTCCCACCGCCGAGGCCAACTGCTTCGTTGAACCGCGTCGAACGTCACCGGCCACGAAGACACCCGCCAGATTCGTTCGAAACTGTTCGTCACTGATGAGAAATCCCCGATCGTCGAGTTCGAGCACACCATCTAAGAACTCAGTGTTGGGGTCGAGTCCAATGAAGACGAAGGCCCCGGTGGCTTCGTGATGAGTGCGCGCGCCCGCGACACGATCTTCCAGTTCGACGGACTCGAGCTTGCCCGTGGCGCCACTCTTGAACCCCACGACCTTGGTGTTCGTCATGACGGACATCTTGGAGTGAGCGTTGACCTTGTCTTGGAGTAGTCGGCTGCCCGCGAGTTTGTCCGAGTATTCAATGATCGTGACGTGATCGGCGAACTGAGTAAGGAAGAGCGCTTCTTCGAGACCACTGTTGCCTCCGCCAATGACGAGCACCTCCTTGGCTCCTCGATAAAACGGCCCGTCGCAGGTGGCGCAGAAATGTACGCCCGCGCCGATGAGATCGGACTCCCCTTCGGCCTCGGTGCGTCGATAGACCGAACCCGTCGCCACGAGTACGGCGCGGGCTCGGTACACGTCACCCGTCGCGGTCGCCACCGACACCCAATCGCCGTCTAAGGAGACGGCGTTCACGGCGACGGCTTGAAGAATCTCCACGCCGTAGCGCTCGGCCTGGCGCCGCATGCGATCGGCGAGTTCGAATCCGGCAACCCCGTCGGGGAAACCGGGGTAGTTATCGAGCCGCTCGGTCACGCCCGCTTGACCACCCGGTGCGGACTTCTCGACGATAAGCACGCTCTGGTTCTCACGCGCGGCGTAAATCGCCGCCGTGAGGCCAGTCGGACCACCGCCGACGATAAGCACGTCGTAGGTTGAGGACTTCGCCGATCGCTGAAGACCGAGTTTGTCGGCCAACTCGTCGTTGCCCGGTTCGGTGAGGTGCGAGCCGTCGGGAAAGATGATGGTGGGAATGGCCCGGCTACCGCCGTTAATCCTTTCGACGATCTCGGTGGCGTCGGGGTGTTGCTCTAAGTCAATCCAGTCAAAAGCAACGCGCTGTTCAGCGAGGAACGCCTTGGCGCGCCGACAGTCGGGACACCAGTGCGCGCCAATGACCGTAATGGTCTCCGAATTCAGCTCCATCGATCTCCTCTAGCGCAAAACTTTCTCTCGAGAGAGAGGGTCCGTCGGGTCAGACTAGCGGTTGACGAAGCGCGCGTATCTCGAAAGTGCTCCGCCGTTCAATTCTGTCTCGCCTAGCGTGACCACTATGCACCACGTGTTGACGCTCGACCAATCACTCGCCATCGTGTTCGCACTTTTGACTGCCGTCACCAACGCCCTTGCCCTCACGACCCAACATATTGCCAGTACTCGCAAGCTAGAGCACGCTTCTACTTGGCGTCTCGTACTCTTTCTCTTTCGTCAACCTCTTTGGCTCTTGGGTTGGCTGGCCCTGTGCGGTTCGCTCGTCTTTCAAGCCCTCGCCCTGCACTTTGGTCCGATGTCGAAAGTTCAGCCCCTCCTCGTTAGTGAGCTGATCGTCGCGTTACTCCTGCGTCGACTTTGGTTGCGCCAAAAAATTGCCCCTCTCGCCTGGCTCAGTGCGGGCGTGACGGTCGTTGGGCTCGCAGTCTTTCTGCTCGCGAGCTCGCCCAGTGGGTTCGCCAACGTGCCCCGAGCGTCACATTGGACGGCCCCCGTTCTCGCCTCTCTCGTGGCGACCGCGATCCTCGTCGGCGTGGCGCAGCGAGGATCGCCGAGTCGTCGGGCGGGCTTCTTCGCCGCCGCCACGGGAGTGATGTGGGCGCTCGAAGCAACGTTCATCAAGGCTACGACGGACACCATCACGGCGTCCGGCTTCGCCGGTGCACTGGCCCACTGGCCGCTCTACGCGTTAATCGTGGGCGGCATCGTCGGACTCGTCTGCGAGCAAGCCGCACTGCACGTGGGGCCACTAAAAGTGTCACAACCCTTTATCGTGATCGTCGATCCCGTCGTGAGCGTGGTCCTCGGACTCTGGCTCTACCGCGAGACACTCCAGAGTGGTTTCGTTCACGTGAGCATCGCCGCGCTGGCCTTCATCGTTATGTGCGTCGGTGTCGTCCTCCTCACCCAAAGTGCGCCGTCGACCATGAAGGCAGAACTGCACCGTCTGTGACCCAAGGCGAACCATTGAGTCAAGGGACTCCGAGCGCGAAGGCGACGATAACGAGAGACGTCGCGCTCGGCCAGATCAGTTTCGCTGTCTTCATTGCAATCTGTGTGGCACTCCACCCCGGATTGGTTCTCAAGTCGAACGAGGGCGGACTTAGCAACTACGGCGTGCACGCCAAGACCGTTGTTCCCTACACGCTGGCCCTCGCACTCGCTGCCGGGTTCACACTTCGAGCAGCACGAAGTGCTAGCCTCTCAACGTCCGCTCGTCGTCTCGAACGCTTACTCAACACGTACGCCTTACTCACTCTCCTCACCCTCGTGACGACGTACGGCTATACCCTCAACAAGCCGTTCAAGGATCTTCACGTCGGCGTTGGCGTCGTGATCACCGTCTTTGAGTTCGTGGCGTCGCTGTGGATGTACCGCGAGATAAAGAGTCTTCACTTCGTTTTCGCCGCAGGACTCGTTGGCTTCGCCCTGGCCATCGTGACGTTCTTTGGTGCACTGCACGTCCTGTTTCTCACCCAACTACTCATTGGGGGCGCCTTCGCGCTACTACTCATTCGAACCAGCAGAGAACCGACGTAGTCAAGTCCCGGTGGTTCGACCTCTTAGATCAAGGGTCTCGTCGACGACGTTCCTGAACTCGAACCAAGTTCCGCTCGTGATCGGCGAACCGCGATAGACATTTTCTCGTTCAACGAGGGCCATCCGCGTAGTTCACTTTGCGTCACTGCCTCGCGTTGACTACGAAACCTGAATAAGGACTCCTAAATTAACTTCACCTGAAGACCAGTCGTCGCCAAGAAAAAATTCACGTTTGGAGCTACGTCGCGCG
Source organism: Acidimicrobiales bacterium (assembly GCA_035533995.1). GTDB lineage: Bacteria > Actinomycetota > Acidimicrobiia > Acidimicrobiales > RAAP-2 > RAAP-2. Next base: position 6,663 of record DATLSR010000005.1, on the reverse strand, counting down.
CAATCGCCAGGCGACCGATCCCACTTTCAAGAGGTGGAATGTGCGAGATCATCGCCCGTGGGGCGCGTAGATCGCGCACCATTTTTCCAGTTTCTCCAGCATCGAGATGAAAAAGTGAACTACTTTCATCGCGGGTCTCTAAAGTGCACTCCACTATCGCGAGTTCGGCTCCGACGAAACTAGGGGGGATCGACCACGTCGGTCCCGTGTCCGCGCTGTACACGACTCGGCGACCACCAATGGATACACAAGCGGCGAGCGTCGGCATCTGGTGCGTCGTGAGTGAGAAATCCATTTCGAACCGAGCGAATTCAACGTGAGTCCCGTCTCCGACGAGTGTCAGTGTGCCCTCAGGCAGTGAGTCTGGCTCTCGCACGATCAGCGACATCGTTTTCTCGGACGTGATGAGTCGCGGTTGATGGCGCCATAGGTCCGTCGCGTTCATAAAAGCTTCGAGGTCCCCAACGTGATCGCCGTGCGCGTGGCTTAGAAAAATTGCGTCTATCCGTGTAGTGGGCGCATGAAGCACGTACGAATCAAAAGTGCCAAACCCGCAGTCCAGCAGGAGTGCGATCTCGGAGCTCTCAAGTAAGTAGCTCGAACAAGGGAGCCGTAAGGCTTCGTCGTAGGAGGACCCGGCGCAACCGAGCACTGTCACTTTGATCGACGTATCAGAATCTCTTGCCACGGTTCAACTTATCTAATGAGACGTTCTACCCAACGAGCAAGCAATGCGTCCCAAAGGTCGCGGACGGCGTTTCGCCACCGAAATCCTTACTCAAGCTTGACGACTCAACGTTGTTTCGATAATTGAGAAATAACGCTCATGCGCCAAGTGCAAACTCCGTGACTCAGACATCGTGAACCAACCAATCGCGTCGTGTTCAGGCGGAGAGGCATTTGTGGGGGTCCCTTCCCATTTATCAACAGTCCAAATCTTCATGTCGAAATCACTGGTCACCAAGTGGTGATCAGGTTCTCGAGCAGGTTTGAAAATGACTACAGCAAGCTCTTCGCGAATCTCGCGCACCAAAGCAGCGTTGGGGCTTTCTCCAGGTTCAACGTGGCCACCCGGAAAATCCCAGACGCCCGGAAACCATCGTCGTTCCCTGGACCTCAAGCAGAGCAAAACCTTCCCACCGCCAACGAGCACGGCGGTCACTATTTCGTCGGGCCGCTCAACGTTGTCCATCATCACCACGCTATTCTCGTATTCGATTTCAAATAGCGCTGAGCCGACAGAGCATCAGTGGCACTCACTCTCCCGGGTCTTCGCCGTACAGTGGCCTCATGAAATCCGAGATCAATTCGCGAGATGACATCGCACCGAGTATTCGCCACGCCGAAGCCCGCGACGCCGATGCCGTGCAAGCGCTGGCCCGTCAATCGTACGAGCAGTACGTGAAGGCCGAAGGTAGTGAGCCCGCGCCCATGACGGCCGACTACGCGAACCTTATTCATCGAGGCCACGTTTGGGTCGCCGAACAAGATGACGCAATCGTCGGTCTACTCGTCTTGGTGCCAAGGGACCAATTCTTACTGCTCGACAACATCGCGGTCTCCGAAAGAGTTCGTGGTCTAGGCGTTGGAGCATCCCTGTTGAAGTGGACTGAGCACGTCGCCGTCGAGATGTGTCTTCCAGAAATACGTCTCTACACCGGCGAAGTCATGACCCAGAATCGCTACTACTACGCGCGCCACGGCTACCGAGAGACTCATCGAGGGTTCGACGACGGACACCACCGGATCTACTACACCAAAGAACTATCTTCTCGAGTCTGAAGTCAATGACTCACGCTTTTAAGACTGAAGTTGCTCGCGACCCCGGTAACCGATGAGGCGTCGCCAGTTTCGAGTACAAATCAGCTGATCTTTGAAACTCCTACGTCGCTGTGAGCGCCGCCAACCAAGGGTGCCCGGGATGCAGTAGCTCCAGATTTTCCCCAAGCCACTTCACTTGACGCTGGTCGAGAAGTGGCAACACATCGTCGAAATCTTTCTGGTCCTTTATTCGAGTCGCTTTAGCCTTAAAGAGCAGGACAATCTCGGGCGACATATAAGGAACTGCTCCGTCAGTGAATCGAATCACTTGGTCATACGGCAGACGAATTGTTGGATCGCGCCGACAAACCCATTCGTCGCCGTCGTGCGGATCTCGAAAGACGTCGAGGTGATAGACGCCGGACTCGTTATCGCGAACCCACGTCTGAAAGTGCGTGTTAAATGCCGAATCCTCGAGCGGCCAACGTCGACCCGAGCCAACAACGTCGAACTCGTACGTCGAAAACGCCGATCTGATGTTGCGGAAACTCTCCGCCGGTACGCCAATTTCGATGTCCTCGTGTGGTCGTGTCACTCGACCTCGAAAGAGATCGAGGGCCCACCCCGCCACGACGTACCACCGCGAACTCACCTCGGCGAGACGAACTGCCACTTCTTCTGGCGTCCAGGGTTCCCAAGGAACGTCGTCGTCAAGGAGTTCGCCTCCGGGCGTATAGTCGGCGTCCACTCTCCTATTCTGACGCCGTATGACCCTCAGTTATCCCCAGAACTGCAAGACGTGGACTGGCAACGTGGCGTAGTGCTGCGCGGCCCTTCGCAGTTCACGGAAACTTCGACGCCGAATCGTAGAAACTAGTTTGGGTCAATGAGCGCACGGGATCCGATAAGTCTCGTCGCGACGGATTTGGACGAGACACTTTGGATTCATGGTGTTGTACCGCTCCAAACGAGGGTAGCTCTCGCAACCTTGACCGCCAATGACGTGCCCGTACTGGCGGCGACGGCCCGACGGCCCGGTTCCACCTTGAACTCGATGAGGACCAACGAAATCATGCTTCCGACAGTTCTCTTCAATGGCTCTTTGGGACTGGACTTCGAAAGCGGCGACGTCTTTCACAGCCACGTATTCGAGTCTCACGTGTCGCTCGAAGTCCTGGACATCCTTTCGAGTGTTGGCATTGAACCCTGTGTCAACATTCAACACCCAACGCACGACGTCGTCGTCGGCAAAGCGCCATCCACCAGTCCTCGCCACCTCGCGTTCATTGCTCCGTGGCTGCAATACGGCGACTTGCGAGGAGTCGCAATCAACGAACCGGTCCTATCAATCGGGGTGTGTGGCCGCGAGCACGAACTTATGCTTCGCGCACAAAGGGCCGTGGGTACCCTCGCCGCAACCACCGTCAGCCGAGACGCGGATTTCGGTGAATTCACTCTCAGCATTCGCCCCTTTGGCGTCACGAAGTGGGAAGGAGTCCTCGCCTACTGTCGAGCCCACGGCATCGACGACCATCAGGTTCTGGCCGTGGGCGATGGTCAGAATGACGTTGAACTGCTCTGTATGGCCGCGGTGAGTTGCGCCTCGATTGGCGCGTGCGATGAGGTCTTGGCCATCGCGAACTATCGATTGGACGATTTTCCAGACGGTGGTTGGCACTCCATCGTCGAATTGATTCTTTGACGTTTCGGGGTCATAGACCTCCCAACTGTCGGTGCAGGTTCACTACGTCGCGTGCAGACCAGGCGGTCTCTCTCAGCGTGATTCAATTGAGTTGCTATGACAATCGAACAACCCAATCGAAAGAGTATCGATCTCTGGTCGGCTCGCGACGTCAACTATTTACGCGAACAACAGTACGCAACATCGGACAAGTTGAACGCTCGGATACTGCTCCACTCGAAGTACACGACGTCAAAGGTCGACTGGTTCGATTGGCTACACACCAACATTCTGTGGAGCGCCGTCCGCGATGCCCTAGAGGTTGGTTGCGGGACGGGACTCTTCTGGTCAGCACTGCCCGACAGCGTCGATAAGAATCTGCGAATAACTTTGACCGATCTATCGCCAGGGATGGTAGACGTCTCGCTGTCGCGTACTCGCGAACTGCTCACGAACGTAACGGGCCTAGAAGCTGACGTTGAAAATTTGCCATTCGAGGACGCTTCGTTTGATCTCGCCATCGCCAACCAGATGCTGTACCACGCCCCCAACCCGGCTCGAGCCCTCGCCGAGCTACACCGAGTTCTCCGTCCCGGCGGAACGCTCGTGGCCTCCACCAATGGTCCGCAACATCTTCAAGAGTTATTCGACATCAAAGCCGCGGTGTTCGGTACTAATCGAAGTGGAACGCGCGCTGACGCCTTCGGCTCGCATACCGGACGCGCACTCTTAGAGCAACACTTTGTTGATGTCGAGTGGCGCCAATTTGACGACGGGTTGGCGTGCAGCGAAGTAGATGACGTCGTGGCCTACCTCACCTCGACACCACCAGGTGAAGACGCCACGCCAGAGGAGGTGCAACGACTTCGGGCCGAAACCGGACAACGCATGGGGCGAAGTGGCGGAGTGTTGAAGGTCACCAAGGATACGGGCGTGTTCATTTCGCGTCGTGCCCCTACGAATTCGTTTTCATAGAACGAAGCACGTTCCGCGAGTGAGTGTGGCATCGATCGAACAAGTTGCACTTATCGAAGTTCTTTGCCCTTGGGCCAGCGACAGATGGCGAGATTCGATAGTCCGAACGCCGAACCATTCGTCGGGTGGCACACTGTTCGTAGGGACCAGCTCTACTCAAGGTCCGTCAATCGAGAGGAGACGTAGATGGCCGTGAACGTCCTGCTCGCTCAGGTACCGATTAGCTGGGACGTCGCCGACAACGTCACTACCGTGCGTTCGGTACTCGAGCAGGCCAACGCCCAAGATCTCGTTGTCGCACCTGAAGGAATGATCTCGGGCTACGACGATCAGCTTTCGGGACTGTCCGTCCTCGATCCCCGAGTGGTCTCTGACGCCATTGACGTAATTGCGAAGACAGTTCGTGAAAAGAACGTCCATCTATTTTGTGGCACGCTACTCTTCGATAACGAGGCCTGGTCCAACGCAGTGCTCTACTTCTCGCCAGAAGGTGAGCCGCAGGTCTACCGCAAAGTGAACCTAGCGACCCACGAGCGTTCCCAGCTGGTCGCTGGCTCGGTGCTGCCGCTGTTCAATCTCAAGTTCGCCGAACAGTCGGTCATGGTGAGCCCGCAACTGTGTCGCGAGATACGCTTCCCCGATCAATGGCACTGCCCCGCACGCGAAGGCGCGCAACTCTTTGTCTACCTGGCCAACGCGGCCAACTCCGAAGAGTCAATGGATGTTTGGAGGAGCCATCTCATAAGCCGAGCGGCTGAGACTCAGCGATTTGTGATCGCCGCCAACGTCGCTCACCCAGACCGACATTGCCCGACGATGGTGATTGCACCGAGCGGAGAAGTCGTCGCCGAAGCGCGTAGTCCAGAACCAACCACCATCCGAGCGACAATCGACATGGCGAGCGTCAGCGACTGGTACGTCACCCAGCAACGTTGCGACCTCATTCGAATAAGTTACGTAACCTGAACGGGGAACCCTGCACAGAGCGCGCAGTGGGAATCTCATCGCAAGAAACTCAGCGCCGGTCGTGGCCTTGTGAATCACCTAATATGCGAAGTCCAAAGGCGCTTTCTGCGTCGAACCACGTGAACGATGACGTACACGAGTAGCACCAAGACTGACATCGCGTGCCACTTTTGGAGGATGTTCGGACCCGGAATCGATAGGAAGATTGTGTGACCAACCATAAAGTCCGCCACGCCTGAGACCATCGCGTTCAACGTGAGAATCCACAAAATCATGTCCGATACAGCCTGGCGTGACCGATGACCCGTCGAACTCTGGCGACCAAAAGACGTGAGACGAGCCACCTCACGGTTTGACGACGCTGCGCCAGGTGCACGATCACGAGCAAGAGGACCAGCAGTCCGATGATGGAGTGATCGGTAGTCCCGGAGTGACCTAAGTACTTGCGAGAGAGGAAGATCGCCGAGATCACTGCTGCGAGGAGTCCCAGAATCAGCGCGAGGTGAACCAGCCAACGATTCCGGGCAATCGAGTCGCCTCGCGAGCAAGGATTCGTTCGATTTGTCAAGGTTCAGCATCCTCTCGCCGTTTTGCTTTCACGATTCGTGCCATCGCGTGAACGTTAGAGCGGGACGAAAACTCTCGCAATGAGGGAATACCCTGAGGCGCCCCCTAGCCTCGTAACGACATCTCATAACCGCTCCGACCAAGCTCACGTCGGTGCCCGCGACTGGCGGGCTCACGATAGTCGGTGTCCGCGAAGATTGACAACCAGGTCCACTTGGAAGTGCGCGGTGTTGGAAGCCATTTAGTCTCGGGACCAAATCGCGTCGAATTCAATTGGGTCGAGTGGAAAGAGCCAGCACGCGCTTACGCGCGTATCGGCAAAATCGTAGAGACCGACCGTGGACCACGATCGCTCAACTCCTCTAATGATCGCCCGTCCGTCGACCAGGGCCGCGATACGCGGGCTCTCTCCCACCAGCACGTCAAGACGCTAAAGCTGAAAGGTCGAGTGCGCGATGGCTCGACGTCGCTCAAAGTAGTGGAGAACTTCGTCGATGCCTCGGTACGCACCGGCAATCGCGTTCGCGCCCGGCACCATCCAGATAATCTCATTCGCCAAAACCAATCGCAACGCCGCGTCGTCTTCGCCGCCGTAAAAGTCATTTTGCGCTTGATGTAATCGGTTCAGAACTTCAACTGCGGCGGCTCTTTCCACCGGTCCTCCTCTAGTGCCCCCGGCAGGATTCGAACCTGCGCACACGGTTTAGGAAACC
>DATLSR010000004.1:0-43362 GCA_035533995.1 Acidimicrobiales bacterium | reverse complement strand
CGGAACCCGTCAGGTCGAATGAGACACTCGGTCGTTTTAGATATTAGCGAGCACCTCCTTGATCGGCGGATTGATCCACACAACTTCGGGGATAGTGGGCGCCTGTGGCGCGATGCGACGAAAGCGAATCGGATTCAACTCGAAGGCCGAAGTCAAGGTCGTTTGACGTTGCTCACGAATCTCGACATGGGTGCCGTAGTGCACTGACGCCGGGGTGTGCAGTCCAATGCCCGAGTGCCGGTGCACGTGGTTGTAGTAATCGAAGAACACGTCGCAGAACGCGCGAGCGTCCTCGATGCAGCCGAAGCGTTCGGGGAACGTCGGGCAGTACTTGAGCGTCTTGAAGGCTGCCTCACTGAACGGATTGTCGTTCGACACGTGGGGCCGTGAGTGACTTCGAGTTATGCCCAGGTCCATCATCAGTTGACTCACCGGTTTGGAGCGCATGGACCCACCGCGATCGGCGTGGATCGTCAACTGGTCACGCGGGACCCCTTGGGTGAGAATCGCGTCCTCCAAGAACTCCTTGGCCAACTCGGCGTCCTCGTGCGCGGCCACCAGCCAACCCGGCGCGTAACGACTGAAGATGTCGAGCACCACGTAAAGGTCGTAGAAGAGTCCTCGGGTGGGACCGTGCAGTTTGGAGATGTCCCAACTCCAAATCTCATTGGGCTTCGTAGCGATCAGTTCGGGTCGTTTCTTGGCCGGGTGGGTCCGTTGACGCCGGCGATCCTTCGTGGCCCTATTGGCCCGAAGGATGCGCAGCATCGTTGACTGGCTGCACAGGTAGGTGCCCTCATCGAGGGTCTCGGCGTAGACCTGGGCCACCGAGGAGTCGACGTGGTTCTCTTCGCAGAGCAGCGCCAGGACCTGTGCGCGTTCGGCTTCGCTCAGGGAGTTGGGCGGGCTCGCTCGAGGGACTGGTTCTTTCGCCACCACCGGCTTTTTCAACCGGTAGTAGCTCGAGCGCACCCTTCCGAGCAGGGCGCAGGCCTTGTTCACGCCCACGAGCGGACGCAGCTCCTCGTGGAAGGCACCCAGGAGTTCGTCCACCACTACTCGTTGTCCGCGCTCTCGGAGAGCTTCTCCAAGAGCGCGTGCGCTTTTCCCACTATGTCGAGCGCCAGTCTGGTGCGCTCGAGCTCGGCTTCTAACTTCTTGTTCCTCTTCTCCAACTTGTCGAACTCGCGTCGATCGCGCCGCGACGCAGTCGATTCACGCGCCAGAAGCGTGCCGGCGTCGCGCGCGCGGCGCCACTCGGTCAGTTGGCTGGAGTAGATACCTTCGCGACGAGCGAACTCGCCCTTCTTGCCGGGGTCGCACGCCTCGTAGGCCGAGAGAAGAGCCAACTTCTCCTCGGTGCTGAATGTTCGTCTCGTTGGCCGAGCCGCGGGGTCATTGTTGCCTTGCACGTCACCATCTTGGTCACGCGAAACCGCCTGGGCGGCGTTGGTTGTAGTCATTGGTCTTTGGTGTCACTTGTCTCGCCCTTATGAAATGAAATTTGTCAGCGGGTGTCTCACGCGGGCCTGACGGTTAGGGTCGGTCGTATCGGACATTTTGCTCCTAAGGTCGTTGCGGTTTGGCGGCACTCCGCGCGCCGTCCGCCGCACTTTACCGCAGCCCGCAATTCATGTATTAGAGCACCTGCAAACTGTATTCTTTGCACTCATTGGTAGGGCAATTAGTAGGGCCGGTGGGGATCGAACCCACGACCGAGGGATTATGAGTCCCCTGCTCTAACCACTGAGCTACGGCCCTGTAGAAAACCGACAAATTGTGGCTCCCAGAGCAGGACTCGAACCTGCAACCTAGCGATTAACAGTCGCTTGCTCTGCCAATTGAGCTATCTGGGAATGAATGGTAAAGCCTAGTTACGATAGCACCCACCTGAGTGCTCACTGTTGGTCGAACCAACCCTGGAGGCGCTCGGCTTCGGGACTCTCCTTCACCGCACGTCGACATCGTTCAATTCGCTTTGCCATGCCCTGGCGTGAGATGCCGTGTATCTTGGCAATCTCTTCCATGGGCATTGTCTTAAACGTGTACTGCCAGAACGCGTCAAAGTCCTCGCCCGTAAGGCTGCGAAGTTCATCAATGACCCAGGCGGGCGCGTCATTGAGATCACTTGACGACGTCGGAACTGCGAGATCGTCGAGTTCGACCGACGTAAATCGGCGCAACTGCAGTTCACGACTGAGGTGCATAATCTCCTGTGCCTTCGCTTGGGAGATGGCGAGTTCTTGTCCAACATCCCGCTTGGTTATGCGACGATCCTGGTTGACTCTCTCGAAGCGTTGGAACTTCACAATGAGACGCATCTCGGCGTCGCTGAGACCAGCCTGTTGTTGCACGGTTTGATTGACAAGCTTCGTAATCCAGTAGTTGGCGTACGTCGAAAATCGATTGCCCAGTGCTGGATCAAATCGGCGAAGCGCGTTGACCAGACCCTCAACACCAGCAGCCTCGAGGTCTTCGTTGTAGAACCGATAGCCTCGTTCGAGCACGCGCGCTCGAACGAGGCCAAACGTCGCACGCAGCAACATCGACTCAGCTTCTTGACCTTCTTGGCGCGCGCGTAGCAGTTGACCGCGAAGTTGTGGGTTACTCAGCTCGCTCGTTGCCATCGCCGCGCTGGCCTCGCGCCCCTCTTGAATAATTGGGTACAGCGATCGCTCCTCTTCGACACTCAGCGGCGCCAGCATCGCTAGTCCCCCTATAAATCCGCGCGCGCCCTTGCTCACGATGAATGAAGGGACGCGCGTTCGATCAACCACGCCCGCAAATCTCGCTCGGCCAGGTCGCCTTGCGGCGACTCGAGAAGGAGCTCGTGCTCTTTAACTTCGCGGCTCGTGGACATGGCAATGTCTGGACTCAAACGGCCCTCACGCATATCCAGATCGAGTCGGGCAAGCTCTTCTTTTACCGCACTACGAACAAGCTGCGCCACGACTGCGGTCAAATCACTCACGCTGTATGGACGGTGGAGTTCATCGACGGCGAGCTCGCTCAGAACCTGCGCAGCCTCAATTTGACCGCGACGCTCGAACGAGTCGATAAGTTCAGAGAGCGATTGCGCCGAGACCAAACCCTCAAATACCTCTCGCTGCACTTCATTGACGAAGTAAGGAGCAATGAGACGCTCTTTCATTATCTCTGGGCCGTGTACGTAGAGACGAAGCGCTTCAATTCCGGGACGAGGTAAGGCACTTCGTACAAGGGGGGCTGTGGACGGCGGCTCATTGGGTACTTCGCGATCACCCCGTGGGCGAGGATTCTTCGCTAGCTCTAGGACACGAGACCTGATCAAACTCACGTCAAGACGAAAACGATCGACAAGTAGTTGAATGTATTGGTCACGAACTAACTCACTCGGGTGCTCGGCGAGCACCGCCATGGCTAGTTCTCCACCTCGAGCGCGACCTTCGGCCGTGGCAAGATTGGCCGCGTCTAAAACTCTGTCCAGTCGGAACCTCAAAAACGGAACGGCGTCCGCAATCCGCGTTCGAAGGTCTTCGGGGTCTCGCTGGGCAAGCTCGGCGGGGTCCATGCCCGTGGGTAGTTTGGCGACCAAAACGTTGACATCGTGTTTACGCTCCCACTGATAAACCGAAGCTGCCGCACTCTGACCCGCGGCGTCGGCGTCATAAGCGAGAACGATGCGTTTGGCGAAGTTACGCATAATTTGAAAGTGCTCTTCGCCGAGTGCCGTGCCACAGGTAGCAACGGCCCGAGGAAGACCCGCTCCAAAAAGAGCGATCACGTCGGTGTAGCCCTCGCAGACAATGATTTCATCGGATTTAATGATGTCGTCCTTGGCAAAATTAAGTGCATAAAGCGTCTTGCGTTTTGAGTAGATCGTCGTTTCAGGACTGTTCTTGTACTTTGGCTCGAAGCGCCCATCCGCGCGAGGCTCTACTTCACCCGCCGAAGGAAGAATTCGACCACCAACGGCAATAGCTCTACCCGCTGAATCAAAGATTGGAAAAATGACGCGGGCGCGCAAGGAGTCTTGGCGACGATCTCGTTTGTTCACGAAGCCCAGTCCCGTTCCTTCAAGCACCTTCGCATCGAGTTTGAGTGCGGTCGATAGAGCGTCCCACTCATCGGGCGCCCAACCGATTTTGAACTGTCGCGCGGTCTCGCCACTGATGCCACGCGAACGCAGGTAGTCGCGGGCTCCCCTCGCGTCGGGTGACGCCAGCAGGCGCTCGTGATACCACGCCACCGCTCGGTCCATCGCGGCCAGTGCATCTTGGCGCTCCTTACGCGCCGGTCCGGCGTTGGCGTCTTCATGCAGCACGATGTTCGCTCGATCAGCGAGGAGTCGTAACGCGTCAATGAAGTCCAGATGTTGCATTTCTCGCATCCAGGTGATCGCATCGCCCGAGACACGACAGCCAAAGCAGTAGTAACGACCTTCTTCGGCGTTCACCGAAAACGATGGTGTCTTTTCTCCGTGGAAAGGACAAAGACCGGTCCAACGTTGCCCGCTGCGTTTGAGGGCCACCGTTTCGCCAATAAGCGCCACGAGGTCGGTCGCCGCGCGAACCTGCGCAATCTCGTCGTCGGAAATGGCCATAGAAAGAAGGTACCGGTTCTCTGTCGGGGTCGCGCTGTACCATTGGCCCTTCCCTAGACTGCTCGCAATGCCCGAATACGCCGTTGAGGCTTTCAATATTGTTCGCACCTTTAGCGATGGCGACATTCGGGCCCTCGACGGCGTATCGCTTCAGGTCCCTGCCGGTCAAGTCTTTGGACTCCTCGGACCCAACGGTTCGGGAAAGACCACGATGGTGCGAATTCTCGCGACAATCCTTTCACCAACGAGTGGCTCGGCCACCGTCGCGGGCTTCGACGTCGTAAAACAGCCCAATCAGGTGCGGCGCCACATTGGTCTCGCTGGCCAGGCCGCCACGGTGGACGAGAACCTCACGGGCTTTGAAAATCTGAGAATGATCGGTCTCCTGAATCACCTCAACAAGGCGTACGTTGTCGCAAAGTCTCGCGAACTGCTCGAGAACTTTGGCCTCAGCGACGCCGCGAATCGAATCACCAAGACCTACTCGGGTGGCATGCGTCGCCGCCTGGACTTAGCGGCCGCTCTTGTAGCGAATCCACCCATTCTCTTTCTCGATGAGCCCACTACCGGTCTCGACCCACAGAGTCGCCAAGATCTCTGGGGCATCATCGAGCGACTCGTCGAAAGTGGTACGACCGTATTGCTCACGACGCAGTACCTCGATGAGGCCGACCGACTCGCCAAACAACTCGTCGTGCTCGATCACGGCAAGATCATCGCCGAAGGAACGTCGGCGCAGTTGAAGATGCGGATGGGCACTACCGTTCTCGCGTTGAGCTTTAACTCAACGGGCGACGCGCTGCGTGCTCAACCTCTATTGGCGGACCTCTCTTCGAAGCCAGCGAACATCGAGGGATCAGTCTTCGAGATGACCGTTGACAACGGTCCGGCTACTACCGCCGACGCTCTGCGACGAATTGACGCCGCGGGCATAACGCTCGGCGGCCTCGCGCTGCGAGAGCCAAGTCTCGATGACGTCTTCCTAAATCTCACCGGTCATAAGGCGGAAGTTGCTCTCACGCAAGAACCAGTTGGCGCGGGACGTCGAAAAAAACGAAAGGCGCGTTCGTGAGCACTCTCCCATCGTCGGTTTCGACACACTCTTCGTTACGTTGGGCCGCGAGCGACGTACTCACGATTGCTCGACGAAACCTCCTGGCGATTGTGCGTATTCCCACCGCCCTCGTCTTCATGATTATCCAGCCCATCATGTTCGTGATTCTCTTTCGCTACGTCTTTGGTGGTGTCATCGTCGTGCCGGGCGGCTCTTACGTCAACTACATGATTCCCGGCATCCTCGTCCAGACAATGATTTTTGGTTCGGTGGGCACCGCCATTGGTCTCGCGGAGGACTTGCAAAAGGGTCTCATCGAGCGATTCCGTGCGTTGCCGATGGCCCGCCTCGCCGTTCTCGCGGGACGGACAATCTCGGACATGTTCCGCAACGTCATAGTGCTCGTCATCATCACCGGTGTCGGATTCGCCGTCGGCTTTCGCCCTCACGGGGGATTCATCGCCTACATTCAAGCCAGTCTTTTGATGCTGATCTTTGCCTACTGCCTCTCGTGGGGCTTCGCCTTCATTGGACTCGCCGCACCGAACTCTGAGGCCGCTCAAGCCATCACCTTTCCGATAATCTTTCCCCTCACCTTCGCGTCATCGATATTCGTGCCCGTCGCCTCGATGCCCAGTTGGCTTCAAGCTTTCGCGATTCACCAACCGATCAGCCAGACTGCCGACGCTGTTCGCGGGCTTATGGACGGCTTGGGGCACGGCGCGTCGACGTGGGTCGCCCTCGCGTGGGCCGCCGGCGCCATCCTCGTACTCGCCCCTCTCGCCGTAAATCGCTATCGCAAGGCCGCCTAGCTCGTGCCCGTTCTGTCGATCGATGAACTTCAGAAAATCGTCACCGACGCCTTCCCCGACTACGACATTCCTCGAATCGAAGAACTCACCGAGAACTCTCTCCTGATGTCCCAGCCCGTCAGTACCAAAAACTCTCGACCAGGGGGCACACTTTCGGGTCCGACCATGATGGCCCTCGCGGACAACTCGGCCTGGTTGGTGATCCTCGCTCATATCGGACCGGTGCTGCTCGCCGTGACGACAAGTCTGCACATCGACTTTCTCCGCAAGCCCGAAATCACCGATCTCATGGCGCGGGCCAAGCTCATCAAGCTCGGCCGCCGCCTCGCCGTGGTGGACGTCGAACTGTTCTCAAGGGGATCAAGTGATCTCGTAGCAAAAGCGCAAGTCACTTATTCCATACCGCCTCGCGAAGGCTCGTAGCGTCGGCGCCAACTCCAATTGACGGTGCACCAGCGTAACGACTCTGGTACCGGCAATAGTCTGGCGCCGTCTTCACGGTCGCGATTCTGTTACAGACGTTTCGCCGGCGCCCACCGCAAACAGGGCCCCCGCTAGCGCGCTCGACGTCGCGCGATAGTTCCGCGCAGGCACATCGGCACGTCGACCACGACGTCACCCTGGGCCGTTGGATCGCCCACGTAGTCGCGCAGGAGTACACGAACGCGATCGTCGAGTTTTGCCTTATCCTCATCGCCTTGAATGATGGCGCCCGAGTACGTTCCAAAGAGACCGACCACCTGATCGATCGTGCGCGACCAGGTCCAGCCCAGCGAGAAGTCGTGCACGTCAACGAACGCTCCGTCCGCGTCAAAGGTCGCGTTCCAGCCACGGGGCTTCTTGTTCACGTCCTCGGGTCGTTCGCGAATCTTCGTCAGACCTTCGGTCCACGCGACGTCGCGACTAAAGCCGTTCCACAGTACGTAGAGCGAACCGTCATCACGCAGCACGCGGGCCATCTCATTCGTGGCCTCTGGCTGGCGGAACCAGTGCCAAGCCGAGGACGACAGGACGGCGTCGAAGGAAGCGTCGGCCACCGGTACGTCTTCGGCACTCCCGAGGAGTTCGTTCACCTCGGGGCTTCTTCGCGTCAGCACTCGTCGCATGTCGTCGTCGGGTTCGATGACGCTGACTCTTGCGCCACGCCCAAGCAAGAATCTCGTTAACTTCCCCGTGCCCGCGCCCACGTCCAGGACCTCAAGACCTGCAATATCGCCAACTATCGCGGACGTCTCTTCGGGCGGGTCCGCTCGGTAGAGGTCGTAACTCTCGGCGACAGTGCCGAACTTGCGTCCGCGCCCGTCGCTCACGTCTAGATCTGGCCCGTGACGCTACGCAGGTGTGCCAAGAGACCGTCGATGGGTACGCGTACTTGTTCGGTCGTGTCGCGGTCACGCACGGTGACGGCAGCATCGTTCAGCGTCTCAAAGTCCACCGTGACGCAGTAGGGCGTGCCAACCTCGTCTTGGCGACGGTAACGCCGGCCAATCGATTGGGTGACGTCGTAGTCACACATGAAATGTGGTTGGAGTTGACCAAGCACCTCGGTGGAGACGCCCTCTAATTCGGGCTTCTTCGAGAGTGGCAAGACCGCGACCTGGTAGGGCGCGAGTCGCCAATCGAGACGCAGGACACTGCGCGTTTCGCCCTCCACGACGTCCTCGTGATAAGCGGCCAACAAAAAGGCCATCATCGCGCGCGTGGCCCCGGCCGCGGGCTCGATCACGTAGGGCGTGTAGCGCTCGCTGCTCGACTGGTCGAAGTAGTCGAGCGCGACGCCCGAGTGCGTGGCGTGCTGGGTTAAGTCGTAGTCACCGCGATTAGCGATGCCTTCGAGTTCATCGAAGCCCCACGGGAAGAGGAACTCGATGTCGGTCGTGCCCTTGGAGTAGTGCGAGAGATCGGCCTGAGCGTGTTCGTGTAACTGCAACATCGTCGCGGGAATACCGAGATCGACGTACCACGCGAGACGGGTCGCGATCCAGTAGCGGTACCACTCCTCGGCGTCAGAAGGTGGCACGAAGTACTCCATCTCCATCTGTTCGAACTCACGGGTCCGAAAGACGAAGTTCTGGGGCGTGATCTCGTTACGAAAGGACTTACCGACCTGGGCAATGCCAAAAGGTGGCTTCTTTCGAACACTCGAGAGCACGTTCGCGAAGTTGGTGAAGATCCCCTGGGCGGTTTCGGGGCGAAGGTACGCCGTCGAACCCTCACCCTCCACGGGACCGGCCTGGGTCTTGAACATGAGGTTAAAGGCTCGCGGTTCAGTGAACTGCGTCGAACCACAGTTCGGACACACGCCGTCGATCTTGTCCTCGCGCCAGCGCTCTTTGCACTTAAGGCAGTCCACCAGCGGATCGGTAAAGGTCTCGAGGTGACCCGAGGCGGCCCACACGGCGGGCGGGCCGAGAATCGCGGCGTCGATGCCCACGATGTCCACTCGGTTTTGGACCATCGAGCGCCACCAGGCCTGCTTGACGTTGCGCAGGAGATTGACGCCCAAGGGGCCGTAGTCGTACGTCGAGCGAAATCCCCCGTAGATCTCGGCCGACTGGAAGACGAATCCGCGCCGCTTGGCGAGATTGATGACCTTGTCGAGCAGATCGGGGTCGAGTTCGGGCGTTGCTGGCATCGTCCAAGGATACTGGACTACTCACTGCTCCTTAGCCGGACGATTACTTGATTCGCGACGAGGCGAGCCTTCGGTGTCAAGGTCACCCGTCCCTCGTTCACGGCCACGAGGTGCGCGATCTCATCGAGTGAGTCGAACGCTTCGACGGGCACCCCGCGCGCGGTGCGCAACGCCAACGACTCCGCCTCGAAGCGTTGCGTGGCTTCGTCCAAGAACTCTTCACCGCCGAGCGGTGACTCGCCCTTTCGAATCAGTTCAACGTAACGCTCCGGCGTGCGCACGTTCCAAAAGCGTCGCCCGTGAAGGTGTGAGTGGGCCGCCGAGCCAAAACCTACGTAGTCTTGGTGGTCCCAGTACACGTGATTATGTCGGCACTCGTGACCGGGCTGGGCCCAGTTCGAGATCTCTTCCCACACGTAGCCGTGTTCCTCCAAGACCTCGCCCACCAACTCGTACGCGTCGGCCGTGGCGTCCTCGTCGGGGTGACGTGCGGGGTCTCGACCAAGGGGCGTCCCTGGTTCGGGGGTCAGCGCGTAACAGCTGATGTGCGGCGGCGGGTGCTCCAGGGTGAGCAGGTCCGCCAAGGTGTGGCGCACGTCGTCGAGGTTCTCTGCCCGTGACCCAACGATGAGGTCCATGTTCCACGTCCTAAAGCCCGACTTGTGCACGGCCTCAGAGACCTCGCGATGCGCCATTGTGCCGTGGCGTCGACCCAGGTCCAAGAGCACCGAGGGTTGGGTTGACTGCACGCCAAAGCTCATGCGCGTCACCCCGCCGGCTAAGTACGCGCGCAACCGATCGACGTCGGCGTCTTCGGGATTGCACTCAACGGTCACCTCCGCGTCGTCGGTGCGTTCAATAGCTTCGAGTATTCGCAGTAACTGCTCGGCGCTCAGACGAGACGGCGTGCCACCACCGAAGAAGACCGAGGTCGCCGCGGGCAGACCCTGCTCCTTGGCCCGAGCGACCTCTTGCACCACCGCCTCGACGTAGTCGCCCATGAGATGGTCACGGTCCGAGTACGTCGCGAAGGCGCAGTAGTCACAGCGATGCGCACAGAACGGCACGTGCACGTAGACGCCGAAGGTAGTTTCCGAGGAACTCAAGAACCCACGCTAACGTTCGGTCGGTGCGCGCAGTGGCGCGCTGGCCTGGGGCGCACGAAGACGCCGGCCAAAGTGCACTTCAATAGCCTCTTGGGCAACGGCCATCACTTCGCCCGCACCGGGCGGGTTCTCCTCGCGCAACACGTTCGCGAGGTCACCGCCCACGACACGTCGAATCAGTACCAACGCGTCGTTCGAGAGCGTGACGCCCTGTCGACACTCGTCACAGAGCGTGCCGCCGATCTGGGCGTCAAAGGCCACCAGGGGACCGGGACGGCCACAGTTCACACAGACGTCAACAACGGGCGCGGAGCCGTCTAAGGCCAGCAAGCGAAAGTAGAACGACGAGGGCACGAGAGTCGGGTCAAAGGATTCGTCGTCGAGGGTCAACAACACGCGGATAAGGAGGTCGAAGATCTCTTCGTCGGGCACACCGTCGGAAGGGATCGCGTCGACGGCTTCAACGACGGCGTAGCCAGCCGAGATGCGCGAGTACGACGAGCGCAGTGTCGCCAGGCGTTCCTTGTGTTGCACGTGACGCGCGATATAAAACTCGCCGCGCGTCTTGACCAGATCGACCGTGACGTAGGCGAGAGTCTCGAGCGTGGCGCCCATGCGACTCGAGGTCTTGCGAACGCCCTTGGCTAAGACCCGCAGTTTGCCGTGTTGGCGCGTCCAGAGCACGACCACCCGATCGGACTCGCCGGACTTATAGGTCCGAAGAATGACCGCTTCGTCGCTGATCTCTCTCACGACCGCGATTCGTCCTCACGATCTTTGAAGTGCTGCTTACGCGGCGTGATGCCCATGTAGCGATTGAGCGCCACGCCGAGCGCCACGATCGCGGCCAAGACCAGGGGCACGATGAGTGGGGCCACGAGTGACGTCGCGCCGTTGAGCGCGATGACCCAGAGGAAGACGTAAAAGAGTCCGACAAGAACGAGCGTCGTACGCAACACGATCAATGGTCAACACCGCCGAATCGTCGATCGCGACTTTGGTAGATCTCGACGGCGTCGTAGAGATCTTCGCGGCGAAAGTCGGGCCACAGCACGTCGGTAAAGACCAACTCCGAGTACGCCATCTCCCAGAGCAAAAAGTTTGAGATTCGATACTCCCCCGAGGTACGAACCACCAGATCGGGATCGGGCAACTCGGGGTGGTAGAGGCGCTCGCGAATCTTCTTCTCGTCGATCTTCTTCGCCGGCACCTTGTCGTTGACCAGTTCGCGCACCGCGTCCACGATCTCGGCCCTCCCGCCGTAGTTAAAGGCGATGTTCAGGGTGAAGGCGGTATTTTTCTTCGTCAGCTCGGCCGCGTCGTCCATGCGCGCCGTGACGCTCTTGGGTACGCGCCAGTCACGACGACCCGAGAAGACCATGCGCACACCGTCGGCGTGGAGTTCGTATTGACGACGCTCTAAGAGGCCGCGGTTGAAGTTCATGAGGTAGCGCACTTCATCGACCGGACGACGCCAGTTCTCGGTAGAAAAAGCGAAAACGGTGAGCACCTTCACGCCGAGGGCCATCGCGCCGTAGGTCGTATCGACGAGCGACTCTTCGCCGGCGCCGTGACCCTCGGTGCGAGGAAGTCCCTGGCGCTGGGCCCAGCGCCCGCTGCCGTCCATGACGATGGCCACGTGCCGAGGCACGCCAGAACGCTCAATCGACGCAGGAAGTGGCGTGGGGCGAGGATCAGGCACGGACAAAACTTACTTCGTCGCTCTACGACGACGATCCCGCGACCCCTAAGGTCAACGGGTGCAGAGTTTCGATCCCGACGATGAAACACCGTTTATTGAACGTGATTCCTCAGAAGGCATCCAACTCGACGATGACGTCATCGCCGTCGACGCCGAGCGTGCTCTAGCGCTCCTCGATTCGATTACGAAGGACTTACCGGGGGGCGGCGAAAGCCGCGAGGGTCAGCGCGAGATGGTGCGCGCCGTCGCCTCAGCCATCTCCCGGCGTCGGCACCACGTCATCGAGGCCGGCACCGGCGTTGGTAAGTCCCTCGCCTACCTCGTGCCGGCCGTCATGTCGGGCGAACGCGTCGTCATCGCCACCGCCACGAAGAACCTCCAGGACCAACTCGCGAAGAAGGACGCGCCCCAAGTCGCGAGCCACGTCAACGGCGTTCGCGTCGCGGTCTTAAAGGGCAAGCAGAACTACCTCTGTCGCAACCGGGCCAACAGTGTCGGCGCCGGTGCGCAGTTGAGCCTCGACGACGGCACCGAAGTCCCCAAGGGCGTCGCCGATCAGATGCGACGTATTCTGCTGTGGTCCAACGAAACCACCAGTGGGGACCTCGACGAGCTGACGTTCGAAGTCGATTCGCGTGCCCGAAGGGCCCTTACGGTTACGCCCCAGGAGTGTCTGACCCGGGCGAAGTGTCCCCAGGGTCAGAACTGCTTCGCCGAACTGGCCAAGGACCGCGCGAACGAGAGCTCCATCCTCATCGTGAACGCTCACCTCTACGCCTCGCACCTGGCGTCGGGGTCGATGTTGTTGCCAGCGCACGAGTTCGTGGTCTTTGACGAGGCCCACGAAATCCTCGACATCTTCGCGACGTTGCTCGGCACGTCGCTCAACGCCTCGCGCCTTCGAGCCCTCGCCATGGGAGCACGCTCACTACTGGGCGACGCCGACCGGACTCGGGCGGACCAGCTGCTCTCGAGCGCCGATCGCTTCGCCGCGCTGCTCCTCGCGCAGTACGAACGGGGCGAACTGAAGGGACTCGACGAAGCGTGTCAACTCGAACTCTCCCGGTCCAACGAACTCGTTTCGGCGCTGGTCGAAGCCCTCCGCTCACTCGAGACAACTTCGTCAGACGGCGAGTTCCGTAAAGTTCGAGCCCTCGGTCCCGCCATCCACTTGGCGAACGACCTCGAGCGGGTGAACAAAATAAAGGAAGGAGAACTGCTCTTCCTCTCTCGGCGTGAGCGCGAAGTCGACGTCGAAATATCGCTCATTGACGTGGGGCCGCGACTGCGCGACGATCTCTGGGGCAACGTGACGGCGGTACTCACGAGCGCCACGATTCCCGACACCTTGCCGAAGAACCTCGGCATCGACGACTGCGTCGTCGATCACTTCGACAGTCCCTTTGACTACGAAAACCACGCGCTGCTCTACGTTCCCGAGAACTTTCCCGAACGCAACGCGCCCGGCGCCGAAGCGGCCATCGTCGAAGAACTCGTCGAGTTAATTACCGCCGCCGGTGGGCGCACGCTCGCGCTCTTCACTAACCGCTCGGTAATGCAGCGCGTCGCGGAGATCGTCGCGCCGCGCCTCGACACCGAAGTTTTGGTGCAAGGGACGCTTTCGCGCCAACGCCTCATCGATCAGTTTCGCCAGAGCGACGAGGCCAGTCTCTTTGCCGTCACGAGTTTCTGGCAGGGCATCGACGTGCCGGGCCACTCGCTCAGTCTCGTCACCATCGATCGACTGCCCTTTAGCGTGCCGGGCGATCCACTCGCCGAAGCGCGCCGTGAGAAGTCCGCCAGTCCCTTCATGGAGGTCGATCTCCCGCGCGCGACGATGCTGCTCGCCCAGGGCGTCGGGCGTCTCATTCGTACCAAAGACGACCGCGGTGTCGTGGCCGTGCTCGACACCCGACTCGCTACGGCGCGCTATCGCTCGGTCATGTTTAAGAAGCTGCCGCCCATGCGCCGCACCCGGGAAAAGTCCCAGGTGCACTCGTTCTTGCGCGATCTTCGCAGTTAACACTCGGGACAAGGGCGCAATCGACCACTCGGCGCGGACAATAAACTAGTATTCCACTAGTTTTTATCGAATCCTCTGGAGACCCGTGCATATTGACCTCTACCTCGTGCTCGGCAGCGCCGTGGTGGGTCTACTCGTCGGGCTGACCGGTGTCGGTGGCGGAGCGCTCATGACGCCGATGTTGGTACTGGTCTTTGGCGTGACGCCAACGGCCGCGATCACGTCGGACCTCGTGGCGGCGCTCTTCATGAAACCGGCGGGCGCGCTCATTCACTGGCGGCGAAAGACCGTGCACACCGGACTCGTGAAGTACCTCTGCTACGGCTCCCTGCCCGGCGCCTTCCTCGGCACCTTCGTCATGCACCTCCTCGGACAGAGCGCCGTGGCCGAGCATCGTCTCCAGATCTTGCTCGGCACGGCGCTCATCATCGGTGCGTTGGCGATGCTCGGGCGAACCTTGCTCGCTCCGATCGCGAACGACCAGGGCATCGTCGTTCGACGAGGCGCGACCGTCGCCATCGGTGCCGTGGGCGGCTTCATGGTCGGTCTCACGTCGGTCGGCGCGGGATCGCTCATCTTGGTCTTGTTGCTGTTCCTCTACCCGAGCCTTCGTAACAGCCAACTCGTGGGCACCGACCTCGCCCAGTCGGTCCCCCTTACGCTGTCGGCGACCGTCGGCACACTGATCTTTAGCCACGTCAGCTTCTCTTTGACCTCGTCGATCATCATCGGCTCGGTGCCCATGGTGATCGTCGGTTCCCTGCTCTCGTCTCGGGCGAATGGGGTGTTACTTCGCCGCGTCATCATGGCCACCGTGTTGCTCAGTGGCCTTAAGTACGTTGGCCTTCCAACCGTGGCGTTGGGCGCGGCCGCGGTTCTACTCGCCGTGGCGATTCTCGTCGTGGGACTGCAACACGCGCGGGCGCGTCGTCTGTTAGTAGAGGGCGACTCAGTAGCCGAAGCGGTCGAGGACGTCGTCGCGCTTCTGCCAACCCGGCTCGACTCGGACGCGTAACTCTAAGTACATGCCTTCGGGCAGTTGACGTCGCGCCGCGATGCCGACGTCTTTCAAGAGTTGACCACCCTTACCTATGACCATGCCTTTTTGCGACTCACGCTCGACGAGAATCTCCACGGTGACGTGGGGCCACTCGAACTCACTCACCCGACAGTGAATCGAGTGCGGTAACTCTTGTTTGGTCTTTCGAACGAGCTGTTCGCGTACTAGTTCCGCGATCCACATCGCCTCGGGAACGTCCGAGACCTCTTCGTCGGGAAAGAGGAAGGGCGACTCGGGCATCGCGTCGCTGAGTAAGACGAGCAGTGCTTCGGTGCCCTCGCCCGTCTTGGCCGACACGGGCAGATACTCCACCAACTCCGCGGCCGGTTGAAGATTGGCCTCGGCGGCGATCTCGTCCACGGCCTCGCTCGCCGCGAGCAGCTGCGCGGCGACGGCCTCTCTGCCGGGTCGATCCATTTTGTTGACGACCACGTAGAGCCGGGGACCACTCCGTCCTCGCCCGTGTCGCAACATGGTCTCGATGACGTGGCGGTCCCCGGGGCCAATCGGCGCACTCGCTTCGACGACCGCGAGGATGACGTCGACGCCGTCTGCAGCCGAGCGGGCCGTCTCGTTGAGGCGTCCGCCCAGCGTGGTCTTTGGTCGGTGCAGTCCCGGCGTGTCGACGAGGATGATCTGCGTGTCACCTTGCGTGAGAATGCCGCGTATCGCGTGACGCGTCGTGTTCGGCGAAGCGGCCGTGATGGAGACCTTCGCCCCCACGAGTTGGTTCACGAGCGTCGACTTGCCGACGTTGGGTCGCCCGAGAACGGCGACGAAGCCGGCTCTGGTCACGTCGTGGCCAGCGGCTCGACGAGTACCTCTTCGACTCTTCGTCCCTCCATACGCACGACCGTCAATCGGTAGTTATCGGTCGTCAGGACGTCGCCCACGTTGGGCACGCCGCCCGCGAGGTCGAGCACCAGTCCCCCCACGGTGTCCCACCCGTCCTTGGGCAAGTCCAAGTCGTACTCTTCGTTCGCGTCGTCGATATTGAGACGTCCACTGAGTTCGATACCGCCTTCGATGGACTGATCGTTGTCCTCTTCTTCAATCGCGGGGTCGGACTCGTCAGTGATCTCGCCCACGAGTTCCTCGAGGACGTCTTCGAGGGTCACGAGTCCGGCCGTTCCGCCGTACTCGTCAACGACAATAAAGAGGTGGCTCTTGGCGTTGCGAATCTCGGTCAACAACGACGCGACCTTTTTGGTCTCGGGGACGAACTGCGCCTCGCCCATGTGACCTCGAAGGAGCTCTCCGCCCCGGCCCGTCGCTACGAGACTCGCCAGGTGACGCA
The DNA here is from genome assembly GCA_035533995.1 of Acidimicrobiales bacterium. Taxonomy (GTDB): domain Bacteria; phylum Actinomycetota; class Acidimicrobiia; order Acidimicrobiales; family RAAP-2; genus RAAP-2. The sequence goes on along the minus strand of DATLSR010000004.1, from coordinate 27,091 downwards.
GGTTGACGATACCGACGACGTCATCGACCCCTCCGCCGAGCACGGGAATACGCGAGCGACCCGACTCGATCGCGAGGTCTAACGCTTCGCGGGCACTCGCCGTCTCACTAATGCCGACCATGTCAATGCGCGGCACCATGACCTCACGGACGATCGTGTCGCCGAACTCGATCACCGAGTGGATGAAGTTTCGCTCCTCGGTCTCAATGACGTCGTCTTCGTGGGCGACGTCGGCCATCGCGAGCACTTCGGACTCGGTCATGCGCGTGCCCGCGCCCTTTGAGCCAAAGAGACCGATCACGCTGTCCGCGATCGCCAATAGGAGGACCGATATCCATCGAATAGGCCAGAAGCGAAGGACGGTGCTCACGACCGGCGCGCTCGTTAGGGCCGCTTGGTCGGGGTGTTGAATGGCGAAGTTCTTCGGGATTGCTTCAAAGGCCACGAAGATGACAATCACTTCGCCGGCCGTGGCGACAAAGACCCCCGCGGCGCCAAAGAGGTGGCCCGCGAGCACGCCCACCATCGTCGCGGAGACCAACTGACAGACGAGCACCAAGAGCAAGAGCGGGTTCAAGAACTTCTCTGGCGCTTCGGTGAGCTGAGCCAACGCCTTCGCGCCGAGACGGCCGGACTCACGTAGCGAGCGGGCCCGCGACTTACTCATGCGCGTGAGTGACGTCTCGGCCATGGCGAAGAATCCCGAAAGTAGCAAGAGGACGAAGACGGTGACGACGAGGTAGGTGTCACCCGCTGACCACACCGAGGCGATCACGACGGACTCGCTCGGTAGTGTCGAGCCAATAACTCGCGTTCGCGCGCTTCCATGCGTTCGGCCTCGTCGTCGTTCACGTGGTCCCATCCGAGCAGGTGCAAGACGCCGTGCACTACTAAGAGTGCGATCTCGTCGTCGAAGGAGACTTCGTGTTCGAGGGCGTTGCGCGCGGCGACGGCCGGACAGATAACGACGTCGCCAATCAGTTGGGGGATCTCGGGCAGGGGTGGCTCGCCCGGTCCGCTGCCGCCCGCGTCGGGGACGCGCCCCGAAGGGTCGGGTTCGCCGTCAATGGGAAAGCTCAGGACGTCGGTCGGTCCCTCCTTGCCCATGAACTGTTGATTGAGATCAGCGATCGTTGGCTCGTCGGCAAAGATGAGCGACACTTCGGCGAGACCGCGTACGCCTTCGTCGCTGAGAGCGCCTTGGGCGAGTTTTACCCAGCGACCGAGATCGATCTCGTGATCGTGCTGCTCGTCGGCCGCGTAGATGTCAACGCTCATGAAAGTTTGTCGTACGCCGCCACGATGTCGCTCACGATTCGGCTTCGCACTACGTCCTTCGCGCCAAGATAGATGAAGCTAATCCCCTCGACGTCGTGGAGGATCTCTTCGATCTTGACCAGACCGCTCCGCTTGCCGTTAAGGTCAATCTGGGTGACGTCGCCGGTGACGACGGCCTTGGAGTTAAAACCAATGCGCGTCAAGAACATCTTCATCTGCTCCGGCGACGTGTTCTGTGCTTCGTCCAGAATAATGAAGGAGTCGTTCAGCGTTCGCCCTCGCATAAAGGCGAGCGGCGCGACTTCAATGGTGCCGTTCGCGATGAGGCGTTGCGCGCCGTCGGCGCCGACCATGTCGTGCAGCGCGTCGTAGAGCGGGCGGAGGTACGGATCGACCTTGGCCATCAGATCACCGGGCAGGAAACCGAGATTCTCGCCCGCTTCGACGGCCGGGCGCGTTAAAACAATGCGTTGCACCTGGCGACGGTGCAACGCCTGGACGGCCTGGGCCACGGCGAGGTAGCTCTTGCCAGTGCCGGCGGGACCAATGCCGAAGGTGATGGTGGAGGTATCGATCGCGTCGGTGTAGCGTTTCTGTCCCGCCGTCGAAGGTCGAACGGCCTTGCCCTTGGCGCCGCGCACCACTTCGTGACGCAGTACTTCGCTCGGGCGAAGGTCGTCGGCGACCATGTCGACGGTGCGCGCGACTTTGGTCGTGTCGAGTGACTGACCACTCTCGAGTACCAAGACCAGTTCATCGAAGAGGCGCAGCACGATCGCGGCGTCGGGCCCCGTCACCGAGATCTGGTTGCCCTGAACGCGGATCTTCGAGTTGGGAAACGACCGCTCGACCACTCGCAAGTGTTCGTCGCGTGGACCGAGCAGACCCGCCATGAGGTGAGTGTTCGGAACGTGCGTCGTTGCCGTCAGGGCCTCGTCGGCCTTCGCTTCAGCGCTCATCCGGGAGGCCAGGTCATTCGTCGTCCGCCGAGCACGTGCATGTGCAGGTGCGCCACGGTCTGTTGACCGTCCTCACCCACGTTAAAGACGAGGCGAAAGCCGCTCTCGCGCACACCTTCGCTGGCTACGACCCGATCCATGAGACGAAAGAGGTCGTCAAAGACGCCGGCGTCGGCGGCGGTGACGTCGTTCACGCTCGTGAAGTGGCGTTTGGGAATGACCAAGACGTGCACGGGTGCCTGGGGTGCGATGTCATGAAAGGCCAGCGAGGTGTCGCTCTCGGCGACGACCTTCGCGGGAATCTCCCCCGCGACAATTTTGCAAAAAAGGCAGTCACTCATCTGGTTGTCTCATCATTACTCACTTTGTGGCCCATCCAGCGTAAATCCCCAATCACCAGCCTGAAAGGCCAAGAGTGTCGAGGCGACGACGCCGGCCGTCTCGGCGCGAAGAACCGTCGGGCCAAGTCCGACGCGCCGGCGCGCCGACCCCCACTCCTCACTCGTCCATCCGCCCTCGGGGCCAACGGCGACGCCGCTGAGTCCTCCCCAGAAGCCCGAGCCCCCAAAGTCGGCCACGCCAACCGAAGCGGGCACGTCGGCGACGTTCATGGGTTCCTCGATGACCACGTCGTACGTACGCCGAGACTGACCCGACGCTTCGGCGCCGATGCGCCGCCAACGCGAGAGGATTTTCTCGCGCGCGTCACCCTTGAACTTCACGACCATTCGCTCGGCCATCAGGGGCACGACGCGACTAATACCTACTTCGCTCGCCTTCGCGACGGCCCACTCGCTGCGATCACCCTTTAGTGGCGTAAGGTAGATCGTCGTCTCTTGGGGCGCGGGATCGAGGTGAACGTCACCCGAAAGTTCGAGACCACGCGCGGTTACTCGAGCGAGGGCCCAGGAACCGCGACCATTGGTCACGACAATCTCTTCGTCCCCTCGAGCGCGCAACACCTTTCGAAGATGGTGGTCGTTCTCTTTGTCGAGCGTGGGTTCCTCCACGTGCTCGACGTGAAACTGTCCGAGCGCCGCCACGCGACGCGGCCACTCGAGGTAGGTCACTTCTTCGCTTTACGACGGCGAAAGAGTCCGCCGCTTGATTCGTGGACGACCTCGTGACGGTGTTCAGCCCACTGACGAAGGAGGTTCTCGGACGTCTCGTCGAGATCGTTGGGCACGTCGACTGTTAGGTGCACGTAGAGATCACCGCGACCACGTCCGTGTAAGTGCTCGATGCCTTCGTGGCGAACGCGGTGCACGGTGGCGTTCTGACTTGCGGGTTCGACCTCGATCTCGACGGCGCCGCGAATAGTCGGGACCGTAATGGTGGCCCCGAGCACGGCCTGGCTGAAGGAGACGTGTGCTTCGTGGTGCAGATCGTCACCGTGACGCTCGAAGCGCTCGTCCGGCAACACGCGCAGGTGTACGAAAAGGCGTCCATTGGCGCCCCCTCTAAGTCCGGCCGGTCCCCGATCGGCGAGGCGCATGGTCGAGCCGTCCTCGACGCCCGCGGGAATCTGAGCCGTCATCGTCGTGCTCTGTTGGCGGCGCCCTTCCCCGCGACAGTCCGGACACGGCGTCTCGATGCGCGTACCAAAACCCTGACACCGCGAGCATATTTGCGACGTCACCATCTGTCCGAGGATGGAGTTGCGCACTCGTTGCACCGCACCCGCACCCTTGCACTCTTCACAGGTCACCGGCGTCGTCCCGGGCGCACAGCCCGAACCCGAACAGGTGCCACAGCGCTGGGGCAAGGTGACCGTGACTTCGCGCGTCGCGCCAAAGGCGGCCTCTTCGAGCGTGATGTCGAGAGCGACCTCGGCGTCGGGGCCGGGTTGGGGACCCCGGCGCGCTTGATTGTTCATCCCCATGCCGCCAAAGAACATGTCAAAGATGTCTTGCACCGAGCCGCCGCCAAAGGGACTGCCCCCGGCCCCGACGTCCGAGCCGAAACGGTCGTAGTTCGCTCGGCGCTCGGGGTCCGAAAGTATCTCGTAGGCCTGGCTGACCTCTTTGAAGTGGGCCTCGGCGCTCGGATCCTCGGTGTTCGAATCGGGGTGGTACTGGCGCGCGAGGCGGCGATAGGCCTGCTTCAACTCCTCGGGCGAACAGCCCTGATCGACTTCGAGGATGGCGTAGAGGTTGGTGTTAGCCACGTTCGTTCTCTCCACCAAAGTGACTCGTCAGACGCTGTGAGACTGCTTCGGCGGCGGCCATGACCTCGCGGTACTTCATGCGCGTCGGCCCTAGTAACCCCACCGCGCCAATGGTCTCGCCCTCGAGGGACACCGGCGCGACAATCACCGCGCAGGCCGAGAGCGGTTCGAAACCGTGCTCGGAGCCAATGGCGACCGACAGACCTTTGTCCAAGATGTCCTCGACGAGCGAGACGACGAGGAGTTCTTGCTCGAGAATGCCGAGCACCTTTCGCACGGTTTCGACGCCCTCAAAGACCTCGGCCACCTTGGACGAACCGCCAATGTAGACCTGCTCGCCTTCCATTGTCGGTGCTTCAGCGTGCAAGACCGAGGCCGCTTCACGAACGAGTCGCGCGATCGTGTCACCCCTCGAGGGCACTTGGACCGTGGCGTCGAGGGTCGTGCCGATGAGTAGCGCGTTCAGTTGGCGCGACGCTTCAGTCACTTCGACGTGACTGGCTTCAAAGTTGGCGAGCACGCTGTGCTTGGTCACGGTGCCGTCAGAGAACACGGTGACGAGTAAATGGTGACGCGCGTCCAAGTTCACCAACTGCACGCTCAAGACCGTCGCGTGACTGTGGCCCGCACCAACAACGACCGACGTGTAGCTCGTGAGACGACTCAAGAGCGTGGACGTCTGTTCCAAGACGTCCTCGACCTCACCGCGCACGTGAGCGAAGAACTCCTTGATCTGTTGTTGCTGAGCCGGGCCGAGGACGCCCGCCTCTAAGTGATCGACGAAGTAGCGGTACCCCTTGTCGGTGGGTACGCGACCGGCCGAGGTGTGGGGTTGGGCGAGGTAACCCTCGCGCTCGAGCGCCACCATCTCGGTACGAACGGTCGCGGGCGAGACCGCCAGGTCGGCACTGTGGGCGACGGAGGAGGATCCGACGGGCTGAGCGGTGTTGACGTGTTCGGTCACCACGGCCTCGAGGATGGTGGCCTTGCGCGCGTCGAGGTTGCTCTTGGGTTGTGGTGTTGTCTTTACGCGCCGGGCCATACGTCTCCTTGTTAGCACTCGATTTTACCGAGTGCTAACCACCTCTAAATCACGTCAGTACCATGGGCCCGTGGACACCTACCGAGCCCCCGACCGCTTCGAAGAGCACATACGAGGCGACGAGCGTACCCAGCTCGACGCCTGGCTCGATTTCTATCGTTCGACGCTGCTCATAAAGTGTGACGGACTGAACGTCGAGCACCTGAGCGAGCGACCCGTGGCGACTTCGCGACTCTCGTTGCTCGGTCTCGTGCAACATATGGCCCTCGTCGAGCTCTACTGGTTCGCGGTCATCTTCAAGGGTGAGGACCTGGAGAACTTCTTTGGCGAGAACCACGACCCCGACGCGGACTTCAACGATCTCGAAAGTCACTCCCCCGAGGAGATCTTCGACCTCTTCGCCACCGCCACCGCGTCGGCTCGCGTCATCGGGCGCGCGAGCGACTTCGACGCGCTCGCCACGAGACTGCGTCACGGACGCGAGGTGGACCTGCGTTGGATCTACGTGCACATGATCGAGGAGTACGCCCGACACTGCGGCCACGCCGACATACTTAGAGAGATTATCGACGGTACGACCGGCTACTAATGGTCTTCATATTCATCGATCAAGGAAGCAAGGGCACGACAGATGCGCGGATCTGACTTCGACGCGTTCTGTGTCGCGTCTAAGTACTTCGTGGACGTCGTGGCTTTAGTGCCAGCGTCCTCGTGGGACGCACCGGGACTTGGCGTGTGGACGGTCTTAGAGACCGTGGGCCACGCCAATCGCGCGAACGTCATCATCGTTGACTACCTCGAACATCCCCAGCCACCCGAGGCGCCCGATTCGCCGTACTGGAGTGACGCGAACATCGCCGAACGTGGCCGACAAGCCGTCGCCACGCTCGGCGACGATCCCCACGCCACCGTGGCCGCGGCCTCGGCTTTCGCCATTGCGTTCATTGGACGTACGCCAACTGACGCCACACTGGGCAGCCCGATAGGAACGATGACGCTGCGCGACTACTTGCCTTCACGCACGGCGGAGCTCACGATTCACGGTCTCGATATAGCCCGAGCGTTGAACCTCGATTTAGCGCCGCCGACCGAAGCGCTGCTCGAAACGCTCGCCTTCGTCGCGACGATCAGCCACACGAGAAAGAAGCAGGGCGTCGCGGTACTGCTCGCGCTCACGGGACGAGGGGATCTGCCCACGGGCTTTTCGGCCTACTAGAGACTGCGACGACGAGCCGTCACTACTCTTCGAGTTTGAGGGCCGCGACGAAGGCCTCTTGGGGAACCTCGACGCGCCCTAAGTTCTTCATTCGCTTCTTGCCCTCTTTTTGCTTCTCCAAGAGCTTGCGCTTACGAGTGATGTCCCCGCCGTAACACTTGGCCAGGACGTCCTTTCGACGGGCCTTGACGGTCTGGCGCGCGATCACGCGCCCGCCGATGGCCGCTTGAATCGGCACGTCGAACATTTGGCGAGGGATGAGCTCCTTCAGCCGCTCGGCCATGCGCTTACCGTAGAACTCGGCGTTCGTTCGATGGACAATCGTCGAGAAGGCGTCCACCGGTTCGTGGTTGATGAGTAGGTCCACGCGCACTACCTGTGAGGTCACGTAGCCGCTGGGCTCGTAGTCGAGGGACGCGTAGCCCTTCGTGCGACTCTTTAGAGCGTCGAAAAAGTCGATAATGACTTCGGCCAAGGGAATGCGGTAGCGCAACTCGACTCGCTCGGTCGAGAGGTACTCCATCTTGATCATCTCGCCGCGGCGCGTCTGTCCGAGGTCCATCACGGCGCCCAGGAACTCCGCGGGCGTAAGTATCGTCACGTCCAGCATGGGCTCGTCGACGTGATCGAGTCGACTGGGGTCGGGGAGTTCCGTCGGATTATCGATGAGGATCTCGCTGCCGTCAGTCAAAAAGGCTCGGTAGACCACCGACGGGGCGGTGGCGATAATGCCGAGATTGAACTCGCGCTCGAGTCGTTCGCGGACAATCTCCATGTGCAAAAGACCGAGGAAACCGCAGCGGAACCCGAAGCCGAGGGCGTGGGACTTCTCTGGCTCGAAAGTAATGGAGGCGTCGTTGAGTTTGAGTTTGTCGAGTGCGTCGCGCAGGTCGGCCAGATCGTCGCCGTCGATTGGATAGATCCCGCAAAAGACCATGGGCTTGGGATCTAAGTAGCCATCGAGCGGTTTCGCGGCCGGGTTGGACGCCTCGGTGATGGTCTCTCCCGAGCGCGCGCCGGCCACGTCACGAATGCCCGCGACGACGTAGCCCACTTCACCGGGACCGAGTTGCGTGACCTTGATCATGTCGGGGGTGCGCATGCCGATCTCTTCGAGCTCGTGATTGGTGCCCGCGCGCATCATCCGAATTTTCGTCTGGTCGTGCAACGTGCCCTCGAGGACGCGAATCGACGAGATCACGCCACGGAACTGGTCGTAGTAGGAGTCGAAGATGAGCGCTCGTAGGGGCACGTTGGGATCACCGACGGGCGCGGGAATGCGCGCGAGGATCGCGTCCAACAACTCGGGTACGCCCTCACCGGTCTTGGCCGAAATCGAAAGAATCTCATCGGCCGGCAGACCGAGCACGCGCTCGAGTTCCTCCCTGCATCGCTCGGGGTCGGCGGCGGGCAGGTCGATCTTGTTGAGCACCGCGACTATTTCTAAGTTGTGCTCGATCGCCTGGTAACAGTTCGCCAGCGTCTGGGCCTGAATACCCTGACTCGCGTCGACCAGCAACACGGCTCCCTCGCAGGCCGCCAGTGATCGAGAGACCTCGTAACCAAAGTCCACGTGGCCGGGCGTGTCGATGAGTTGGATGAGGTGGCCCTTGTAGCCCACGCGCACGTTCTGGGCCTTAATGGTGATGCCGCGTTCGCGCTCGATGTCCATCGAGTCGAGGTACTGCGCGCGCATGAGGCGAGGATCAACGGCCCCGGTGATCTCGAGGATGCGGTCGCTCAGCGTTGACTTACCGTGGTCGATGTGCGCAATGATGCTGAGATTGCGGATTTTGCTGGAATCGACAGATGAAGAGGAAGTTGCCACGGTCAACCAAGGCTACCGGTCGGCCACGATTTTCTTATAAGTGGGAAGCCTCTTCGACCCTCTGCTAGATTTGATAGGCCCGCGCGGAGCGTTGACGGGCACTTACGAACGAGGATGTAACCGTGGCCAATATCAAGAGCCAAATCAAGCGCAATAAGCAGAACGTGATTGCTCGCGAGCGCAACAAGGCCGTCAAGTCAGAGCTGCGTACCCGCGCCAAGAACGCCGTCGCCGCCCTCGACACCGAGAACGAGGAGAGCGCGTTGCGCCTCGCGGTTAAGCGCATCGACAAGGCCGCCTCCAAGGGCGTCATTCACAAGAATCAGGCCGCCAACAAGAAGAGTGGCCTGATGAAGCGTCTGAACGCGCTGCGCGGCGAAGCCTAGAGAACCCTCGGTTTCTGGCGCCCGTGGGCGACGGGTCATCTGTCACTACGCTTGTAGCTATGACCAACAAGTTCGATGACGCGGCAAAATTGGTAGGTAGCACGCTCGGCACGATTGAGGCCGCGGCCTCCGCCGCTGGTTCGAGGGTGGAGCAAGGTATCATCGAAGCCGCTGCCGTCGTCACCAGTTCGAGCACCGTCGAGCGCATCGAAGAGCAGACGGCTCCCGCGAGAAAAGCGATCGCTCAGCGAGTGACCAAAGCCAAGAAGGTCGTAAAGAAACAAGTGACGTCCGCCACCAAAAAAGCCACGAAGGCGAAGAAGACGGCGAAGAAGCGAGTGTCGTCCGCGACGAAGAAGGCTACCGCGACCAAGAAAGTCGCCAAGAAGCGCGTCGCGTCAGCGACGAAGAAGGCCCAGGCCAAGAGTGGTGCCGTCAAGAAGCAAGTAACGTCCGCGACGAAGAAGGCATCGAAGGCGCGCAAGGTTGCCAAGAAGCGCGCCACGTCGATATCCACCCGGGCCAGCGCGGCAAAGAAGGCGGCGAAGAAGCGCGCCTCCGCGACAACTACTAAAGCCCGGGCGACGAAAAAAGTCGCCAAGAAGCGCGCTTCGTCAACCAAGAAGTAGCGCTGGGCGAAAACGCCTTCGTTGCTAGCGCGTGCGCGCGCCGTGCGAGAGACGCGCGAGTCGAGCGACGAGAATCTCAATCACCGTCAACTCGGTCACGTCCAAATCACTGTCGAGGTCTTTGCCGCCGTAGCTCACCCCACCCTTGAGGGCGAGGTCGGCGTCGGCGATCCAATGAACCGCTGTCGTTAAGCGACCGGCCCCCATGCGTTGGGCGAGTTGCAGGGCCTTGCCGGCCGGGTACGCGTTAATCCCGAGCAGCGTGGCCGCGTCTTCTTTGGTGCGCGCGTCACTACCTTCGAGTCGGGCCATGTTGAGATAGTGACGTTGGAGCATCGAGACAATCTGTAGACCCGCGCGTCCCCTCGATTCGAGCATGCGTCTCGCCACGACAATGGCCTTGGTCGCGTCACCGGCGTCGATGGCGTCGGTGAGGTCCCACACCGGGACGTCACCGGCGTCGCCGAGGTAGGGCTCGAGTCGCGCGAAGACCAAGGGCGCCGTGCCGTAGATGGACTGCAGGGTGCGCGCCAACGCGTCGACGCGCGCGACGTCGTCACCAACTTGATCAGCCACCCGTTGGGCGGTCGAACTATCGATGACCACGTCGTACTCGTCCATTTTGGACTTCACGAACGCCACGCGGTCCGCGACCCGCGAGCCCACGTTCACCTCCACGACGTCGGTGGCCGCCTTCACGAGTTTGTGGGCCTTGGAGCCAACGACCGCCACGATCAACACGGCGCCCGGTGCTGGCGAACTCATCCACTCGGTGAGTTGGGCCACTTCGTCGGCGATGAGTAGTTGCGCGTCTCTAACGACGACGACTCTGCGTTCGACGAGAAAAGGTGGCGTGTTGAGCGCCTCCATGACGCGCGGCAGCGTCGACTCGCCCGCGCTCTGGGTGACGTCCTTCGCCGTGAAATCTTGTAACGCGAACGAGGGATCGAGATCGCCTAACGCCTCGGCGACCACGTTGTGCACCGCGTCATAGACCATCGTCGCGTCGGTGCCCACCACGCAGACGCTCGGGCTACTCAACGCTCCACCTCAAAGAGGCGCGCGAGCGCGTCGCGTACTCGAACGGTTCCCTCAACGTCATGAACTCGAACGATACGACAACCCAGTGAGATCCCAATCGCCGTCGCGGCGAGGGACGCTTCACGCCGTTCGGTGACTTCTAGATCGAACAGCGCCCCCAGAAACGTTTTATTCGACGCCGAGAGTAGAAGCGGTGAAGCGAGCTCGGCGAGCTCGTTCGAGTCACGCAACAGTTGCAGCGACTGGTCTGAGGTCTTTCCGAGGTCCAGACCGGCGTCGAGAATAATCTGCTCGTCGCTCAGCCCGGCCTCGCTCGCCCAGCGACGGCGCTCCACGAGGAACGCCTTCACCGTCTGGGTGACGTCGTCGTAGTGGGGCGCGGGATCGGCGACGCGGGGGCGAAGTCGAATATGCGTCGCGACGACGGTCGCCTTCGCCGCGGCCGCAACCAAGAGGTAGTCGGGGTCCCCAAAGCCGCTGATGTCGTTGCCGACACACGCCCCGGCCTCAAAGCCAGCTTTGGCGACCGACGCCCGCCACGTGTCAACACTGAGCGGCACGTCGAAACGCTTCTTCAGTTCAACAATGACCGGCACGACTCGATGGAGCTCCTCGTATTCACTCACCTCCTCGCCCGGACCGGCCTTCACACCCCCGACGTCGAGCAGGTCGGCACCGTCCGCGACGAGTTGCTCGGCGCGCGTGAAAAACGCGTCAAGGTCGTACGTGGCCGCGGGTCCAAAGAATGAGTCCTTCGTACGGTTCAAGATGCCCATGACGAGCGCGCGCGTCGTCACGTCCACGCGTAGTGGTCCAAGGGCCACCACCAACGGCCTCTCGGGCCGGTAAATCTGCACTAGTAGAGACGACTCGCGAGCCGGCGTCGATACGACACGTAGCGCGCGTCACCCGGGCCGAGCGCGTCAAGAATCTCTAATAACTGCGCCTTCGACTCCTCACTCACCGAACTCTGCTCGAGGAGGTGATCGAGCGTGAGATCCAGGTCACCCTCGAGGCTGAGGCCACTACGTTGTAAGCGAATCCGCGCCAGTACCGTCTTGGCGTCGAGCACGCTCGCGAAGGGCGCCAACAGGGCCTCGGCCTCGTCGAGTCGATCGTCTTGGCGCAGAAAGTCACCGAGAGCGACGGCGGCCTCGACGTTGGTGGCGTCGCGATCGAGCGCTTCGCGAAGGGACGCTTCGTCACCGGCCTCGACGAGTTGATCGACAATGGAAGAGCCTGGCGCCAGGCGTTCGACGAACTCGCGCACCGCAGCTTCGGGCAGCGCACCAACGAACGTGTCCACGATCTGTCCGTCCCTTAGGGCGAAGACCGCGGGGATTGACTGCACTTGGAAGGCCTGGGCGATTTCGGGATTGGCGTCGACGTCGACCTTGGCGAGTTCCACCGCACCACCGGTTTCGTCAATGACTTTCTCCAAGAGCGGCCCCAGTGTCTTACAGGGACCACACCACTCCGCCCACAGATCGACCACCACCGGCACGCTCTTGGAACGTTCGATAACGGCCGTGGCAAAAGTGGCGTCAGTGACATCATTCACGCGCATCAGCCTAACGGTCGCCGCGACGCGAAAGGAGGGGTCACGTAGCGCTGTTAGCGTCAATGACTATGGAGACGGTGACGGCAATTGACCAAGCCAACGTCACCCAATGGATGGTCGAGCACGTTGGTGCGCTCGCGCCACTCACCTTTGAGCTCATCGCCGGGGGCCGTTCGAACTTGACGTTTCGCGTCACCGACGCTGGCGGCACCTCCTACGCACTTCGCCGACCACCCACGAGTCACGTACTGCCCACGGCGCACGACATGGTGCGCGAACACACGATCATCAAAGCGCTCTACCCTCAGGGTGTCCCGGTCGCCAAGCCCTTGGGCCTCTGCGTCGACGAGAGTGTCAATGAGCGGCCGTTCTACGTCATGGAGTTCGTCGAGGGCGCCATCTTGCGCGATCGCCACCAGGCCGCGGCGGCCTTTCCCGTCGAAATTCGCGCCCAGATCGGTGACAATCTCGCGCAAACGCTGGCCCAACTACACGACGTCGACGTGGAGAAGGCGGGGCTGGGCGACCTCGCGCGCCACGACGGCTACATCGAACGCCAACTGCGCCGTTGGCGTGGCCAGTTCGAACAGATGCGCGTTGAAGGCGCCGATCACGAGAACCTCGTCGAAGAGGTCGGCGATCAGTTGGCGCGATCCATTCCGAGCCAACAGCGCGTCGCGGTGGTGCACGGCGACTACCGACTCGACAACACCGTGCTCGACGAAGACGGACGCGTGAAGGCAATCCTCGACTGGGAGATCTGCACGCTCGGCGATCCCATGGCCGATCTCGGCGTGCTCCTTTGCTACTGGGCCGAGCCCGAGGACCTCACCTCGGTGTTGCTCGGCGCGGCGCCCACGACGGCCGAGGGCTTCGCCACCCGAGCGCAAGTACTCGCTGCCTACGCCCGTCACTCGACCCTGGACGTCAGCCACGTCGCCTACTACCAGGCCTTTGGTTACTGGAAGTTGGCCTGCATCTTGCAGGGCGTCTTCGCTCGCTACCGCGCCGGGGCCACCGCCGGCGACCAGGGCAGCGTCGATGAGTTCCCCGCCCATATAGCGACCCTCGCCGAAACGGCTAAAAAGACCTTGGAGGGTTGATGGACGACGAAATCTACGACCGGATTATCTTTCTCGCCGACCCCGACCTCAACGAGCCGGTCCTCGTCGTGGGACTTGAGGGATGGATCGACGCGGGTCTGGGCGCGAGTACGGCCATCGCCACGCTCCTCGAGACAATCCCCACCGAAGTCCTCGCGACCTTTGACACCGAGTACTTCATCGACCAACGGGCCCGCCGCCCGTTGGCGCGCATCGTCGACGGCATTACGACCGAACTCACCTGGCCGGAGATTCAACTTCGTTACGGCCGCGACGGCGACGGGGCTGACGTCATCTTCCTCGTAGGTCCCGAACCCGACTTTCACTGGAGCGACTTCGTGGACGTGGTGACTGACGCCGCGGGACGCTTTGACGTACGACTCGTCGTAGGACTTGGTGCGTTCCCCGCTCCCACACCCCACACCCGACCGGTGCGCGTCATCGGCACCGCCCCCGCCACCAGTGCGCACCTCCTAGCGCTCGTTGGTTCGGTGACCGGCGAACTCGAAGTTCCCGCGGGCATTGGTACCGCCCTCGAGTTAGGTTTCGCCGAAGTGGACATGGACGTCGTGACGCTGTGGGCCCGCGTGCCGCACTACGTGGCCGCGATGCCCTACCCCCAAGCGTCCGCGGCGCTGGTCGACGGACTCGCGCGCATCTCTGGACTCACACTGGACGCCGGAGTTCTTCGCGCATCGGCCGACGAGGCGCGCCAGCGCGTCGATGAGTTAGTCACCAATAATCCCGAGCACTCGTCGATGATTGAACGACTCGAGGCGGCGGCCGACCAAACCGAAGGCACGTCACTGGGTGATGAGCTGCCGAGCGGCGATGAACTCGCGGCAGAACTCGAAAAGTTCCTTCGCGGCGAGGCGAATTAGCCGCTTTCGTTCAGCGACTGGTCGACGTCACCGGCCTCAATACGTAGACCGAGACCCAACGCGTACCCATCGAGGAATAAGGCGCTGTCGTCTTGACGAGGGTGACGATGGGCAATTTCGTAGAACCGGGCGGAGTGGTCTGCCTCTTGGAGGTGCGCGAGTTCGTGCACCAGGACCGCGTCAATCAACCATTCGGGACACTGACGCAGTCGACTCGAGACCCTGATCTCACGCGACGCGGGCGAACACGAGGCCCATCGGGCCTGTTGGTTGCTAACCCAACGAACCGACGCGGGCATGACCGAATCGTTATAGAGCTCCGCCAAGACTTTGGCGCGCTCCTCGAGCGCCGCGTCACCGGCGGAGCTCTGAGGGCGCTGGGTCAAGAGCCGCTCGACGAGTTCATCAACGAACACTCGGCGTTCACGACCCCGAATGCGCGCGGGGATTTGGACGACGATGCGACTCCCCGACCAGTGGGCGTTACCCGTCTTCTTTCGTCTCGACGAGGCACGAATCTCAACTTCGGGACGATTGAACTGCGGCGGTTCAATCGTGATCTGCGTCTCTGGTATCGACGCTGAAGTAGCCATTAGTGAATGATGTTCACGAGTCGCGGAGGTCGAGAGACCACGCGCGTGGGCGATGCCCCCTCGAGCGCTGCCACGACGTGGGCGTCTTGCAACGCCGCGGCGGTGGCGTCGGTTTCGCTGATTGTGGGCGGAACCTCCAGACGAACTTTAACTTTGCCGTTGATCTGGACCACCATCGTGACGGTCTCTACCGCGACCAGCGCCGGATCGGCGACGGGCCACTTGGTGAGGTGAACACTGGGCTGACCGGGGTAGCGTTCTTCCCAGAGTTCGGCCGTGATGTGCGGCGTCATGGGTGAGAGCAGCTTCGCGAGTACGTCGAGGGCTTCGTCGAGTGTTCCCTTGTCGATGCCCTCGTCGCTGCGCGCCGCTTTAGAGACCGCGTTCAAGAGTTCCATGATGGCGGCCACGGCGGTGTTGAAGCTCCAACGGTCGAAGTCCTTCGTGACGCGCTCGATGGTGCGATGAACGACGTGGCGAAGGGCGACGTCGGCCTCGGTGACGCCGTCGTGAAAGTTCACGTCGTACAGGTGCCAGAGGCGATAGAAGCGGTCGATAAAACGGGCGGCCCCCTCGAGCATGTCGTGGGTCTGGTCGGTCCAGTCAACGTCGTCGGTCGGTGGGCCCACGAAGAGGTGGAAGAGGCGTTGGCCGTCGGCACCGACCGTCGGAAAGTACTCCTCGGGAGTGACGATGTTGCCCTTGGACTTCGACATCTTGGTTCCGCCCAGTCGAATCATTCCCTGGGTGAAGAGACGGCGAAAGGGTTCGCGCGGCAGTCCCGAGGCGAGCCCGACGTCATCGAGGGCCTTTAAGTAGAAACGCGCGTACATCAGGTGAAGAATCGCGTGTTCGATCCCGCCGATGTACTGATCAACGGGCATCCACTTCGCGGCCTGCACGGGGTCAAAGGCCTTACCGGGCGTAAAGGGATCGGCGAATCGTAGGTAGTACCACGACGAGTCAGTAAAGGTGTCCATCGTGTCGGTCTCACGACGAGCGGGCTCGCCACAGATCGGACAGGTGGTGTTGAGAAAACCGGCGTGCGTGGCGAGTGGCGACTGGCCGCTCTTGTTCATGACCACGTCGTCGGGGGCGAGCACGGGGAGTTGGTCCTCTGGTACCGGTACGGCGCCGTGTTCGTCGCAGTAGATGATCGGAATCGGACAGCCCCAGAAGCGTTGACGCGAGATGAGCCAGTCGCGGAGGCGAAAATTCACCTTCGCTTCGCCGCGCGCGTGTTCGACCAAGAACTCCGTGGCTTTGGTCTTGGCGTCAGTAGTATCGAGACCGTTCAAGAAGCCCGAGTTAATGTGCGCACCGTCACCGTGGTACGCGCCGCCGTCGAATCCCTCGCTCGGCTGCACCGTGCGCACGACGGGCAGTCCGTGCACGGTGGCGAACTCGAAGTCACGCTCGTCTTCTCCCGGTACCGCCATGATGGCGCCCGTGCCGTAGTTGCCCAGCACGTAGTCGGCCACGTAGACGGGCACCCTCTCCTTGGTGAAGGGATTGATCACGAAACTTCCCGTGAAGGCGCCGCGCTTTTCTAAACCGACTCCTTCGCTCGAGGACGTCGTTCGATCAACTTCGCTCGTCGCGCTCGCCCGGGTCACGATCTCTTCGACGCGCAGGCGCTCGTCATCGGTCGTGAGCAGCGACAACATGGGATGCTCGGGCGCAATGACGGCGTAGGTCACACCAAAGCCGGTGTCGGGTCGCGTGGTGAAGACGCGCAGCGCTTGGGTCTCGTCGTAGGCCAAGGGTAGATCGAACTCGACGCCTTCGCTACGACCTATCCAGTTACGTTGCATGGTCTTTACGCGTTCTGGCCACTCCAACGTATCGAGTCCGTTCAAGAGCTCGTCGGCGTAGTCGGTGATCTTAAAAAACCACTGTTCGAGGAATCGACGTACGACGAGGTCGCCCGAGCGTTCACAGGTGCCGTCGGCCAAAACCTGCTCGTTCGCGAGCACGGTCATGCATCCGGGGCACCAGTTAACCTGCGACTCGGCCCGGTACGCGAGACCCTTCTTAAGGAAGGTGAGAAAAATGAACTGCGACCATTTGATGTACTCGGGGTCGTGGCTGTAGACCTCTCGGCGCCAGTCGTAGACGGCGCCGAGACGGCGAACCGACGACTTGAGTTCGGCGATGCGCGCTTCGGTGTAGGGACGGGGGTGACTGCCATCTTTGATAGCCGCGTTCTCCGCGGGAAGGCCAAAAGAGTCGAATCCGTAGGGCGAGAGGACGGCCTTGCCGAGCATGGTCTGGTAGCGAACGACGAGGTCGCCAAATATGTAGTTTCGAACGTGGCCCTGGTGGGCGGCACCCGAGGGGTAGGGATACATGTTGAGCGCGTAGAAACGTTCGCGCGGGTCGTCGTTATCGACCTCGTAGGTGCCCTCGTCGAGCCAGCGCGCCTGCCACTTCTCCTCAACGGCGACGACGTCAAATGGGCGGTTCATTGTGACATTCTAGGGAATATTCGGCGTAACCTCACTCCAAGAGAGAACGGAAACGATGAACGACACGACCTACATCCTCGTCCACGGTGCGTGGGGCGGCGCGTGGAGTTGGCGCGACGTGGGCCACGAACTCACGAGTCGCGGCGTCCAGTGGACCGCGCTCGATCTGCCGAGTTCGACCCACGGCGCTCACCCCAACACGTACCTGGCCGATGACGCCAACGACGTCATCGAGGTCGCCTCCCTCGAAGGACCGGTCGTGCTCGTTGGCCACAGTTACGGTGGCGCCGTCATCACCGAAGCCGCCGATCGCGTCGCCAACCTAGAGCGCCTGGTCTACATCGCGGCCCTCGTTCCGTCCCTCGGTCAAAGTCCCTACGAAGCGAGTCAAGAGGTACCCGTACGCACGCTCCTCGACGACGCCATTGAAGTCGACGGTGACTTTTTGCGCCTGAACCCCGACCTCGCCAAAAAGGCGCTCTACCAGGACTGCACCGTTGAGGTTGCCGACTGGGCCGTATCGCAACTCACTTCGCAGACCATCGCGAGCCTGCGCAGTCCGCGAGACTCGTTCGACGTGGATGTTCACTCGCACTACGTGTTGTGCACTAACGACAACGCCCTCGACCCAAGTCTTCAGTTGGTTATGGCGAAGCGCTGTAACGAAGTCGCGACGCTCGAGAGCGGCCACACGCCTCTGCTTTCACAGCCGAGCGTGCTGTGTGACCTTATTCTCATGACGAACTGAATCTGGAAGGGTCCCAATGAACGTCGACAAGATCGCGACATTCATGCTGACGTTTCCCGAGACCAGTGAAGAGCAGCCTTTTGGGCCAGCAGTAGACGTCTACAAAGTTGCGGGAAAGATGTTCGCGATTCTCTCGCCGGACGACACTCCCCCTGCACTATCGCTGAAGTGCGATCCCCTGCTCGCTCTCGAGTTGCGAGAGGAGTTCGAAGCGGTCATTCCCGGGTACCACCTGAATAAAACGCATTGGAACACCGTCGTGCTCGACGGGAGTGTTCCCGACAGCGAGATTAAGGCAATGATTTCGCGCTCTTACGATCAGGTCGTCGCCGGAATGCCAAAGTCTGTTCGTCAACGACTTTCATCAATTCTCTGACCGACATCTTTTGATGGCGATGTCTTCGAACGAAGAGACGCCACTCAATTTCGCCTTGAATCGTTACCTTCTACGCGTACGCGCGATTAGGAGTCACTTCGAGGCCAACTGCTAATATTTGAATTCCGGGGGTATAGCTCAGCTGGTAGAGCACTTGCATGGCATGCAAGGGGTCCGGGGTTCGAATCCCCGTACCTCCACTCATTAGACAGTGAACACCTCGATGTCGGTGGAGAGAGTTCCGATCAGCGAAACTCAGGGCAACGTTTTGGTAGTCGTCGAGAATGGCAATCCTAGGGGCTGACACTAAGTCTGCCTCCGTGAGTAACAATGGCTCGTCGCTTGCCCATAGTCACTCTTGATCGGACTCTCGTCGTTGAACGAGCAACGGTTGGGCAACTTCGCCGACAAATCCGCGAGAGTCATACAGGGCAGCGTGAGCGAGGCCTATGCCATCCTCTGTCAAATACGTGCGGCTTTTCAGATGAACCCACTCGCCATCCGGCGGTCGCAGCAGAGTCGCAGTCATGGCGGGAGGGATCGAGAACCACTGCTCCATCGGCAACGACATGGACAGACCGTTCGCGGAATCCGCAGTGATCTGAAGGCGAGCCTGACCGGTCAGCGGCACGCCTTCGATCAACGGCAGGCGCACCCGAGTCCAAACATCCGCCGCACCAAAACTGTCAAAACTTCCGCGAGTGAAGCGCCATTCGATCGACCGTCCATAGCCCCACCCGTCGTCCAGGCCGGCATAGAAATGTTGGGCCACCGGGCGCGCCGGTATGGGTGGCGGAGCAGTCTCCTGCTCCCCCGACGTAGGGGGTCTATCGCCCGTCGCGATGTGCCACGTCCTCGCTGAGACCGCGACGCGCCCGTCAACACTCATGCGCGCCTCCGTGAGGCGAACGCGCCGGCCCGGCCTAATCGAGACGACGTCGATGGCGACCTCGCTGAGCGGAATCGGTCCGAAAAAGTCAACTGCTATGCGACCGATTCTCATGGTGTCCTCCACCGTCTCGTCGATTGCATGAGCGAGAAGAGCGGCGGGAGGTCCACCGTGCTGCGCCGTACGATCCCATGGACTCTCGGTGGCGCTGGTCGGTAGGTAACGTCCGTTTCCACGAGCCATGTAATAAGCCGTCGGTGTCAACGATGATTCCAAATTGGCGCCTCCCCACGAGTTGGTTTCTCCATCTGGTCACTCTGGCCGCCATTGTGCGGATCACCCACTAACGAACGTGGCTCTCTGAGCACGGGCAATTCTCAAAAAGGTCTCAAGACACGACCTGGCTATTCGGCGAGGAAGTTCGATACGTCAGCTGCAAACTCGTCATGGTATTGAAACAAGAAACCGTGTGCAGAGTCATCATAAATCTTGATCGTTGACTGAGGAATCAAACCGCGGAGAAGGTGAGAGTACTGCGGAGTGATCATCGGGTCGCTGTCTCCGTTGGCAATGAACACTGGGGCCTCAATCGCCGCAACTCGTTCAAGCAGCGCGTGGTTCGGTACTCCCCATTCGCACACTGCGTCATATTGTTGGATTCGTGCTTCCCAAGTGACGTCCTTGTCACGGTCGTCCGTTCGTGCGTGCATACGCCCGAGCGCCTGCATGCCCGCTTTGTGGCTGGACTCCGACTTCGCGAAGAACACGCTCACGTACTCCTCTGCGCTGGTTTGTGGCTTGCCTACGGCGTCCATGACCCATTTCTCCCAGCCGTGCATCCCTGGCGCCCCTTGAGGTGCGGAAGAGGCCAGGACAACCTTTCGCACCGAGTCAGGCCTGATCAGCGAAATTTCCTGCGCCACAAAACTGCCGATCGAAAATCCTAAGAGATCCACTTTTTCATAACCCATGGCCGAGATGAACGCGAGGGCGCCGTGAGCCATCTTGCGCATCGAGTTTGACGGTTGGCCCGACGTGCCGCCAACGCCAATGTTGTCGAAGGTTATGACCTTCCGCGTTTGTGAGAGTGCGTCAACGAGCGCCGGGTCCCAACTGTCGAGGTTCCCGCGGAAGTGCATGAGCATCACGAGCGGGAGCGATCCCTCGCCGGTTTCCCTATACGCGTACTCCACGCCATTGGCCGCCATAATTTTCAGATTCGGAAGCTCCGCGTACCTCGCCATGGCTGTCCTTTCGATGTCCCGCTGCTCTCGGGCCGTAACACCTGCGATGGTTGCACGCGGTAGCGGCCTCGCGCCATCACACGAACGCGTCATATGTATGAAGCAGCGAAGCGGCTCTTCTAAGGGGGTCTGCACTCCGACGCCGAAGTCAGGGGCTTTCAGATTCATTCGTTGTCACAACTGGATCCACCCGAACTGGCGTTCGTCCCACACCACAGCCCCATGGAGCGCGGAAGCTCGCGCCCTACCTCCCCTCCTCGCGAGCCAACTAGCGTCAGGTTGACGGGTTTCCGCGCGGTCTCATCTCGTGAGCGCTTGCGAGGCGCGCCAGTTCAACTCGAGAGTTGATGTGAAGCTTCGCGAAGACATGACGGAGATGCCCACCCACCGTGTGGTGGGATATGAAGAGCCGCTCCGCAACTTCCTTATTGCTGAGTCCTTGTGCGACCAAATTCGCAACCGCGACCTCCGACTCCGTCAAAGAACCCCAGCCCCGGTCAGGACGCCTGTTCGACAAGAGCCGCCGTCGAATGCCAAGCGCTCTCAATCGACCACGCACTCGTCGCGCGTCCCAGTTTGCTCCTGCTTCCGCGTACACCTCGAGAGCTCGTCCGAGACCGTCGACACCCTGATCGACTTTTCCCAACTCCACAGCTATAGCGCCCAAATCCTCGAGGGCGGATGCGAAAGCGAGGCGGAATGGTCCTGTCTCAAAGAGTTCACACGCCTCGACGAGATCATCGATGTCCCGATGCAAGAGACCGTGGGCGTGACGTTCAGTGGCGCGAATCGAGGGGACACTCGGGTTGAGGCGTGCCATCGCTTCGGCTGAACCTGCTGCTTTCTCGGCGAACTCTCGGTCGCCAACCGCCAGGCCGATGCGAACGCCGTAGACTTCATCTGCGACGTCCATCGGAAACCTCGCGAATCTGAGAGATTTCTCTGTTCGTTCGAGTGCACGAAGCGTCTCCCGCGCGAGCGGCGCGTCCCCTTTCGACATGGCCAGGAGCGCCAACAACCATGCTCCATGAATTTGGACGCTGGGCGCTCCTCGCTCAAACATTGCCTCAGCAATCGTGGCTGACTTCGCCGCCAACTCCTCATTTCCCATGTGGATGGCGACTCTCCCGAGGGCGACCACGCCGGACGCATCAAAGATGCTGACCACTTGATCCGAACTCTCAATCTGAAACTGCCCTTCCAACGCGGTAGCCGCGTCCGAAAGTCGCCCAAGTTGGAGTAGGCGCCTCCCGCGGCCGATTTCGAAGGTCTTCAGCGCCCAGCCCTGTCGGTTTCGCTCAGCTTCCATGACGTTGTGGGTCGATCGATCCAGCGACTCTTCGGCTCGATCCAACGAGGCCAGCACATCGCAACGCCACTGCTCAGAGAGGTACATCCGAGCGTCATCGTTGGTCGAAGCTCCGATTCGCAACGCTTGCTCCGAAGACTGAAGCGCGGTCTCGAGATCGCCGTCGACGTACTCGACTCCGGATCGCGCGAGTTCAACGACGAACTTTGTGGGAATGTCAAGTGACATCCGCACCGCGGTCTCGAGTTCTGCAAGCAACGCGTGAGCGTCCTCGTGGCGTCCTCCCGTTGAGAGGTTGTGAAACAGATGTGCCGACAGGAGCAATCGGGTCTGTTCTGAGACGCCAGAGAGCGCGAGCCCGCGTCTACAGGCGTCAGCTCGCACATCGGGAGAAATTGCAAACATCCCGGCAATCCTGATGTACACCTCCGCTTCTTCGTTCGCGGGAAGCGCGCCTCGAAGGGCAGTGTCCGCGAAAGCGCTGGCCTCTTGCACGCGACCAGACGCGTGGAGCCACGCCGCCGTGTGTGCAATCAGCGGGCCTCGAAGTTCATCATTTCTCAGCGTGAGATCGAGCGCCCGTTTCCCAAGATCTGCGGCCGTCCCCGGATCTGTCGCTTCGATCGCCAGCGCTGCGGCGTAGAGGATCCGTATCGCCGCGCCGTCACCGCGTTCGGCGCTCGCGGCAAGTCGAGAAGCGACTTCGATTGGCAGCGCTCCCGAGTTCAGCAGCGCCGACGCCGCCTGTCGATCGAGTGCCTTGCGCGTTGACGCCGACATGCTTTCGCGAACTGCTTCAAGAACGATGTCGTGGCTGAACGAGTAATTCCCACCCTGTTCAACGAGAAGATCATGGCCCACGAGCTCTTCCATTGATTCGAGAAGAGCTGATGGCGTCACGTCGAGCACGGCAGCGACGTCATCGACCGAAAATCTCTTTCCCATGACCGCAGCGACCTGAGCGGCTCGACGGGCGAGCGTCGAAAGACGGTTGGTTCTAGAACGCATGTTTTCGGTCACGCGCTTCGGTAAGCGGGCCTCAATAAGGTGCGCGACTCCCGATTCGACGCGAACCAAATCCTCTTCCCGCAGTCCCGACAGGAGTTCCACCAATAGATACGGGGCTCCGCGCGCGCTGGTCGCTACCTGAAGCAGGTCATAGCCGGGCTCCGATAGCAGTATGTCAGCGGCGACGCGCGCGACGGCTCGATCTTCGAGAGGACCGAGCACGATTTTGATAGCGCCTCCGAGCTCGAGGGTTCGCAGAGCACTATGTAGTTCCGGACGGTCCTGTCCCGGTCGATAGGCAAGTAACCACACGATCGGGAGAGTTGACAAGAGACCCGGAAGCGTCCGAAGTGCAGCAATCGTTCCCGCGTCAGACCACTGAAGATCGTCGAGACAGATTAGAAGAGGTGACGCCAGCGATGCTTTTTCGAGCATTGCCTCCAGGTCCTGGATCAGCCAGTAACGCTGCTCAACAGAAGCGTGCTCGTCACGAAGTTCTAAGCGCTCAAGAATTGGAGAAGAACCATGAAACAGACCCTGCATCAGCGTCGCCATCTGCACCATCGAGTCATCCGGATCTGAGACTCCCACGCCGGCCTTAATCGAGTGCCCTCGAGCAATCTCAACGACCTCTCCCAGCAGCCGAGATTTCCCCATCCCTGCGCCACCCTCAACAAGAACGACCGATGAAACACCGGACAGCAACTTGTCGAGTACCTCGTCGAGGCGCTCTAACTCGTCGTCGCGGCCGCGAATCGGATGAATGAACCGGTCTGGCATAATCAAAACGACTCTCTCTTCTGTAGCCGTATTGCGAAGGGACGGAGAACGTTCCTGGTGCGCAATCATATAAGCCGTCGAACAAGATATGGCTTAACTTCGCGATGTGAGGGACAGCTGCCCCACTTACATTTACTTGTAGACGGGCTGAGATCAGTTGATAAGAGTTCGGAAAGACGGAGGCTGATGGCGTGCCACACGCCGGCATGATCTCCGTTGTGGAAAACGGAGCAAACATTACTCACCGGATAGTTGGCCTTCGCGATTTGGCGAGTTCGACAAAACGAGGCCCGGTCTATCACTCGCACTCTTCTAAGCGTGACACTGCGAACTTGGTCGCCGCCGATGGATCAGCACACGTTCCGTGACCAAAGTTGCGACGGCTATCAGCGCGACGAATCCGCCATACCCGAACGATGTGTCGCGGAGTCCAACGTGCGTGATCGCGAATCCGGCGACGACGGCTGGAACGCTGAATGCAAGGTAGCTGACCACGTAGACCGCCGAAAGTAGCGCCGCCCGTTCGTCGGGCTCAGCTAGCTGGCTCACGGCTCGCAGGGATCCGAGAAATCCTGGACCGAATCCTGAACCCGAGACGATCGACGCGACAACGAACAGTGCCATCGAAGACAGTCCCACAGCGAGCAAGAAGACTCCGGCTCCCACGGCGAGGATCGCGCTGCCGAGTCTCGCCATCGTCGGTGGTGAGACATCATGAGCAATCGTGGCAGCAAGCGCTGCGGAGATCGGGAATAAGCCAATCACCAAGCCGACGATGGCGCCGTTGGTCTCACCAAAGACGACGCCGAGAAGAGACCCGCCAACCGAAAGCACTAAACCACCGAGCGCCCACGTAGACACCAGCGTTGGTGCGGCACCTACGAACGCGCGTCTCGCTCTGTGCGGAACAGCGACCTCGGGATGAAGCGCGGCCGTCGCACCGGGAATATGCGGCACGGTTTCGGGCAGCACAAGAATCAGGATTTCAAACGCTACGAACAGCCCCATGAGAATGGCGAAAACCAGGCGCGTCGGATGGGGGGCGTATTGGACCAGGAGGCCAGTGGCGACCGCTCCGAGACCGAGGCCAAACGTCGGCGCAACGCTGTTGATCAGCGAGCCCAATCGAGAACCGTCGGTTGGCTGAAGGTCAAGAAGATACGCCGACAGCACCCCAAGAGCGGCGCCCGTAGCGAACCCCTGCACAACTCGCGCCCATATGAGCCATCCCACCCCGTTGGATGCGACGAACACCGCCATCGCTCCCGCCTCTACCGCCAGCGCTCCCGCGATTACTGGCCGACGACCGATGTAGTCCGACAATCTCCCAACGGTCAGCAGACTCATGATCAAGGCGAGCACGTACACGGCAAAGATCACCGTCAGTGTGACTTCGGAGAATCCGTACTCCGCCTGATAGACGGAGTACAGCGGGCTCGGTGCCGCGGAAGCGCCCGCGACAGTCATCGATACCGCAGCCACGAGCCAGAACGAGACTCGCCGCGACAATAAGCGCGATCTCCGTGGACTGCCCCCGATGGTTACGACCCCCATCGCGTTCACGCCGACTGTCGCGGTGAATGGAGCAGGAGAAACTCGCGAACGGCCTCGCTCGCACTTCGAACGTGTTCGTCGCTGTCGTTCCACGGGTCGACAACGCTGGCGGCTTGAGCAAGTCGGGCGATCTCGTGGGCGGTTTCTGCCGGGTGGAAGCTGTCGGTGCCGGGAAGCACCAGCATCGGTGTGCTGCATTTCCGAAGGAATTCGCGGGACACGCTAAGCACGAACTCGTGCCGCCACATCTCGGTTCCAAAACTTTCGATTTCGTCGGCGTTCAGGTCGAACCGCCGAGAAAGTCGGGCGGCCCACGAACGCCACATCTGGTCGTACAGTGGGCGGTTCTCGGCGGTCATCCCCACGGGCTGCTCAAGGACTGCCGCTGCGACACGAGTGGGCGCCCGTTCAATCAGCTTGAGCGCGAACGGTCCCCCTATACAGGCCCCCATCACGTGGAAGCGGTCAATGCCTAAGTGATCGAGGAGCGCCAATTGATCGGAGGCGTAGGCACCCCACGGATCGGAAGGTTCGAGCGGCCCGAACGAGCGTCCAGCATTTCGCTGATCCATTGCGATCATCTGAAATGCGTCCCCGTACAGGTCCAGCGGATTGATCGTGGCGCCCCTCCACATCGAGATTGCTGAATCCATTGCGCCTGGAGCGATAAGTAGAAGCGGGAAACCGCTTCCCGAAACTTCGTAGTGGATCGAGGTATCGCCGTCCCGAAAATCTGTCATCCGTTATGCCAAGCTCACCAACGCCATCGACGTCGCATCGCTCCCCGCGCTCACCCGAGCGGCTTTCTGTATCCGCCGCCCAGCCAATTGATCAATACGTCCCCGTAGAGGCCTGGCGCTTCTTCCCACGCGTAGTGCGTCGCAGACAGGAGGTCAAGCCTGCTGTTCGGCAGATTGTCGTGCAGGTATTCCGAATTGACCTTGGGAACGATGGGGTCATCGCGTCCTGACACGATCTGGACGGGAGTCTCGATTCCGGGGAGTTTTTCTGCGAGCATAGGGAGCTCAGCCTTATAGGTCCGCACGAATCGACACGACTCGACGAAGCCGTCACCTTCGTACGACTTCAGATAATCGTCCTTTACTTCTGCTGGCGTCCCGCCACCCGGAATGGAGTCGTACAACGGCCCGAGAATATCCCTCGAATTAATCTGTCGATACCCTTCCAGATCCGGCGCCTCGATGATGTCTTTCAGCGCGCCCTCGACCTGCAAAGGAACAATGGTTGCCCCGCCTCCGATAACCAGACTTCGGACCAGCGAAGGCTCGTTCGCTGCAGCCCACAGTGTGGCCGGAGTGCCGACGTCGGGTGCAACGAAGTGGACCGCACCCAAACCCCACTCGTTCACAAGTTGGACAAGAAATGCTCCCATCGCAATCGTCGAATACAGTTCGACCCGGCGCTCCGACTGACCAAATCCCGGAAGGTCAATCGCGACGACGTGATACTGCTCTGCCAATCGGTCCCAAACCTTTCGAAACGCGAACAGGCTTTCGGGCCATGGGCTAGTCAAGACAACGGTCTCGTCTCCACCTTGTCCAGCTTCAGTAAACCTGATTCTGAGATCATCCGCTTCGCGCAACTGCGGCTTCATCGCCATTGCGTCTCCTCACTGGACACCGCTCATCTGCGTGCCCTTAACTCACAATCGCTGAAGATGCGCGTTGTCGCATCGCTCATTCGTGTCATTTTTATATGGGACTCGAAGTGGCACGGAGCGTGCGCTCGAATGAAAGCAGGTTGAATCGACTAAGGAACTCGCATGCAAGAATCAAGACCTACAAAAAAATAATCACCATCAAGGACCGAGCCGACTTGGCATCGCGTTGAAGAACGGCACACTCAACTCCTTGCACGTGGCACAGGGGGTCAACTTCAGCAATAACTTCAGCAGTTGAAATGAATTGAGGTGAATGTCGATGAACGATGGTGAATTGAGAGTCCTGCGATTGCAAGCGTTTTGGAAACCCACGGACCCCCATGAACGAGTCTCGAGCCAATGGCATGCAA
>DATLSR010000003.1:0-11181 GCA_035533995.1 Acidimicrobiales bacterium | reverse complement strand
CTCAAGGCTCGTTCATTTGTTCCCCAGCGGGTGCGCGAGAAGTTGATTCCGAAGGCGAACGGCAAAGTCCGTCGCCTAGGAATACCGACCGCCACCGACCGAACGGTGCAGGCCTCTCTCAAGTTGGTTTTGGAGCCCATCTTTGAAGCGGATTTCAAGCCGTGCAGTTACGGTTTTCGCCCGAAGCGCCGAGCCCAGGACGCCATTGCCGAGATTCACTACTTCGGCTCCCGCACTTACGAGTGGGTGTTCGAAGCGGACATCACGGCGTGCTTCGATGAGATTGATCACGTGGCCCTTATGGACCGCGTGCGACGTCGCATCAAGGATAAGGCGATCTTGAGTTTGGTGAAGGCGTTCCTAAAGTCCGGCATCCTCACTGAGGATGGACTGGACCGCACGACCATCACCGGCACCCCCCAAGGTGGCATCCTCTCACCGTTGTTGGCCAACATTGCGTTGTCCGTGATCGACGAGCACTTCACCCAGAAATGGGAAGCACTCGGACCGGTCTGGACACGCGCGAAGGCTCGTCGCCAAGGAACTGCGTCCATGAGACTCATTCGCTACGCGGATGACTTCGTGGTCATGATTCACGGAACGCGAGACGACGCGCAGGCGCTCTACGGCGAAGTCGCAACGGTGCTCGCTCCGATGGGACTGCGCCTCTCGGAAGAAAAGACGAGGGTCTGCCATATCAATGAGGGCTTTGACTTTCTGGGTTGGCGCATCCAGCGTCGGCGGAAACGGGGCCAAGAAGGCAAGTGGGCGGTCTACACCTACCCATCGAAGAAGGCGCTGCTTTCGGTGATGGAGAAGGTGCGCAGTCTCACTCGCCGGGAGAAACACAAGACACTCGCCCTCCTGCTGCGCTCGCTGAACGCGGTGTTGCGGGGATGGTGCAACTATTTCCGTCACGGGGTTTGCAGCGCGACCTTTGGCTACCTCGACCACTTCGCGTGGTGGAGAGTCGTTGGATGGTTGCGCAAGCGACATGCCGGGCTGAATTGGGGAACGCTGCGCCGAAGATACTTGGCGAACTGGCAGATTCGAGACGGGCGAACAGAAATGTTCCGGCCCAACACGATTCCAATAGTTCGCTACCGATTCCGAGGCGCACGCATTCCCACACCATGGACGATGACACAGTCAGGATCGGCCGTCACAATGGCATAACTCCGTGGAGAGCCGGATGCGATGAGAGTCGCACGTCCGGTTCGGAGGGCGGGCCGGAGAGACCCACCAGCAGAAATGTTGGCAGGGCGCTCCGGTCCGACCCCTACACCTACTGCTCCACGTGGAGTGGCGTGGTCTACGTGGCCTTCATCATCGACGTCTTCTCACGACGACTGGTGGGGTGGAAGGCCAGTCGCACCATGACCGCGTCACTCGTCGTCGACGCGCTCAACATGGCCGCCTGGACGCGGCGCACCAACCTCGACGGACTCATTTGTCACACGGACGCGGGATCTCAATACACGTCCGTGAGCTACACCGACCGCATCGACGAACTCGGCGTCAGCGCCTCCATCGGCACCGTCGGCGATTGCCTCTTTTCCGGCTAATCGTGTGAGACACCTACGAAGTTATTCAACTTAGAGACGGTTAATGCTTGCGTCTCGTTACGTTTTACGTTACAGATGTTTCGATGGCTTCTACGAAACTTCGACTGGAACAGAGAGCAGAGAGTTGGTCACTGGCGGGCGCCGACGTCACTCGCTTCAAGTTGGTGAACGAGTATTTGAGTTACCTGTCGGACCGCAACTACTCGCCCCAGACGGTGCGGGTCTACGGCTTTTCGCTGTTGGCGTTCTGTCGGTGGCTCACGAGTGAGAACGTCGAACTCGACGCGGTGAACACTGACGTGCTGTTGCGTTACCTCGCCGCGTGTCGACAGGCAACGGTGCGCGGGCGTCCTGGTCCGAACGTGGTGCGACTCGATGGACGACGCGCCGACGGCTACGCCGCAACAACGCTCAACCTTCGACTGGCGGCGATCTCGGGACTCTTCGAGTTCCGTTTGATGCGCGACCCTGGTGCGATCAATCCCGTGCCAAAGGGCAAGGAGGCGCGCCGGCTCTCGTCGGGTGAGCGCAACGGCCTGCTCGCTCACGTGTCCCGTCGGCCGAAATATCGATCCGCGTTGCGACTTCGAGAGCCCCAACGTCTGCCCCGCGCGTTAGAGCGCGATGAAGTCGTGGCGTTGGTGGGGAGTCTGAGAACTTGGCGAGATCGCGCGATTGCTGGTCTCATGGTGTACTGCGGACTTCGCAGCGCCGAGGTCCTAGCGCTCGGGGTGAGCGACGTCGACATCGGCGCTCGATGGTTGCGCGTCGTGGGCAAGGGCGCCAAGGAACGCCGCGTCCCACTCGACGTCGACGTGGCGGGCGTCATTCAGACCTACCTGCTCGTTGAGCGACCCGAGAGTGAGAGTGAGAAGTTGTTCGTGGTCGCGAAGGGATCCCATCGCGGCCAGCCACTCACGCCAGCCGGCCTGCGCACCATCTTTCGTTACCACCGCGACGTGTCCGGTGTCGCGAACGCCCACCCGCACGCCCTGCGTCACACCTTCGGCACCGCCCTCGCCGAGGCCGGCGTGGACTTGGCCGTGATGCAGGCCCTGCTCGGTCACGCTCACGTCGACACCACCGCTCGTTACATCCACCTCGCCCCCGCGCACGTGAAAGCTGAGTTCGATGCCGCCCGAGATCGCCAGCGCTCCCGTCGCTAAGGGCACGGCGAGAGATCTCCTCGCCGACTACGCCGCGCACCTGGCGCGAAGTGGTCGGGGCAACAGCGCTTACACCACGGCCGCCCGGTCCTTCCTTCGGCGCTGGCCCCGTCCCCAAGAGTGGGCCGATCAGTCGCTCGCTCGACGTCTACGCGCCGGAGCACAACTGCGGCCGTTTCTCAGTTTCTTAATGGTGCACGGCCACCTTCATCCGGGTTACGACTACCTCGTGTCGCGAAAGTTGTCGAGCTTCTGGCGCGACCTCGTCGCCAGTCCGCTCGAAGCGGACATGACCCGGTTTCTCGAAAGTGCCGAGGCCCTCGGCTACACGCCGATCCAGAGTCGGCGGGTGGCGTCGCAGTCGGTCGCGCGCCTGCTCATCCAAAGTGGACGGCGCATGGATGAACTGACGCTTCAAGATTTCGACGAACTACTCGGCGCCTGCCGAACGCGCACGGTGAGCGCCGAAGGGTGGCGGCACTACCGAAGCGCGACCAGCGCCGCGCAACGCGTTCTGTTCCATCTGGGCGTCGTGGCGGTGGCGCCCTCCAATGGCCCGAAGCCCCAGAGCCTCGAGGTGCGCATGGCTGACGTGTCGGCGGCTCTTCGCCCCGCGTTCGTTTCCTACCTCGAACGCAAGAGCGGCACCTGTCACGCGAAGACCGTGACGGGCCTCGCCACGCGGCTCGCGTACTTCGGTCGCTTCCTCGCCCGGCATTACCCCGAACTAACCTCGTTCGCCGAGTTGGAACGGCGTCGCCACGTGGAGCCCTACCTCAACTCTCTCGCGAACGCGATCAACTCCAAGACCGGCGAACCGATCACCAGAGCCGACCAAGCTCGGCGGGTGTTGGCGCTGTCAAACTTCCTGTCCGACATCACCGAGTGGGGCTGGCCGGACGCTCCGTCTCGACGACTGGTGTTCCGCGCTGACGTTCCTCGTCTTCCTCAGCCACTCCCTCGCTATCTACCCGTTGATATTGATCGGCGCCTCACGGTCGCGCTCGAAGAGTCACCGTCGCGTCTCTGCGCCGACGCACTGCTGCTCCAACGCGCCTGCGGGTTACGAATCGGGGAGTTGCTCGATCTCGAGCTCGACTGCGTGCACGAGATTCCCGACAATGGATCATGGCTGAAGGTGCCACTCGGCAAACTCGACCGCGAGCGCATGGTGCCCCTCGACGAGCCGACGGTCGCCCTCATTGACCGGATCGTCGCCACCCGCAACGACGGGCGGGCGTTGCCACACCCTCGCACGGGACGCCCGGCGCAGTTCCTCCTCACCCATCACGGTCGACGAGTCGGTCAACAGGCGCTGCGCTACGAACTCACGCGAGCCGCCACCGCCGCGGGCATCGATCACGTCACGCCGCATCAACTGCGTCACACCTTTGCGACCGCCATGGTGAACGCCGGCGTGTCGCTGCAAGCACTCATGGCGCTGCTCGGACACGTGTCGGCGGAGATGAGTCTTCGCTACGGTCGGCTCTTTGATGCGACGGTTCGAGCCGAATACGAGCGTGCGCTCGATCTCGCCAAGGCCCGCATCGGTCCGCTGCCAGAAACCCGCACACGTATTCCCGTCACGGGTGACGGAGATTGGCGCAACGCGCCCGCCATCAAGGCCCGCCTCGCTGGCGGCTACTGCTTGCGAGCACCGGCCCAAGGGGCGTGTCCTTACGCCAACATCTGCGAACACTGTCCCAACTTCCGCGCTGACGCCACGAGCATCTCGGTTCTCGGCACGCAACGCATCGACGCTGAAGCACTGGCCGCCGACGCTGAAGCGCGTGGCTGGATCGAAGAGGCCGAACGTCATCGTCGACTTATCGCTCGTCTCGACATCCTCATTACAGAAGTCGGGGCGTGATGGCCGCTCGCACAACGCTCGCGCGCGTCGAAGAATCATGCAGAGAGCTGCGCCGAGAAGGACAGCGGATCACGTTCACCACCGTTGCCGAGCGCGCCGGTCTCAGCAGAACGAGTCTCTACCGTGACTCTGGATTGCGCGCCGTGATCGAAGAGCACCGCGCCACCGACAACGATCCGCGCACACTTTCGGAACTCAAGTCGGAGATCGCGCACCTGCGCACTGCAGTCGAAGCTCTTGCCAAAATGGTTCGCAGCCACGAAACACAACTCCGACGTCTACCGCCGACTCAATCCGCTCGTCGCAGGGCCAACTAGAGCACTAATCGAGTCGGCGTCGCGACGATCACGGCCAGGATTAGCCGGTTAATGCTACGACCACGCCAGCGCCGAGAGCTTCTGGTCGATCTTCAAGCACGTGTACTTCTACCGACACGTCTTCGCCAACATGGACGAACTGCGTGCCGGTGTTGCCGACTACATCAACTTCTACAACCACCAACGACGCTGCGCGAAGGCCGGTGGCGTCAGCCCCATCCGCTACGAGTTATCGTTGGCTCGAGAACAGCAACACGCCGCTTAAACCGTGTCCACTTTCTCTGGGGAACCTCAAATCGTGAGGTCAGCCAACCACAACATCTTGTGCCTGCGTAGTTATCTCGCTAGCCCTTTCAATCGGAACGGGTGTCCGGAAACCCTCGGAATCCGCAACCGGGGAGGTAACCTGAAGGAAGCACTGGAGTAGCGGCCCCAATTCACTTCGAAAGCCGACAGTTGTGTAGAACTCATCGGAGCACACCAAATTGCTCATATCTGGAGCATCAAAAAGGAAGTCACATCACTTCCTACCCCAAAAACTGTCAATGGCCAATTTCTAGTCCCCGCTGGTGGCCAGCAAAAGTCCCCACCCCTCAGACGTGATTCACTTCTTTTTTGACGAGAACTGACCTCCTCTCGCCCTGGCCTCTTTCATCCGGAACGACTCGCCGCTCGTGACGACCACGACGCCGTGGTGGACGAGGCGATCGAGCAGGCTGACCGCGGTGTTGTGTTCGGGAAGAAACCGTCCCCACTCCTCGAAGGGCCAGTGCGACGCAACGCCGAGGGCTCGGTGCTCGTAGGCGGCGGCGATGAGTCGAAAGAACAGCTGGGCTCCGGTGTCGTCCATCGGCGCAAAACCAATCTCGTCGATCAAGATGAGGTCCGCGCGCAGGACCTGGTCGATCACTTTGCCGACCGAGTTGTCGGCGAGTCCGCGGTAGAGGGTCTCGATGAGGGCGGGCGCGCTGAAGTAGCGCACCTTGTAACCGTGGGTAACGGCCTCGTGACCGAGGGCGACCAGGAGGTGGCTCTTGCCGGTGCCGGCCGGTCCGACGAGACAGAGGTTCTCCGCTGCGCGAATCCACTCGAGACCACAGAGGTAGTCGAACGTCGCGCGTGGGACCGAGCTCTGGGTGACGTCGAACTCCTCCAGGGTCTTGGCAACGGGAAAGTTCGCAAGCTTCAAGCGCGCCGCGGCGTTGCTCGCGTCACGCGAGGCAATCTCGGCTTCGAGCAGCGTGCGCAAGAAATCCTCGGGACTCCAGCGTTGGGTCTTGGACGTCACCAGCAACTCGGGTGCGAGGTGACGTATCGCCGAGAGGCGAAGACGTCGCAGCGCCGCGTCGAGGTCGGGGGCCAACGAAGGCGCGCTCGAACTCAACGTGTCGCCTCCACTTGGTAGTCGCGGAGCGACCGACTCGCCACACTCGGCAACTGAGTGATGAGCGTCGCGCCTCGCTTCGTGGGTTGCGCCACGCCCCGTCCCGCGATGAGGATCGACTGGACGTCGTCCGCGCGATAACGCCCGAACTCGACGGCTCGCTCGAGCGCGTTCACGAGCGCGTCTCGTCCGTAAGAGCGCTCGAGGCGCAACAGCACCGAGAGGTCACCCTTGAGAGAGGTCATCCCCTGCGCGGCGGCACCCTTGATGAACGTCTCGGCGACCGGGCCGAGGGTGCAGAAGACCACCTCGTCGGCGGTGCGGGGTCGAAGCGCTCGTCGGGGCTTGGGCCTCGGACCGCCGTAGTGGTCGTCCACGATCGAGGTCTCACCAGGCGCTATGACCAGGTGTTCGGCCACGACCACGCCGAGGTGGTTGATCGTGAGGTGTCCGTCACTGACGCGCACCTCGACGACGGCACCGATGTTCTGGGTGGGCACCGAGTAGCGCGCCGAGGCGAAACGCACGCAGCTGAGCTTGTCGACCGTGCGGTAGACGACCTTGCCGAGCGCGGCGCGCAGCTGGGGCAGTGGGCCGAGTAGCTCGCGCTCTGTCTCGAGACGCTCGCTCGGCACGCAACAGATCTCGGTGTGCTCAACACTGTTCACTTCTTCCATCCAGTCACGCGCCAACTCGTTAGCGCGACGAAGATCGCGCGCGTCGAGTTCCTCGGGAATCATGAGGTCGCTCTTGGCGTAACCAACGAGGTTCTCGACGAGACCCTTGGAGGCGGGGTCCGCCGCTTCGCAGAAGTCCGGGGCGAAGCCGTAGTGGGTCGCGAGGCGTACGTAGTCGGGACTCGGGATCACCACGTTCGCGACGACGCCACCCTTCAAGCACCCCATGCGATCGGCCAACACCGTTTTCGGCACACCGCCCAAGTACTCGAAGCACGCGGCGAGCGCCGCGAGCGTCGTCTCGGATCGTTCGTTGTCGGCGAAGTAGATAAAGCGCACGCGACTCCACGCGAGCACCGCGCAAAAGACGTGCAGGGTGCCGATCGCTCCCCAGTCGATGGCGAGCACGTCGCCCGGTTCCCACACGCCGGGTCGACGACCGCGATGGTTGTCGATTCGCCAGGCTCGCTTCTCGTCGGCGACGAGTCGGCGAAAGTTGCGGTCCGAGCCGGTGTAGCCCGCGGCGCGGGCTGCGGGCAGTAGTCGCTTGGCGGTGATGCGGGCCTTCGTCTTGGCGACCCGTTGGGCGACGAGGTCAGTGACCTTGTCGTAGTTGTGCGGCGAGTCGACCGGCTCGTGGTCAGCCTGCGCCGCCTCAACGATGCGCTTGACGGTTTTGGGCGTGGTGGAGCAGATGTCGGCCGCTGCCCGGTAGGAGCCGACCTCTCGATAAGCAGAAATGATGTCCATGCGTTCCCTAACTAATTTCATTGATGGTGTCCTCTGGTCGGTGTCGTGGTTGGTCTGGAACCACCACCGTCACCGGTCAGGGGGCACTGCGGTTGGATACTCAATGAAGGGTGGGGACTTTTCCTGGCCACCAGTGGGGACTTTTCGTGGCCACCAGCGGGGACCTCAGTTGGCCACCAGCGGATACTTTCTCATGGCCACGGACAGAAACTCGCGTACTAGCACAACGGTGAGGTGATCTGTGGCTGCAATCGCAACAAGGCCTTGGACTGTTGCAAGGGAGGCGACCTCTTTTTCTTCATAATTGCCGTAGTAACTCTGGCAACTGAGATGTCCATCAGATTATTTAAGGTGCAGGACTTGGGGACGAAAGAGAATTTCTAGGCGGTCACTGTTGGCCCAAAGCCCAGATTGAACGAAGTGGGAAGTACCCTTGTACAGTTCTAAAAGCGAACTTCAGTTCATACACATAGGCTTGTCTCATGCCGAGTAACCGAGAATCTTCTTGGTTGGTGGCGACGTCGTGCGACGATCGATATTTGTGGCCTTGGGCGTGCTCTCTTCATTCTGCTGTACTTAATGCGAATGCTCCAATTCGTTTTCTGATAGCGAACGTGAATGGGCTTCTAAGCCCACTCGGGCAACAGATGGCTAAGGACTTCTTGGAGTTGCTTCAAGTGGACGGCGAGATTGTTGATGTTTCATTAGACGTGGGGGAAGTCCACAAATACGACTGGAATGCGACCGTGTACGCGCGGCTTGGCCTGATGGACCTAATGGAGGAGAGATTTATGTGGCTTGACAGCGACACGATTCTTTGCACCGACTGGACAAAAGTCTTCGCGGAAGTAGAGATTTTGATGGAAGATTCTAACGTCGTTGCTTGCGGGGTGCTGGATCGTCCGTCGACTCTTGAGCAGTTACGCATGTCCGACACGAACACCGCGTACGAGGCAGCGCAAGGTGTCTACTTTAACGCAGGCGTTTTGTTCGTAGATCCTCATCGCTGGCGGCGAGGCGGAATGGATCGACTCTGGGGCGAATTGGTTGCGACCCAATCGGAGCGAGGATTCATTTACCAGGACCAAGATGTTCTCAATTTTCTTCTAGCGGGAAAAGTTCGACTACTGCCGAAGGGATTTAATCACATCGTCTCCGAAGCTACAAACGGCACGGAGTCAATTCTGCATTTCGCTGGATTTCCCAAGCCGTGGCGCCTTACCGAGCGTGGGCGCGCATTCTTTATGGCGACGGAGGCCGTGAATTTCGATCGGCCAAATGATCAGATATCGGGCGGCGGGCACGGGTGGGAACTTTTCCCGAGGTACTGGGAGGTTGAGCGTGCTCTCGTGCATTTCCTCCAGAAGAGCGGAGATCGGCGCCTCGCGAGCGCGTTCTTGGGTCTTCGCGAGGCCCAATTAATGTCACCGTCGGTGCAGGAGCAGATTAAATTCTGGGGATTGCGACTTGTTTCAAAAAGAATTCTCCCGCACTAATCGATGGATGAGTTTCACCGTTGCCGTAAGCGAAAATACCGCCGATTGGAATTGAAGAGAGTATCAACTTCGAGCAGCCAGCGAAGCTCTTCTACGCAGGCAATCAAAGGCAATTTTTTGGCGAATCTCGTTGCCTTTCGTGAGACCTTCTAGAACCACTTCTGATATTCCGCAAGGGATAATGGCGATGCGGGTCCGATTGGCAGAGTGCCATCATTTCCAGAGTCAAAGTACCCTTCGAAAGCGAAGTCCCCACGGGCGATAGTTGATCCGACACCCTTGATATACGCGGGATCATCGCCGCGGGGGCTTTTCATCAATCCCCATTCAGGAAAACTCAATGGCTTCCCATGTTCGTTCGCAAACGTCTCAAAACTCACTAGTCCGGCGGGCAAGTTAGAGAGTTGCGTCCATGGAACTGGCGTGGTGGGAGTCATACAACTTATGTCATAGAAATCGAGCCCGACAATATCGACGTACGCATTGCCTGGGTAGTAGTTCGCGTACGGGATATCTTGGTAACACGCGTTGGGGTTCCAATCAATGAGAAAGTGCTCTCCGGTCACTTGACGGAGGGAGGTAACTTCGTTGGCGAAGCACGTTGCCCATAGATTCTGTTCGACGGCCGTTGTCCCCACGAAGTCATTTTCCCACGGACCGTTCATTTCCGCACCGAGACGGAGCACGGAGTTCTGAAAACCGCCTGCGACTAGGTTCGTTCCCAGTTGCTGTGCGTAGGCATTGAACTGTCCAGTTGCACACGACTGCTCCCACCCCAACGGGTCGCTTTGATTTGCGAGGTTCGCGGGGATCAAGTCCACCTGCAATACGAGCTGACGGCTTTGAGGTGCCGCTGTTATCCAAGCAGCTACCCCTTCATATGGTGACCTGAGATCCGGGTTGACCCACTGAGCCCACGTCTGAGCACCATTCAAATACTCCAAAAGACACGATACGGAAGTTCGAGTTTTTGCCTCGAAGTTAGCGATTCCGGACGCCACCGGGAACGCACCGTTGATCAAAGGTAACTTTGGTAGTTCGACGCACTTCTTTCGTGATGGGCCGGCAGTGATAAGCCCCCCGGAAGAAGTGGGCAAGGAATGCATTGAGACAGTCTTTTTCGTTTGCGATGTAGAAACGGACGCAGCGGCAAGATCGTGGCCCTGAAGAAGCACTAACAGCAACGCGACGGTGGTCGAGGCGAGCGAAGCAGTCGCGAGGCACTTCACTAATTTGCGTATCCGTTGATACAGCCCCTGCGTGCCCTTTTGCATAGTTTCCATCTTTGATGGCGACACACAACGCGTTCACTAGGAAAGCTCAACTTCGACTCAATGATTCGACGCGAGAAAGCTGGAGAGTGCTGGCGTGCACCACCATTCCTCACCCCTCGAGTTGTTGAGTTTAGGCCCCAATGAACTGCACATCGTACCTACCCCGCTGAGTTCAGACGGGGAGCGATCACGCTCGTGAAGTCGGGACGATCAATTGCGACGACGGTCGATCAGGCATGCAACGACCTACTTCCGGATCTAATAGGACCGTAACAACCGCGGGTGTCAGCACGCGTCACTCGACCAAGTCTCACCCGGCGCCCGTGAGATGCGTCAATTTTCCAATGCTGCGGTTCTTAAGAAAGCCGTTCCACCCTTGTCGATTGAACGGGAACCGGGGCGCAGCCATCCACAGTGACGGTGATCTCGTCAGGAGATGCTTCGGAATGGAGGAATGAGAAATGAAAGGGATCTGTCTGATAGTAGTTGCAGTCCGAAACGCGTTCGGAGCATTTGCGTGATTCGTTTGGCATGCACTGGATGGGCGGTTTCAAGTAGACAGCGCAACGAGCTCGGCGAGTTTCTCCTCTGGCATCATATAGCCGAGAGTCTTGCGAGGCCGTCCGTTGAGGCTTCGCTGAATTGCTTTGAGGTCGTTGGCGGAGTGCTTCGATAGGTCGGT
>DATLSR010000002.1:0-11819 GCA_035533995.1 Acidimicrobiales bacterium | reverse complement strand
AGAAGCGGCCGCTTCGGCGGCCGCTTCTCGGCGTCTCACCCGCAAAATAACCGCGCGACGACCGAAAGAGGAAGCATGCCGACGGAGCAAAGCATCACCTACGCCGATCAGACGGTTCACCGATTGGGTTACGGCGCGATGCGCATCACGGGTCCTGGGGTCTGGGGTTGGCCGGCAGACGTCGACCAGGCGTTGGCCGTGCTGCGCCGCGCGGTCGAGCTCGGCGTTGACTTCATCGACACGGCCGACTCCTACGGTCCTGAGGTGTCCGAATTCCTGATTCACCAGGCTCTTCATCCGTTCCACGAGGTACGCGTGGCCACGAAGGCCGGTTTTCTTCGAACGGGTCCGAACCAGTGGACTGCCTGCGGGCGACCCGACTACCTTCGCCAGCAGTGCGAACTCTCGCTGCGACGTTTAGGCGTCGAGCGTCTCGACCTCTTCCAGCTGCATCGAATTGATTCCACCGTGCCCGCCGAGGAGCAGTTCGGGCTCCTTCGCACGTTGCTCGACGAAGGAAAGATCGCCGCGGTGGGCTTGAGTGCGGTCAACGTCGAACAGGTCGCGGCCGCACGCGCAATCGTGCCGGTCGCTACCGTGCAAAATCTCTATAACGTGACCGATCGTCAAAGCGAGGACGTTCTTAACTACTGCGAAGCCAACCACATCGGCTTCATTCCATATTTCCCGGTCGCGGCCGGGAAGTTGGCCAATCCCGGCGGCGCTCTCGACGCCCTCGCGGCACGTCTTGATTTGAGCGTTTCGCAACTCTCCCTCGCCTGGCTCTTGCACCACTCGCCAGTGATGATGCCCATTCCCGGCACGTCGAAGGTGGCTCACCTCGAAGAAAACTGTTTGGCCGCGAGCGTCGAGCTCGACGAGGAGACGATGCGATTGATCGAAACGCTCGTGGCCTAAAGGTTCAGCGCGAGTCGCCCAGGAGCGAATCGCGAAGTTCGCGCTTTAAGACTTTGCCCTGGGGGTTGCGAGGCAGGGCCGCCGCTCGAAAGTAGAACTTCGTCGGTACCTCGAACTTGGCCAGGCGTTGCGCGACGTGACGCGCGAGTGCTTCTCCCTCGAGCACCGTCCCGGGTCGAAGTACCACGACCGCAGCGACCTCCTCGCCCAACGTGGGATGCGGTACTCCCACGACGGCGCAGTCCGCCACCGCGGGATGTTCGAAGATCGCGGCCTCCACGATGACCGAATAGACATTTTCGCCCCCGCGGATGATCATGTCCTTGGCGCGGTCGACGATGTAGACAAACCCCTCGTCGTCGATGCGTGCGATATCGCCCGTGTGGAGCCATCCCTTCGTAAAGGACTTTGCCGTCTCCTCGGGTTTGCCCCAGTAGCCGCGAACGACGTTGGGTCCCTTAATCCATAGTTCGCCAACGACGTTGGGCCCACGAGGGAGGTCAGCCGTTGGTTCCTCACCGGCAAAGTCTTCGGGGACGATCGCGACGTCGCAAACCGGTACGGCCGGTCCACAGCTTTCTGGTTTGGCGACGTAGTCGGGACCGGAGTTAAGACAAACGGCCGCCGAAGTCTCGGTGAGGCCGTATCCGTTGCCCGGCTGCGCCTTGGGGAAGGCCGCGCGAATCCGTCGAACCAACTCCGGCGGCGCGGGTGCACCGCCGTAGGAGACGCTGCGTACGCTCGACGTGTCGAACTGAGCGAAGTCGGGGTGGTCGAGGATCTGCATCGCGATGGTGGGCACGCCTCCGATGAGAGTGATTCGTTCCTCCTCGATCATCTGCAGCGCTCGTCGTGCGTCAAAATGGTGCATCATGACGATCTTGCCGCCCGCGGCGGTGTTCACGGTCATCGTCGCCAGGCATCCCGTCGCGTGAAAGAGCGGAATGTTGAGCAGGCTTGCGCTCTGGGACGGGTTGCCTGTGCCCTCGTCGTCGCCTGAGCCAAAGCGCACGGTGGCGCGTTGACCAATGAAGAACAGACTCATCAGATTCGTGATGACGTTGCGGTGCGTGCCGACGGCCCCTTTGGGTCGGCCAGTCGTGCCGGAGGTATAGAACATCGTCGCGTCGTCGTCGGTGTCGACGTTCACCTCTGGAGGAGTCGCGTTGGAATCAACTTCGCCGAGGAACTCTTCAAAGCTCACCACTTCGACGCCATCGATCGGATCGCCGACGCGCGCGCGGCGCGATGGCTCATCGCTCAACACCACGACGACGTTAAGCTCGCGCAACTCGCCCAGGTGTTGGCGCACTCGCTCCAGGCGCTCCTCGTCAACGAAGATCACTTTGGAGCCCGAGTCGGCGAAGCCGTAGGTGAGCTCGTCATTGGTCCACCACGCGTTGATGGGCACCACGACCGCCCCCGAGGTCGCCGCACCCCAAAACGCCATCACCCACTGGGGAAGATTGCGCGCGGCGATAGCTACCCGGTCTCCCTTGTTGACCCCTCGATCTCGGAGTCGCTGCGCGAGCGTCGCCGCGATTCGAAAGTGCTCGTTGAAGGTGACGCGCTGATCTTCGTAGACCAAAAAGTCCTTGTCGGCGTGGTTGAGCGACAAGTCAAGAATCTGGCGCAGTGTTTTGGGGGCGTGCTTCCACGCCAACATTTCTACGCCGTTGACGACGACGCGTTCAGTTTCAAACATTTGCCCTGGCGCCGTTAACTGCGCAGTGGCGTCAACCAGCGAGAGGGAAGAGTCGCTCATTGGAGGCGAGGTTACCCCTTGGCCGCGGGTTCGCGAAACAGCGAAGCGCGGTAGTGCGCTAGTTCACTGATTGATTCACGAACGTCCTCGAGTGCGCGATGGACGCTGGATTTTTCGTTCAGCTCCGCCAAGACCTCGGGGTACCAGCGCTTGGCAAGTTCTTTGATGGTCGAGACATCAACGTTGCGGTAGTGAAAGAACGCCTCGAGCGAAGGCATGTACTCCTGGAGAAATCGGCGGTCAGTGCCGATGGAGTTGCCACACAGTGGCACGCTGCGCGCTTCAGGGACGTGAGTTTGGATGAAGGCCAGTGTCTGGGCCTCGGCCTCGGCGACGGAAATCGTGGAGGCTTCGATGAGGGGGAGGAGTCCGGATTTCGTGTGCATCTCGGTGACGAACGTCCCCATGTGAGCGAGTTGCTCGGCGTCCGCGTGTACGACGAGATCGGGTCCTTCGGCGACGATGGACAGTTCGTCGTCGGTGATGATGGTCGCGATTTCGACGATGACGTGGCGGTCAGGTTCTAGCCCAGTCATCTCAAGGTCCATCCACACGAGCACCCTGTGAGACTACTGAACCGCGTGGACTCGATGACGCCGAACGGTAGCCTTCGCGCATGGAACTTGCCATAACGAAACTGCACGCGGACGCGGTCGTACCGCGCTACGCCCACGAAGGCGATGCCGGGATGGACTTGGTCGCGGTTGAGGGAAAAGTGCTCGGCGCCGGCGGCGGGCGCGCGCTGGTCGCCACCGGTCTCGCCGTCGCCATTCCCGAGGGTTTCGCTGGGTTGGTCCTCCCGCGCAGCGGACTCGCGTCGAGACACGGGGTGACGTGCGTGAACGCGCCGGGGCTGATCGACGCGGGCTATCGCGGCGAGGTCCGCGTCGCACTCGTCAATCTCGATCCTCACGAGGACTACGAGATTCACCCCGGCGACCGCGTCGCGCAATTAGTGCTCGTGGCGGTTTCCTCCCTGGAACCGTTACTGGTCGATGAGCTCCCCGCCGCGTCGCGCGGCGAAGGCGGTTTCGGGAGTACGGGGCGATGACGAGTTACCTTAATCCGCTCGACAGCGCTTTTTTGCTGCTCGAGACCGAGGGCGCGGCCATGCGCATCGGCGCGGTCATCGAACTGGGCGACTCTGATATTGACGACGCCACCGAGCGCTACGAATTGATCAAACGCAACATCGCCGAGCGGCTTCACGAAATTCCGGTTCTCGCCAAGCGCGTCGTACGCGCGCCCTTTGATTTGGCGTGGCCCGTCCTCGTAGAGGATAAAGACTTCGATCTGGATCGACACCTGGTGCGCGTGGCGCTGCCCAGCCCGGGATCGCCCGCGCAGTTCGACGCGCTCATCGCCGATTACTTTTCACGGCCGCTCTCGCCGCAGCGGCCGCTCTGGCAGTTGCTCGTTATCGAGGGCCTCGAGAGCGGCCGTTCGGCGTTGGCCCTCAAGGTGCATCACGCGTTGGCCGACGGTGTTTCGGGGGCCGAGACCTTCGCCAGCCTGTTCGACATCACGCCGCACGTTCGCGCGCCGTTGCCAGCGCCAGAGCCAGAGGATGACGCTGAGGTCGCGACACCATTTGGGCTGGTCTGGTCGAATCTTCGACGGCTCTTCTCCACCCCGAGCGCCGCGCTCGATGTCGTGACGTCGTGGATCGCTCGCGTTGATGAGGTGGGAAAAGCGCTGGTGCGATTTCTCCTTATTCGAGGTCGACGTACCCGCGTCACTGATCAGCCTTCGATCTTTGACGCGCGCTGGACCTCGTTGAATGCTGCGTCGGGTGTGGACAAGGAGTACCACCGGCTACAGGTATCACTGGCCGAGGTCAAGCGTGCGTCCAAGGCGCGAGGCGTCAGCGTCACCGACTTCGTCGTCGCGAGCGTGAGTGGGGCCCTCGGGCGTTTGCTCGCGGAACGTGGCGAAACGCTCGAGCGCGACCTGATCGCCTTCGTGCCGATCAACGTTCGTCCGGAGGGTAATTCTGAGTCGCTCGGAAATCAGATTTCGGGAATGTTGGTTCGACTACACACCAATCTCGAAGACCGTGAGGAACGACTCTCCTTGATCTCGCGTGACGCCAAGAAGACGGTGGGTGAACAACGCCAGCGTCGCGCGAAGATCTTCATGGACGTCCCGCGTCTCTTAGGGCCGACGCTCGTCTCGTGGGGCGGGCGACTGATAAGTGGCCTCGGACTCTTCGACCATTTGCCACCAATAGCAAATCTCATGATCTCTTCGGTTCCGGGGCCGCCAATTCCGCTCTGGCTGAGCGGTCATCGCGTCGTCTCCGCGGCTCCGGTGGGCCCACTTTTCGCGAGTTTCTCCTTGAACGTCACGGTCTTGGGCTTCGAAGAGAATCTGGAGTTCGGTCTCCTGGGCTGCGCGCGCCAAATTCCAGAACTCTCGCGCTTGCGTGACCTCGTGGCGCAAGAAGCGTTGGCCTACATTGAGGCCACACCCGGCGCCTGAGTTGGTCGCTCGCAATGATGAGGCTAAGATGAGAAGGCCTCGCGGACGTAGCTCAGTTGGTAGAGCGCGACCTTGCCAAGGTCGAGGTCGCCGGTTCGAGCCCGGTCGTCCGCTCCAAAGTCCCGATTCCTTTCGAGGGGTCGGGACTTGGTTGTTTGCGGCGGGATCACCGGATAAGGCCGCCACCGCGCGATTTAAGTCAACGACGCGGAACTCACTTGGGCAGCGCGTAACGAGGCGCTTAACTGGCGCGCGCGCTCCAACGGAGCGCGCCATTGAGCGAGCAGGGGCGTCATTTCACGGCGAAGGGTATGGCACATCCCCTGCGTATCAGACGACGCCTCGAGGTACGTCACGGCGACGGTGAGGTCGTGAAGCTCGCCCAGGGTTCGCTGGACCTCTTCAAAGCTTGACGCTACGTCACTGGCCGGCGGCCCGAGGTACCAAGAGCCCACTTCGTAGTTGTAGCGTCCACGCTTCGCGAGTTTACGAATCATATGGAGTTGCGCGAGTGTTGGCTGAGGGCCGAAGCGGTCCACCTTGGCAAAGAGCGACTCGGTCACCTTCCACAGTTGTGGTGCGAAAAGAACGAGCGCGTCGCGTCGAGCGCGTGGGCGAAGTGGTGGAGCCACGACCCAGCTCGCGAGCCGTTCGATCATGAGGCGATACTGCTTCGATTCGAGCGTTCGCCGCGCTCGGCGTCTCGCGACTTCCAGGTCCGCTTCGAGACGTGTTCGAACGGGGCCGAACTGAGGGTCAGAAGCGAAGAAGGGATCGAACAGACGTTGGAGGACGTCGAGGTTGCGTAACTCCCCAAGAACCGCTCCTACTTCACCGAGACGAGCCTCGAACTCCTGGCGCGGGGTTGGGCGAAGCACCAAGCCCACCACTTTCAACTTGGAGCGGAGTCGGCGCGTGCTCACGCGCAACTGGTGAATCGCCGCTTCGTCCGCGAACTCGCTCGAGCGCGCTCGAGCATCGTTTTCAACGAGGTTGACCAACTCGTGCACGAAGAGGCGTCGAACGACGCCTTCGCCACTGATGACGGCTCCTTGATTGAAATTAGTGACGTCGCGACCAGTACTCATGGAAGGGATGCCCCACGTGCCGCGAAGCGTCCTTCATATCGCGCGCTTCATGACCATGGCGCAATCGGCCACGTCGCGCCCACTGGGAGATCTTCAATTTCGTCGTCATACGCTTCCGTCCACCTACGTTCGAAACTTAGGCCGAATCGACGAGGTTTGGGTAGGGAATTAAGTCCGAACCGAATCCCTAATAGGGCCTTTCGGCCCTAAAAACACTCGGTCGCCACCGATAATTTTGCCCTGTGAAACGCTTTTGGTGGATTGGGATATTGGTCATTGTGCTCGCGGGCGCCGCGACGGGCTTCGAGATTGGCAGGTCCAGCGTCACTACCACGACCA
Source organism: Acidimicrobiales bacterium (assembly GCA_035533995.1). Classification (GTDB taxonomy): domain Bacteria; phylum Actinomycetota; class Acidimicrobiia; order Acidimicrobiales; family RAAP-2; genus RAAP-2. The sequence continues at coordinate 5,228 of DATLSR010000002.1, read as the reverse complement.
GTGCAGTTACGACCTCCTCGGTGAGCGAGCAAACGTGGATTGCGGCCTGGCCACGCGCGAATGGCGTCGCCTACGCGACGCCCACGGCCGTTGCCCGAGCATTCGCGACGCAGTTCTTGGCCATGGGTGCGCCCATCGTCGGCCCCTTTCAACGGGGCGACTCTCGTTCGGGCGAAGTGCGCGTAACGTCCTACGCCGGGGGCCCGGTAACGACGGTTCTGGTGCGCCAACTCACGCCCTCGAACGTCTGGTGGGTGCTCGGATCATCGACGCCAGATATCACCATCAGCCAACCGCGCGCGCTGGCGACCGTGGCTTCTCAATTCGTGATCGCTGGCGAGAGCACCGCGTACGAAGCGGTAGTGAACGTGACCCTATGGAGCGACTCGCTCGCGACTCCCGTGCTTCACACCACTGTTATGGGCGGCTCGATGGGCGTGCGCGCCCACTTTCAAAAGACCCTGAGCGTCATCGGTCATCCCGGACCGGCGACCATCGTGATGTACGTTATTTCCGCCAAAGATGGCTCAGTCATGGCGGCGTCAACGGCCCGCTTTCGCTTGGGTGCGTAAGTCGCGTGGTCGCGACGCTCGTCGAGGTCGCGAGTCGCTTCTAAGGTGACGACATGGCCTTTGAGCTTCGACCGATGACGAGTAAAGAAGTTATGACCTGGCTGCCCAAAGTGACGGAGAACTACGTCTTGGAACGAGTGCGCGCCGGTGAAGACCTCGAAGCTGCTCGCAAGAAAGTCGAAGAGCAGTCGGCCGAGTTCGCACCGGGTGGCCAGCCGGCGCCGGGTCACCACTTCCTTTGGCAGGTAGACGGTGACGAGATTGTGGGTGCCGTGTGGCTTGGCGCGCCCAACCCTCGAGCGAAAGCCACGTGGCACGTCTACTTCGTGGTCGTTGATGCATCGTTTCAAGGTCGCGGTTACGGTCGCGCAGCGATGCAAGCGGCCGAAGTATTCGTCAAAGAACGCGGCGGCGCCTATCTCGGTCTCAACGTTTTTGGCCACAATGACGTGGCGCGCGCGCTCTACGACTCACTTGGTTACCAAACGATGGAGACGACCATGAGAAAGGTACTGGCGTGACCACGGTTGACGTGAGGGTTCTCGAAGTGCTTGAGGGGAGTTCGACGTGATTCACCCGTCGATCGCGACCATGGTGGATGAGTCTCGAGCTTTTCCCGAAGCGCACCCTTCGACGCAGGCGTACGGGGAACGTCGAAATGACTATCGGGCGAAAGCTTTGTCGATCCTTGGCGAGATGGAGCCGGTCGCCGAGCGACGTGACCTAGTCATCTCGCTTCCCGGTCGCGACCTGGCGGCCAGGCTCTACGTGCCCCACGGCGATGAGGGTCGGGGTCTCGTGATGTATCTGCACGGGGGGAGTTTCGTGGTCGGGGACCTGGACACCCATGAGGGACTCTGTCGACGACTCGCTGCGCACACCAAGATGCGTTTTCTCGCGATCGACTACCGATTAGCACCTGAGTATCCCTTTCCCGTACCCCTCGATGATGCGTGCGACGCGTTGCGTTACGTGGCCGCGCACCGGGGAGACTTTGCCGACGCGGGAGTGGGGTTGATCGTCCTGGGCGATTCGGCGGGCGCGAATCTCGCCACCGTTGCCTGCGCCCAAACGCGCGACGAAGGCCTGGGCGTCGTGGCTCAGGTTCTGATTTATCCGACGCTCGGTCCCGAGTTGGTGACCGATTCCGCCCACGCGTTCGCGTCGGGTTATCTGCTCGACGTTGAACACCTGCGTTACGACTACGGCCAGTATCTGGGCCAATTTTCGAATCACACGGATCCGCGCGTCACTCCGTTGTTGAGCACGGATCTGGCGGGCGTGGCGTCGGCCATCATCGTGGTCGCTGAGTGTGACCCGTTGCGCGATGAGGCGGTGGCGTACGCCGGGCTGTTGGAGAATTTCGGCGTCGAGGTGCATCTGCTCGAAGCCGAAGGTATGGTCCACGGTTTTCTTCGCCTGGGCAACGTGGTTCCCCAGGCGCTCGCGATCATTGACGACCTCGCCAGCCACCTGCACCGCCTTGTCGAAGGCGAAGCACTAGGTTCGCCCAACGGCTAGGCAACGCGCACGAGGCTAAAAAGTGCGCGCAAAGACGCTAAAAGTGTGCCCTGGCCCCTGGGGGCGGGGAATTTTCTGGTATCAATGGAACCCTGACGTCGACCTCGGCGGATCAGATCAATCAGGGAGAACTCATGCACGGGAATTCACGAGTCCGCCAGGTACTCGTCGCGGTCGGCGTTTCGTCGTTGGTCCTCGCCAGCAGTGTGGTTGCTGGAGCGTCCGGAACGACGGGCGTTTACAACAAGGCCAACGCGAAGTTGGTACCGGCCGCCTACAAGGGCAAGACGCTGGCCGTCGCGACGGACGCGACCTACGCCCCCGACGAGTCGATGGCGGGTACGAAGATGGTGGGTTTCGACGTAGACCTCATGAACGCGGTCGCCAAGACGCTGGGCATCAAGATTCAAGAGAACAACGTGACGTTTGACAACATCATCGCGGGCATCAAGTCGGGCCACTACGTGATCGGAAACTCGTCGTTCACTGACAACAAGGCCCGTGAAAAGCAAGTGAACTTCGTCGATTACTTCCAGGCGGGCGAGGGTGTGTACGCCGCGGCGAGTTCGAAGGTCAAGTTCTCGGGCTTCAAGAGTTTCTGTGGCCTCAAGGTGGCCGTAGAGACGGGCACCGTAGAGCAGACTGACGCTCAGAACGCCAGCAAGCTCTGTAAGGGAGCCAAGAAGGTCTCCGTTTTGGCCTTCTCGACCCAGACCGAGGCGAACGTCGCGGTCACTTCGGGTCACGCGGACGTAGGTTTCCTCGACAGTCAGATCGCGGGCTACGTGGTGTCTCAGTCCAAGGGTAAGTTCAAGCTCGTCGGCAGCGCGGTCAACGTCGCGCCCTACGGCATTGCCACCCCTAAGACGACCGCGGGCGCGCAGTTGGCTCAAGCCATCCAGGCCGCATTGAAGACGCTCGTGAAGAACGGCACCTACCTGGCAATTTTGAACAAGTGGGGAGTCAGTTCCGGGAAGCTACCCGCGAACAAGATTGTCTTGAACGGGGCGACCTCCTAAGCCGTCAAGAACTGAACTCGTATGACCACGAACGGGGACGCACCTTTAAAGGTCGTCCCCGTTCGTCACGTAGGTCGGTGGATCTCGGGAGGCGTCGCGTTGCTCGTCATCGCGATGTTCGTCCACACGATCTTCTCCAAGCTGCCGACCGGGCAGTACGCCTGCAGCGGTGCGAAGCCAAGTCGGATATGCCACGCGAAGACGGAGTGGCGATTTAGCTGGGACATCATTCGCCACTATTTCTTCACCAGTGAGATCCTCCACGGCGTCGCCTTGACGCTGCTTTTGACCGTGCTGGCGATGGTGATCGGCATCGTGATTGGACTGGTCGTCGCAGTCATGCGACTGTCCCCGAACCGTCTCTTGTCGGCGACGGCGTGGACGTACACGTGGTTTTTTCGCGGCACGCCGGTGTACGTACAGATCTTGTTGTGGTACAACATTTCGGCGATCTACCCGCAGTTCTCCTTGGGGGTGCCATTCACCTCGATCACGTTCTGGCACGTCAGCGCCGTCACATTCTTTGACCCCTTCCGCGCTGCGCTCGTGGCCCTGGCGCTCAACGAGGGCGCCTACATGTCTGAGATCGCACGTGCGGGCATCATCTCGGTTGACGAGGGTCAGATCGAGGCCGCGAGCGCGATTGGGCTCACTCGTCGTCAAACGCTCGGCCTCGTCGTCGTCCCCCAGGCCATGCGCGTCATCATTCCTCCGACCGGCAACGAGATCATCTCCATGTTGAAGACGTCCTCACTTGCGTCGGCGATCAGCGTGGTCGAGACGTTGGGGGCCGCGACCAACATCTACTCGGCGAACTACGAAGTCATACCTTTGTTATTGACCGCGAGTCTTTGGTACCTCTTTTGGACGACGGTGCTCTCGGGCGGACAGTTCTACGTCGAGCGCTACTTCGCGCGAGGATCCCTACGAACGCCACCGCTCACGCCGCTCCAGCGCTTACGCCACGACGCGAGAGGAATCGCCGGCAAATTCCGCACAACGCGGGGCCTGGAGGTCGCGCGATGACCGCGATGGTGGAAGCGCGGAGCGTGTGCAAGGCCTACGGTGGCGTCGAGGTCTTAAAGGGGGTCAATCTCACGGTCGAACGCGGTGAGGTGACTTGTCTGATTGGACCCTCGGGTTCGGGTAAGAGCACGCTGCTGCGTTGCGTGAATCACCTTGAAAAGCACGACGCGGGTGAGTTGCGGGTGGACGGTGAGTTGGTCGGTTACGAGTACCGCGAGGGAAAGCTTTATGAACTGAACGATCGTCAAATCTGCGCCGAGCGCTCGCAGATCGGCATGGTCTTCCAGCGATTCAACCTCTTCGCCCACTTGACGGTGCTCGAAAACATCACCCTCGGTCAGGTCAAGGTCAAGGGTCGAAGCACGGACGAGGCGCGACGCAAGGCACGCGAGCTCCTGGCGCGGGTTGGTCTTGACGCGAAGGAGCGAAGCTACCCCAGCCAACTTTCGGGGGGCCAGCAGCAACGAGTCGCGATCGCGAGAGCCTTGGCGATGGAACCAAAGTTGATGCTCTTTGACGAGCCCACGTCGGCGCTCGACCCCGAACTCGTCGGAGAAGTGCTCGACGTGATGAAGGACTTGGCGAGAACGGGGATGACGATGATGGTGGTGACTCACGAGATGAACTTCGCGCGCGAAGTCGCCGACACCGTCTATTTTCTCGACGCCGGTGTCATCGAGGAGTCCGGCGACCCGAAGGTGGTGCTGACGCAGCCCCAGAGCGAACGTCTAAAGACGTTCCTTTCAAAGGTGCTCTAACCCGCGCGGTGCTGCAAGATTTTCACGGCGAGAGCGTCGCGCCGTCGTGATAATCCACGGTGGTGAACTCAGCGACGTCTCGTCGCTTCAATTTCGTCGGGCGCGTCTTGGGATAACCCAGCGTCACGACGGCCGCCAGGGCGTGGTTGGCGGGCAAGTGCAAAAGTGCCGCGACCTCGGGCTCTTTGCGTGTCGCGACGGTGGTCATCACGCCGCCCAGCCCTCGATCGTGCGCGGCGAGCAGCACGCTCCAGACGAAGGGGTACACCGACGCGCCGCCGACGATTTGGTAGCGACCGAGGTCTCGGTCGGTCGCGGCCAACGAGGCGAGG
>DATLSR010000001.1:0-7891 GCA_035533995.1 Acidimicrobiales bacterium | reverse complement strand
CCTTCCGCCGATGGCTTTGGCGACGGGATGATTCGCCCAGGGCGGACTGGAGGCTCTGACCTGCACTGGGTTCTACGCTGAAGAAGATCCTTCCGTTTAGTTCAATCTTCACCCCAGATCGCCATTGTCGCGACCGTTGGGAACCATGAGCGTGATCGTTCAGAGTCTTCTGGCGGGCTTGTAAGACTTGGTGGGCCGCCCGGGTCTCGATCCCGGCACCTTGAGAGTGTTTCCAGAACGTCCGTGGACGTCCGTCAGCGTCCAGATCTGCTGGCCGGACGAAGTCCAATGTCCGCCAACGTCCGCTGACGTCCTCACACGTTTGAACTCGTGGCTAGACAATTGGCTAGACCTGAGCTCGTTTCGAGGTCAAGTCGATGTTCGGTTTCGAGTGTCTGACGGCGACGAGCTTGAGCTGCGGTTCGGAGATGAATAGATATTGACTCAGAGGATTTTGTCTCCAACTTTCCTGACATGATTCATGTGCGCGAACATGCCCGAATGCCATCGTCACATATTTGACAATCAAGAGGATGTTGCGAGCCCTGTTTCGTATGCGATGACAACAAGTTGCGCACGGTCTCGAGCTCCAAGTTTGGAGAGGATTCGGCTCACGTGTGTCTTAGCGGTTGCGGCACTCATGTGAAGATCTTCGGCGATCTCTGAATTGGAGCGACCTCGAGCAATCTCGGTGAGAACCTCTCTCTCGCGAGGTGTCAGTATGTCGAGCAATTTGGAGTCTGCGTGCGACGAAACTGTGTGGCTCGCGAACTCCCTAATGAGGGTTCTCGTGACACTAGGAGCCAACAATGCGTCTCCGGCGGCGATGACCCTGATGGCGTCGAGCAGATCTTCGGGGGGCGAGTCCTTTAGCAAGAAGCCACTGGCTCCGGCGCGCAGAGCCCCGTAGACATATTCGTCCAAGTCGAAAGTCGTCACTATCAGCACTCGAGTATTACCGGCGAGAGGGTCATCCAGTATGTGGCGAGTCGCTTCGATACCGTTCAGATCTGGCATGCGAATGTCCATAAGGACGACGTCGGGGTGAGTCCTGTGAGCAATCTCAACTGCTTCGCGTCCATTCGCCGCTTCGCCCACGACTTTGAGGTCCTTGGTCGAGTCCACGAGGAAGCAAAACCCAGCACGCACCAAATTCTGGTCATCGACGACGAGGACGCTGATCATTTAAACCCAAGACTTGTAAGCGGAAATCGGGCTCTCACGACAAAGCCTCCTTCGGGACGTACGCCCGTCAATAGCTCGCCGCCGAAGAGAGCCACGCGTTCTCGCATCCCCACTATTCCGTGGTGCACGATTTGTTCGTCGACGGTCGTTGGATACGCGGGCAATCCACCTCCGCCGTCATCGACCACTTCCAGAACGAGAGCGTCGGATTCGTCGCGTAGTTCGACCACGACTGAAGCCGGACCAGCGTGCTTAACCACGTTGGTGAGGGCCTCTTGGATTATGCGGTAGATCGTCAGGTCCATGGTGGGCGACAACTTGTCCGTGAATGCACTCTCCAACTTCAACACCACGTCAATGCCGGCGGTACGGACTTGTTCGAGCAGGGGGTCGAGGGAATGAATGCCTGGGGCAGGGACCAATGTAGCGGGCTGCTCGTTATCCTGTCGAAGCACCCCCAACATACGGCGCAACTCGATGAGTGAATTACGACTTGTCACTTCGACCGCAGCGAGTGCCTTCTTAGCCTGGGTGGGATGTTCGTCAATGACGTGGCGTCCTACGCCGGATTGAACCGCGATGACGCTCAGACTGTGCGCGACGACGTCGTGCAGTTCACGCGCGATTAGGAGCCGTTCCTCTGCCACCGAACGTTGAGACCGCTCAATGATCTCGCGTTGGCGCTGTCGCGCCTGTTCGGCTAGCCCGTCGAGGTAAGCCCGGCGAACTCGAACGCTGTCACCGACGAACCAGGCCGCGATCGCGGCCACCAATGCCGTCGCGTTGAAATCGTGTTTCGAGTGGCTGAGGGTAACCCAAAGATTCGAGACCAGCAACGTCGAGCAAACACCGATGAGGGCCCCAAGGGTTCGGCGGCGATCGAAGTGCGACGCTACTTCGTACATGGGAAAAGCGATGAACGGCTCGGCTGACGATACTTGATGCGTAAAGATTGCGACAAGAGCCGAAGCCGTAAGCACGCCGAGGCTCACCACGGGCAATCGGCGTCGCACGACAATTCCCAACGCGGCGGTGCACCAGATGGCAATCGAAGTGACACCGTTGTATTGAACTGACGAACCCGCAAAGACACGAAGCAACGCCAATGCCACCATCACCCCAGCGATGGCGTAGTCAATCAACTGAAGCTGTTGAGCCGTAACGCGGCGCAGAAGAGGTTGTCGCAGCCCTTGGTTCGAAGAATCCTCTTGCGTCACCTATTTGACGCTACTCAAGGATGGATCCAATTGCGTCGCCCGTCGGGTGAGGTCTGACTACTCCACGAGATGTACGCCGATCGCTCGAACTTCATCTTTGCTACGCCGCCGGGGGTACATAAAGAAGAGACGCTGGGGCGACGACAAATAGCGCGATGACCGCCAAACTCAAGTGTGTCGAGATGCTCGAGTACGAGATGGGGCTGAATGGTGATTGAAGCGAAGGGATTAACGAAGAGGTTCGGTGACAAACTCGCCGTCGATCAACTCAGTTTTGACGTACGACCAGGTTTCGTCACTGGTTTCTTGGGTCCCAATGGATCGGGCAAGTCCACGACCATGAGAATGATCATGGGTCTCGACTACGCCAATGCCGGTGACGCTCGCGTGAATGGACATCACTACCACGACTTGCGGTGGCCACTTCGTGAAGTGGGCGCGCTTCTCGAGGCTCGGGCCATTCACCCGGGACGCAGTGCCCGTAAGCACCTGCTGATGATGGCTGCGGCCAATCGCATCGCGCGGCGTCGTGTCGACGAGGTACTTGACGTCGTCGGCCTCAGCGACGTCGCGAATCAGCGCGTCGGGAAATTCTCCCTCGGCATGGGCCAGCGCCTCGGCATCGCCGCCGCGCTGCTCGGTGACCCGGGAGTGCTGCTCTTCGACGAGCCGATTAACGGGCTTGACCCAGACGGCATCCGGTGGGTTCGCTTGCTCTTAAAGAGCCTGGCCCAGGAGGGTCGTACGGTCTTCGTCTCGAGTCACCTCATGAGCGAGATGGCCCTCACGGCGGACGAAGTGGTCATCATCGGTAAGGGTCGTCTCATCGTGCAGATCGCCATCGACGAATTGCTCGCCCAGAGTTCGCGACGTTCTGTCCGGGTCAGTTCGCCTGATCTGGCGTCGTTGCGCAGCGCCCTCGAAGTTGTGGGCGCGACCACCAGCGTCGAGGAAGATGGTTCCCTGACGGTGCGCGGCAAGGACCATAGAGAGATCGGCACACTCGCGGCGCAACATTCGATCGTGCTCTACGAGTTGACGCCCCAGAGCGAATCCTTGGAAGAGGCGTTCATGGACTTGACCGAGAGCAGCGTTGAATACACGGGATCGCCCTCCGCGAGTCCCCAGCAACTGATGGAGACCGAGCGATGACTAGTACTCCAGCAACGCTCAACTACGAGAAGCCCACACCCGGAGGTCGATACTCGCTCTGGGATCTCATGAGATCCGAGTGGTTGAAACTTTCCAGCGTCCGTTCAACTTTTTGGACTCTTGGACTAACCGTGATAATTGGCCTAGGCGTCAGCGCGATTGCGAGCTCCGTCACCCGCTCGCACTGGTCTTCGCAAAGCGCGAGTAGTCGAGCGAGCTTCGATCCCACCAGTTTGAGTCTCACCGGGGTGTTCGTCGCTCAACTGATTATCGGTGTCCTCGGCGTGATGGTGATGAGCGGCGAATACGGCACGGGGACCATTCGAGCCACGTTGTCGGCGGCGCCACGGCGTCCCCTCGTCCTGCTGGCCAAGGTCGCAGTATTTGGCGTCGTGGCGCTGGTCGTCGCCCTCGTCACCTCGTTCCTCGCCTTCTTCATCGGGCAGACACTTTTGACGGCACCCGCGGTGCACGCCACGCTGTCCACTCCGGGGGCACTGCGCGAAGTCGTCGGTACCGGACTCTTCATCGGACTCATCGGTATTTTCTCGCTGGGTCTCGCCACCATCATTCGACACACCGCTGGCGCCATTAGTACCTTTGTCGCCATCTTGTTGGTGGTGCCGAATATTCTGCGAGCCTTTCCCATCTCGGTCTTCAACGATACGATCCGGTACTTTCCATCGCGCATCGGTGCCGCATTCCTATCCAGCAATCAAGGACCGCCGCGAAACGCCTTCTCGCCGTGGAACGGTCTCTTGGTGATGGCGGCGTACACGGTTGCCCTTCTCATCCTTGGCGCCGTGGTGATGGTTCGACGTGACGCGTAGTGAGAAATGATGGATTAAGTCCTGGTCTGATGTTGCAGGAATATGAGTCGCGGGCGTACGTGGATATCAATCGATTGAATCTAGAAGTCTGGGAAGAAGAGAGTCCAACATGTTGAGATTTGCAACGAATAATTGGATTATCCGGAGATATCCCTCTCGGGTCGTGAACTTAAGATCCTTGGAACTCGGACATTGCATGATGAGGATGGTCTGCGCAACTGATAATTGCTCGTATCAAGCGCGAATGGAGAACCGCAGTGGCTCAACTTTGTTGTTCCAACCTGGGTTCATACGATGAGCATCATCCTCGTCACCCTTGCCGCCGTTATCGTCGCGGGCTTACCGCTGTTCTGCGTAGTCGATGCGGCGAAGCGGACGTCTCAGGCATTTAGTTTGATCGACAGCAATAAGACCCTCTGGATCGTGCTTCCTCTAGTGTTTCCATTTTTGGGTGCCGCTGCGTACTTGATCGCGATTCGCCCCAGATTTGAGCATGTTCACCGGCGCGACGCATGAGTTACCAACTGGCCAACCGCCTCCCGGAACATGGGTTATTGGTCGGAACGCCTATTCCACCATCAATCTCATCTCCAAAGTCGTCTACCCATGGTACGACGCTGATCGTGTTGCAGCATGTGGGAGTGATTGCCGATCGCAATGTTGGCGGAATTTCGATCAGAACCAGAGAGGAATCTACACATCGTGGACGACAGTTATAACGGCGCTACCGAAAGCGAGCTGCGTTTGGCACGGACTTCGGGGAGGATTAATTTGCTCAGCGATCAGCGACGAATGTTCCCCCATAGTGGTCTAATATCGGTGGAATCGGAGGCTCTGATTCTTAGCTCTTGGCGGTCAATTCCGCGGGCAAACATTATTAACGCTCAAGCGAAGTTCACTGAGGTCTATGGTCGAGCGCAAGCCGCCGGAGTTCGCGCCGGCAATGCCGCGAGTTTCGGGCTATTCGGTAGTCTGGGCAAGCCATTGGTCCTTACTCTGCGCAACGGCGAGCCAATCTACCTGCTCATTGGATTTCGTTACTTGTCTGGTATAAATCAGGCACGACGATGGGCGCCGCAAATTCGCGAATGGATCGAATCGAACCTTGAACCACCAGATTCAGCTTGAAATCGAATTAGTGGAGGCGTGTTGCACGCGCAAGAATGATTGGTCTTCTCGATTCGTCGCCAGTTCAGGAATGCAGTTACTCGCGCTGCGGCGCCTGAGACGTATGAGCAAAGACGGGGAGTTATGAACATTGAGTCAGGTTCTCCGAAAGACCCACGAAAAGTTCGGAGTGGGTCCAGCGATGACTCATTCGTGGGCCGCCCGGGTCTCGATCCCGGCACTTTGAGATTAAAAGAGGGATACGGATGGTCGGACTGGTCCGGTGCGGTCGGAATCATCTGAGATTCAAAGGGATCTTGTCCGGTGCGGTCGGATTCGTCCGATGGTGTCGGAACGGTCCGTGGGAAATTGTGTGGGATTTTTCGTGTTACAACTCGAAACTGGGTGAGTGGTCCACGCCAGGATCATCGTTCATGGATGAATCAAGAGGGTGGCGCTGCTCGGCGATTCGTGTCTGAATATTAGGGTTGTCGCTCTTTTCGAATTGCTGAACTTTGTTGCGTAGCGGTTCTTCTTCGGCTGCGACAAAGTGACGGAAGGGTGGCAGCCGGAGACGCTCAGTGCCGCCCTCTTCAGCGAACGCGTTAGTCGCCTCTAACTGTGCGCGGACGGTCGAGGTATTGGTGAAGTCGATCCGAGTAGTCCAGTCGTTCGCGAAACGGAGGGCGTCAATCAACACCGAGGGATCGTTGGCACGATCCAGACGACGTAGGGCACCGATGTAGTCGTCGCGAAAGACTGTGGGAATGATCGTTCGAGACTGTCCACCAGCATCCAATTCGGCATTCATCATGATTCGAGATAAGCGTCCGTTGCCGTCGTCGAAAGGATGCACCGCGGCCACGAGGAACTTCACGTAGACCGACCGCTCCCATGCGCTGTCGAGGTCGTCGAGACGGCTGAATCCCTCGATGAGGGTTCCGCGAACCAAGTCGGGGTCCACGAACACGGTTGACCCGGCTTGGTTGGCACGCTCCTTGAAGAGTCCGGGGCGCCTGTCGGGGCGTGCCTCCATGATTCGGGCGTGGCGCTCCTGGAGAAGTTCGAGGAACTCGTTGGGACCATCCGCGAGTCGTCTCATCTCAGCGAGATCACTCACGAGCCAAAAGGTGGCGAGCACATCGTGGGCGTCTTGAGGTCGTCCGGCGGGTTCGATTCCCCGGTAGACGATATTTTCAGCCTCTTCGACAGTGAACTCCGTGCCCTCGATGTAGTTCGAGAAATAGGCTTCGTAGAAGGGGAGGCGGCTCGGCTCGAGCGGAGCCGCGGGATGGTTCTGGGGGGCGGCTGATCGCAGCGCGGCGACCAGGACGTCGAAAAGCTCGATTCGTTCGGCGTCGTAGGGAATACCGAGCGCACGTTGTCGAAGCGAGCGCGGAAGACCCGACACCTGCCTCGTCCCTAGCGCAGCGCCGAGCAGGTTGTCGAGATCGCCAGCGTCCTTAGCGCTGACCCCGAGCAGTGGTACCAGCGTGTGCGCATGATCACGGACCCGACCAAGTTCGTCGTCATCACTAAACCTCGCGGCGCGCTCGACCCATTCACCGAGTTCGTGGCGGGTGAGCCGACGCGAGAGCACGCCGCCGCGAGCCCTGGAGGGGATGGCGTTCTCGACGAGGGCCCGGGCGAGCGACGCTTGGTGAAGGCCGCCGGGCAGAGGGATGTCGCCTGGCTGGGGGGCGGCGCCGCGGCGCAGGGAAATGGTGAGCGCGGGCAAGGTGAGCGTACGGTCGTTGTGAGGATGGACAAGGTACAGCGTTCCCTCAACGGGTCCGGCACCTCGAGCGGAGCGATCCGAAATAGTGGCGTCTGGAAAGAGGCGCCCGGCGATGGTCCGCCACTCTCGTCGGACCACTCGTTCGGGCGTACTCGACGTGTCGGTTGTGTAGACGCCCGTCGCCAGCCGCCTTACCGCCCCTCGCGCCGACATCTGCGAGAGTGTTGAACGAGGAAGGTCGCCGCTGAGAATGATGGTCGAGAGACTGTTATCCACGATTTTGCTCCTAATAGTAGAACAAATACGGATTTAGTCTACCAGAATTGGAGCAAATCTTGAAATACTAAGTAACTGTGTCCTATGTCGACCATTGAATTCGTGTGCGCCGAATGACCTTATTACTAGGGTTCCGGTCCCCGATTACCAGGGTTCCGGTCCCCGGCTGGAGCGTTGCCGGACCTTCTGAAGTGCTGCATTGACTTCGATGAGACTGAACGTGGTGCGATCGAAAGTGTCGCCGTCGTTCCAGCGCACGTAGTTCTCATGCTCTTCGTGCTTGGGATCGGCCAACGCCTCGAGAAAATACTCGAAGCCACCGGGTCCGCCAACGTCCTCGGGCGGACAGGCGTTTTCACCGGCAACGCAAAGGGCGAACTTGAGAG